>CAYQIM010000057.1:0-2649 GCA_964417555.1 Rickettsiella sp. | reverse complement strand
CGCAGGACGAATCGCGGCCTAATTTCAGTCGCGTGATGCGAATTAATTTTGGGGACACGATGGCCAAAATTTTTCATGAGCATAGCGACTCGCTTGTTAATAAAATGCGAAACGTCCACTTTATTATCCGGTGTTATCGATTCGGCTAGATTTTGAGGAATCAATGGCGCCGTACCAATACTAGAGACTGTTAAGGCTTTTTCGCCTAATGAACCCACAGTTTCCATTGATAATTTGGTAATGGTTTTTCTAGCAAAGTTTGACAAAAATTCGGGTGCTAACGCTGAAACACCTTTAACAGAGCCTTTCGCTAATAAGCCGGCGCCGCCCAAAGCTATATTAATTGGGTTTAATGCAAAGCCTAAGAGAGAGGCAATACCATCGCCTACTTTTTGTGTTAACGGCAATCCTGGCGTTTCTGTGACGTGTTGTACAGCATCGTAAATGTCATTCAAAGTTGAAAAGTGCGGATGGTAGCCGGCTAGCGGTGCTATTTTTTCCAGGGCTATTTCTGGTTCGATTAATTGTTTAAGAAAATTACCGCTGATTGATGCGGTATAACTTGGTTGAGAAAATTCCGCTTGTTGCTGGTATTGTTCTCTAAAGTTGGGTTTAACGACCGCATTACTTAATAACATAATTATTGTTCCCTATGCGCATAAGTAACTAAACTATCCGTAAAAGGTTGCGAATAAATGACATGACCAGCGGTATCCTTCGCTACGAGCAATCTATCGGGCGTATTGGTAATCATTAACTGATTTCGATTACCCGTAAAATACTCGATTAAGTTATAAATACCCTCTTGCCACATTTGTTTAATCGCATCATCTATTTTTTCAGGAATACGATCCGAATAGGGTTTATGTATTCCTAAAGCTTGATATGCTTCGTCACTGACATGATCCGCTAAAGTCGCGGCTTCACTTGCCGTAATACCCAAATTTTTCAGATCAAAACTATAATTTGCTCCTTGAGCAATCTGGTACGCTTTAGAAAAACGATCAGTAAAATTTTGTATATAATCATTGACATTTTTTAATACTAGATCATTGTTGAGTAGTCCTTGGTATTTCACATAATTCATTGCCATATTGACGATGCTCAAAGTACGGGATGGATCACCTAATTGATCAATGTAATTAAAAATATCACTGTTATTTTCGTGTAATTTAGCAACAACGATATTTTTTAGACTTTTATCACTGGTATTTAAATCTTTAGCATTCGCAATACTGATTTTTGAAAAGTCTTGTCCGGTTTGATTGGCTAAAATCAATTGTCTTAAAAAAGCCGGATCAGTATTTCCTTGCAATAAACCAGCGGTATAGGCAACTTCTTGTTGCAAAGGTTTTTGTAAGCTCGCGGCCAGATAGACTTTATTTTGTGAGTCATGATATCCAAGCACTTGTAGTAAGGTATCGGGATCAGTGCCTTGAATAAAAGCAGATTGTGCTTGTAATTTTAAATCATTGGGAATCGGCTGAATAAAGTGATTATCTACCTGCATCGCATGACCTAGTTGTACCGATCTCGAAATGTAGTTGTTATAGGCAGCACGGGGATCAACACTGTTATACTGTTGTGCGTAGTCCGTTAGAATAGCTTGTCCTTGTGGCGTCTGTTGAATGACTTGAGCATAATCTCCAGAGGTAACACCATTCACTAGATGCTGCAAGGCAGCTTTTTCGCCTTTTTCAGCTTGGGTCAATAAGCCATTTTTTGTATCGAGTTCACTTAAACGTTGTTTGAGTAATTGCCAACTCTCACCGTTATTAAATAAACCTTGTGCTTTTTGTACACCTTGACCAAAGAGCACCACTTCATTGAGATGATCGGATGTGAGTTTCATCCAAGCCAGTGTATTAATCGGATTACCTTTCACAAGATCCGACTTAATACCTTGCATCGTCAAATCAATGTCATAATGATTTTGTAGATGTAAGGTGTCTTGCGAGATAGGCGTATTGGATTTATCAATGTTTTCTGCAAACGGTGAGGCTAAAATTTTTTGCAAGTCGGCCGATCGTGCGTTGGGGTTTTGATAAAGCTGATGCAAAGCCTGCACACTATCGAGGGTATGAGAAAGTGTCTTAAATAACACACCGCCTTGCTGAGGCGTAATAATGCGACCTAACATCGCCTTTTCTACTGTTTGATGTGCTAGATCGAGTTTTTGTTGAAATAATTTGTCATCTGAAACAGAGCTATAAAGGTCTTTTAAGACATTCGGCCATTCCGTATAAAACTGACTGGTTAATTTCAGTTGGTTGGTTTGGTAACCCGTTAATTGCGCTTGGCTATTAACTTGATTACGACTGGATTGTAATAAAACGTCTAATTGTCCTTTGGTTTTATTATTAACCGGCGTGGTATTTTTAATATTATCCAGTTGCTGCTCAGTGTCTTGCGCAATTTGATCGGCTAACTGCGGATGGGTTTTAAGCTTAACGAGAGCATCGGCTTTAATTTGCTCGGCACTACTCGTTGCTTGCAGTAACAAGGCATTACTTTTTTCTTGCTCTAAACGCAAATCGGTTTGCGTCAAACCTTCGACGAGACAATGAGAGCATTGCGGAAGCAATGCGAAGTTGAGGAGCCCGCGATAGGCGTGCGTTGACGGGCGAAGCAGGAAACGCATCACGCCGT
>CAYQIM010000056.1:0-20247 GCA_964417555.1 Rickettsiella sp. | reverse complement strand
TTTACGGCGTGATGCGTTTCCTGCTTCGCCCGTCAACGCACGCCTATCGCGGGCTCCTCAACTTCGCATTGCTTCCGCAATGCTCTCATTGTCTCGTCGCAGGAGTTTCACGAATAAAAACTCACTTAATTTATACTCACAGCAATTGGATTTTTGGCAAGGCGCCGCGAAAATGAAGCAACCGCAGTGTATACAAAATACATGAGGATTGCGAATTGAGCGGGAACGCTGCCAAAAATTCAAGTGCGAAGAGTATTAACGTTTTTTTAACTGTACGAGTAATAATGAAACAGCCGCTGGCGTAACGCCTGGAATACGTGATGCCTGGCCCAAAGTTAATGGTTTATGCTGAATTAACTTCTCTCGCACTTCATTCGAAAGTCCTTTAACCGTGTGATAATCTAACGCTATAGGTAACGAGATCGCTTCATAGCGCCCTTGTCGTTCAATCTCATTACGTTGTCGTTCAATATAGCCTTGATATTTTGCTTGAATTTCAATTTGTTCACTCACCTGCAGGTCCAAAACACCCGGACCTAAGCCTTCTATTTTCATTAAATCGGTATAATTCAATTCAGGCCGTGTGAGTAATTCAGAAACACGATAATCTCTTGTCAACGCTTGCTTTAAATAATTTTCTACCGCTGCACTCGCCGAAGTTTGCGGCCTAACAGAAAGTTTCTGTAAACGTAGCTGTTCTTTTTCTATCGTGTCGCGTTTCTTACTTACAATTTGCCAACGTGCGGCATCAATTAAGCCTAACCCATAAGCCACTTCACTGAGACGTAGATCGGCATTATCTTCACGAAGCAATAAACGATATTCTGCACGGCTGGTAAACATACGATAAGGTTCTAAGGTGCCTTGGGTAATTAAATCATCGATCAAAACCCCAATATAAGCTTCATCACGACGCGGTGACCACGTAGATTTGTCTTGTGCTTTTCGTGCGGCATTTAAACCGGCAATCAATCCCTGAGCGGCGGCTTCTTCATAACCCGTTGTTCCATTAATTTGACCAGCAAAAAATAAATTCTCTAAAATACGTGATTCTAAGGAAGGAAATAAATCTCGTGGGTCAAAAAAATCATATTCGATAGCATAACCCGGTCGCGTAATATGTGCTTGCTCTAAGCCTTTAATGCTATGCACTAATTCTACCTGCACCTCAAAGGGTAAGCTTGTCGAAATTCCATTCGGATATACTTCATGGGTGTTAAGGCCTTCTGGCTCTAGGAAAATCTGATGACTTGTTTTATCAGCAAATCGTACCACTTTATCTTCAATCGATGGGCAATAGCGCGGACCTGTTCCTTCAATCACCCCACTGTACATAGGTGAACGATCCAACCCTGAACGAATAATCGCATGGGTTGCTTCATTAGTATGAGTAATAAAACAACTTATCTGAGCAGGGTGTTGTTCCACTTTTCCTGAAAAGGAAAATACCGGCAATGGAAATTCACTAGGCTGTTCTAATAATTTTTTATAATCAATCGTCCGACCATCCAGGCGAGGTGGAGTTCCTGTTTTCAAACGATTAATCCGCAACGGCAGCTGGCGTAATCGCTGCGCCAAATTCATAGCCGCTGGATCACCTGCACGACCTCCTTGCGATTGTTGAAGTCCAATATGAATTTTACCTGCTAAAAAAGTACCTGCCGTTAATATCACCGTCTTACTACGAAAACGAATACCGGTTTGTGTAATAACACCTTTTATACCATTGTCTTGCCAAATCAAATCATCCACTCCCTGTTGGAAAATAGATAGATTGCTTTGGTTCTCTAGTGTCGTACGAATCGCTTGTTTATATAAATTACGATCCATTTGTGCGCGTGTTGCGCGTACAGCTGGACCTTTACTTGCATTTAGTACACGCCATTGGATACCAGCCTGATCCGCTGCAAAGGCCATCACTCCGCCCAAAGCATCGATTTCTTTGACTAAATGACTTTTACCAATACCACCAATAGAGGGATTACAAGAAAGTTGACCCAAAGTCTCAATGTTATGCGTCAATAGCAACGTGCTTGCGCCCAATCGTGCCGCCGCTAAAGCGGCTTCGGTACCGGCGTGACCGCCACCTACAACAATGACATCAAATTCTTTAGAAAGCTGCATGGTTTTCGTTTATTCTTATAAAGTGTCTTCAAATGTGCTAGGACGAGACAAAAAACGTTGTCTTTTCGAGTATCGCAACGGAGCATACATGAAGTATGTGAGTAGCGAAACACAGAAAAACAACGTTTTTTGACCGCCATCGTGCATTTTGAAGATACTCTCTTAAATTAGCTATAGTTTTCTAATGGAAACTAAGGCAATATAACGGTTTTTTTAAACTTATTCCCAAAAGGAAGAACCCAATGACAAGATTATCCGCCCTTTCGACCTTAGCGGCTAGTTTATTCGTTAGTTCAGCCGTGCTGGCTGCACAGAGTACCTCTCCGTCCACGGTTAATCAACTCACCGTATCAGGTGAACATAAAAACGCTACCGCTAAGCCCAGTAAAGCCCAAATAAGCTACAGTATTGGCGCTGATCTGGGCGAAAACTTTAAAGAACAGGACATAGAAGTTGATCCCATTGAACTGGAAAAAGGATTGAAAGATGCCCTACAAGGTAAAACTTCATTAACACAAGCACAAATGGTGGATATATTGAAAAACTTCCAACAAGAACTCATTAGTAAAAAAGAAGCTGAATTTAAAACAGTGAGCAACCAAAACAAACAATTGGGTGATGCTTACTTAGTGGCTAACAAAGTGAAACCTGGTATTATCACGACTCAAAGTGGGCTTCAATATAAAATTATTCATCCTGGTAGTGGTGAAGGACCTACGGATAACTCCATGGTAAAAGTAGACTATACCGGCAGCTTTATTAATGGAACTATTTTTGATAAATCAAAAACGCCTGTTACCTTCCCTATCAATAACGTAATTCCTGGATGGACTGAAGTTTTAAAGCTCATGAAACCAGGTGCAACATTCCAAGTTGTTATTCCGCCTCAACTCGCCTATGGGGATCATGGCGTGGATAAGACTATCGGACCGAACCAAACATTGTTGTTTACGATCCATCTCATTGAAGTAAAAAATAGTAAATCTGCATGAGCAAATAGGTAATCTCTTAGCGTATAAGATAATTCCACATTTTCAAAATGTGGAATTATCAACGAGACAAAAAACATTGTTTTTCAAGTAGCGTGTCGGAACATACATGATTGGTATGTGAGTAACGAAACATAGAAAAAACTTTTTGACCGTTACGTGCATTAGAAGGCGCTTTCTTATACTTGTATGTCAATAAATTTAGTCTATACTAATTAGATAAAATGGTCATAAAGATTGTTATTAGGTAGTTTTATCGTATTAATGCGCACTATATAAGGAGATAGTTATGAATCCTGATGAACTAAAAGGCAAATGGGAACAATTCAAAGGAAAGCTCCGTGAAAAATGGTCTAAATTCACCGATGATGATTGGCAACAAGTTAAAGGCAATAAAGAGAAAATGATCGGAAAAATTCAGGAAAGATATGGTATTGCCAAAGATCAAGCAGAAAAAGAACTCCGTGATTTTTTTAACAAGGACAAAGATCATCATTAAAAATGTAATCTTTTCTCTTAAACCACTCTAACTATTACATATAATCAAGTATTTTGCTTGGTTTCTAAGCGAATTGGCTTGGAGAAGCGGAATGTACACAAAGTACATGCATCGAAAAAGCCAATCCAACAACGAAACCATGCAAAAACGATGATTATATCGGCTTTAAGCGGATGACATATCCCCATTCATTCTTATTCGCTAGAAAATTTGGGTTTACTCCATAACCAGGAACAGCGATTAATTCATCCTGACAATAAAGCAAAGGAATAGTTTGCCGCTGCCATGGAGGGACCTTCCATTCTTGGAATAATTTTTTTAATGGGTGGGAGCCCAGACGACCTTGTGAATGAAACCGTTCTCCGCCTTGGCGGAACTTAATGTTGAGCGGCATGCCCTTGATTCTTTCACAACCAATGCCTTGGCCGATAACCTGTTCTGAAGTCAACTTGCCTATTAATGGTAAAGACAATGTTTTTTGTCTGAGATCCCAGTCAATAGATAGAATTGGCAACACCGTTGTTTTCTTTAATGCTAGTGCATATAAAAAATCATGGTAACGGCGAATCTGAACACCTCCCCAATCGACTTGTGGATTAGCATCTCTTTTACTTTCCAACAAAAATTCAATTTGTTGTAATTGTTTTTGACTGGGCAAAGGAAAACACAATTGATTCAACCAATATCGCAAACAATTTCGACGACGTGCTGGCGTTAAACGAAGTAATCGCGAAACAACAAGGTTATTTGACGATGGGTCACAAACCTTTAGCCAATCTTCATGCGCCACCTCTTCCAGCAGTCGATGCGCTTCTGCAGTATTTTGCGCAACCCTTGCCAGCGTCTTGTTAGCCTCAGGCCAGCGTCGATGAAGCAACGGCAATAATTGGTGACGAATAAAATTACGGTTAAAACGTAAATTTGTATTACTGCTATCTTCTACCCAAGTCAATTCTCTTTCTTTTGCATAATGTTCTAACTCCGACCTTGAGTATTGCAGTAATGGCCGGACAAGCATCCCTTCGCCAAAGGGCATAGCAGCAGGCATACTAGCAAGCCCACGAATACCGGCTCCACGTAATAACTGCAAAAAAAAAGTCTCAGCCTGATCATCGCGATGATGGGCTGTCAATAAACAGTCACCACTTCTTAATCGCGCTGCCAAAGCCGCATAGCGCGCTTGCCTAGCGCATGCTTCTGGACTTTCTCCTCCCTTCGGTTGAGCATCAACAGTAATCACTTCACAATCGACACCTAACTGTGCGCAGGTTTGCTGGCAAGTTTCTGCCCATTGCAAAGCAGCACTATGCCAACCATGATTAATGTGGATCGCTCGCAAACGAGTCGCAGGGAAAATATTAGCCAGTGAATAAAGTAATACTTGAGAATCCAGCCCGCCACTATAGCCTAGCCAAAAAGTTGATTCTGGATATTGCTCTAATTGATCCCGCAGGTTGTTATCGTTAAACATCACGCAACCATACAGAACACAGTGGTTACTTGTAAAGTTAACTCACGAAAAGCTGTCTGTTGGTGCAGCACACTTAGTTAGCAAGTTTTTCTGCGTTACTTATTTGTACAAAAATAAACCGTTATCCTACAGCTTGACCACAGGCCATCATTGGACCCTAGCTTTCGCCGGAGCGACGTATAAATTTCCGCTTAAGTCTAGTTCTGCCAATACGGTATGGGTATTATGCGCCTATCGCCAATAATTTTTTATAGCGCTGGTCAAGTAGTTTTTCAATGGAAAAATTTCTTAATTGTTCACACTGTTTAATCAGTTCAGTCTTCAGGCGGCTGATCATTTCTTCTGGATTTCGGTGTGCACCACCCAAAGGCTCTTCAATCACTTGATCGATTAACTGAAGCTGGAACAAACGACTAGCAGTCATCGCCATAGCGGATGCCGCCTCAGGGGCTTTTTCAGCACTTTTCCAAAGAATCGAAGCGCAACCTTCTGGTGTAATGACGGAATAAACGCTATATTGTAACATCAATACACGATCGCTAACGCCAATAGCTAAAGCGCCACCAGAACCACCTTCACCAATGACCGTAGAAATGATAGGCACTTTAAGCTGCGACATGGCTTGTAAATTAATAGCAATCGCGGCACTTTGATTGCGCTCTTCTGCATCAATGCCTGGATAAGCCCCTGGGGTATCAATAAAGGTCAAAATAGGTAATTTAAACCGTTCCGCCAATTCCATCAGGCGCAATGCTTTACGATATCCTTCTGGTTTCGGCATCCCAAAATTACGCTGAACCTTTTCTTTTGTACCACGACCTTTTTGATTGCCTATCAGCATAACGGGTTGATCAGCTAAATACGCCAATCCCCCTACTATAGCCCCATCATCAGAAAATTGTCTATCTCCGTGTAATTCATCAAATTCTGTAAAAATCTTATCAACATAGTCCAAGAAATAGGGTCGCTGTGGATGGCGTGCCAATTGAACAACTTGCCAAGCATCAAGTGAAGCAAAAATAGATTGGATCTGTTTAATTCTTTCTTGTTCTAGTCGTTTAATTTCCTCACTGACATTTACTTCGGCATCATTACCGAGCTTACGCAGCTCTTCAATTTTTGCTTCTAATTCGGCTATAGGTTGTTCAAACTCCAAAAACGTACCCTGCATAATTACTCACTTTTGCTCACATCATTATTTTCAGAAGCTTCTGTTTCAAATTCATAGTCAAATTCTTCACGTAATCGTCGCTCTTCATGGAGCTCTTCAATACGCCTTCGCTTTTCTAAGGAAAAACGTACAGGCGAAGCCTTAGATTTTTTATTTAATGCATCTAACGCGAGTTCTTCTGGCCATGTGTCCAGTTCTTCATCTTCCATTTCCAAAAGGGAGGACCCTAATTCAGTCTCGTTACTCCCGTCAGTATCGTCTTCTTCTAACAACATATCAGATTCTTTATACTCCATAGATCGATCCTACCTGTAAATAAAGCAGCCTATTTTAGGGCTTACTTTAGTGGGTGTGATACCCTTTTGGCAAGCAGAACCTCTATCAAGTTATGAATAAACTATTACCGCTTCTCTCACGTATTCGTCAATGCCAACTTTGCGCGCTACATTTACCGTTTAAGCCTAATCCCATATTACGTGCGCACACCGAAAGTCGATTGCTCATTGTGGGGCAAGCGCCAGGTATTCGGGTACATCAAACGGGTATACCCTGGAATGATCCCAGCGGTGACCGCTTACGCCGTTGGCTTAATATCAATAAAAAAACATTTTATGATGAATCACAAATTGCAATCATTCCTATGGGTTTCTGTTATCCGGGGACCGGCCCTTCTGGTGATTATCCACCCAGAAAAGAATGCGCAGAACATTGGCTACCTTCTCTTTTAGCTTCCCTTCCTCATATTGAATTAACATTGCTTATAGGCCAGTATAGTCAACATCATTATTTAAAAGGGCGTTGTAAAAAAACATTGACCGCTACCGTCAACTCTTTTTCAGAGTATTTACCTCATTTCTTTCCATTACCTCATCCATCACCCCGTAATAATATTTGGTTAAAACGCAATCCGTGGTTTGAGAAAACTGTCATTCCGGCACTACAAACTGTCTGTAATAAATATATTCACCCTTGAATTTTCGTCCATAGCCGCTCGATTCATAAGCCTCAATCTAAGTAATATTAAAAATTAGTCTTTTTTCATTTCTACTTTGATTTTTTTAGTGGTTTTCTCACGTTTAGGAATAATAATTTCTAATACGCCATGCTTCCCTTTCGCTGTGACTCTATCTGGATCTGCCGTATCAGGTAAAGCAAAACGACGATAAAAAGAGCCTTTAGAGCGCTCTACCCGCGTATAGTCTTCTCTTTCTTCTTTTTTCGAGTGAACGCGCTCACCTTTAATAGTTAATACACCATTTTCCATCGCAATTTCGATATCGCTCGGATCAACGCCAGGAATATCAGCATACAGTACAAATCGTTCGGGTTCCTCTTTGATGTCTACGCAAGGCGCCCAGTGACTCGTTTCTACTAAAGAATTGTCTTCAGGATAGCTTGGCTCGAATAGCTGATCCCATTCTTGAGATAAACGATGTAATTGATGGAGTAAAGAAGAGGATCGATAACGGTTAATATTTGCCACTCTATTCCTCCTTGAATAGCGAGGCTCCTAGTGTAACCTAAAATCCTAACAACAGCGACCGTAGACCTAATTAGTGGAGAAATAAGCACTTTTTTCTGCTAGAGTAAAAATAAAATCTACTTAACCACCACTAATACTCATGTCTTACTACCAACAGCATATTTTTCTTTGCATCAATGAACGTGACAACAATAAAGATTGTTGTGCTAAACGGGGTGCTAAACCCTTATTGAATTACTTAAAGACGAGAATAAAAATGCTTGACGACAAAAAAGAAAAGAAAATACGGGTCAGCAGCGCCGGTTGTTTAGGTCGCTGTGAGGATGGCCCAGTTTTAGTCATTTATCCTGAAGGCATCTGGTACTATTGTGAAACCGAAAAAGATATCGACGAAATCATAGAAAAACAAATCGTTAACAAGCAAATAGTCACACGACTGCTATTACCTAATGAAAACAAAACACTTTAATCTTATACATCCCCGTTATTGGCTCACTTGGCTAGGGCTTGGGGTATTATATGGGATAAATAAACTTCCTCTTAAGCTACAATTAATGGTTGGTAGAGGGTTAGGTCATGGTGCTTTTTATTTATTAAAACGTTTTCGGCATATTGCTCGCATAAATCTTGCCCTCTGTTTCCCGGAGCTTTCCGAACATGCCCGAAAGCAACTATTAAAAGAACATTTTAAATCTTTAGGGATGGGACTGATTGAAGCCGCTATGGCATGGTGGGTACCTTTTCATAAACTCGCTCCCCTGCTTCACGTTGAAGGTTTAGAGCATCTGCAAGAAGCGCTGGCAAGAAAACAAGGTGTAATCATTCTTAGCGGTCATTTTACTTCATTAGATCTTTGTGGACGTTTATTCTCTAGTATATTTCCCATCCATGTTGTTTATCGCGAACAAAAAAATCAAGTCATTGACATGTTATTAAAACGACACCGAAATTTTAAGTTGATGCAACCTATTCACCGGCATGCCGTACGTCAAATTATTAAAGCACTGAAAAAAAATGCGGCCATCTGGTATGCCGCCGATCAAGATTATGGACCTGCACACAGTATTTTTTCACCTTTCTTTAGAATTGAAGCGGCTACAATTACAACACCCAGTCGGTACGCAAAACAAACACATGCTCAAGTTGTCACGCTCTTTTATCATCGCCTTCCACAAGGCAAAGGTTACCAAATTACGATTAGCCCTCTTGTAAAAAATTTCGACGAGCTCGATGCAACTGAAGCCACAATTTATTTTAATAAACACCTAGAACAAGCCATCCGCGCCCATCCAGAGCAATATCTCTGGATCCATCGCCGTTTTAAAACAAGACCGGCCGGGGAATCTTCCTTTTACTGAAACACCCTCTAAAGGCATATGGTATGAATAATAAATTTATCGGCGGAGTTCTACTAATCATTGGCACGAGCATTGGTGGTGGTATGCTAGCATTGCCTGTGGCTACCGCACAATTTGGCTTTATCGCTACCTTATTATCCCTTTTTATTTGCTGGGCGGTAATGACATCAAGTGCGTTACTTATCTTAGAAGTCAATCTCTGGCATCCTGTAAACAGCAATTTAATTACGATGGCCAAAACGACCTTAGGCCATTTTGGCCAAGTCATTGCTTGGGTGAGCTATTTATTACTACTTTACGCGTTATTGGCGGCCTACATTTCAGGGGGTAGCGATTTTCTACAACACCTATTGATAAACTTGCACTTGACCTTTTCAAGTCGAGTTTCTGCTTTTCTATTCACCGGATTATTAAGTATCGTTGTTTATAAAGGTATTTCCTCTGTTGATTTTATGAATCGAGGATTAATGTTCAGTAAGCTAGCTACTATTGGTTTATTAATCATTTGTATATTTCCTTTTGTTTCACCAAGCTATCTTCTAACACCGGGAGAATTCCATCGTTTACCCGTCATCATAAGCAGCATCACGGTTATTGTTACTTCATTTGGATTTGCTGTCATCATTCCTAGCCTGCGTAGCTATTTCAAAAACGATGCAAAGCAACTACGCAAAGCTATTCTCATCGGCAGTTTCATTCCACTCATTTGCTATATCCTATGGGAATTAGTCATTATGGGCGTCATTCCATCCCAGGGGCGCATAAGTTTAATGGCAATGGCGCATTCAAGTCATTCAACCAGCGATTTAATCCATGCCTTAAGCCAATTGCTACACAATCCGCTGATTAATTTTTTAGCCAAAGCTTTTACCGCGATTTGTCTGGCAACCTCATTTCTAGGCGTTTCTTTAAGTCTTTTTGATTTTTTAAGTGATGGATTAGGCGTCAAAAAAATGGGGCCAAATAAATTAATGCTTTATGCCATTACTTTTTTACCTCCATTGATCGTCGCTAACCACTATCCGAATGCATTTATTAAAGCGTTATCTTATGCTGGAATTCTCTGCGCCATATTACTCATTGGCTTGCCCGCTATGATGACGTGGAGTGGACGTTATACAAAAAAATTCACCTCCGGCTATCAAGTGGCTGGCGGTAAATGTTTATTGATTATTTTATTCAGCATTAGCACATTACTCATCATTTTAAGTTGTAGTTCTTTATGAATATAAAACAAATTGGCGGCATTCTAATGATCACGGGCAATGCCATCGGTGGTGGCATGCTAGCACTACCACTCGCAACAGCACAGACAGGCTTTATTAACTCCACCGTGTTTTTGATAGCATGTTGGGCCATCATGCTCGCGGGTGGTTTACTTATCTTAGAAGTCAATCTTTGGTTTCCCGCCAATAGTCATTTGGTTTCTATGGCGCGTGCCACCTTGGGACGTGTGGGCGAGATAATTACCTGGCTTTGCTACTTACTTTTGTTATATTCTTTATTAGCGGCCTATATCGCTGGCGGAGCTGACTTCTTACAGAGCTTGCTACAAAAAACAAACCTACACTTTTCCCTCAAGTCCGCAGCGATTTTATTTGTTCTCTGTTTTGGCGTCATTATTTATCAAGGAATCCGCTCTGTTGACACATTTAATCGCGCATTGATGGGCGGAAAATTATTAATTTATATTCTGCTTATTTTATTAATTTTTCCTTCTCTTTCAGCAAAACAATTAGGTCAAGGCCAACTCCATTATCTACCCAACAGCCTAACCATTATGATTACATCATTTGGTTTTGCCGCCATCATTCCCAGTTTGCGAATTTATTTTCATAGTGATGTGCAACAACTACGCCGAGTTATCATTTTGGGCAGTTTAATTCCGCTTGTTTGTTATATTTTATGGAACGCTGCTATTATGGGCATTATCCCTATCGATGGTCATTTGGGGCTTACTGAGATTGCCCATATGAATCAACCTAACAGCGAATTAACCAATAGGCTCAGTGTTTTATTAAATACAAAACTTATCACCAGCTTAGCTTGGGGATTTACATCGATCTGTCTTGCCACCTCGTTTTTGGGCGTAGGTCTCAGCCTGGCTGATTTCTTAATGGACAGTTTTAGACTCAATAAAACCAAAAAAGGTAAAAATATTACCGCTATACTGACTTTTTTCCCACCTCTAACCATTGTTTTATTTTTTCCGGCTGTATTTATGACAGCGTTAAATTATGCTGGTATTTGGTGTGCCAGTTTGTTAGCTTTACTGCCAGCACTCATGGCTTGGTCAGGACGCTATCATCAACAGCTCGTTTCCTCTTATCGAGTCTCAGGCGGAAAAATTTTATTAAGTTTAGTCGTCATTGCTGCAGCCATTATTATTGTGCATGCAATAATTGTTGATATGTTGTAGTAAACCGTCGTCTTGAGGATCAGCGCAGGATACCAAAAAACAGTAAGATTATTTAGCAAGGGCTTCAAGTATGTCGTATCAAAAAAAATGTGCGGATGCCATTCGCGTTCTTAGTATGGATGCTGTACAAAAAGCTAATTCAGGACATCCCGGTATGCCCATGGGCATGGCTGATATTGCAACAGTTTTATGGCAAGATTTTTTAAACCATAACCCTGCTAATCCAACTTGGCCTAATCGCGATCGTTTCATACTGTCCAATGGCCATGGTTCTATGCTGCAATATGCCCTACTTCATCTAACGGGTTATGATCTTTCTTTAGATGACATCAAACAATTTCGACAATTACATTCGAAAACACCAGGCCATCCCGAATATGGTATTACGCCGGGTGTTGAAACTACTACAGGTCCTTTAGGGCAAGGATTCGCCAATGCGGTAGGCATGGCATTAGCTGAACACAGTTTAGCTGCACAGTTTAATCGCCCTGATCACAAAATCGTTGATCACTACACCTATGTCTTTATGGGTGATGGTTGTCTTATGGAAGGTATTTCGCATGAAGTGGCTTCATTAGCTGGCTGTTTAGGTTTAGGAAAATTAATCGCTTTCTGGGACGATAATGAGATTTCTATTGATGGAAAAGTTGACGGTTGGTTTAAAGACAACACACCCCAACGTTTTGAGGCCTACCATTGGCATGTTATCCCCGATGTCGATGGTCATAATCCTGATCAAATTAGAGAAGCCATCACACAAGCGCGTGCTGTAAACGATAAACCCAGTTTGATATGTTGTAAAACACATATCGCCTTTGGTGCACCTAACTTAGCAGACAGTCATCAAGCGCATGGTGCACCTCTCGGTGATGAAGAAATAATCGCAACTAAGCAAGCTCTGGATTGGCACTATCCCGCTTTTGAAATACCGATAGATATTTATCAAGCCTGGAATGCCTGCGAAAAAGGAGCTGCCTTAGAACAAACATGGCAGCAAAAATGGGAGTCCTATCAAAAAGCCTATACAGAACTTGCCAAAGAATTTAGCCGAAGAATCCATGGCCAACTTCCAGAGGAATGGGCAGAAAAATCTAAAAAAATCATTACTGAGACCGCCAAAAAATCTGAAAAAATAGCCACGCGAAAAGCTTCTTTACAGACCTTAAATGCTTTCGGCCCTCTTTTACCTGAACTTTTAGGAGGCTCTGCCGACTTAACGGAATCCAATCTAACCTTCTGGCAAGCATCTCACGTCTTAAACCAAGAAAACCCTTCAGGTAACTATATACACTATGGTGTTCGCGAATTTGGCATGTCGGCAATGATGAATGGCATCGCTTTACACGGTGGATTTATTCCCTATGGTGGCACTTTTTTAGTCTTCAGCGACTACGCACGGAATGCCATTCGTCTCGCTGCATTAATGAAACAGCGCGTTATCTTTGTTTACACACATGATTCGATTGGCTTAGGGGAAGATGGCCCGACACATCAGCCCATAGAACACATTAATAGCTTACGTCTGATACCACAGCTTTCACTGTGGCGACCTTGTGATACCGTCGAAACGACAGTAGCTTGGCAGCAAGCCCTAGAACACCAGGGACCTAGCTGTTTATTACTCACACGACAAGCTTTACCGGTACAAACCCATACCAAAACCACCTTATCCTCTATTCAACGCGGCGCCTATACTATTTTAGATTGTCAAGCGTTGCCGGAAGCGATTATTATAGCAACAGGATCCGAAGTCAGTCTTGCTGTTAATGCAGCACGCGCGCTAAACCAACAAGGAAAGCAAATTCGTGTGGTATCAATGCCATCGGCCGATCGTTTTGCCTTGCAAGATACGGCTTATCAAAATGCTATTTTACCTTCTTCAGTAACGAAGCGAGTTGCCATAGAAGCCGGTAGTACAGACTGGTGGTATCGCTATGTGGGTTGTAAAGGAAAGATCATTGGAATAGATCGATTTGGTGAGTCTGCACCAGGACCAACGGTATTCACTGCCTTAGGGTTTACTACCGAACATATTATTAAAACAGTAAATCAATTATTAACGGCTTAAAACAAGGGGAAACTGACTATGACAACGCGGGTTGCTATTAATGGCTATGGGCGTATTGGACGTAATATAGTAAGAGCACTATTTGAATCACCTAAAAAACACGATATAGAAATTGTAGCAATCAACGATTTAGCAAATATCGATATTAACGCACATTTAACCCGCTATGACACCACACATGGCAAATTTCATGGCACTGTTGCCGTTGAGGGCGATCATTTAATCATTAACGATCAGCGAATAAAAATGGTTTCCGAACGTGATCCGGAAAAATTACCATGGCAAGCCCTAAATATTGATGTTGTGCATGAATGTACAGGCCTCTTTACCACGGGCGAAAAGGCAGCTAAACATATTACCGCCGGCGCGAAGAAAGTGATTATCTCGGCGCCTGCCGGGAAAGATGTTGACGCTACCATTGTTTATGGCGTTAATCACTCTACCCTAAAAGCCGATCACACAATTATTTCGAATGCCTCGTGTACCACAAACTGTTTAGCTCCTCTAGCCAAGCCTTTACATGAAAAAATAGGCATTATTCAAGGCTTGATGACAACCATCCATGCCTACACCAATGATCAAGTACTTCTCGATACCCATCACAGCGATATGCACCGTGCACGCTCCGCTACACAGTCGATGATTCCAACAAAAACAGGTGCTGCTAGCGCTGTCGGCCTTGTTTTACCTGAACTCGCGGGTAAATTGGATGGTTTAGCGATACGTGTGCCCACCATTAACGTTTCTCTAGTTGATTTAAGTTTTCAAGCTGGGCGCCCAAGTTCGACCGAAGAAATCAACCAAATATTGAAACAAGCCTCCGAAACAAGCTCGCTCAAAGGTATATTAAACTACTGCGAAGAGCCCCTAGTCTCTATTGACTATAACCATAATCCGGCCTCTTCTACTGTCGATGCGACACAAACCCGCGTGATCGGTAACTTTGTCAAGGTGCTAGCTTGGTACGATAATGAATGGGGCTTTTCTAATCGAATGTTAGATGTAACTACTGCCCTTATGCAAGCGAAATAGATAAAATGACAGTATTGATGATAGCTTACGCCTGTTTTAACTAGAAAATACAGTATCTAGCTTTATTACTCATCAATATCTACAGCTTTTTTATCCCTAAACACAAGTATAGTGCTGGGTATAAAATAAAACAAATAATGATATAGTGTGGCTCTTATTGATTTGTGGTAAAAAGGACACTGAATGAAAAAGCCTTCAATAAGTTTAAGAAAGTGTCTTCAAATGGCTAGGACGCAACAAGAAATTTTGTTTTTCGAGTAACGCAATAGGACATACTTGAGGTATGTGGACAGCAAAACGCAGAAAAAACAACATTTTTGACCGTCAACGTGCATTTGAAGACACTTTCTCAATTCGGGTTTAAAAACTCATCACTAATTTTGGTACAAATAGAGAAAAGATATGGCACGTATTACTATCGAAGATTGCTTAAAAAAGGTCAAAAACCACTTTGAGTTAGTCATTATTGCATCAAAACGCGCAAGACAAGTAGCAAAAGGCGGCATGGCTATGGTTGATCCGGAGAATGACAAATCTACCGTCATCGCATTGAGAGAAATCGCTAGCGGACGGCTTAATGAATCAGAAGGAAAAACTCAAGGAAGTGACATGCAAGCTACCGATCACTAAACTGATGGGGCCTTGCATGCAACTGTTTAGCGAGCTCAAACAAGAATTGCAAGAATATTTACCGCCCGATCAAATCGAACGCATTTATAGTGCTTATCAATTTGCAGCTAAAGCCCATGCCGGCCAACAGCGCCATAGTGGCGATCCCTATATAACCCACCCCATTGCTGTTGCGAACATCTTGGCGCAAATGCGCATGGATACACAAACCCTTATTGTTGCCATTCTACATGATGTTATTGAAGACACCGTCATCGAAAAAAATGTCTTAACAGATACCTTTGGCGCTGAAATTGCAGAGCTTGTCGATGGAATGAGTAAGCTTACACAGATTCAATTCCAAAGTCGCGCTGAAGCGCAAGCTGAAAATTTTCGTAAAATGTTGCTAGCAATGGCAAAAGATATCCGGATCATTCTTATCAAACTGGCTGATCGCTTGCACAACATGCATACACTCTCCGTTGTCCCTGCAGAAAAACGCCAGCGCATTGCTAGAGAAACTTTAGATATCTACGCACCCATCGCACAACGCTTAGGCATGCATGCGCTGCGTATTGAGCTAGAAGATCTTTGTTTATTAAATCTTTATCCCTGGCGTTACCATATCTTACAAGCCGCACTACAAAAAACGCGGCGGAAACGTAAAGCATTAATAAGTAAAATTGAAGCAGATCTAAAGGGCGCATTAGAAAAGAATCACTTACGCCCGGTCGCGATTTGGCATAAAAAAAAGCATCTTTATCCTATTTATAAAAAGATGCGTGAGAATCATTTAGACTTTAACGAAATTATTGATATACCTATTTTTTGTATTATTGTCGACAATATTGACTCGTGTTATCGCGTATTAGGGACTGTCCATAACCTCTATAAACCTTTACCTGACCATTTTCATGACTACATTGCATTACCCAAAGCCAATGGTTATCAGGCTTTACACACGACTTTATTTGGTCCCACCACTTCCATTCATGTTCAAATCCGCACTATCAGTATGGATAATTGTGCAGAACATGGCATCGTCAATTATTGGTTAGACCAGAACAAAGAAGAAGGTGATATCAGACCGCATTTACGCGCACGCGAGTGGCTTAAACGCTTACTCGATATTCAAAAAACAACCTCCAGCTCTTTGGAATTCATCGAAACGATCAAAATCGACCTGTTTCCTACCGATATTTATATTTTCACGCCCAAAGGCGATATTATTGAACTTCCCCAGAAAGCAACGCCTATCGATTTTGCCTACGCCATTCATTCTGATATAGGAAATCATTGCATTGCCGCTAAAATTGATAAACAGAATGTACCACTTAGCACACCTCTACAAAGCGGGCAAACCGTTGAAATCATAACGGATACAGCCTCCTTACCCGATTCAAGTTGGCTAGACTTTGTCGCCACGGGGCGAAGCCGCAGTCATATCCGTCAATTTTTGAAAACAAAACAACACAATGAGGCCGTACAACTAGGCCAACGCTTGCTTGATAACACTCTAATCCCACTTGGAAAAGAATGTACACAGTTACCTCCAAAGTACCTCAATAAAACCTTAAAAAAATTCCACTACACTGTATTCGAAGATCTACTCGAAGCCATTGGCTTAGGCTATATTCATCCATTGTTAATTGCTACTTCGCTACGCAATTTAAAAACCACTGTAAAAAAAGACCACACACCTTTACCTTTATTTATCAAGAATACCGACAACAGTTTAATTAGCTTTTCTGAATGCTGTCGGCCAATCCCAGATGACGAAATCATTGGCTTACTCAATGCAGGCCATGGCATTGCGGTACATCTACAACGTTGTAAGTATGCAGTACGACTACTCAAAAAAAATAAAGACCGGGCTATTCCATTACAATGGGAAAAAATGGCAGCAGGCCTCTATAAAACCGATATCCATATCGAGACCTTAAATCAACGTGGGGTACTCGCCCATTTAACACACCGCATTGCTAAAGCAAATACCAATATCGATAATATCCAAGTAGAAAATCGTGATCGAGAACATTGTATTATCCATTTCACCTTATCAGTACGAAATCGAAAACAGCTTGCGCAGGTCATTCGCTTACTTCGCACCGTTAAAACCATCGTCAAAATTACACGACATCGAACACTCTAATCTGGTGTGCTCAAAGTAAAATTTAAACTTAAACGTGTTAACGTGTAAGCAAATAAAGCGACTCCCAGTGTTAATTCTGCTTCCAATTTCGCTTCCACTTGTGTCCTTACTTCTAATGACTCCACTTTACCTTCATTGTAATTAAAATTTGCCTGAATGGTAAATTTTCCTGGCGTTAAGGCATGGAATGGAACTTTGATGGAATAACATTCTTGTGGTTCGAGTTGCTCTAAACTCAAGCTTTCCCCTATTGCTACTTCTCTCTGTTTACACGCCGCTTGTAAATTCTTTTCCATTATTATCACCTTAATCCGATTTATACCGAATGGACAAATTTAAAAATTGCTAATTTGTCGGTTTGAAAAACAAATAAATAAAGAACATCTCGTACAACTGTTAAAAGTGATTTTTTTAACTTAATATTATTTAAATAATTCTGCAGATCTCGCGAAATAGCGAGTATTTGCCACCGATTATCTAAAGTGTGATAACGATAAAAAACAGACTGTCCGGTATCAAAAATATAAATCCAAACTCCTAATACACAGGAAACTAAATTACTGGTATCTAACAAATTAAAATGGTTAGCATTACGGCTAGGAGCAAAACTTGAAACAGTATATTCACCACTTTTTGCAAATATAGATACAATTTCTACTAATGGCTCTTCAGCTGCAGTAGCTCCAGCAAAGCAATAAATTCTATCCTGCACCCTATGCACGAGTGGTTTTTTACGTGGACTAATCAAACATTTCGCCTTATAACTTTCTCCGATTAGAATTTCCTGAGTATAATCATCACTATCAGCCAAACTAGCTAATTCATCGTTATGTAAAAATAACGCGCCCTTAAAAGATTGAGTGTGTTTTTTAAGTAAGCTATAGTCTCTTTTGGAAAAGTTTATAGCCAACTTATATGAAATTACTAAAGAATCTTGTAAACCAGAAAAACTCCAGTTAATCTTATTTGTTGTGGAATACAATTCGACACAAGGTTCCGAAGCATGAAAGCTTTGAGGTAATACAATTCTACCTTTTCTTTCAAAATCATCTAATTTATTGGTAACTAATGCATCATTTTCTACATTATATTGAGAATAAAAAAGCTTATCGCCTTCACCTTCAATAGCAAAAGCAGAAAAAATGTATATGGAATTGTCGTTTTCTTGAAAAACAGCGCTGCTAAATATAGACTTATCCCACTTAAAACCTAAATCCTGCTTACTAATTTTTTTCCATTGTCTATCATAATATTGCTGGGGAAATAAAGTAGTCAAATTATTTGTGGTTAAAATAAACCCTGGTTTTTTATCCTTTATCGTTTGTTCGTCGGCTAAATGCTGTGTTGTTAGTACGCGCGGTAACTCGCTAATATTTCTGCCTTTTGCTATTGTTTCCGGTCTTGCTAATTGCACACTACCCAATTTTTCCGTAGAGGCCATTGGCATAGCAAATGCTGATTTATAATCACTCGTGCTTATTACAAACTGGTCAGCCGTATATCCCTGTAAATCCAATACAACATCCAAAAATAAATCCATATTTTCTGTCTTTCGTGCCAAGGGTTTTTCTACTGAAAAAACCCCTAATAGGGTTTTTGTATCCTCTTTTTCTACTATAAATAGACCGATCTCGCGTATATCATACGCTTTTTTTCCACCGCTTACGCTAGCCTGAATATGGAGTTGTTTTATATTTTTTTGATCCGCTTGAGAAAAGACCAACGTAGCTTGAGCTTGCTCTTCTTCTTTTTTTAGCGTAATAATATCTTGATTTACAGCTTGGTACCCACTCCCTAATACCAAACTTAAATTCACCTTTTGTTCGTTAAAAACAAAGGCTGTCATTTTTTCCTGACCCACTTTAGTAAGCAATAATTTGATCGCGGCCATGCTTTTTATCCCATAACTTATTTATACCAATTTTTTTAATTAAGCAGAAAAATCGCATCAAAATCATTTTCTAGCTGCCTATTACCATAAATAGCTAAATGAGTGCTTAAATAAAGATTAGAGGACAACGCTTTGACACTATCAATTAGTTTTCTGTCTTTCTCTAATTTTTCTAGGAGCTTATTCATCTCAGCTTCATCGCCTTTCATTTCAGCAATGGCATTAACTAAAGTGTTTATATTACTCTCTGTTGCTGACCAAAACTTCAAGACAGCTTCCTGTAGACGTATTAATTCTTTGATAGAAACCTCGACCAGAGAAACTCTTTTATTTAATTTTATACGATTAATACTGAGTTCAGGATATTTATTTTGCTGCTGCTGATATTGCGATGCATAAAAGGCCTCACTTTCGTAAATTGGATTAACAAAATCAATATCATTAGTATTTATCTTTACCGTTGAAAATGATTTTAAACTCAGATGTATTGGACGATTATTTGATAAAACGATGCTTTCTAGTTTTTCTCTATCCAGCGTATCAATACTCTCTTCTAGAAATTCTATGTCGATTTGCATTGTCTTTTTATTATAATTTCCAACAGGTGCATTCACGATTATTGAATTTATTTTACTTCTAGTTGTTCCTGAATAGCTAATAGTGTTGATTGAATGGCTTTTAATTGATCTATAACATTATTTATCGCACTATTTTCCCGTAGTGTATTAACTAAACCTAACAATAGCTGTAAAACAGCTTTATAATTTTTTGTTGAATTGTCACCAATAGCCAGCCTAATATCGTTTACTAAAAATAAATAATATTTTTCAAAGTCAGTACAAAAATTTTCAATCTCTTTAAAGTTTTCCTGTAAGTTATCTTTACAAGCGAGTCGCTATGCTCATGAAAAATTTTGGCCATCGTGTCCCCAAAATTAATTCGCATCACGCGACTGAAATTAGGCCGCGATTCGTCCTGCGT
>CAYQIM010000055.1:0-13575 GCA_964417555.1 Rickettsiella sp. | reverse complement strand
TTTACGGCGTGATGCGTTTCCTGCTTCGCCCGTCAACGCACGCCTATCGCGGGCTCCTCAACTTCGCATTGCTTCCGCAATGCTCTCATTGTCTCGTCGGTGGATTCACTTGATTCTTCTAGGGTTGATTCTTCGAGTAAATTTTGAAGAACTGGTTTTGCCGCGTTAGTGATACGTTCTATTTCGCCGACATCTTTAAAAAAGGACTGAAATACCTTTGGCTTCATTGTCCAGTTCGCGTTTTCGCCAGTAGGATTTGCTAATGATGCTTCAATTTGATTTAAATAATCCAGCTTGTTGTTGCGTTTTGTTTCTTGTGGCCATAATTGCTCTGAAATAGTTCCTTGACTTTGTTCAATCTGGCTTCTTAAAGAAGCCTTTTTAGCTTGAATTTGTATTAAAAGCGTTTCTTTATCGGTGACGGCGGGTTGGATATTATAATAATCAAAAACTTGTTCAGTTTCTGAAGTGTTGTCGTTATTTAGTCGTTGATAACCGACATGATTATTTTCTTCTATGTTTACTTGATGAAGTTGGTTAGAAACAACGGTAGGGTTGAATGCTTTATATATCCGATAAATTAAACCGATGGCGAGAGCCGTTGCCGCTGAAATTCCACCTACGACTAACACAATAGGGGCTATCACAGGAAGCATCAGCGGAAGTATTAGTGTGGTAATAATACCAGCGACTAAGGTGAGCCCAATCAAGCTAGCTATGCCATATTTTATGGTTTGATTGCGATAGGTGGCTTTTAGCGCATTATTTTCTGGTGTTGAAGGACGGCTTAACCAGCGATAGGCATGATAAAAAAATTGTCCTACGTTATAGAGCGCACCTGAGCCAATGGCGGCTAAAAATAAGCTACTAACCGCGATGGGAGTAAACCCAAACCAAAGTCCTCCAATAACTGCATAAAGAACTAACGTGGTGGTTAGTAAAGATAAAGTCAGATCGAAGGTCTTGCCTAAATTTCGGTTCTTTGCGGTAATAAAACCCGTGAATGCTAACAATGTTGTAATGGTTTCAGTGATGGCAGCGAATGGAAATAAATAAATTTTAAGCTGCTCTTCAAAAAGTGCTTTAATTCCTCCTACATTAGATAAAAAGACAAAGATAGTGGCGAATACACCGGATTTCAGCGATTCATTTAATAACTGAGTGTTTTCAAGTGCTTTAGTTTTCATACGGAGTCCCTGTCATTGCTTAGCGGGTTAATTTATAACGAAATAAAAACGTGATTATTTTACTATATAGTAATTGCTATGATAATAAAATAAATTTTTTTAGATTATTGAGGGGGATATGCTGCAATTAATTCATTGTATTCTATAGAGATAATAATGCGATTTTGGCTGTTTAAAAGATATCATATTTTATAGCGATTGCCTGTTTGACTTATTTTTGCGATTACAAAACCTTACTGACTTGTAACACGTTGAGAGATTTTCCATGCTTGTCTTTCAATTTAAAAATACATTAGATAGAATATCTTTTATAGATAAATCTGTTAGTATACTTTTGCTAAAGTATAAAAACTAAAAAAATGACAGGGAAAGCATAAATCAAAATACACGCCCCCGGATCTAAAAATAACTCGATTAATTTATGGCCGCTTTTTTATTACCTAGGAAAAAACTTAAATGAAAAGCAAGCGACAAAAAAAATTCAAAATTTCTTTACAGGATCCACTTACTGCCGCTGCCTATGAAATATTGGAAAAGGTTACACAGGACTGCTGTGTTTTACATTTGAATGTCAAAAATATGGAAGGGTTAATAAATTACGAAACTGAAACTAGACGAGTTAACAAACGATGGGAAAAGAGCTTAATGCCATTTCATAAAGGTAAATTACCTTTTACGTCAGTCGATTTGAAAAAAAAATGTGAAAGGCTATTTGATCTTTATGCTTATTCAGGCGCAATCGGTGTACAGTGTGCTTTAGGGAATATAGAACAAGCCAAAAAAAATTGGACACTTATCGAAAAAAACTTCAGAAGTACAGAAGGTATATCGAATACCTGGTACTGGCCGGGTATCGTCAAATGTTGTATCAATAAAAGTTACACGCTAGCCAAAGTTAATGGCCACCAAGAAATAACAGCATGGATAAAGTCGCTGGTTCTACAATACAAGCCGCGAAAAACACGGTGGGGTGAGTTAATAGAAGAAGAAGGCGAATGGCGGAATAGCTGGCTAGCAGAGGAAGAAGAATGGCAACGAGGAAGCTATAATGCTTTTTTATTAAGTGCCGCCGGTGCTGAAGATCTTAATTTGATGTATCGATTGCTTACAACCGCAGAAAAAATGGGTTGGAGTATGGAAGTTGACTCACTAATAAAGCATATAGCTTTTCAAAAATCTACGCAGGCATTTTATTTTCTAGAAGAATATTTTGGTAGTGAAAAATTTCAAGCGCTTTGTAATACGCTACAACCGCATCTTTTTAATCTAGCTTGTCTAGGTGGAGAACTGAATATAATCCAAGGGCTGGTAAAATTTAAATCTAGCGAGAACTTCTTCAGCGCTAAAAAAATACGAAATCCTTTAAGATATGCTTGTGAAAGTGGAAATTTAGCAACTTTTGAATATATTTTAAAGCATCTACCTAAAAATGAATTAACCGATTACATTAATCTAGAAAAAGATCATTATTCTTATTCGCTTCTTGGTGCAGCAATACTAGGTAATAATCCTGAAATTATAGATAGGGTGTTACAGCTTTATACTCAAAGTGGTATTAAGTCTTCTCTTTATAAGTTTGCAATGACTATTCAAGACAAGGTTTATTTTCTACGTGATATTCATGACATTCGTGATATTCGTAACAGTAGGTATTGGTATGAAAAAAATTATTTAGATCTATACAAAAACTCAACAGGTATTGATTATTTTTTTGATAAATTTTCAACCGGAGACATAAAAAAGCTTGCCAGCTTGATAGTAATCGACTGTAGAATTAAAAACTATGATGGTAATCGCCATTTTAAAGAATTTTTTCAAAGTAGATATAGCATACCGTCACTTCTAGATATTTACCTGGCTCATCGACTTCAAAGTGAAAAAATAAATACAAGGCATCCAGAAGTTACGATTAAAAATATACTCGGTAAAACAGCGATTGCTTTTAAAAAATAATCTATTCATTCTTTTCCAAGATTGAATGTAGCGATGAGCCTGTTAAATTCAGATAACAATGAAATAAGAAATTTCCTTCAAAAAGAAGCTTTTCCTAGTGCAATCAGGAATAAAGATTTACGCACGGCAAGTAATATCTTCAAATTTTATCAAACAGAGCGGTCCTCAGAGTTGGGAGATTTAATAAAAAATACTTTTTCTGGTATAAATTTCAGTCCAGAACATACGAGTTTTCTGCATGAGTTTGCTAAAAAAATAATTTGTCAATTCAAATGATTCCTATTCAACCTGTGCTAGAAACAAAATCTAGTAGCCAGGAAATTGATTATAAAACTCAATCAATAAATAATGATAGTGAAGTTTTATGGTCTGATCTACAAGAAAGTATAGATAGGGATCCCATGGTGCTGGACAGAAAAGAAAAAGAATCTTTAGAACAAGGGAATATCGAGAAACCTAGCACATCTGGTTACCTTCCTGCTAGACCAGACCGTCTTAGAAGCAGTGTTTTTTCTCGCTCTCATGTTTCTATCTCAAGTAGCGAATCAGAAACTGAACAAGAACAAAAACAAAAAAGCTTTTCTATGCCGCTATAGATTTCTAGGATAAATAATAAAATAGTGCAAGAATAATATAAAAGTAAAGGGCACCCACCCTAGCATTTTATTTATTGGATTAAACCTTACAGAAATCTGTCTGGCTTTTTGTCCAGCGTTGGATAAGTGGTTCCACCAGCTTAGGATATTTTGTTAAAATTTTATCGGCAAGACGTTGTACGTTGGGTAGTAAATAGTGATCGCGACTAAGATCAGCGATGCGTAAGTTTTGCCAGCCAGTTTGACGAACGCCTAATACTTCGCCGGGTCCCCGTAATTCTAAGTCTTGTTGCGCAATGACAAAACCATCATTACTTTTTCGCATAATAGATAAGCGTTTTTTGGCAATTGGCGATAAGCGTTCATAAAGTAATACACAATAACTTTGCTGATGACTTCGTCCTATGCGTCCACGCAGTTGATGAAGTTGTGCTAAGCCTAAGCGTTCGGCATTTTCTATGATCATTAAATTCGCGTTACCGACATCAACACCCACTTCAATTACCGAGGTAGCGATGAGTAAATCGATATCGCCTTCTTTAAATCGGCGCATAATCGCTTCTTTTTCTTGTACGTTAAGACGACCATGGATGAGTGCTAAACGTAAATTGGGTAAGTGGGGTTGCAACTTTTTCAGTGTGACTTCTACTGATTCGTAAGGCACTAACTCTGATTCTTCAATCAATGGGCATACCCAATAGGCCTGTCTTTTCTGAATACAGCTATGACGAACTCGTTCTATTACAGGTAGACGGTGTTTAGAAGAAAGTACGATCGTTTGTACCGGTAAGCGACCTGGTGGGAGTTCATCAAGAAAAGAAATATCCAGATCGGTTAAAGCCGTCATCGCTAAGGTGCGTGGAATAGGGGTGGCCGTCATAAATAATTGATGTGACTGTAAGGACTCATTTTGCCCTTTTTTCCAAAGGGCTAACCGTTGTTGCACACCAAATCGATGTTGCTCATCAACGATGATTAAGCCCAATTTTTTAAATTTTACATTTTCTTGGAAAAGCGCGTGCGTTCCTATGACAAATTGTGCTTTTCCCTGTTCTATTTCTGCTAGAATTTGGCGTTTTTCTTTGGCTTTTAGCTTTGCTCGTAAATAAACCACACAACAGCCTAAAGGTGTTAACCAGCGGTAAAAATGTTGGTAATGTTGCTCACTTAACAGTTCGGTCGGCGCCATCAAAGCAACTTGATGTCGATTTTCAATGGCTTGAATGCCGGCAAAGGCGGCAACAACGGTTTTACCTGAACCGACGTCTCCTTGCAGTAGGCGCTGCATAGGAAAAGGTTTTGCTATATCTGCACTGATTTCCTGAATAACACGTTGTTGAGCGGCGGTTAGGTGGAAGGGTAAGGCGGTAAGGAATCGGCTCGTTAATGACTTTTGGGTTTTTAGGGCTGGAGCTGTTTCTTGTTGGCGGTTTTTTTTACTACTTCGTAGGCTAAGGGTGTGGGCAAGCAATTCTTCTAAAATAAGGCGCTGTTGTGTTTTGTGTTTTCCTGTGCTTAATTCAGTCAATGGTGCATCTACGGGTGGAGTATGAAGGTAACGTAGTGCGGTTAACAAATTGGGGAGATGTAAAGTGTCTAATAAGTTGTCGGCCAAGTAATCGGGAAATAGATGATTCCCTTGCGTTGACGTTGGACTTGTTGTCGGCGCCTCTAATAGGGTAAATACTTGCTTGATGAGTTTATGTAAAGTTCGTTGTGTTAATCCTTGGGTACTGGGGTAAATTGGCGTGAGGTGGTCAGGTAGATTGATTTCTTTATGCGCGCTCAAAAATTGGTAATCTGGATGGACCATCTCACGTTCAAGCGGTCTTCTAAAGGGTGAGCGTATCTCACCGAAACAAAGCAAAGAAACGCCTTCTTTTAGCCCTTGGCGCTGCTGGCGATTTAGGTGGAAGAATCGTAGCCCCAGACTGCCGGTCTCATCGCGTAATTGACATATGAAGCCTTTACGGGGTTTGGCGATGGACGGCGTTTGCAGTATGCCTTTAATTAAAACGAAAGCACCTGGTGTTGCGTGCGCAATGGGGGTAATTTGTGATCGATTTTCGTAGCGATAGGGTAAGTGAAAGAGTAAATCTTGTAAGGTATGAATGCCACATTTAGCCAAATAGTTGGCGATTTTAGAGCCTACGCCTTGCAATGTCTGGCAGTGTATTTGCGCTAGATTATCCATGGGTTCAACTTTTTATACAAACTATTTCATAAAAGTATTATTGATTACCATAGCAGTTTCATTTTAAAAGTGCAGCGGGTAAATTTTTGCCGGATGTTGTCAAAAGCTAGCAAAATAAAGTTGAATATGCTCCAATAAGCCACTAATACTTGATTGAAAAAAGAGGCTGTTTTATATGGATTCGGAAAAAATTAATCAACTCATTAAGCTGCTGAATGAGAATGATTTAACTGAGATTGAATTTAGTGAAGGTAATGAAAAAATTCGTATCAAACGCGAGTTGGCATCGCCAGTAGCACATGCGATACCGTCTAGTGCTTCTACACTATCAGCAAAAGAAATAATTCCTAGCCAAAAAGAATCTGTATCGGGACATAAAGTATGCTCACCCATGGTAGGAACAGCCTATTTAGCGCCGAATCCAAGTGCAGCCCCTTTTGTTGAGATAGGCCAGACTGTCAAAGTAGGTGATGTGTTGTGTATTGTCGAAGCGATGAAAATGATGAATCAGATCGAAGCCGATAAAGCCGGTGTCATTAAAGCAAGGTTAGTAGAAAATGGCATGCCGGTTGAATTCAACCAACCTTTGTTTGTTATCGAATAGAGAACACGTTGCGAGTGATTGATTTGAAAAAAATCTATGAGATTCGGTTTATAGGTAAGAACAATGCTAAATAAAGTTGTTATAGCAAATCGTGGTGAAATTGCTTTACGCATATTGCGTGCCTGTAAAGAGTTGGGCATACAGACGGTTGCAGTTCATTCCGAGATTGATACGAATTTGAAGCATGTGAAATTGGCGGATGAAACGGTTTGTATTGGTCCGGCGTCAGCGTCTGAAAGTTATCTTAATATCCCTGCTATTATTAGCGCGGCTGAGATTACCGATGCAATGGGAATTCATCCCGGTTATGGTTTCCTCTCAGAGAATGCCGATTTTGCTGAACGCGTAGAGCAAAGTGGTTTTGTATTTATTGGCCCTAGTCCGGATACGATCAGGACGATGGGTGATAAAGTGTCGGCTATAGCAGCGATGCGAAAAGCAAAGATACCGTGTGTGCCCGGTTCAGAAGGGGAACTTGATAATGATGATAAAAAAAATATAAAGATTGCCCAGAAAATTGGCTATCCGGTGCTGATTAAAGCGGCCGGTGGTGGTGGTGGACGTGGAATAAGGGTGGTACACAGTGAAGCCGCGCTGTTAAATGCCATTTCGTTAACGCGTTCTGAAGCGGAAGCTAATTTTAAGAATGCCAGTGTTTATCTGGAAAAATATTTGGCAACGCCGCGCCACATCGAAATTCAGGTATTAGGCGATGGACAAGGTCACGCTATCCATCTGGGTGAGCGGGATTGTTCTATGCAGCGACGTCATCAAAAAGTGATTGAAGAAGCACCGGCGCCAGGTATTTCTGAAAAACAACGTAATCAGATTGGTGAATTGTGTGTGAAAGCTTGTCGCGATATGAAATATCGGGGTGCGGGTACCTTTGAATTCTTGTATGAAAATAATCATTTTTATTTCATTGAAATGAATACACGTCTTCAGGTTGAGCATCCGATTACGGAAATGATTACTGGTATGGATTTAGTCGTAGAACAACTACGAATTGCCAGCGGTGAAAAATTGGCTTATAAACAGAATCAAGTAAAATTTCGCGGTCATGCTATTGAATGCCGTATCAATGCCGAGGATCCTAAAACATTTTTACCTTCGCCGGGAGAAATTACCCGCTATCATGCGCCGGGAGGCCCTGGTATACGCGTCGATACCTCTATTTACACAGGTTACCGTGTACCACCTAACTATGATTCACTGATTGGTAAGTTGATTGCTTATGGTGAAACACGCGAAATTGCTTTAGCGCGATTAAGTACTGCGTTAGACGAAATTATTATTGAAGGTATAAAAACGAATATTCCTATGCATCAAGCCTTAGTGCGCGATGCCAACTTTATTAAGGGTGGAACGAATATTCACTACCTTGAAAAGCACTTATCGTTGTGATGCCATGCCTTGCGTAGAACTAACAATACAAACAAGAGAGGCATATACGGAATGCATCAGTGATTTCTTAGAACAAGTGGGTGCCGTTTCGATCACCTGGAAGGCAACGGACGAAGAAGCTTTGTTTGAACCCGATTTAGATACCACGCCGCTTTGGCAGCGCGTTAGCGTGAGTGCTTTATTCTTAGAAAATACAGCGATGACTAATTTAGTTCGCAACTTACAGCATGAGTTTGGCCAAGAAGCGATTTTGGATTGCCGCTTTAAAGCGATTCCTGATAAAGTATGGGAACGTGTTTGGCTAGATGATTTTCAGGCTATGCGTTTTGGACAACGTTTATGGGTTTGTCCTACGGCATTTGCACCACCGGATCCATCGGGTATTATCGTGCGATTAGATCCCGGTTTGGCTTTTGGTACCGGAACGCATCCTAGTACCGCACTGTGTTTAGAATGGATAGAAGCCCATCTTCAGCCGCAGCAAACTGTGATTGATTACGGTTGTGGTTCCGGTATTTTAGCGATCGCGGCTGTGAAATGCGGTGCTAGCGAAGTATTTGCCATCGATCATGATGTGCAAGCTCTGGAAGCAACGGCAGCAAATACGCTGTTGAATTCAATTTCACCTGAAAAAATAAAAACTTCATTAAATGCAAATGTGAAGAGTATAAAAGTTGATGTTCTTATTGCTAATATCCTCGCTAAGCCTTTAATAGGTTTAGCCAAAGACTTTAAGCATTTAATAAAGAAAGGCGGTTGTTGTGTGCTAGCAGGAATTTTAAGTGAGCAAGTCGAAAGCGTTCTGCAACACTACGTTGAGCAGGGATTTACACTAGTCGAGATACAGCATAAGCAAAATTGGGCCAGCCTAGTTCTGCGTCTTGCATGAATCTGGTTGCCTGTGGAATCAACCATACAGCGCCGCTAGCGCTTCGTGAGCAACTTACTTTTTCGCCGGATTATTTGGCGTTTTTTTTGCGTGAGCTATTGGCTGAAACACAGGCTGAAGAAGCGATGATTCTTTCAACCTGCAATCGCACTGAGTTTTATTGCATTAATAGTAACGTGCAAGAACCCTTGGATTGTTTATATCGTCTAAAGAAATTACCTAAAGACAGTTTACAAAATTACAGTTATGTTTATCAGCGCGAAAATGCGGTTCGTCATATTCTGCGTGTAGCCAGTGGACTCGATTCGAAGATTTTAGGTGAACCACAAATAGTCGGTCAGCTTAAAAATGCTTTTTCTTTTGCCCACTCCTTAGGAATTGCTGGAACCCAATTTAAACGTTTATTTCAATATATCTTTAGCGTAATGAAACAAGTGCGTCAACAAACGGCGATTACCGCGCATCCTGTTTCCTTAGCATTTGCTTTAGTGACTTCAGCCAAGCATATTTTTGCGCAATTAAGTGATTCTCGTGTGCTGTTGATAGGCGCGGGTGAAACGATAGATTTAGTGGCTAAACATTTACTTGCCCAAGGTATTCAACATTTTTGGCTAGCGAACCGTAGCGTTGAAAAGGCAAAGAAGTTAGCGTTGGCTATCGGTGCAAAGACGATTCGTTTAGATGAAATTTCACTCATTTTACCGAAGGTTGATCTCGTGATTACGGCAACGTCGAGTCAATTACCTATCCTTGGTAAAGGCCTGTTAGAAAGTGCGTTAAAAAAACGCCGTCGTCGCCCTTTATTTATGGCAGATTTAGGTGTTCCGCGCGATATTGAGGCTGAAGTGAGCCAGCTGGAAGATGTTTATCTTTATACACTGGATGATTTACAAACACTGATTCAAAAGAATCAATCTCATCGCCAAGCAGCCGCTTTAAAAGCAGAAACATTAGTCGAAAATAAGCTGAATGATTATTATAATTTATTAACGATAAAAGAAGCCGCTACGCCGATTATTCGTGCTTATCGCGAGAAAGCAGAGCGTTGGCGTGACGAAGCATTAAACAAAGCCTTGGCTTTGTTGGCTAAAGGTGTTCCTCAAGAAGAAGTGATACAACGCTTAGCACATGGATTAACTAATAAACTGCTACATGCACCTAGTGCCGCTTTACGACAGGCGGCAACGCTCAAGCAAAAAGAAATTTTGACAGCGGCGGTAAAATTATTTGATTTAAAGGACGATCAATCTTAACAATTTTTTAACGAGTCTTACGCGAAAAATTGTACGTCGCTTGGCAAAGCTGGGCCAGTAGAATCTGCCGTACAGTGCTAGCCAAGACAGCTTTTCGCGTAGTCCAGCCTAAATGCTTCTCGTCGTTGGACTATTTATCTGCGTGTTGTTTAACACTTCAAAAGCACTTTCTTTTAAACGATTGACGAGATGACGCGATTCGGTTGCAAAAACTTTTCCTGTGAGAAGTGTTTGCAATTGATGAAAAATCTCCATCAGCTGAGTTATGACAGGGTGGTATCGAGGGTTATCGATAATGGATTTATACTTGTTTTCCCATTCTGTAAATATTTTCTCTAATTCCTGCTGTGGGGTATTGAGTGGCAAACGCTGCAGTGTTTCCTTTAACTCGGTAATAAACTGCTGTTTACTTTGATCTCCTGTTAAGAAAAAAGTCGATGTATACCGACTTTTTTTAATATCAATGTCTGCGGTACATTGCATGAAAGCATTAAGGGAATTATTGATGTTATCAAACCAATCTTTCGCTTCAGGTGTTGCGAGTAAAGCTAAACGGTGAAAATTTTTAAAACCATTGAATAACTTGCAAATTGTTGCCAACGAATCACTGGATTTATATAAACTTTTTATACTTGCTAGGCTTTTTTCGGTCATCACTTGTCTAAATTCATTTTTAAATAAAAGATAACTATCAGGGAGTTGATGTTCTTCTGTTGCATTGAAAAAATGCCGTAGGTTTTTTAAGCGGTGGTCTTGGTTTTGATTGTGGATATTTTCTTCCTTTAGAAAGAAAAATATTTTAACAGCGAGTTTTTCTATTTGTTCTCTATAGGTACGCACATTACCTAGGTTTGTTAGTATAAATTTTTCTACATCGCATTCTTTACCGTTTAAAATATTTAATGCAAATCGATACTCTGCTGCTTCTCTCTGTATTGTGCTGTAAATATTATTAATTTCTTCTTCGTTTATTTCACCCGATTCAATTATTTGGCTAAGGTTAGTCAGTTTTGAATAATGATCGATACGACGTGCCAAATTATTTAGCGTTTTTTCCAAGAGGGGAAAAAGGTATTGGATTTCTTGGCCTTCTAATTGACTACCTGTCTTCCATTTTTCAAAAACCAATTTTATTGCTGAATGATTGATTTCAATTAAATATTCTAAGCAAGTTTTTAAAGTAATCAGCTCGTTTTTTATTTTTATTTTTACAGCGTTAAAAAGATTACCCATTTCTAAGTCATTTTTTAGGCTTGCCAGTTGGGTTGATAGTTCATTATAGTTGTTTAACGTTGGCTCACTTATAGCCTTTGAGTGTGAATTGTTTATGCTAAGACGGCAGTTAGAAATAAGGGTTTGTAAAGCTTCACAATTGGGTGCGAGCGCTTCAAGTGCTGTAAGTCGCGCTTGAATCTCGGTTAACAGTTGTCGATTACTTTTATCCGTAGCTATAAAGGCATTAAAAACTGCGTTGAAATTAGCTAAATAAAACTCATCACTTAATTCATAGGCAAGTGTCGCTAGGCGAGCTGCCGGTGAAAGCGGCACATTAGTTATTATCTCTTTAATACGCGTTTGATCAGGTTCGGCCACAGACTCAAGGGTTTCGCTTAAGGCAGAGAGAACGAACGGTGTATTGTGTGGGGAATCCTTGATTATTCCAAGTATATTTTCGAGTTGATCGCGACAAGCTTTAGACAAGTTTTGAGACGCTATAATAGTGGTTAGCGTAGTAGTGAGTTCAGCGGCAGGCTGCTCGCTGCTTTGCGTTCCTAAACCCATGGACTCCAGGATCACAGCGACTTTAATCCTCTTAATGGCTAGAGAGGATTCGCTATTTTTTCTGTCCTCTAACAAGGTATCGGCACAGCAATGTAGTAAGTCTGACATATCCTGGCTTAATTGCGCAAAAATTTCAGCAGAATTTTTCTCTAACTCATCAGTTTTATGCTTGAGTAATTCCTTAAAAGTTTGCATTTCCATTTTAGAAGTAACGGATTGTGTATCAGCGAATTTTTTTACGTCCGCAAGTTGAATTTGTAATTGCGCTATTTTTTCAAAATATCTATCCTGCGAGGCGATATACGTGGGGTTTTGTGTTAGCGTTTGCAACAACTCAGGAGTAATATGTTGTGATGCGGCTTCTTGAAAGCTTATAAAATCCCTTAGCCGGTTATCGATCTGCGATTGAATCTGATTCCAGGTCGGACTATGCTTTTCCTGAGCTATTTTTTTCTGTTTTGAGTAGGATTTTAATTTTAATGGATATTCTGTAGCGGCATTTTTTAATTGAGTAACTAAATTTTTTGGCATGATTTTTTATTATTTATTAGTTTAGTTGATTTATATTCTAATTATACAAACTCATTTATTTGACTTTTGCTTATACTATAAACTTCTGCTAGGCGAACTAATTTCACCTACGGTACCACGCGTGATTTCATAATTTGCTTTAAATTGATCGATGAGATAACGTGTTTGGGTTTTGAAAACTTTTCCGCTGAAAAGTGTTTGAATACGATGAAAAATATCCATTAACTCCGTGAGAAAAGGTTGGTATCGGGCTTTGTCGATAGTAGGGCCAAAATCCTTTTCCCAATCCGCAAAGACTTTATCGACTTCATTCTTAGACGCATTAAGTTTCAAGTGTTCTAACCGCTGCTTTAATTCCTGAATAGCAGCTTGTTTATTTTCATTTTCATCTCCCTTTAAAAAGAAAGAAGGCGTATAATAACTTTTTTTACTTTCGAGGGCTATGTCGCATTTCTTGAAATCACTAATAGTTTTTTTTGCATTGTCAAACCAGGTTTGTTGGGATGTTGGTAATAAATCTTGAATCTGTTCTACGATAGAATCATCGAACAATGCGAAAATTTGCCCAAGCGAAACAGTGGATTGATAGAAATTTTCAAGGAAATTTTCTGTAATAGATTTTCTGAGATCATGTATAAATAAAGGATCAGAGAGTGGTTGCTGAGTTTCCTTCGATTTAAGGAATGACATTAGATTTTCTAGGAAATGGTTTTGCGTATCGGGTTTTGCTGTCCTTAAAATAAGAAATAGTTTATTAGTTAATCTTTTTATGAGTTCATCGAACTCAGTAAATGTATAATTCTGCTTAACGAAGGAATATTCTTTGTTTAAAATTTCTAACACAAGTTGATATTCTTTTATTTCTTGCCATATTGGTCTATACATCCCATTGATTTCTTTTGTGCTAATTTCCGCAAGACTGAGCATTTCGTTAAGCGTTTGTGCTTGCTGGTGATTATTGATACAGTTTTGTAGATAGGATTCTATTTCGAATTGTTTGTCGGCATGTTCTGCAGCGAGTTGAGTTATTTGTTGATCGGCATGATCTGTTATTAGATAAAGTTTATTGATAACTTTTCTATCTTTCGACGAGACAATGAGAGCATTGCGGAAGCAATGCGAAGTTGAGGAGCCCGCGATAGGCGTGCGTTGACGGGCGAAGCAGGAAACGCATCACGCCGT
>CAYQIM010000054.1:0-15295 GCA_964417555.1 Rickettsiella sp. | reverse complement strand
TGAAATTAGGCCGCGATTCGTCCTGCGTCCGCGACGCACTTCACCCCATTCTGGGCTGCGGGCAGTCGCTCCCACAAATGACTTTACGGCGTGATGCGTTTTCTGCTTCGCCCGTCAACGCACGCCTATCGCGGGCTCCTCAACTTCGCATTGCTTCCGCAATGCTCTCATTGTCTCGTCGATTGTTAAAAGCGTTCTTTATAGCTTGCAGAACTTCCGTTTTTTGGTGATGGATTATAAATCCGACTGGATTTACTTAAAGGATTATTTGATGTGTTTTCCTATCAAGACACCGACGCAAGGAAAGCATTTAGAGAAAATCTTTCGTACGGTACCTGAAACCTGCATTTTTTATCGCTCATTACTTCGGAATATCCTTTCTCTTCCTCATCTGCCTGCTTCTTTTCGTCATCTATTGAGAACTTATCGTCATCGTTCTTTAGAGAAAGAGCGAAAAACTAAGAAAGAAGAGAATGAAAAAATCGCTATGGAACTTTTAAGTTAAGGAGGAGTGATCATGTTAACTTCATTTTCACTCGAAGCCGAACAAGCGGTTATAGGCAGCTTGTTACTTGATAATACCACCTGGCCTGAAGTTCAGGATAGTTTGAGCTTTAAAGACTTTTACCGAAGAGAACACCAAGTTCTCTTCGATCTTATTTCTAAAAAGTTAGAACAAGGCGAATGTATTGATGCGTTAACTCTAAGTTATGAGATTAAAGATATCCCTGAACTCAAGGAAATTAGCGAGGTTTATGTTTTTGAGTTACTCAACCAAACCTATAGCGCTGCTAATATCACTTCTTATGTTGAGATCGTTAAAGAACATTCACAACGTCGACAGTTCAAAGAAATCTTAAACTATTTAGATACACATCTTAACGGTGGCAGTTTAAAAAAACTCCTCCAACACGCTCATAGTGAGTTAGCACAACTAAAATTAACATTTTTACCTACGCACCACGGTATTATTTACGAGCGATTTTCAGATATTCAGCTACAAGCGATTAATTGGCTATGGCCTAATCAAATTGCGCGAGGCAAAGTATCAATCATTGCAGGTAATCCTGGTTTAGGTAAATCGCAGATTACGGCTTATATCGCCGCTGTGGTTTCCAGTGGGGGCGTTTGGCCGGTTGAAGAAACTCGGTGTAAGCCTGGGGGTGTTATCTTTCTTTCCGCTGAAGATGATCCCGCTGATACGATTAGACCGCGCTTAGAAGCCGTCGGAGCGGATTTAAGTAAAACCTACCTTATCAAGCTGGTAGAGAATAAGAAAGGAAAAGAAGTCAAAAGAGCGTTTAACCTTAAAATCGATCTACCAAATTTAGAAAAACTATTAATTGAATTAAAAGATATTGCCTTAATTGTGATTGTTCCGATTACGGCTTATCTCGGTCAAACCGATAGTTATAACAATGCGGAAGTGAGGGGCTTATTAACCCCTTTGAGCGATCTAGCTGCTAAATATCATGTGGCAATAATAGCTGTCTCACATCTTAATAAAAACTCAAATCAAGAAGCTTTATTACGCGTAGCGGGCAGTTTAGCTTTTGTCGCTGCTGCACGAACCGCCTTTGTCGTAACCCACGATCCGAATGATAAAAAACGACGTTTTTTATTTCCAGTTAAAAATAATATCGCCGAAGATAAAGATGGTTTTGCCTTTTCGATTCAATCTTGCTGGTTAGACGACAATCAATTTTATAGCTCAAAGGTTGTTTGGGAAGAAGAAAGAGTAAATGAAGATGTCATGAATCTTATGAAACCATCGAGTGAGTCAGAAGATAACAGCGTATTAAAGGAAGCGATAGATTTTCTGAAAGATGAACTGGCTTATAGTGCAAGAACTGTCAACCAGTTAAAGAAAGCGGCCAATGAGTATGGCCTTTCTTGGGGTACTCTCATTAGAGCAAAAATCGCTTTAAAAATTAATCCTAAAAAATCGAGCTTTACAGGCGGTTGGGTTTGGTCTTTACCGGATGAACTTAAGAAGACATCTAATAAAGGAAGAATTTACTCAAAATTTCAAGGAGAGCAAAAATCCTAATACAAAAAACTTGCGCTCCTTGAGCTTCTTCGAGGAAAAAGCATTTTTTGAGCAAAATTTAAACAAAAAAGAGGGCAAAATAGAACATACTTTAATCAAAAAAACCGAAATTGCCGAAGAAGAGCAAGGAGCGCAAGTTTTTTGTGTAGGGGGTAAAGAAGGTAATGATGATCTTCTTCCTTCTGAACCAAAAAAAGAAGAAGACGCGTTCTTTATCGACGTCAGCGATCTGCTGGAGAAAAAAGATGAAAGCTAATCTGCTTAATCAACTTCGCGAACGAGGAATCACCATCAGTTTGGAAGGGTCAAAAATTAAACTGTCTCCGACGAATCAGATTACTGAAAAAGTCCTCTACTGGTTAATCCAACATAAAGACCCGTTACTTGTTCTTATACGACAAGAACAACAGCAACTCAGAAAGCTCATTGAGAACGTCGGTCGTCATGATGGCTGGAGCGATGAAGAGATTGAGGAGATGTTTGTGTTTGCTACTCAAAACATCAGCCTTGATGTCGCTATCTCTAGTTATCAAGTGACGGCTGCTCGGCAAGCTCGTGTTATTTCTCTTTATGGCAACAAACCTGTTTTTTGCAAGAACTGCAAGAAGCATATTTTATTAAGCGAAAAACACCGCTACGAAGTTTCAACCTGCCCTCTGTGTGAAAAAAGAAAGGAGTTAAACCATGTTTAAAAAAGTACTATATCAAGTAATACCTTATCTTGTGCAGTTTCGCGAAAATAGGTTAAAAAAGAAATGGGCAAAGAGAAAAAAGCTCATGTTGGCACGCTTACAGAAAGAAAAGAAACAGTAATTAAATAAATTACTTAAAGCTAACCGAGCGGTGACCAAAGAATGAAAGCAAGCGTCAAGAAAATTTATACTGAGCTGGATCGATTTATCAGAAACTATAAGAAAGGCTATCAAATTAAATACATTCGATTAAAACCTCTCGATTATAAATTGCTGATTAAGTCTTTATCCCATTTTCAGCAACTGATAGCCAATAAAAAGGGTTACGTAGAGTATCGAGATTTTACAGTGATACCGGAGAAATAAATGCGTTGTATTAATGTCCAGTGCAATTATTCTAGGACTTATGTGATTAATTCACGGCGTTTGTATGGGGGGCGTTTACACCGGAGGAGACATTATTGTCCGCGATGCGAAACCCGCTACACCACTTTTGAGACGATTCTTTATGACCGAGACGCAGCATCACATTGGTTTGATGGTTTGGGCAAAGACTCAACCTATTTTGAGTGAGTATTTAATTCATATTCCGAATGGAGGTTATCGTTATCCGAAAGAGGCGATAAAACTTAAGAAAATGGGTGTTAAGGCTGGTGTCTCCGATTTATTTCTCGCTTATCCTAACGCTCATTATCATGGCTTGTGGATCGAGTTAAAAAGCGAAAAAGGGAAATTAAGCCCTGAACAAAAAGCTTGGTTAATACTCATGGAAACAGTCGGTTATGCCGTAGCAGTATCTTATTCACTGGAAAATACTTACGATATTTTACAAAGTTACTTTGATTTATTTTAAGGAGAAATGAGATAATAGAATTTATTTACAAACTTCATTGCTTGGAAGCAAAATATGAATAAAATTCAATGTGTAGAAGATAGAAGTAGTTTTACTATTCGGTTGGGCGGTAAAAATAGCATCGATGCTGAAATCTATTATAAAATAATTCAAAACACTATTTCATTGATAAAAACAAGTGCTGCTTTAACTACACCTGAAGCTTATTTGAAATTAGAAGTTGAAGCCAATTCACAGGGTTCTTTTCTAACATCCTTAGCTATCCTTATTAAAGAAAACGAGACATTATTGTATTATGGCAAAGAAACTTTAGAAATTGCAGCTACTGTCCTTGGCGCGGTTTGCTATTGGCTAAAAATCAAAGAGCACTCGAAAGGATCAAAGCTAAAAACTTTTAATATAAAAGATTCCAATTTTGTGATTATTGTTAATAAAGACGGCGATAAGCTAGAAATACCTAAAGAAACTTCAGATAAATTTTTTGAGAACAAAATGATCGATTCTTTTATTTCTAATCTATTTGAGCAAATTAATAAAGAAGAAAGAACATCTTTTGAAATCATACCTGATAAAAAAAGTAAATTAACGCCAGTTATTATAAAAAACTCCGATTTTGATAACATGGCAAAACCCATCATTGGTGAAGAGTTAGTTAAACATGTTGTACAACCTCCCATCAAGGTCAATTTACTGATTAAACAACCTGATTTTATTAGCGATTCACTTTGGGGTTTTATTTATAATAAATCCATTAAAGCACGTATGAAAGATAAAATATTCTTAGAACGGATTAGAACAGGTGAAATAAAATTAGGTGCAGGATATGAACTAAATTGTTTTTTACAACTAGAATATGACATCGAAAAAGAAGAAATAAAAAAAGATACCGAAAAATATACCGTCCTCGAAGTTTTTGATGTCATAGAACCTAAACAACAGACACTTTTTTAATCTTTTTTATCCAAACGCTCAAAAAGGGATATCATCATCAAAGCTGTCTGGCGATTCAGCCACAGCGACAGCAGGTGCAGCAACGAGGACTTTATCGGTACGACTATCAAGCATTTGTAGCTCATTACCGACAATTTCAGTGGTATAGCGGTCTTGTCCGGTGGTTTTATCCTGCCATTTACGGGTTTGTAATTTTCCTTCGATGTAGATTTTTGAACCTTTCTTTAAGTAGTCTCGCGCAATTTCAGCGAGACGACGAAATAATATAACGCGATGCCATTCGGTTTTTTCTTGCGGTTCGCCGGTTTGTTTGTCTTTCCAGGTATCACTCGTTGCAAGACTTAAAGTGGTAACGGCCTCACCATTGGGCATGGCTCTTACGTCTGGGTCAGCTCCTAAATTTCCCACTAAAATTACTTTATTAACACCACGTGCCATAAATAATCCTTAGAAGATGAAAGAGGTTTTATTTTAAATTTTTAATTTAAAAAAAGAAAGAAAAATAAGATTTTTTACAAAAAGTACCGTATAAAGTAGCTGTATTTATGAGTTTTTTATTCCATACTTCAAAAGCATTGTGTTTATCCTTATAGTTATGGTTAGTAATAATAAAGTTCCTAATATCTCTCCTCCTGTTTCCGAGTCTTCGGACTCGGAATCTCTTTATGTTCGCCTAGCCAAAGAGCATGCCAACACTTCTTATACTGCCGTTACTAAAAAATATCTTGGCGATAGCACGCCTATTTTTGTGGATCATAATCGCTGATGAAACCAGGTCGTCCTACAAAGTTTAATCAAGCGCGCGCTAAAAGCATTATTGAACCGATAGCGAAGTTTGTGCCTTATACAATGGTGGCAGACGCTCATCAAATTGATCGCAGTACTTTATACGATTGGATTAATAAAGGGCTAGAAGACTTAAAAAATGGAAAAAAAAACGGCATTTGCACGTTTCTCCTACACATTAAAGAAACGTGAATGTGAAGGCGTTTGCCAATTGCTCGATGATATTAAAGCCGGTGTCAAAAGCTGGCAATCTCGTGCTTGGATTTTAGAACGGCGATTCCCGATGGATTTTGCTTTAGGCGCACAAGAATTAGCGCAATTAAAGCAAGAATTAGAGGACATTAAAAAGGCACTCAAAGATGGCTAAGAATTGGATTCAAGGTGCAATTAAACATGGCGGCGCTTTACGCAAGGCATTAAAAGTGAAAAAAGGCGAAAAGATACCAAAAAATGAATTAGAAAAAGCCGCCCATTCTAAAAACCCTTTATTAGCCAAGCGGGCGAGATTAGCCGAAACGCTAGCGAAATTAAGAAAAAGAAAGCATTGATTGCCGTTTTTCTCTTTTATAACAAAGGTATTGGCAAATATAGTCGCTTTAGTTTTAACCAGGAGTTAGTACACAGTGCTTTACTCTGTTATGAAGGTGACCCGTGTATTTTGTTTGAGATTGCTCCCGCTGGTTTTGCTTATCGTATTTTAAAGTCGAATAATGTGAATAGAAATTTGAATGCCGTAAAAAAATTACCTTATTTAAGTGCCTTTATTGCTGTGATGATCAAAGAAAAAAAGAAAGTCAAAGAATGGCCCTTCAAATGGTACACCTGTAATGAGGTGTGTCGGTATTTTAGTGGCGTTGATATTGGTTGGACGTTTAATCCACGACATCTCTTTAAAAAGCTCATCAAATATAAAGATAAACGTAATTATGAGCTATTAGCCCATTGGAGACGTGCATGAGTGGCGGCGGTAATGACGATGCTAATCGATTAGCTGATGAGCAAATCCGTCTACAGAAAGAAGAACTGGAACAGAAGCGAAAAGCGGTTGAGCAACAACGATTTGCCATTATTCAAGGCCAAGGCGCACAGCGTTTTGATAATTCGGATAACCCTAATCCACCGGCACAGGTGATCCAGTGAATCTCACCCAGCTTTATGCACGCTATGAAGAAAGCAAACACTACAAGGACGCTGGTTGGGATTGTATAAAGATTTATACACTTACGTGATTCCCGATAGAGATGCGTTCAATATTAAATTTAACTACCGTGATGAAGGAAAGCCGACTGGCTTAATGATGTGGGACAATACAGCCCTTTTAAGCGCGTATCAGCGTGCTAATGACCTACATGGCTTATTACTTCCTCAAGACCGTGTTTGGGGTAAATTAAGCCTTGATCCGCACTTAATTAAGTCAGAACACATCTCAGAACTACAACCTGTTGTTGATGAGATGAATGACCGCTTATTTTTCTATTTAAACCAATCGAATTTAGCCAGAATGGTGGCCTCAAGTAATTTAGACTTAGTCGGTGGTACCGCTGCACTCTGGGTGGAATCGATTGATGATGTGACGCCGTTATATTTTCGTTCTATTCCGGCCATTGCGCTGATCGTAGAGTACAGTACCGATGACGTGTTAAATACCTGCTGGTATCAATGTCGAATGAGCGGTAGAAAGCTAGCCGAAGACTTTGCCGATTACAAAAATAAGCGAAGATTATTGGAACAACCGAATGAATTATTTACCGTTATCTACGGCCAGATCAAACTCAAAGAAAATCATTTCTACCTCTATGCTATTTTAGAAGACGATCCCTTAACGCCACTGTGGGAAACCGAACGTGATTACAATCAGATTATTATCTACCGTGATCGGGTAAGACCTGGCGAATGTGAAGGGCGCGGGATAGGCATTGATTTATTACCCACCATTCGAGATCTCAATCGTGTCATTGAATATAGTCGCAAGAATTTAGCCTATAAAGCCAATCCACCGATATTCTATGATGCCGATAAATATTTTAATCCGCATATGGTACGGCAATGGGCAGGCGCATTAATTGCCAGAAATCCCAGTGGGAGAAATCCTTTAGAAGCCTTACAACTGCCTGAATATCCTGAAGTGTTAGAACACATTAAAGATCTCAGACAAATAATCCGCGATGGCTTTCAAGTCGATCCGATTGGCGAGGTGAATACTCCGGTTAAATCAGCGACTAAAGTGTCTATTAGAGAAAATCGTGCACAGAGAACCAGTGCAACCGATATTTCACGTTTAATTAATGAATTACCCAAACAAGTATTCACGATCAGTGCCAAAATATTAGCGAAACGGCGTTTACTCTCACAAGATCGAAGTATTCCGCATATCAATACGCATTTATTTCGCTTTGATTTTCAAAGTCCATTATACGATCTACAGAAACAGGATGATCTCAGTCATTTTACGATGCTGGCGCAGATACTCCAGCAGTTTGGTGGCGAGGGCGCGGTATTAACCGCAACCAAGATGGAAGAAGTATTACCGTTCTTAGCGGATAAACTCAATCTTCCTAGTAAGCTGATGAAATCTAAAGAAGAATTTGCCAGCTTCTTACAGCATATGGCGCAACAAATACAACAAAGTCAAATACCGACACCGCAATTACCAACGCCAGCTACCAGTGCCAGTCCTATTTCTATTCCCAGTCCTTCACAAATTCAATTTTAAAAGGAACATTATGACATATGCAGTGATGTTAAACTCGGAAAGGGAAAAAGAAATAAAAAAGGGTGAAGCAATGACTAAACGTTGTGCTTGGAATCTATTAACTGAAATAGATACACGCTTTGTGGCAAAACCTAATTTTAAAGAATTACTTATTATAGATTATATGAATGAGTTGGAAATACTAAGGAGTAAAGCGCGTTCGATCGTGAAACTATGTATGGTTAATCCTATTTATGACATACATGGTTGCTTATATATTGGTATAGGCTCAAATATAACGGATTTTGTTACGCTTAATATCAATCCGTTTATTATGAAATGGCATTCTGATTTTAAATTTTGGTGGAAAAAAAATTTAAAATCTCCTTTTCTTCAATCTCAAAAAAAATATCCAAATTATTTATTACTTATTCAAGATTTAGAGTTACTTGATAGTAAGTTACACCACTATAAGTTTGAAACATTATATATGTATTACATTAAAGATTATGTTATTGATTGAGAAGTCTACAATTAATTATGTTAGAAAAGCTGAATCAATTATTGAATAAAAAAAAGATAAATAAACATCAGTACGATTTATTTTTGTTATTTACGCAGGCACAAGGTGCTGAATTTTTAAGAAATCAATTAACACGTATTGCGCTAGAAGAATCGCCCACAGCAACTGATCCAGGTTTTGCTTGGGCTGATGGCAGACGTTCCGTTTGGCGTGATATTCAAAATACAATCAACTACATCTACACATTATTAAAGGAGATTACTGATGATAGAAATTAAAGATTCTACTCAGCTTCGAAATGAGTATTTTGATTTTTCCTACAATGAGCCTATTAAGGAAAAAGATAAAATAATTTTAGAGAAAAAATTATTAAAATTACGCGAGGACTATAAGCTAACGCCCTATGCTTACGAACTATTTCATGCTTTTGTATTAAATGATCATGGTAAATAAATTATCGATAGTCATATTCCTGAAATTCTGATGAGAAGAATATATTCTACTTATAAATATGATCGTTTAGAGGGTAGAGATGATGTATGGATAGACATACAAAATAGCTTAGCAGAAACCTATAAGTTACTAAAGGAAACCGAGATTGATGAATAATGATATAGAAAATACAGAAACTGAAGAACCCGTAGCAACTAACCCACCCCAACTCTATGCCGGTAAATACAAATCGGTAGAAGAATTGGAAAAGGCCTATAAAAACAGTTCGACGGTGTTTAATGAGAATAAAGTGTTACAAGAAAAGTTAAAAAGCTTTGCTGTGCCTGAAAGTTACCAATTGCCAGAATCGGTTTCATTGTCTGAGCAGGAAATACAAAGCCTGGTTAATACCGCCAAGCAGGTGGGTTTAAATCAATCCCAATTTGAAAAGACGCTTGCTACGATGCAAGAACAGCAACAAAACTACCAAACGCAATTAGCAGAGCGCAAAAAACAACTCGGTGAACAATTTAAAGTGGTTGAAGATTATGTCACCAAAACCTATCCCTCCGCTTTACATAACACCGTGTTAACTACACTTTTAGGAGACGAAAACGCGATGAATGACGCTTTAAAACATCAAGACCAGTTACTTAATACACAAGTACCTGGCCTCAGCAATCAACGTGCAAACCTATCTGATCCGTATGAAGGGCAAGCCAAGCTGCGCAAAATGGCGGAAGAATATCGTAAAAATCCTACTGAGAAAAACCGGCAAAGCTATATTAACCTCGCTAATGAAGTGGCAGAAGCCAGAAAATAATTAACCTCACTGCCTATACTATACTAGTATATGAATCGAATAGCGGTTCAAAACTACTATAGGGAGATAAATTTTATGACAATACGAGGAACCACCACAGGTATTCAAGAAAAAACGCTTAATATCGCTAACAAATTTTTTAACGATATTGAAAATTTTTCACCTGGACAACTCAATTACGAGCTCAATCTGTTTCCTAGGGTAGAAAAATTTTTTAACGATATGAATAAACTGGGTAAAGAAGAACTTTCTAATTATGTTAAACTCCAAAAGTATACAACTCTAAGTAATATAACTACCTTTAACTCTGACCATAAACAGTTAATAATGGATACATTTCATTGTTTAACTACACTTATTGTAAGTAATTACTCAAAATCCGAAATTTTACGCTATTTCTGTCCTGAATATATGAGAGAAGAAGTAGGAAAACCAAGCTATTCCAGAGATTCATCGAGAATTATTTATTGGTTTCAAATTTTAGCTTACTGGATTGGTCTTTTATTTAATAAAAGAGAATACCGGACTACTAGTCCAATATATAATAATCCAGATCGGTTTTTTAATTTTAATGAAGCAATAGGATCTATTAAGTACCTAACAAAAAAAAGAAATTATATTGAGTTAATCAAAGCAGATGATGGCTTTCATAAGCAGCTTGATAATGTAATCCAGGGTATATTTGAAATTACTGAACAACCCAGGGGAGACAGCTTTATTTCTTATAATACAAATTGTCGTTTTAATTTATTTAGAAACGAGCCCGCTAGTTCATCAAGTGAAAAAAGCATTAGTCCTGAGAAAAAAAATGAAACTCTTTATAGATCAGCTCAAGATTTTCCACTTATGAGTAACTAATTTAGCTACTTGATAAAGCACTTACTTTTTTATTGAAAAAAAATATAATAAAACTATCAGTCTAAAAAGCCCGCAAGGTCACCTTTTTAGATGGGTCGTGAGCCTTATCAGCCCTGAGTTAGTATTAGGCAACCTGATAGATGGAAGTTAAATGAATTTAATTTTTATTATTCAGGTTGTTTATGTCCGAAATTAATTTAGCAGCGGCGTGTCAATTATTTGATACCGAAGTCACGCTGCAATACCAAAACCGCTTAAAACTCCAAGATACGATTGAAGAACGGCATGGTTTGCATGGTACTGCATTGAATGTACCTGTTTCCGATTTGGTGGAAATGAATCAAACCCATTTTACACCTACCGATATTTTCGTTACGCCGGTTAATGAAACGAATGTGCAAGTACCGACGAATAATTACCATCAGACGGTGATTGACGGTGGTGAAAAGACATTATATAATTTTGATAAGATTCGCGATCATGCCAAATTACATGGTTTAGCGGCAGCGCGTTTAACAGACTATATCAAAATCAACGCTATCTTCAGTGATCCTGGTTTTATTGCGGGTAAAATCTATACCGTTCCTCTGAATGTGGGTGTCAATACCGGTATCAATGAAGAAAAATATGCTTTAGCCATTGCCTATTTAGAAAGCCAAGGCATGGATGTACATGATCTCGAAGTATCTACCTGGGTTCCAGCTTTACTAAAACCCTCTTTGTATGGCGATAAACAAGTTACCAACTTCTTTTATAACGATGTAAAACCTTTAACAAATAACAAAGTTAAAGTGTATTTAGACATTGATTTTCGTTTTTTAGGTGAAAATGGGATTAACAGCATTCCTCGCGTTCCCGATAAAGATGGATTATTTCAATACACCGTTCCTATTGTCCATCGCGATGCGATTATTCAGGGTTATAACCGCGATATTACCACTAGTATTACCTGGCTAGCGCATCAAGACCGTTGGGAATTACTCACTTGTTTAACTAGCGGCGCCAAGATTATTCAACCACGCGGTATTGCCTTAATTACCGCTAATCAAAAATTTGCCCCCAATCCTTAGGAGTTAAGATGGCTACCCCTGTTAAAACGTCCAATTTTAAAACCTTTACACCCTTAGTCGGCGGCTTTCCAGGTACCGCACTGAATGTGTTTTCAGCCAGTACGGCGGATAATAAAGCCACTTTGCTAAAAGAGGGTTATATGAATGATTTTTATGAAACAGGCATTGTTAAAGTCAATGATGTGGTGCTTGTTTCCTCTGAAAAAGATAGTACCGGTGTATATGCCGTAACAAACAAAGAAACAGATGAAACCAAACCACCGAAAGCGAGTTTAAATTTTTTAACAGCTTTAGCGCCACCACCTTCCCAAGGAGGGTAGAAAGCGGAATCATAACCTATGGCTTTATCTTGCTCTAAATTGACGGTCATCAATCAAGCTTTATTGGCATTAGGATCAGCGCCTGTTGCCAATGAGAAAGAAAGTGAAGCCGCTCAGTTTATTTCAGAAAAATTGGATAGCTTGTTACCCATTTTATTGCTTAGTGAAACCTGGCATTTTGCGGTGAAATATCGTGAGGAAACGACGCCGTTAACCCAAAACTTCTCGCCGGATTATCGTTATAGCTATCAATTGCCGTTTAATTATGGCCGATTTATTAAATTAGGCGTGAATCGTTTTAATTTAAACTTTCTTCTTGATTTTGAGATTGTTGATAATATGATTCTGACAAATAGTCTTCCATTTCGGTATTACTATTTAGTTAATACGATGGATTACAGCATTCTGCCGCCGATATTTGCACGTACTTTAGCCTTATATGCGGCCTCTGATTCAGCCGTTCCACTAACACAAAATGTTCAGTTGGCTCATTTACTCCATACCCAATACCTGCAAGAAAAAATAAATGCGTTATTGCTCAACAACATGGAGCGGGATATTAAAGGTGTACCGTACAATGACTTTGATCGGGTGATGTGGGTGTAATATGGCAACGGAACTGATTCGACAAGCAATGTTTACCAGTGATGAAGTCGATGCGATTAATTACCATCGTACCGACTTTCAAGATTATCTCACCGCCGCACAGTCTCTTCTTAATGTAGAAGTCGGTACCACAGGTCTTGCTAAAAAAAGAAAAGGGACGAAATTTCTTTTACAAACAGAACAGAATGATGTCAATTCAAGGTTATATAGCTTTCAAGATAAGAATAATCAATTTTATATTCTCATCAGCTTAGACAAACAATTTGATATTTATCTCATCCAATCGAATAACAACATCATTTTTTGGCAAAGGGTAAAAACACCCTATTTATCAGCTGAATTAGCGGCGATTGATTACACTTTAGATAATGATTCACTCATTTTAGTGCATCCAGCTTATCCGCCGGCACGGATTACAATTAAGGATTACGATAAAAAACAATTTATCTACGAAGTCTTAAATCTTTATCCGTTACCGGCTTATGATTTTGGTGATGTCATTCATAATAAGGGAGATGCTTCTATCCGTGGCGATGCACATACTGTTACGCTAACGTTAACCCAAGCGCCAGGCTTTACCAACGATTGGATAGGCGGTCAGATCATCGGTGGTGGCACAAGTGACGTGTCTCCATTAGGTTACGCCATCATTACTCAGGTCAGTTATCAATCAGATAAAGTGACTTTAACCGGCAGAGTGCAAATTCCCTTCTTAATTAATGGTATCTCCACCTCAGCAACCCAATACTCCATTAGAAAGCCCGCTTTTTCTGAAAACATGGGTTATCCCAGTAAAGTGATTTTCTTTCAAAATCGTTTGTGGTTTGCCAATACCAAAACCTTAAACAATACGATCTTTGCTTCCAAAATCAACCAGCCAGTCAATTTCGATGTCGGTATTGGTCAAGATACCGATGCGATTATATATACGCTCGGTCAAAGTGACGCTGGTGGTATTGTGTGGATGAACGGCGGTAAGCAGTTAGAGATTTATACTGCCAATTATGAGTTCGTGGCACCACAAGAACAAAATACCGGTTTAACGCCAGGAACATTCTCTATCCGTCAGCAATCCGCGTATGGCGTCTCCGATAAGCTAAAACCGGTGAGCTATCTCAATGATAGTTACTATGTCAATAAAACCGGCAATGCGATTATTAACTTTCGCTTTCAAGGATTAGGCCAAAGCTACTTAGCGAGTAATATCAGTCAAGCGTCCAGCCATCTGATTAAAAACCCGATCAAAGCTGTCTTATTACGCGGTACTTCTCAAACACAAGACAATTTTATTTATTTTCTCAATCCCGATCACAGTATCACCGCTTTTCAATTTGCGCACGAAGTGAATTTAGCGGCATTAACACCACTCTCAGCACAAACACAAGTTCAAATACAAGATATGGTGGCTATCAACAATATCATCTATCTGCTAAAAACGTATAAAAATAGCCAGCAAACGGTGTTAGAAAGAATGGATGAAAACATAAAAATAGACGGCTATGAAATAAAAAATCTACCTGAGACCGGCCTAATAAGCGGTTTAGATCGCTTTGAAGATTTAAGCGTACAAGTTATTTTTGACAACCAAGATTACGGACTTTATCTCGTTAAAGAAGGGAAAATTCAAGTCAATAATCCTGAGCAAAAAAGTGGTCTTTGTTTTGTCGGCTTGCTTTATCCCGTTGAAATCAGACCGATGTATTTTTATGCCGGCCCTTCGCATGCCAACTTGATGAAACAGACGACCAAAGTTTATGTTGAATATTTTGAGTCGTTAAATTTTCAGATCAATGATAAATTAGTGAATTACCAGATTTTTAGTGACATTCAACAAGCAAAAGGCTTGCTACCAAGTTCAGGCACCGCGATGGTAACGCCAGTATTGGGTTGGAACCGCGATAAAACCTTTACGATTACACAGAATTCACCTTTTGATCTGCAAATCACAGCGATTGCTTATCAAGTAACCGCGGTGATGATTTAGGAGACTTATGCCACAAGCGAGTTTATTAATTTTAGCCACAGCGGCTGCAATGGAAGTGGGCAAAGGCGTGATGGAAGTGCAAGCGGCCAAAGCACAAGAAAATGCGTTGGATCTACAAGCCAAACAAAATGAATTGCAGTATCAACAGAAAACCTTAAGCAATCTCGATAGCCTCGATAAAGTCATTCAACACCAAACTGCACAAATGACGACACGCGGCGTGGCCTTTTCTTCACCCAGCTTTAATGCCATTCAACGAAATACCGAAAATATAGCCGCACGACAACAGAAGAATCTCGACATTCAAAAAACCTTTTTAGATGCCAATGTCGATATTGAAAAACGTAATGTCAGAAATACCTTGTATGGTCAGTTATTCGGTGATGCAGCTAATACACTGATGTCGTTTGCCCAATTAAACGGAATGAGGCCTAAACTCAATGGCTGAGCCGTTAACCCAATACCGTGATGACATTCCGATTATTCGCGATACGCCAATAGTCAGCGGCGCAAAAGGGTTTGAATCGGTCGCAAAAAGTTTGGGTAATGTTTCTCCAAGCGAGTCGCTATGCTCATGAAAAATTTTGGCCATCGTGTCCCCAAAATTAATTCGCATCACGCGACTGAAATTAGGCCGCGATTCGTCCTGCGTCCG
>CAYQIM010000053.1:0-62892 GCA_964417555.1 Rickettsiella sp. | reverse complement strand
GATCTTTTGTTTGAAAAATTATTTAAAAACTCGGCTATTTCCTTTACGGATAATTCATCAATGAGATTTTCACCTAAGTGCTTACGAATATGCACTAGCATTTGCTTATACTCCTTTAGAGTAACACTCGTTAGATCTCGTTCTGGTAATAATTTGGTTTCAAATTTATCTAGGAATATATTAAAAATTGTACCTCGATTGATGATCTTCTCTACTAAATCATGGCCTGGCATTAGCATCGAGTTAAGCTGCTTTGCAGCCGATACCGCTTTAATGCGATCTTTGCCCATACTATGCCATTTACCCGTATCGGGTCTCCGATATTTATAATGGCCATTTACTCCTTCATACAAATTTGGCGGCAACCCTTTATTGTTTTTATTTCTTGGTCTAGCCATGATTAACATACCTCCGACGAGACAATGAGAGCATTGCGGAAGCAATGCTCTCATTGTCTCGTCGTTTGATCTAGCTATGAAGATAGAATAGCTTTTTCCAATATAAAATACGTTCTTGTTTTTACTATCAGTAAATTACTAAGTGTTTCCTTAAAAGAATTTATTATCCATGTTGAGATATTTTCTAGTATTTTTTATTTTATTTGCTTTATACGCTACGAGTACGCCTAGCTTAGCAAAAGCTCCGACAACCAATATAGAAAAAAAATTATCTGACCTTGAAAAACAGAATGCTGGTAGATTAGGTGTTTATGCAATTAATACGTCCAACAATCAAGATATTACCTATCGAGCTAACCAACGTTTTCCATTATGCAGCACAGCCAAAGTAATGGCCGTTTCGGCTATCTTAAAACAAAGTGAGAATAATACAAATTTTCTTCATAAGAAAATATTTTTTTCAAAAGTAGCGCTTACTACTTCAGGTTATGCACCTATCACTCAAAAGCATTTGGCCACAGGAATAACGCTTGCTGAACTTTGCTCAGCCGCTATTATGTATAGTGATAATGCTGCGATGAATCTATTAATCAAGCAATTAGGTAGCCTAAAAAATGTCACTCACTTCGCTAGAGCTATTGGGAACCGAACTTTCAGATTAGACCGCTTGGAGCCACAATTAAATTCTGCTATTCCAGGCGATTTACGTGATACCTCAACCCCAGAAGCTATGGCAACCAGTTTACAGAAAATAATACTAGGCAATGCACTCGCATTACCTCAACGCCAATTATTAACGGGTTGGTTAATACATAATACTACTGGTGATGCTCGAATCCGCTTTAGCGTGCCTAAAAAGTGGCTGGTGGGTGATAAAACAGGCACGGGTAACTACGGTACCACTAATGATATTGCAATTATTTGGCCACCCCAGTGTAAACCGATCATCTTGGCTATTTATTTCACCCAAAATAAACAAAAAGCAACGCCCTCTGATACTGTCATTACTGCAGCGACTCAGGTTGTTCTTCAAAAATTCGCGCAGGATGATCATTGTATTCATGGAAAGCTAATTTTCTTTTAAAATAGATAAAAAATTTATATATTTTATCTTGGATAATTAGACCTAGGTGGCGCACTCACAATTTTTCCATTGTAAAAATCTATTGTTTGGTATAAACCATAATCTCATGTGATTGATTATTAATGACATGTATTCCTATTTTTATAAAGCCAAATTTTTTATAAATGCGAATCGCTTTCTGATTTCCTGGAATCGGATCGACTAAAATTTGATTCACAGAACAATGGAGTTTAATAAAGTCCCTTAAAATAGGGATAGCAAAACCACGTCCTAAAAAACTGCTATTTCCTATAAAATAATCAATCCCTATTGTACTTTCCTTGGGCAAAACAAATTTTTTATATTCATGCTTTGCATCGATAACATAGGCTTGGATATAACCAACCGCTTGCTCATCAATAAAAATTATATAGCGCTTTACTTGATTTTTTTGAAAAAAATGAGAACGAACCTGTTCAATAGTGCGATCACCGTCGTCCCAAAACTCACGAATATGTCGAAGTTGCAACCAAACATACAATTGCTCTAAGTCCTTCTCCGTTATTAATTTAAAACGAATCATTTATGTATATAAATTTTATATTTGGAAGAGGTAAAGTTTTTAAGCCACTCCATAATATCCATTTTATAAGTATTTATTGCAGCGTTTTAATTTCAAGACCAGCCATTTTTGGTCATTGTGAACGATATGAGACTAATGCATGTGTTTGCTGGCTTGGCTTAGGTTGGGCAACAATAACTTCATCTAAAAGTTTAGCTGATTCAGAAGGCTCTGACAAATCCTTTGAAAAAAAAGAAGAAGAAGGTTTTGGAGCGCTTATAGTGGTTTCTCCATTAGAAGAAGACCATGATGCCCTCGATTGGGTTTTCTTTTTTTGAGTCCCAGATAGCCACTTGCATTCGTATTGCAAAACTCTATCTACTATAGATTTTTTTTTAACAGACGAATTGACGAAATATATAATCACTTGCTTAGTAAATGCAATACATTGTTTTCGATCATCACCCTCACGAAAGTATTTACCATCCAAAAAGTCATGGACTGTTTTTAATGCATCAAGCAACTTATCTGAAAGCAAAAAATCCTTCTTCATACAAGCTATCTTATTGCTCAAATAAGACAGTATTCCAGGGGAACTCGTTCCTAAAGAACAAGCTAACATATTGCGTATAAAATCATTTTGAAAGGTGGTTGGAAAACAAGAAACAGGGGGTAAGAAGTACCAAGCAAGTAGAAAGCATGGAATAAAAGTTACTGAAGCGGTTGAAATTTTAATGCGCTTAACTAAGTTATTTTCTTTACTTTTTTCTACAGTATTGAATGTATTCATTGTCCAGCAACAACAAAAGTAACATTGAATTAGAGATAGGCATGTCGCTGTCAGTAAACATGGAGCACAATCACCACAATCATCGTTAGCATTTCCTGAAGATTTGCTACACATATCTGCAAAATAACAACAAGGCTCTATTCCTCCTCTCATAGCTACTATATCCGCATCGCCCCATGAACTCCAAAGATCGCCGGAAAAAGGATTAAGTAAAGAAATATCTTTGTGATCGGTATTGATATCACCAACGCCTAAGTAAGAGTGATATTTTTCATTCTGTTGTATAATATAACGCAGTCCTAAACAGAGTTCTTCTGTAGTAAATTCGTCGATGATAGTATCAATATCTATCTCTAAGGCGCCTATTATATCTGTTCTTGTTTGCATACCGACCCCTTTGTAATGATTAGGGTTGTAGAGTTCTTGTTTTTGTTGGGCTGTTAACATAATTCAAAATATCTCCTGAATAAATTTGAAAGCAATAACGCTTGCACTTTATTATAATTATAAAAATAAATTATTAATAAATATTAATTCATTTTATATATTATCATGCTTCTTGTTTTTACCACCCGTAGTATTGGAGATTTCCAAATTGCATTAGATAATAAGCGTATGAATTTTAATGAACTCATCGAGACTCTGGCGATAACAGAGGTTTTACGGAGCTATCCGGTGTAAATAGTCGGGACTTAAACGTTAAATAAGGTTTTACCGTGACGGGGCAATAGTCGAAGGAAAATAATGGAACAAAACGAAGGACAAATGACGGAATTGGTATCGGAATCTACATCAGCGAATTTAGCTGAACCTGTGTCGGTTGAAAAACAAGTACCGCAATCGGTGGTGAATCGTGTTGTGGCTGAAGCGAAACAAAGTGCTTATGAACAAGGAAGAAAGTCGGCAGCGACTACTTCTCATACAACCACTCCAGTCAGTGGTTTAGAAGCACCTCATTCTTCTAACCTCACCGAAGATCACATTAAAAAACTGGTTGCTGAAGGCATCGAACAACAAAACCAAGCGGTGCAAGAACTACAAAGACAGCAAGCGGTGCAGGAATTTTTAGTTAAATTAAAGCCTGGTGAAGAAAAATACGCTGATTTTAATGACACGATTAATAGTGTAAATTGGATTAAAGTGCCCACGGTATTGGATTTAGCCAATCTAACAGAGAATACATTCGATGTGGTGTATGAGCTGGCTAAAAATCCACAGAAAGCGATTAGTTTAAATAACCTTGCTCAAGTTAATCCTAAAGCAGCCTTAGCCGAAACGCAGAAATTAGCGGAATCGATTAAGCAAAATCAACGTCAACCGGCAACCGCCCGTCCTCCTTTAAGTCCATTAACGCCTTCTGTAACCGGATTGGCTAGTGGGTCTCCCTCTTTACGCGATAAAAAAGAAAATCCGATCGAAGCGACAAAAGACGGTAGTCTCTTATATTTAACACCCACGCCGGATCAAGTTTATTCTTTTCGATTAGTCGGAAGATTTGGCTTAAGCGAAGTCGATTACAACGATGATCTCTCCTTAGTATGTTTAAGGTTGTTGGTTGTGTTTGTCCTCGAAGCGTTAGCGCGCTTAGAGGAACGCTTTTCAAAGAACTTATTTAAGTTCTATAAGTATTTTAAGTATAATAAGTTATCTAGTCAAGACTTTCTTGTGGCAATAAGTTATAATACTTATTCCATTTACATAAGTAATTTACATTTTATGACCAAGAAGGTTTCAACGAAAGACTCTTTTGAAAACGATAAAATAGTTAGAATAACTTTTGATGTCCCTTTATCCTTAAGAAAAGCTTTTAAATTGAAAGCAACAGCTGATGATAAAGAAATGAAACAGGCCTTTTATGAGTTAATGCGTGGTTATGCAGATGGTAAATTTAAACTAAATTAGTTTTAAAACTATAAATGGGGAAATAAATGTATGTCGTTATTTTCAATTCGTTTAAATAACCAATTAATAAACGAAACAAAAGCAAGAGCAAAGATTTTAAATATGTCTGAATCTAAATATATTCGCATAGCTATTGAACATATGAACGAAGAGGTTTTGCGGCAGGAATTCAATCAAAAACTCAAAAAAGCAAGTCTACTAGTCAGAAAAGAAAGTCAGTTAGTTAATGATGAATTTAGCCGGATAGAATATGACCCAAAAGCTTAAAAGAGGTGAAATATGGTTAGCAAATCTCAATCCAACTAAGGGTACAGAACCTGGTAAAACTAGGCCTGTGTTAATTGTTCAAAATCAAATATTGTTAGATGTTAGCCACCCCTCTACTTTAATCATACCTCTTACTACGCAGTTACTAAAAGAGGATACTGAGCCTCTACGCATAAAGATTCCTGCTCAAGGGAAGTTACTTAAAAATTCAGCTCTTTTAATTGATCAATTACGTGCTATCGATAATAAACGTTTATCAGAAGGGCCTTTAGTTAAATTAAATGACTCGTTAATGAGTAAAATTTATCAAGCATTAGCTATTGTATTGGGTAGTGAAAAAACAACAGTAAAAAATATATTAATTTAAAAATTAAAAGTCTTTCTGAAAAAGCAAGAGTTGTTATGAATGGCAAAACTGTCAAAGATGTTATAGAAGAATTCATGAAAGAATATATAAAAAAATAATATCCTTCAAAAGTAGAGTATTTTTTCTTTCCAGACCTGATTAAACTTCACTTTACCTAATTAATAACAAGGAAAACAAAGTGACTATCCCAATCCTTCAACCTTTTGATAAGCTATTTAAAGTATCGCTTTCTGAAAAAAAAGTAGCTATGTCTTACTTGAAGACTTTAATTTGTTCGCCTATTTGGCGGGCTCGGTAGGTGAGTTCGGACAAGAATTGCTTAATACGGGCACGTTGATTTAAACTAACGTTTGTGGTCATAACTGGCTCCTTAGGTATTTTAAGGTTGTTGGTTGTGTTTGTCCTCGAGGCGTTGCCGCGCTTAGAGGAACGCTCACTTGTTAGCTGATAGTTGGGATTGCCGTCCCTCTATCAATACTGTATTTGAGATATAAGTATGGCGGTATATCGATATATTGTCAATGGTCTATCTTAAATATTTTTCATTTTCTTTTAAAAGTCTTTCTATCGCCTCTCTGCATAAATCAGCCATAGCAACATTTTGTTTCAAAGCGAGTAATTTAAGCTTATAATGCATAGAACTAGGTAATCTTATTATGAATTTTTTGTCTTCTTCTTTTTGAGATTCTTTCTTCAAACTTTTATCAATCATCTGATATTCTGCCGTCTTTATTTCGATATGTTAGTATATCTATATTTCTTTAATTATTCTAATTTACAGTTTTCCATCTTGATAAATAGTCTTCTATAGGATACAATAATATGAAGGAAGTTTTTAAGAAACAAATTGAAATTTACATTGAAAAAAATGGATATAGCCCATTTATTAGCTGGTTAGAATCATTAGACCCTCCTATTAGGGCTCGTATTAAAGAAAGATTAGACCGAGTAGCTCTAGGGAATCTGGGTGATTATAAGCAGATCAATAAGGACATTTTGGAACTAAGATTATCTTTTGGTTCTGGGTATAGAATCTATTTCTATCAGAATGGAATAAAATTATTCTACTTTTGTCTGGTGGAGATAAGTCAACGCAAAAAAAGGACATAAAAAAAGCGATTAATTACTTAAATGATTATCTATCTGAGTAACATATGAAAAAAAGCATTAATTACCAAGAATATCTAATAAATTCTCTTAAAGATCCAAAAGAAGCATCAAATTATTTAAATGCGGCTTTGGAAGGGGGAGATATAAAAGTATTTTTATTAGCACTATCAAATGTTGCTAAAGCACAAGGTGGAGTTAGTAAATTAGCAACTAAAGCCCATAAAAGTAGAACCAGTTTATATAAAACTCTCTCTATAGATGGTAACCCTTATCTTAAAAACACTAATGAAATACTTTCAGTTATGGGAATGCATTTTGTTATTCAACCTAACAATAAAAATATAGATCATTTATAGTAGAGGCTACAAAAGAGGATATAATGACCGTAGCGCAGCAATTAGAACAAAAAGGCATACAGCAAGGCCGAGAAGAAGGCGATCACCTCAGGGCTGTAGCCATAGCTAAGAACATGCTAGCTGAAGGCATGTCTCCACAAGCTGTCCAAAGGCTAACCGGCCTACCTGAAAATGAGGTATTGGATTTAGTCAATAAGCACTAAATTTATAGCATCTATAACTATAAAAATAATACGGAGGTTCTTCTTATGCGTTATTCGCTTAATCCTGAATTTGACGCAAGATTAAACGAAGCTTTTGATCAGCTTGGTTTAGAGCGAGAAGTCAGGGAAGTAATTTTAGAATTGATGGATAGAGCCGCTCTGGCATTCTCCGATAAGGTATGTCTCCGTATTGCTCGATGCCTAGTAGAAGAGGGTTTATCTCCTGAAAAATTAAGCGCATTACGGGTTTTGATGTCAGAGAATTTAGTTCAACGTTACATTAATTAAAAAAAGAGTCTCTTACAAGAGACTTTTCTGCGTATCAAACTATTTTAAGCTTGAAAAGCTATTAGGATATTCTGGCTTACTCTTGGTGCCAAATTCTCCAGTATATGGATTTTGATTTCCTTTAGTTGACCAATTATCATTGAAGTTCCCATCCGGATCACTACGATAATGCGGTTCAACGTAAGTTCCATCAGCACGAGTATAGCCATGAACAAAAACATCTGCATAAGCATTGATGCTATTAAATACAAAAAAAGCAAGTGCGCAAAATAGAATTTTCTTTTTCATTTGTTTTTCCTTCTTATTATATGTAAAAATTAATTATATCTTTTTTATATAACTAAATTAAGTTTAGAAGGCATGAGGAGTTGTAAGCAAATGCCTCTTTGCATTGTACTCTCTTATCTTCAATACACTTGAATAATTAATGCATCTATAAATAACTATTTTTTGAAGAAGATCGAAGAAACTCAAAAAATCCTAATACACAAAACATGATCTCCTTGAGCTTCTTCGACAAAATTTGACCAATTAAAATTCAATAACCTTTTAGAAGAAAATAAGTTAATAAACTGAACTTACTTTAATAAATTTTACGAATAAATAAAGGAAAAAATCCGTGCGCGACTTTTGCGCGACTGAATATGACATTCATAGCTATTATTATACGTTTGTAAGGGATCGTCCAGTTTATAATAATGCTCTTTTTTCAATAGCTTATAGTGTAAGTTGGCGACTCATATCCGTTGGTCCTAGGTTCAAGTCCTAGTGGGCCCACCAGAAAATAGCCTTGAATCATACACTTATATAAATTTTGACTACTACTTTAAATTCGCTTACCAAAATTTTACCAAAACTATGCATTAAGCTTGCTTATCAGGAACAGCTAAAGTTAACACTAAACCTGCTTCTACTTCTGTCCACTTAGGCTCGTGTCCTTCTTTATATTTATCTGTCATGGCTCTGGTTTTATGGCCCGCTAACGCTTGAGCATCGATTCCACTTTTTTCATATTGAGTAATGCCTAATGAGCGAATCTCATGAAAGCTAGGTCGTTCATCAATTGGTATGGATTTGAAGTCGGGCAATTGATCTCGAATATAAGCAAAAGCTTTAGTAAGGTAATCTGGTGTAATTTGACTAAAGTGCTGTTTACTCTCTGCTTTGTAATTTTGCTTGCTACATTTTGAAGAAAAATGAAATAATTACTCAACTGCTTCGTCGTAAACTAGAGTAGGTTTTTCTATAAACTTTAAAAAATAGTTTCTACTTAATAAAACCTCAATTTTAACCATTTAAGATACATACCATTTTTAAATGGGTATATCTTAATGAGTAATTATAATGGGTTGGAGATAGAACGTGGCTCTCAACATACCTTTACTGAAACGACACCTTTGGTTTTTCAATGGCTTCCCAGAAATGATGGGGATATGATACCAGAAGAAAAGCTGAATAGAGTATTTACCTGGGCAAAGCTCGAAGATACCAGATTAGTGTACCTTGTAATTAATGGAAGTGGTTTTAACTCTACGCAACGCGAAGAGTTAGAAAAAAAATTAGCTGACAAAAAACTTAATCCTAATCAAAACGTACAAATTATAGATTTTAATGAATTAAATCTATCTGAACATGATTTTTCTTTTTATTCAAAACTAGATTGGAAAACTACATTAAATAAATATACTTTTTCTAAGTATTTTAGAACTTTATATTCTATCCCTGCCGAAGAAAGAGTATCTTTTGCTGTAGAAATAGATAGCATGCGTAATGCTTTCTTATTAGCCTTATTAAGCTCAAATGATGCTTTAATTTATCTTGATCTTGATGTGTTTCCTAAAAATGGGAGTAAACTGGGTGAAGTCAGTGCGAAACAAGGCTTTCTACTTGCAGAAAATGATAAGAAATCCTATAACTATTCCGGTATAGTAACGTTTGAAAATGCCATTATGGCAGTTAGTCAAGCAGGAAAAAATAAACTATTAGAAATCCATACACTTTCAAAAGAACGGTTTGAAGGCTACTACCCTTTGCTTAAACAAGCACCGCATTATATCTATACAATAATATGTGATGTAATCACATACACACCATTACAAAGCAAAGAGGGTGGGCGTTCTCAGTTTTTCAGATTATCGTTCGAAGATAGCATGAAACTAAAAGAACAGCTTCGAATTAAAACATTTGGCTTTCAAGCTAATGGTGGAAACGTTGATATACAATATGAACATAGTTGGCAAGAAGTTAAACCTGAATTTACAAATGACAGAGAAGTAGAAAAAGCGAGCACTAGTATATGCAAACTAGGATAGTTATAACTCTTTTATAGATAAAACTACTTAATAAAGCACTTGTGCATTTTAATATAAACAATAAACTAAACCTATCCATCTAAAAAGCCCGTAAGGTTACCTTTTTAGCTAGGTCGAGTGCATTAAAACCAATGTGCAAGTTATGAATGAGGGTGATGTTACTATTAATCAATAGCAAACTGTTTATATGGGTATTAGAAATTTTGCTATGATAGAAAGTCTATTAATAGCAAGGATCATCCTATTATGAAAACTGAAGTAAAAGAATTAAGTTGCTATAAACAAAATCAAAAGGAAGCAAGCTATGCAGTTATCAAGGCACCTAAAAGAACAGTTTCAATAGATAAGATCGAAGTGCTTTCGAGCGAGATAATATCTGATTTTTCTATTAAAAATCGAAATGTTAATTGTTTTTCTAATTTTACTTGGTGCTTTTGGAGTAAACCCGTTGAAGTGGACTCGATTCGTTCTTCAGCAGTTTATCAACCCACTACTCTATCTACTACACAAACTCGTTAAAATGTATGATGCTCGAAACCTATAGATTCACAATGCAAATCCACAGCTTCAAGTATAATGGGGGCTAACAGTATTTTGTGGTTGCATGATGAAAAAAGCGCTGATTTTAGTCGATTTACAAAATGATTTTATGCCAACCGGGGCGTTACCTGTTCCACGAGGTGATGAGCTTATTCCCTTGGCGAATGCATTACAAAACTATTTTGGATGTATTATCGCCACCCAAGATTGGCATCCAAAAAATCATGGCAGTTTTGCCACTAATCATCCCGGTTTAAGGCCGGGAGATACGATTGAACTGGCGGGGCTGTCTCAAACTTTATGGCCGGTTCATTGTGTGCAAGGGACTCATGGTGCTGAGTTCGTAAAAACGTTAGCAACGACTCATTTGAGTAAAGTCATTCAAAAAGGTTCTGATCCGCAAATCGATAGTTACAGTGGTTTTTTTGATAATGGTCGCCAAAAATCAACCGGTTTAGCCGTTTATTTAAAAGATCAGCAGATAAGTGATGTGTATATTATGGGTTTGGCGCTGGATTATTGTGTTAAATATACAGCATTAGACGCCTGTCAACTCGGTTTTAAGACTTACCTGATTGAAGATGCTTGTCGAGGTGTTAATTTAAATAGCGAAGATAACGGCTTAGCGATAGCAGCCATGCAAGCAGCCGGCGCGCATATTATTCAGAGTATTAATATTTTTTCCTAAAAAAGTGTTTTCAAATGCGCTAGGGCGAGACAAAAAACGTTGTTTTTCGAGTATCGCAACGGAGCATACATAAAGTATGTGAGTAGCGAAACACAGAAAAACAACAACGTTTTTGGCCGTCATCGTGCATTTGAAGATACTTTTTAAGCACGTTCTAAAGGAAAGGCCAGCACATCATCAATAGCTTGTTTTTTTGCTGCTAGCAGAATAAGACGATCGACGCCGAGTGCGACTCCCGCACAATCGGGCAGGCCATGCGCAAGTGCGGCTAAGAGATGTTCATCAATTGGTATGTCAGGATAGCCTGCTTTTTTACGCTGTGCTAAATCATCATTAAAGCGTTGACGTTGCTCTGATGACGAGCTGAGTTCATGAAAGCCATTAGCGAGTTCTAATCCTTGCACATAGACCTCAAAGCGTTCAGCAACAGTCGGTTTTCCGGGTCGTAATCTCGCTAAAGCGGCTTGCGAAGCCGGAAAATCATAAATAAATATCGGGTGTTGTGGCAAATTGGGCTCAATGAGATGTGTCATCAGCAGATCGAGGTAATCGTCTTTTTCTGTTAATGCTAAGTTTTCTGTATAAAGTTTAAAATGTTGGCCAACTTGCTTAAGTTGTTCTAGCGAAGCCTGATGGGGATCAATCTGAAGAAACTGTTGGAAAATTTCTAGATAAGTAAATCGTTGTGCTGAACGGCAAGCCAGGATTATTTTGAGTAAATCCTCTACTTCATTCATTAAGTCATGATGATTAAAACCCGGTCTATACCATTCTAATATCGTAAATTCTGGGTTATGGTGGCGACCGGATTCGCCTAGATTGCGAAAGGCTTTACAGAGTTGATATATAGGACCGCTATCGGCGGCTAATAATCGTTTCATGGCAAACTCAGGCGACGTTTGCAAATAAAGTGTTTGTTTCTGCGTTGGATTGGCAAAACGATAATCGGTTTGAAAACTGTGTAGATGTTGACTGGGAACGGTTGCATGGGAAAGTAGGGGCGTTTCGACTTCTAATATCTGTCGTTCATCGAAAAACTGACGAATACGATTTAAAATGCTAGCGCGTAGACGCAGAGAAGCGAGTGATGCGCTAGGCCGCCAGGTCGTACTAAAGTCCTGCATCTTGATCAGCGCGTTCTGCTGTCATGATTAAACGTTTATATTCACGTTCGCCAATAAGGCCCGCATCGAATTTACGTTTTGCATCTAAGGACATCGGTTGACCATATTTTTTTAATAAACGCCGCGTCATGGCGCTGATATTTTCTAGCTTAGGATCGAGTAGTTCATCACGGAGTTTTTCATCAAAGATTAAAAACTCACGTAAAGCCACACGTTTTCCATCAAGGGTGGGAACGAGCTGCTGCCAAATAACCACACGAATTGTTTCGATAATATCAATCATACGACCATGCGCTTCGTCTGCGGAAAAAGAATTGACGAGGCGCCGCAGTGTTTCTGCGACGCCGTTACTATGCAAGGTGGTATAGACGGGATGTCCAGTGAGAGCAGCCTCGATAGCGGCCCCGATAGTTTCTGGATCGCGCGCTTCACCGACTAAGATGAGTCGTGGTTTACGACGCAATGCATTGCGTACGCCAGCTGCAAAGGAAGGCAAATGTCGGGGAATTTCAGATTGACTAACCATTGCACTTGGCATATCGATCGCATCGTAGACGAATTCAATCGGTGCTTCGTAAGTAAGGATCTTACGATGGCTATCCTCTTTTTCGGCGAGATCACGAATAATTGCAGCGAGTAAAGTGCTTTTTCCAGAACCGGTTGAACCGGTGACATAAACAATACCTTGTGGTGGAGACAACGCTTGGATGAGTTCGGGTTCTAGATTCAGTTCAGCAAGTCTTGGTGGTGTGCTGGGAATGGTCCGAAAAGTGATTTGGATAGCATCGTGACCTTCTACTAAGCAGCCCGTGGCATTGACACGGAAACGATAACGTTCATTCCGATTAGGGCGAAACTCATAATGGGTATCAATGTCGACACCACTTAAAATCTGCGCACTGCCATTTGGACCGTAGATGAGATTTAGTATTTCCGAAACTTCTGTATTAGACAGTTTGCGGCGTGTGATGCGAAGTAAACGGCCATAGATCTCCGCAATCACAGGTTCGCCGGTTTGTAAGGTAATATCAGATGCCGATAGATTTTGACAATGAATCAGTAATTGCGCTAAACAAGCGGGCGTAAAGCGTACCGGTTCATTGGCTAGTTGATGTGGCGTCATGGGTAACAACGGGATTCCATCGTTTAGCGTTGGCTTGTAATTTGGGTAAAGAAGTGATTCTAAATATCTGATCGTTAATATGTAAATCGGAGTCGCCACCGGTAACACCGAGATTGGTGTGAGCAACATAGGGTTTGCTTACCATCCCTTTTAATAATAAAGAGCGGTAAAGTACCATGCCGTTATAATCTCGGCTTAAGCGGGCTAAATTATCACTAAAAATGGTATTGGCTTGGCTAATGCCATCTTCCCAGCCTAAGGTGGCATATTTTCGCCAAATTAACCGTTCTTCGGCTGTTTTAGGTAGAAAAGCAGGCAGTGGTGTTTCAGGTGATTTATAATCCATCCACAGATAGTTACGCCATTGTGGCGGCGCTGTCGTAAAATGGGCTTGACTCACAATTTGATAAACACGGTCATCAATACGTAAGGTTTGTGGATCGGCTAGATTTAATGAACTATCTCCTTGTACTAATACCGGGGGAACGACATTATGATCGAGTAGCATTAAATTAAAATTGAAAATGCGATCTAAGTAGCTAGAATTTTTTGTTAATACCTTATTGATGTCTTTAGAGCGCCAAGCGAGCCCGGCTTGCGCACCCACACTGATAGCAATGTCTTGCAATGCTTGTGAGTGAACTTGATTCATTGTTTGTTTAGCCGGAACGGCTTTGGCATGTAAATTTTGTAATTGATCTAAATTATTCAGACCACCTACTGTTTTATAATTAGGCGGTAGGGTGGTGCAAGCACTGAGGTTAGCCATGATAAAAAAACTAAAAAGATAAGAAATTTTTTTAAAATTAGTTTTTGGCATAGCGCAGTTCAATAGTATGGATACCCGGATAAACAGCTATATCAGCTTTAATACCGGCTTGCAGATCGGCATTGCGGACAATATAAGAGAGAGGTGTGGTTTGTGCCGAAATTGTCACTAACACCGGAATAGCCGGCCTACGGCCTATGATTTCAAATCGATAATTAGCCAGTTTTGCAATACGCTCGAGCAAGGGTTCGATGGGGCCTGACCAATCGACGGAAGCGACAATCTTCTCTAAACCGGAAGCGCTAGGATAAGGTAACGGCTTAACAGGTGGATTGGATGCCTTTTCAATCGTTTTAAGTTCATTCAGTGATTGACTGACTGAACGTGCGGCTTCAGCAAGTTTAATTGCGGCGTCGTCAGACTTTGGATTAAATGAGGGGGTAATAGAGCTAGGTAAGTTTTGTGTGGAGCAACCTGTTAGAAAACTGACTAGAAGCACCGCTGTTATTTTTTTCATACTATCTTATTTTAGATAAAACCCTTCGCCCTTATTTGCATTGAAACAAAGAAGGGGTGGTAAAGTCAAGTGAAGGTTTTGATTAATACGACCTTCACCTGTCCCGCTATTTTACAGCGACTTATTTGCCAATTTTCGGGTAAAGAAAGGTTTTTTAATGAGGATTCCATTTCGATGTATATCATACTGTTTGGTAAAAGTATTTTTTCTTTTATTAACCAGGCACTGCTGATTTCAATGAGATTTTTATGAAAAGGAGGATCAAGAAATACGATATTAAAAGCGTGATCGGGTAGATTGAGTGCATGCATCGCATTGAATGGGAAGCTTAAGTGATAGACGTGGGCTTTATCTTCGACTGCTAATTGTTTTATCTGTGTTTTTAGATATTGAACCAGTGGTAGCGATTGTTCAATAAAGGTGACCGATTTGGCGCCGCGTGAGAGTGCTTCAAAGCCTAAGGCGCCACTACCGGCAAATAAATCTAAACAATGCGCCTCTGTGATACAAGGTGCTAGCCAATTAAACAGTGTTTCTCGAAGACGATTGGGGGTGGGGCGCAAATCGGGTGTGGCCGGAAAGTTTAGTTTTCTCCCGCGCCATTGACCGCCAATAATTTTTACCTGGCCTTTTTTCATCATGCTAAATTAATTCTTACTACAATATGCGCCACTTAACTTTAGCATGAGACAAGTCGCTATGCCTTCTTTTTATTGCGTTGGTTGGCTAGAGTCATTTATCATGCCAATTCCCTTCAGGAGAAAAACAAATTGAAAAGGCTAAAACGCATTTTCAATGGCAATTAGGTATCTATGTTTAATATTTTCAAACGAAAAAATGTGGACGATGAAACGGCATCGGAGATAAAAAAACCCGCTTTTTTTGGACGGTTAAAAGAAAGCTTACAGAAAACTCGTCACCAATTGGTAGAGGGACTGGCTAATTTAGTTTTAGGCAAAAAAGTGGTAGATGCTGATCTCATCGAAGAGATTGAAAATTTGCTATTGAGTTCTGACGTGGGTCCTGCGGTTAGCGAAGAAATTATTGCTGATTTAAGCCGCAAGCTAGAACGTAAACAACTAGCTGATGGTAAAGCGGTTTGGGCTGTCTTGCAACAACATCTTATTACATTGTTACATGCCTGTGAAAAACCTTTAGCCATAAATAATATGCAACATAAACCTTATGTTATTTTGGTGGTAGGGGTGAATGGCGCTGGAAAAACCACCACCATTGGAAAGCTCGCACATTACTTAAAACAACAAGGAAAACAAGTTATGTTGGCAGCCGGAGATACGTTTCGTGCGGCAGCGACCGAACAGTTGGCGGTATGGGCTGAACGAAATCATGTACCGCTGATCGCACAGCATCAAGGTGCCGATAGTGCCTCAGTCATTTATGATGCATTGCAGGCAGCGAAAGCACGAAATATGGATGTGCTAATTGCCGATACTGCCGGTCGTTTACATACCAAAGATAACTTGATGCAAGAATTGCATAAAGTAAAAAAAGTATTGGCTAAATTAGATTCCACCGCACCTCATGAAACACTGTTAATTCTTGATGCCAGTATTGGCCAAAACTCGTTAGCACAAGCGGAAATTTTCCATCAAGCTATTCAATTGACAGGAATAGCACTAACAAAACTGGATGGTTCTGCCAAAGGCGGTATGATTTTTTCAATAGCTAAAAAGCTTGCTTTGCCGCTGCGTTTTATTGGTGTCGGTGAAAGTATCGAGGATTTACAAGTATTTTCATCTGAAAAATTTATTAACGCGTTATTTGATATTAAAAAAACAACGTGAAGAGATTTGTTACAGTAAGCCAGTGTAGGTTTGTACAACTTGAACAGGCACAGACTGAGCGATTATCGAGGGCTATCGACTTGGTTTTAAATGAGACTTAGCTAACTGAGACGAATAATCATTAATGAAATTTTCTAATTGTTCGACAATTTTGGCGCCTTTTACATCAACAGGCGATGTAAAAAATCCTCTTACTCTATCTAAAATAGGGTTCCTTCTTACTTGTAAAGCAGGTTTTACAACTTTATAAAAGTAACTAATAAAATCGTTAACGTCTGCATCTGCGTAAGCTATGGCTCCTATTACTGACATTTTTTTAGAGGCTGGACATTGATAATTTTTAAGTATTGTTTTAACGGCTTGGCTAAACTGATCATCCTTAATAGGGGTATTATCAAGTCGATCAATGTCTTGGAGTTCGCGTTTTTCTAATAATTGGGCTAAACAGGCGATAGCGCTATCAATTTCTTGAATTTGCTCTACAATAGACACTGCACACCTTTTTTGCAGATCAGACTCATTGTCTAAGTCTTGTAGGTAAACCTTGAATTCCTTTAGTATATGAATAGATTGATTGATGATTTCTTCTCGGCGGAAAAGCTCAGTAGGTTCTAAATATTCATTTATACTACCGTCCCGTAAAAGATATCTTTCATTGAGTAGTTGATAAAGTCTTTCGACATTAGGAAAAATATCCTTAAATGGACGTAAAAAAATAATAACTGATTTAATTTTAGCTCTTCTATAAAGTACCCCACCTTGGTACTGTGATATAGAATCATAATCTTCTAGAGGGGTTATAAAATGGTTACTATTTAAAGGAATAGTATAATTATTTGTATTCTCATTAAAAAAATAGGTTTTACCAATATTATTTCCTACTTTATCGTATATTTGAGATACAAAAAAATATTGTCTAAAATCAGGTTTTTCTAATATGACACCACTTCTTTTAAGCTCTTGATATTTAAGTTTTTGAATTCTCTCAGTCTCTTTGGATAGAGCAGTTGTAGAATATTTATAATCTTTTAATTTCTCTTTCCACTCTGACACTGGATAAACTGTATTAGACCAAGGATCACAAACGTAAGCATCTTCATCCCAAGTTTCTAAACGCATAGGGAGAAGTGGTTTTTTCTTGCCAATAATTAAAAAAGCATGATCCCCATTACCTATAGAGTAGACTTGTGCATAAACTTGTGGATGATGTGTGACCACGTAATACAATGCCATCCGTGCTATTTCACCACAATTTCCTAATGAATATTTTTTTACAGTTTCTATTTGAACTTCTAAACTTTCTTCTTTAGTGTGGGAATTAACGTTAGAAGTAACTTCGCTACGCAAATCAAGAATACCTGATTCTAAGGCAAGCCTATGTATTTCAGAATAGTCATTAGTTTCAAGTTGTGTACTTCCTTTTTTTATATAGTTCCTAGCATATTCCTTGGCCAAAACAGCTATCTCGTGTATTGATAAGGGCATATTCAATCTGAAGAATTATTATATTTTTAAGTTATTTTAAAGCTTAATCCTTAAGAGAAAGTTAGGCCTTTCTTATGCCAAGAGAGCATTTTTTATTAAATACCTATAATCCACCCGTAGTATTGGAGATTTCTAAATTGCAGTTAGGTAATAATAACTTTCATTACGAAGGTCGAGTACAGCTTGAAAAGGCGAAGAGGCGTGATGGGCTAGCGAAACTGAATAGAATATTAAAAGTAATTAATCTCATTAAATTATAATTAAATCTAAAGATAATTTTATTACTTAATATTTTTTAATTTTTATTAAGGATAGCTTAATTTTAATTTAGTAAATTTATAGGTAAATTTTATTAAAAAAATAAATATGCCTAAAAATATTGTTCCTTTTTTAAGTTTGGAAGAAATGCATGGTCTAATTGAGGAAAAACGATTAAGAGGGCATGATTTAACTATTTTTGTGCTTTCATTATCAGGATATGGAAAAGAAGAAGATAATAGTGAACTTCACCTCTTTTTTAAATTACTTAAAAAAAATATTCATAGCAAGTCTTTACCTAATCATTTCCAAATTGCCGTGCAAGATCAAAAGGTGGGGCATTGGTTTGGTATTGACTGTTATTTAAAAGAGGGGCAATTGTACCTCCTTGTTATGGATGCTGTTGTTTTTGCTTCTAGTTTTCGTTTGGTAAAGTATGCTGCTTTACCTATTCAGTCGGCTAAATTGTTTTTTTATAATGGCATTAAAATACAATATGATATGGATCATTGTTCATTTTTTACATTAGATCATCTTTTTCGTTTTTCCGCCAGAAGGGAACATTGGGATGGTTTGATTCGTTTTTCAAACAATGATGCCGCTAAAAAATATTTTGAGTTTAATGAAAAAGAATGTCCTGCGTCTCTAGCTTTTATTTTTAAAAATATCCAATCATTTAGAGCATTGGAGCGATTACCTGAGTCGTTAAAAGACCGCCCCATCAACAAAAAAAAGCAGTTATTGCCACAAGTCATAGATCAACATACTGAATATGAATCAAGAGGAAGTGAGTTTAGCAAGAAAGTTAATGAGGGAATTGTATTAAAGGAAAGAAAATATATGGCAAGAGGGCTAGACTTTTTTAAACCAGCCAATTATAGAAAAATTACTTCGAGTAGGCAAGGATTTGAAATCATTGCAGGAGAAAAAGGTGATTTTATTAGAAAAATTATTAATTCAGAGGAAAGAACTATTTATTTAAAATCGCTAGTAGATAATAATGAAGCGCTTATAATAAGCCATATGAGAGATATGTTGGATATTGCACTTTGTTATCGTTTGAATAATTTTGTGTCCATTTTGTTAGAAAAAAATCTTTTAGATAAAAATATAATTACCCATTCTGATATATGCAGCTTAATAAATAAAGATTTCTCCCTATTTAAAAAACTTTTTGAATTTTCAAAAAATAGACTAACAACCTCAGAGATTATCATTATAGTGCAAAAGGTTGAGAGGTCTGGCAAGCAGGAATATAGAGATTATTTTTCAACGCTTCCTGCTGAAGAGCAATTTGAATCCTCTGCAGCGCTTTGTTGCTAATCGCTAATTTTTAAATTAGCGACATCTTTGTTTCTCATTCTTTTTTTTAGTTTTACATAATAAACTTTTTTTAATTTTTTATTATTAATAAAGCATTAATTTTAGTATAGGATGCACTCTCTTTAGTTTAAACTAACGGTTGTAAAAAAATGTTTAGCAATAACAATAATAATTTATTTAAAAGATTACACCCAGGGAGACAAATAAACCTTAAAACGAATGAATGGTACCGCGTTATTTCACAAACGAGCGCTTATCCAAAAAAACAGCAAAAAGAAGGTTCTTTCAAGCTTGATATAGTGGCAATAGAGCAGGGGGAAAAAGTAAAAAGAGAGCGGCAAGGTGCTTATCTCTTTACAACAAGAAAAAGTATGGAAGGAGCAGAGAAAAAAGAACAAGTCACTATAAATTCACACGGTGGCTTTAGCAGTTTAGTTCATGATGAAGTTATTTTAACGCCAGAAATGCCTATGGTTGTATTTTTAGGGCCACATAAGAAATACTTGGTTTTTTCAATTATACCTCCCAAGGTACCCTTTGCAGAATTTTTTTTTACAGAACTTGCCTCTGTACCTTACGCAGAAGTTTGCGCTAAAGGTATTACTTTAGTGTCTAAACAAGCAAAGGATGATTTTGATGCATTGGGCTATCCCATAATAACAGGTACATCAACGCTAGGCGCTATTTGTAATTACTCGTTAAGTAAATTTAAACTCAGTGAGGAGGAGCTACTTCCTCAACAGGGTAAACATTATTTTGACTATATTGTTGCTCGTATGTACCTTGATAGAGAAAGTAAAAAGGAACAAAGAACAACAGATATGATAGTACTTCGAAAGAAGGGGCCTAGACTTAGTGCGCGTGATATGATTAAGATTGCTCAGGAAGAAGGTTATACGAAAGTTATATTTAATTGTTGTCGTTCAGATGGTCAAAGGCAAAAATTATTACCTAGTTTTGCGGCGATATTTCAGGATAAAGTGAATCAAGGCCTTGCCTTTATTGCATTTATTTTATATTTACTAAGTAGGCTAGATGTGAACGCTATGCTGAGCCCTATGGCAATGTTTATGGTAGAGGTATTGTTTGCTAGAGCTATCACATATAATGACTATTTTCCTTCTCGTACAAGACTATTAGAAACTCCTCTATTTTATTCTTGGGATGAGATTAAGCAAGAAGAAAAAGCTAAGCTGAATTGTGCTCCCAGGGCGACGCGCTAGTTAATTAATGAGCGGTGAGGGAACACCGGGTCAGGGGCTTAGCTAACATTAAATCTTTGCTAAAATTCACTAATTTTTTTATAACTTAGCGCTACTGGAACTACAGGTAGTTTTTCAGTACCATTGGCTACAAAATAGTGATCTGGAAGAAGAGTTAAAATGCAAGAAAACGATAAAGTGTTTAGAAAATATATGTGCTTGCTTTGTGGCTATGTCTATGAAGAGGAAGCCGGCTGGCCAGAAGATGGCATACCCGCGGGCACGCGTTGGGAGGATGTTCCAATTAATTGGCGTTGTCCGGAATGTGGTGCGATGAAGGAAGATTTCGAGATGGTAGAGCTTTAATTTTAGCGCGCTGACGATTGCTAGGAAAGGGTAATCGTCTCCTTAAAACCCCGATTGTACCCTTTGAAGCTACTTTCTAAAACGAGGGTCTGACTTCGGCAAGTATTACAATAGCAATCAGCATCAGTGTAGGAAATTCATTAAAACAGCGATAAAAAAGTGCAGAATGGTGGTTTCTATCGTGCTTGAAGTCGTTGAGTAATTTTCCGCAATAAAGATGAAAGAGTATGAGTAATAATACAAAGATGAGTTTGGCATGCATCCATTTTGCATGTAAATAATATTCGGGTGAGGCACTTATCAGAAAGATTCCCAGAATGGTGGTTATTAACGCGGCAGGTAGCATGATAAAATAATAAAGTCTATATTCCATGGTTTTAAAACGTGCGAGACTGATCGCATCACTGCTTTGGGCATGATAGACAAATAGACGTGGTAGGTAGAATAGACCGGCAAACCAGGCTACCATGGCGATGATATGAAAAGCTTTGATCCAGAGCATCGTTGAGTGTCCTCGCGTAGATTTCGACTTACCTTTTACCTTAGTAAAATGACTTTATGAATTATGACCTAATAATCTCCTCGATTAAAGACTATTTATTACAATTACAAACAACGATTTGTTTAAGCTTAGAAAAAGAAGATAACAAGGAAAAATTTATCCTAGATGATTGGTCGCGTAGCGAAGGAGGGGGTGGTAAGACCTGTGTTTTAGCAGAAGGCGCCGTTATAGAGCGGGGTGCCGTTAATTTTTCTCATATTTCAGGTTCAAGCTTACCGAGCAGTGCCACGACGCGGCATCCACAATTTAAAGCAACTCCTTTTCAGGCGATGGGGATTTCGTTAGTGATTCATCCGCGAAATCCGTATGTGCCGACGGTACATATGAATCTACGTTTTATTACTTTGAAACAAAGGGATAAAGAAGCAGCTGTTTGGTGGTTTGGCGGCGGATTTGATTTAACACCCTATTATCCTTTTCTAGAAGATTGCCAACATTGGCATACGGTTGCCAAAGCCGCTTGCGATCCATTTGGTGAAAATCTTTATCCACAATATAAAAAAAACTGCGATGAATATTTTTATTTAAAACATCGTAATGAAGCGCGGGGTATTGGCGGTCTTTTTTTTGATGATCTGAATCAATGGGAGTTACCAACATGCTTTGCGTTTGTCCAAAGTGTCGGTGATCATTTTTTAAAAGCCTATCTGCCTATTCTACAGCGGCATAAGGATAAATCGTATGGTGAACGCGAAAGAAATTTTCAAGCCTATCGACGTAGTCGCTACGTTGAATTCAATTTGATTTACGATCGCGGGACTTTGTTTGGTTTGCAAAGTGGTGGACGGGTGGAATCTATTTTGGTATCGATGCCGCCTCAAGCTCATTGGCAATATAATTGGCAGCCTGTGCCCGGCTCTACAGAAGCCGAATTGACAGAAAAGTTTTTAATACCACGAGATTGGATTTTATAAATTTCATTTTTATAGATTCCGCGGCCAATCCTCCGGTTAAACCGCAGGACCACGGCTGCGGGATGACAGCTTTGATACTTTAGGCTAATGGATCCAGCTTTTTCTTTTTAGCTGAAGCGTGGCGTGCACGCATTTCCACATCAATGTATTTATCGGTAATCGCGCTAGAACTATGTCCGGCATCGTCACGAACGTGTTCACGCGGTCTGTGTTTTACATCTTCAGAAATACCGGTATGGCGTAACCAGTGTACGGTAGCGGTTTTTAGTTCAAGTGCTTCTTCCTTTAATCCATCTTTTACCATGCGTTCAAAAGCAGCATCAAAACAACTTTGGACAATACTACGAATTTGTCGAGTACTTGTGATAGGGCCGCTGCCTTGTGTTTTACTGATTAAAGGTATGGTTTCTCCTCGGCTGGGCAAAGCGGTCAAACCTAAATGTTGGCGGTAACGCTTGAGTGCATTGAGCATTTGATCACTGACACTGATTAAACGTTCTTTATTACCTTTGCCAACGGTCATGAACCACCAATTTCCATCCGCGTCTTTTTGGAAATGGCCCATCTGTGGTTGCCAGCGGGGCGAAGCCGCTAATTCAGAAATGCGTAAATACATGCCATACAACGCTTTCATCATAAATAGGCTTCTTTCGTAGGGTTCAGGAGTTTGTTGAGCTAAGTTTTCTACTGTCTCAATGACATAAGACCATTGCAGTTCGCTTAAACGGCGGATCACCATTTTTGTAGTATGCTGGCGAATAAATTTACTTTTCTGTCGAATTTGCGCGATCGGATTGAAATTGACATAATCCTCTTGGATAAGATAGTTGTAAAAACTACCACAGATGGCAAAGATAGCTTGCAGGCTTTTTTGTGATAAAGTATATTTTTTTATCGCAGGTACATTCCCTTCACGGCTAGCAATTTTAGTGACTGTCGCAACAAACGGTCGCCAATCCGGATGAGGTTTTCTGATACCCTGTCGTTCGATATAACGAGCCACTGTTTTTGTACCAATCCAATGTTTAGGGGGTTTTTGGCAAAACGAAACAAATGTTTCAAAGTCATCGCGACGGATTTCTTTAATCGATTTTTCTGCTACAAACCAGCTCCATTGTAATAACCGCTCAATTTCTCGCCGATAAGCATTAAAGGTTGCCTCGCTGCCGCGATAACTATAAAGAAATTGTAATGCCTGATGGAAATCGTTGTTGGCAAAAGGAAGTTTGCTAGTCTGTCTAAGCGATTCCAATGCCAGTTTAGGATTAGAAAACACAAGACTATCAAAAAGTGGGGTAGGTGGATTTAGTTGCATAAATAAACGATCGGTGACGATAAACGATTTCATTAGTGTAGCAAGTTTTGTTAAAGCGATTAAATTGTTTATTTCTTAATCTTTATTTAAGGATTTTTTAGAGAATTTAGTTATAATGCGGCGCATCTTATGACGGTCTGACGAGTGATGATAAGAAGCCTGTTTCGATAATGGTGGCACTTATCGCTAAAATATCGGGAGCATCGTGGGTATGGCACTAGAAAAGACAATAGATCATATCACTTCTTCTGGATTTTGGCGCTTGTTCGCGCTAGTTGCTAAACGGTTGATTACCATTGGCAAAACGTTTAGTAAACTTCCCTTTCTATGGACGCCCATACTTTATGTATTGCACTTCTTAAGAGCTATTTTACGCGTCATCAATTATCTTCGTAAGACAAAAAATAAAAATTTAGGAGAAACGCGGAAGTTTTTCTTTTCTGTCTTTAAAGTCGTTATTGCTATTGCGGCTTTCGCACTCTGTTTTTTTATGCCCGTACCTGCCGTACTAGGGACGGCGTTTCTTCTCTACAGCATTTTGAAATTGGTCGATAGTTCGGGTGTTTTAGTCTTTAGTTTTTTTGCTCACTTTAAGATTGATAAAAATTTACCGGAAAATAAATGGAGGCGCGATCAATATTGGGATAATATCATAAAGCATATCAGTATATTAGCTATCGGAGTTGCAATGACTCTGTTGACGGCTATCGTATTGGCGGGCGGGGTAGCGGCAATTGTTTGGACGAGCCCCGTTATAGTTTTGTCGCTAGCGATTGCTTGTGTTGTTACTGTAGTGGGTTTTCTTTATTTGGGCGGCCTTTTTTATCAACGTTATCAGTCTAGGAATAATCCTCATTTAAAAGCAGAATGTCATGAAAATCTTAAAAAATTTGGCCGACTTTTTGCGGTGTGGTTGCTGGCGTTGGCATTGGTGGCGGTTCCTTTTTTTATATCGCCGCTGGCGGCGTTATGGCTTGTTGCTGGCTTGCTCACTTTTTGTAATTTATACGACAGTATAAAATCGACTTATGATTATTTTGATAAAACGAAAGTAATCGATCCTGAACCCGCTAATCTAGAAGCAAAAAATTTATTAGAAGCTTCTACTGAACGAGATTATTATCATAATAAATCCTATGTGCTTTATCTAAAAACAACGGCAGAATCTGAGCCTAAACAAGCGATAGAAGACAATAAAGTATGGGTGGCGAAAGTAGGGTTACTAAAAATAATCGAATTGCACTTTAAGCTTCAGCGATTAAAAAATGAAAAAGGGTTTCTCGCCTACTTTTTTTCAGAAAAATCAAAAATAGAAACGAAAAGAAATTATTTATTACGTGAGCTAGCTTGGACTTTAAAAAGTCATGGCAAAGATAGGATTGATCTAATCCATTTAGTCATGGATGCTATCGTTAGCTTAGAGAAAGATTATATGGAATTATCTGAAAAAAATAGACCTTTAACGGTAAAAACGAAAAATAATATAAAAATTATTGATTATTTAGAAGAAAATTTAGCCGAGCTACTTAACTATATTCCTTCTCAGTACGAAAAAAATAGCGGGTCTAGAGAGAAGAATGAAAACAATTGCTTAATCACTTTACTAGAGGCTTTTGAAGATGAAAATTTAGCTGAAGTTAAGGTTAAGCCTAAACGATTTTACCAATCTTTTTGGAAAAAAGAGGGCGAATGCGAAACAATTTCGAAATTTTTTAAAACTGCTAAAAATTTAGAGCAACAATATATGTATGATACAAACAACAATGTTTTACGGGCAATGGGTTAAATATACCTAGGATTTTCTATTTGTTGAATAAAATAAGTATGTAAGTGCTTATCTGAACTTAATTCAGGATGAAAGGTGGCGGCGATGCAATTACCCTGTTGAACCGCGACGGGTTGATCGTTATGGTTAGCCAGTATCTTAACGGTTTTTTTATTATGGTGGGTAATTTTTGGTGCGCGTATAAAAACCATTTCTATTTTATTTTGCGTTAATAAGCAGTTTCCTGTTTTGATTTGACTGGCTAACTGTCTTCCAAACGCGTTTCTTTCTATGGTGATGTCGATACGATTGAGTGATGCTTGTGCCGGCGATAACACCTCTTTGGCCAATAAAATAGCGCCGGCACAGGTGCCTAAGATCGGTTTTTTATAAGCCATTAATGCATTCCACATTTCATTTTCTTGTAGTAGCTTGATCAAAACCGAACTTTCGCCACCGGGAATCATTAAAGCATCGGTGTAAGTCAATTCTTTATAATGCCGTACTAAACTGGCTTCGACGTTAAGTTGTCGTAATGTGGTCATGTGCGCTTGATAAGCACCTTGTAGGGCTAATACACCAATATTCATGATTAGACCAGACTGGTCTCACTGATGCGAAAACCGGACATGGCTTCTTGTAAATCCATCGAGACATCGCGTAGCTTGTCAGGATTATCAAAATAAGTTGTTGCAGTAACAATTGCTTTGGCCCTTTTTTCAGGATCAGCCGATTTAAAAATACCTGAACCGACAAATATACTTTCCGCACCTAATTGACGTAATAAGGCGGCATCAGCCGGCGTAGCAACACCGCCAGCAGAAAAATGAGGGACGGGTAATTTACCCTGTTCGGCAACCCACTGCACTAATGCTAAGGGAGCCTGTAAACTTTTTGCTTTGGAAAAAAGTTCTTCTTTTTTTAAAATAGAAAGTTCTTTTATTTCTCGCGTAATCGCGCGCATATGTCTAACCGCTTCCAATATGTTGCCAGAACCGGCTTCACCTTTTGTCCGTATCATGGCAGCGCCTTCGGCAATACGGCGTAAGGCTTCGCCAAGGTTTCGGCATCCACAGACAAATGGGACCTCAAACTGTGTCTTGTCAATATGACATTCATCATCGGCGATGGTTAATACTTCACTTTCATCAATAAAATCAACGTTTAATGCTTGTAGGATTTGTGCTTCAACAAAGTGACCGATACGTACTTTTGCCATCACCGGAATGGAAACGGCTGCCATAATATCACTGATTATTTGTGGGGAGGCCATACGTGCAATGCCGCCCATTTTACGGATATCGGCCGGAACCCGCTCTAATGCCATCACCGCACAAGCACCGGCCGCTTCAGCAATTCGTGCTTGTTCGGCGGTGGTAACGTCCATGATCACACCGCCTTTGAGCATTTCTGCCAGTCCTATTTTTACACGGTATTTAGGGTTATCAAAAGAAATCATTGGCATTTTTTCCGTAGAGGCTATTGTATTAAATGGCACATATTGTACAACAGTTCTTAGTGAAATCTAAATTGGCTGACCCTTTTACAGAATTAAGTATTTTGCTTGAGTTCTAGGCGGATTGCCTTTGAGAAGCGGAGTGTACACATAATACATGAGCATCGGAAAAGGCAATCCAACAACGAAATCAAGTAAAAGACGAAGATTCTGTTGTTAGGGCATGACTTATAGTGGCGCCTACTAAGGTAATAACCCAACAGATATAGATCCATACTAAAAAAAGCGGGAAAGCAGACAAAGTACCGTAGATTATTTTATAAGTTGGAAAGTAATGAAGATAAACGCTAAAGCAGTATTTTGCACCTTCAAATAAAAAGGTAGCAATAAGTGCGCCAATAAACCCGTAACGAAAAGGGACAATACAATGCGGGACCAGGGTATATAAAAAAGTAAATGAGAAAATGCTAAGCAAAAATGGCAGCATTAGCAAAAAAGTCTTGTAAACGACGCCGGCTTTCATTATCGGGATAATGAAATGGGAAGATAAAAACAAGGTAAATCCGATAAGGATAGGAATGAACAGCAACGCCGTCCAATAAAGGAGTGCCGTTAAGGTCCAGTGTCGACGTTTATCTGTTTTCCAGATACTATTTAGTGTTTGCTCTAAGGTAAACATCATCATCGTGGCGGTAATAATCAAAAACAATAGGCTAATCAACGATAATTGATTGGCTTGGGCGACGAAATTATTTAAGTAAATTTGGATACTTTTCCCGGAACTGGCTAGGAAATTAGAGAAAATGAAATCTTGAATTTGTGCGCTGATTTTTTTAAATCGGTGATACTGGGCTAAAATACTAAAACCGAGTGTCATTATAGGAATTAATGAGAGTAAAGTGGTAAAACTTAAAGCCGCTGCCCGATAGCTACAACCGGTATCGTTAAACCGTTGGAAACTATGGTTGACTAGTTTTGAAAAAACGATGAATTTTTTTCTCATAGCGAGTTCTTTTAAAAGTGAAGTTGCAAACGGGTCTTTAAATTCTTTCCTTACCCGTTATCTTTTAAAGAAAGATAGCTTATTACAATCCTATTATACCCATTGCACCTCAAGTTGCGAACTCGCAACTTGAGGTGCTTTCCTTGCGCGATGGGGATTTTCAAGGGGAGAACCGCAGTTTCTCCCCTTGAATGGCGGTGCGAAAGCTTAGCTTTCGCCCGTCATGTGATCGGGTATACCGCTCGCTCTGAATTTGGAAAGTTCGCGTCTTCAAGTACGAGCGGTATATACACTTCTTTTTTTTGAGGAGTGTCTCTTAAATTTAGCATAAGGTTTACTGCTTTTTTTGAAGGGTGAGCGAGAACCTTCGGCATAGGGTTTTTTGTTAGAAGGTGAGTTGCCTTTGCTGCGGCTGTCATGCGGTTGTGTAGTATGCCTAAATTGTCTTGGTCGATCATCATGCTGGCTGATGAGGCTCGCATCTGCGTTAGGCGCCGCTTTATAATCAAAATCAGCCAGCATACATTTTTCTAGGGTTTGATTAAGCCGTCTTTCGATAGCGCGTACGGCATGTCTATCACTATTTGTGATAAGGGTAAAGGCAGCACCTAATTTACTGGCGCGACCGGTACGACCAATACGATGGGTATAGGCTTCTGTTGTTGCGGGCATATCAAAGTTGATAACATGAGAAACATGGGCTACATCGATGCCGCGTGCAGCAATATCGGTAGCGACCAAGATTTTTAGTGTGCCTCTACGAAATTGATTTAATACCGTCTGACGTCTGCTTTGTGACAGATTGCCTTGAAAAGAAGTCGCACCGTAGTCCAATGCTTCGAGATGTTCAGCCAGTTTTTTCGCGCGGTGTTTTGTGCGGGTAAATATCAGCACTGATTCGGTCGAATTATCTTGTAAAAGCCTTATCAATAATTCTGTTTTAAGGGCTTCGGTGATTGGATAAAGTTTTTGCGTGACCGTATTGGCGGGTGCTAACGCGCCAATTTGGATAGGCACTGGATTATTTAAAATTTCTTCAGCCAGCCCGCGGATGGCGGTGGGCATGGTCGCTGAGAAAAGTAAACTTTGGTGTTGCTTGGGTAGATACTGAAGGATTTTGCGGATAGTAGGGAAAAATCCGAAATCAAACATTTGATCCGCTTCATCGAGTACGAAGAATTGAAGTTGGCTTAAATCAATGTTTCTACGGTTGATATGATCCAGTAAGCGGCCGGGACAAGCGATGGCAATATCCACACCCCGTCGTAAGGCTTGGAATTGCTTCATAATATTAACACCGCCATACAGTGTAACACTGCGCAACCCGGTTTCTCGGCCTAATCGACCAATTGCTTCATGGATTTGTTCGGCGAGCTCGCGCGTAGGAACAATGATAAGGGCGCGTAACCGACCTCTTTGCCCTTCCATTAATTTGTGCAGTAGGGGTAGGGCAAAAGCGGCCGTTTTTCCGGTTCCTGTTTGTGCCAAACCAATGACATCTCGTCCATCTAAGACCAGCGGGATAGCTTGTTCCTGAATAGGGGTAGGGGCCTTATAACCTAGGGCTTCTATGCCTAATTGAATACGGGGGTTTAATTTAAAATTTGTAAAATCCACTAAAAATTCCTGGCTAAACAATGAGCCAAGTGACACCTTTAGCTCTAAAATGGGGGCATTCTATCAGGCTTATTGGGCAAATGATATACAAATAGTAGGATGAGTTTGGAGTACTAACAGCATTGGCTTACACGGAAAGCGGTCCTTTTTCGGGGATATCATGTTCTATTAAGGTTGATGACATACTATTTCAAACAAGAGCTTATTTTTCTTGGAATAGTATGAGTCAGATAAAAGTTCATCTTTTGAATTTTCACCATGTAGGCAATTCTTCTATTCGTATTGTACTTGAAAACGTGGATCTGACAGAACCTACTTTTTACACGCTTACACTTTGGGGAAAAAGGCAATCTCTTCTGTTGATTTAGAGCCTAGTATATGTCGGTTTTTTAGCAGTAAAAAAAGTTCTTGCACGAAAGTTTCGGTGGCCAATCAAACCAATGACCCAATGCTTGTAACACGACCTGAAACACCTTCGACTTTAAGCTTCAGCCAATAGGAGAGACGTCACTTTCCGCTAGTAGAAAAAATAGTAACCACAGTGGACGTGCTTGTCCTTAGTCAAGTCAATTAACTTTATTTTATATTATTAACTATAATAGATAATTTGATTTAAGTGTCTTTATTTTGAAGAAGGAAGGTTCAAAATGGTTAATCAAAAAGGAATGAAAAAAAAAGCAAAGCAATCTACCCAGCCTGGCATTGAGTCTAAAATGCACCCATTACCCCAATATGAAGATGCTAACTATTTAGGAAGTAAGAAATTACAAAATAAAATTGCCATTGTTACCGGCGGGGATAGCGGTATTGGCCGTGCCGTAGCAATTGCTTATGCGATGGAAGGGGCAAACGTGGACGTGGCTATTACTTATTTTGATGAACATCAAGACGCTAAAATGACCCAAAAAAATATTCAAAAAAAGGGTAGAAAGTGTTTATTATTTTCTGGAGATATTGCCAATCCTGAGTTTTGCCGTAAGGTAATTAAAGATACCTTAAAGATATTCAAGAAAATTGATATCCTGGTGAATAATTCTGCTCAACAATACCCACAAAAAAATTTTGAGGATATATCAGAAAAACAATTAATCCAAACCTTTAAAGTCAACGTGTTTTCCTATTTTTATATGATAAAAGAAGCTTTACCTTTTTTAAAAAAAGGAAGTTGTATTATTAATACGGCATCGATAACGGCTTATCGAGGAAGCAAACGCTTGATAGATTATTCAGCCACGAAAGGTGCGATTGTGGCATTAACCCGTTCTTTATCAGAAAATTTGATAAAAAAAGGGATCCGAGTAAATGGTGTTGCGCCGGGCCCGATTTGGACTCCTCTTATTCCTGCCAGTTTTAGTAAAAAAGAAGTTCGTGAGTTTGGTCAGGACGTGCCGATGAAAAGGCCAGGGCAGCCCAAGGAAGTGGCACCCAGCTATGTATTTCTGGCGAGTTCAGACGCTTCTTACATGACTGGGCAAATGTTGCATCCCAATGGTGGGGTAGTTGTTAACGCCTGATTTTTCTATTCATCTCGATTATTTCTCTCGTCATCAGTTAATACATAGCATCGGATACTGCTTTTTTTGCACTACTTTTGTCTTCATAATATCGAAGAGACGAAAAAGTCTCGCATGGGAATTCGAATGATAGTTTAAAAAAACGATGTAAGACCTAGCTATTACTGGCTCCCCGAGCAGGACTCGAACCTGCGACCCAATGATTAACAGTCATTTGCTTCTTTTAATAACCTATTGATTAAAAAAGATTTTTATTTACTTAGTTAAGACGTATTTTATCTCAACGTGCCTTATTGAGTTCAACCCAACGGCGCAAAAGTAAAAATTTTCATTTATCGTGTTGAAATAATCAATGGAAGAAAAAAATAAGGCCCTCAAACGAGTTTGACGGCCTTTACATTTTTTAAATACTATCCGTTTATAATTGATTATTTGGGTAGTTGATTAATTACACTCTGGATAGCTGCTATGGCTTGGTTCAATATCGCTGCAAGAGGTGCTGTTGCTGGATTTGCACCTAATACGATTACTAATGGAGTGATTATTCCTAGAACTGTTCCTAGTAATATAGCTATAGGGTTCATAATAGATTATCTCCTTGTGATGAAATAATAGGGCTAAGATGCACGGCATCCGATTATTGGATTTAAAATAGCCCTAGAATTGTTGGTCCTGCGTCCTTTGATGAATAAAAATTAACAGAATGATTGTGGGAAAACAATGAATGTACTAGGTTTATATTTTTACTTAAAAAAAGAGTAGGGTTTTTCTTATTTAAGGGATAAGTAAACCACCATCCTGCGGTTTTAGAGGTAAAAAAATTTAAATTTTTTTATATACACTTTGATGAATGCAAATAAGGCAATATTCTAGCTAAAAGACGGTTTTTCGCGTAAATGCAGTAGTCATGTGAGAAAAAATAGCATGCAGTGTATCAATCCCGTTTGTCAATATAGAAAAACTCGTGTGATTAATTCACGAAAATCCCAATACGCTAAAGGCATATTACGTAGAAGACATTGTCCTAAGTGTTATCAGCGTTATACGTCAGTTGAAGTGTCTGCTTATACGAACTATCCTAATAAACAGGATCGGGCTGCTATCCGTTTTTTATTTTCCCAATTTGCTGCTCTTGTCTTGGGAAGCAGAATACGAAAAACAAAAATAAAAAATATGCTTTTTAAGCGAATCTTACGCAAAAAACTAACACTGTGACGCTACACCAAAGACAACTTTGCATGTAAGTCATGTTAAACATGACTTAGCTTCTGGTTCATCAGCTAATTCGCAGGAATACTGCTATATTTTGCAATTTTAATTGATAAGCAAACGGGATACAGTAACAAGATGACTTAAAAAATACTTTCAAATAGAAAACTTTAACCGCGTTTTATTTTGTATCGAAAATTAAAGGGAAAGCACTGATGGCAACTTTAGAAACTTCAGCTCTGTTTAGTATCCCCGGCCCCTCTCCAGTGGGTAAGATTTATCTTCCTGCTGATTATTCCGAGTATAGTATGCGTGGTATTACCGGCACGATAACGAATACACTTGGCCAGTTAAATTATGTGTTTACTACTAATATGCGGCTGGATGAAAGCAAATTCGGTAAAATAGTACTGGATTGGACAGTACTTCCTACAGGATACGATATAGAATATTTAACCCCTACACAGGTTTATCAGCCACTGAATACAGATGGCTATAATTGGCAGATCACAACCATCATTTTAATGAAAATGGCTGGTGTAACAGTAGATTTTCCCATTGGTGGAGTGAATATTACCATTAATATGGAATGGAGTTGTAAACCTAAATAATACGCAAATGTTTAAGTTTTTTGTTTGCAATGAGAATTGTTGATTTAGAAGCTTATTTTTATAGCCTAGGTTTTTTATAGAATATCGAATAAAGGATGTATGTATGATGCGGCCGGCTAAAATTGTTTTCTCTGGAACAACAGGCCAGCTTTTAAATTATTGCGCTGATATTCGCGGAATAAAAATAACCCGTACCAATGTCGGTAGGTACACGGTCCAATTTTTTACGCCGTGTCATCTGGATGAATCAAAAGTCGTTTTCCCGATCATCCATGTGACCTGTCAAAGTCCTAGTGGTACAGCTACAGTAACGAATGTACTAAATCCAGCTGCACTTTATATCAACCAGAGTCAGGATGGTTATATTTACCAAATTAGCTTTAACATTGAGGTTCAGAATACCACTATAACCTTGCCAAATGTGCTTCTTACTTTACTAGGCTTTAGTATTGTTCAGTTTGTCGATAGACCTCAGGTGATGGTGACTGTTGAAATGTCGGAATTATACGGCTGAGTTATTTTTTTCCAGCACTACTTATATTTACCGGGGTACCAGCCACCTAGCGGTCCTTCTGGCGGTTTCCATTCCCCTACGTATTCAGGCGCATCCGAAGAAAATTCACTAAAAAGTCCGTCGTGCTTTATCTTTAATAACATGGCGCGGTCGCTGTCACTAAAACGCTTTTCACCTATCCAAGTTTCGAACACATCTTGGGGATTAGGGAGGCCTAATTGTTGGGCATAGGGGTTATTTGGATTATAATCGGTTTTCCTTCCTGAATAATTGCTGGGTATCCAATCGATAAACTCTTTGGGATAGCCAGGCATATAATATCGCCCCTTGATGTGTTTAGTGTCATAAGTCAATCCCTTTTCCATTCCCCACGTTAATGCTAGCTGCTCCGCCTTCTTCTTAGCCTCTCGTTGCTCTGTTGTAGGGTTATTCGTCGCAACAAAACGACTTTCTGCTCGTCTATGCCTGTATTATAGTAGGAGGGGCTGGTATTCGGTAAATGACTTAACCCTAATAACTTCTTCGGTAAGGATACTTGTGAAAATTCTTTGTAAAAATCTTCTGCTTTGAAATCATCTTCATGATGGAAGAGACTTTCAGGACTGACTATCTTTTCATGGATTAATTCTTTTAGAGTGGTTTGTTTTGCACTCGGCATACCATAGGCTCGACGACCTACTCGAAGTTCGTATTCCAACTCATTGAGAGATAATTCCTTGAGTTGCGCTAGTTCTTCTGGGGTAAATGAATCTTGTTTTTTAGTTTCAGCTGAGATGCCCCTGGCTTCTTCGGGTAAGTGTTCTAAATAGGAGGGTAAGAGCGATGTTATTTCTGAGACAAGATTATTTCTTTCGCATAGTGTTTTTTTTAACATCGCTTATTCTCCTTAGTACGGAAGTATTCGCAAAATCCTTAACGATTCAGTTTATCACGATATCAATCATCATTTGTAAGAAAACTCAATATAAGCATGAAAAAAAGACTCAAAGAATTTTTGCAAGCTGTTTGTCACCAAAACGTCAACATTTTGATATTATGCTCGGCGTTTTTTCCTTTTTTCCTTAAAGTTGCTATATGGGGTATAATAGGCTACTTTTGTTGCCAAATAGGTAGTTAGGAAAGGTCGTCTTGAAAAGCAAAGTTATTTACTGTTTTGACCCTAAAAAAAATTCCTTGTTAGTTAAGAAAAGAGGAATTAGTTTTGAGGAAATTATTTCCGTAATAGAAGAGACTGGGCCCATTGATATAATTATTCATCCTAATATTAAAAAATATCCTGAGCAAAAAATGTACGTTATAGAAATAGATTCATATATTTATTTAGTCCCTTTCGTTAAAGAAAAAAACCAAGTTTTTTTAAAAACAATTTTTCCTAGTAGAAAAGCGACTAAAAAATATTTAAAAGAGGTAATTAAATATGTCTAAAAAACGACAACCTATTTTTGAATTGGATGAGGAGGAGCAAGAACTATCTGACTCATTCGATCGTGGGGAATGGAAAAGTGCCAAAGATTTAAAAAAAGAAATGAGTTTAGCTAAACAGGCAGCAACGAATTACTTTCGAGAGAAAGAGAAAATTAGCGTTAGAGTCCAAACCGTTGATATGCATATTATTAGAAAAATGGCTGCAGAGCGCGGATTAAGGCCCCATACTTATATTGCTAGCGTGTTACACCAGTTAGCGGCGGGTCATATACATGCTAAATAGGTTTTTAAATGCCAAGAAAGCAAATAGTGTGAAGTTACAAGACAAACATTACAAATTTAGTTTGGCTTAATATAAAAATAGTTGCCATTCATGTTTGCTATATCGCTATTTTTCTTATTAGTAAGCATTAAAGGCATTAGTACACTTTTGATTTCTTTGTTGTTTTAACCGCATTAAAATAGGAGTGCTATTTTCTTTGGTACAGATTTTGTTGGCGGCTAAGATAAGGTTACCTATCTCTGCGGCAGAGTAGTGCGTGGTAATGCGTTGACTTTTATGACCCAGTAAATCTTGTCGGTCCTCAAAACTGACATTAGCGGCGCGTAATCGTCGGCCAAATGTGTGTTTTAAGTCATGTACTCTGACTTGAGGTAAATTGACTTTCCTGCGTGCTCGGCGCCAAGCAGAATTTAACATGCGAGTTAGCCTCTTATTACGATAAGTAAATACAAAAACAGGATGCAGACCACGACGTTCTTCAATCACTTGTCTGGCAAAATCATTTAAAATCACTAAGCGATCCTGGCGGTTTTTGACATGTTGAGCGGGAATAATAAAAATAGGGGTATTAAGTATTGGGGCAGTGATTTCCCAGCTCCATTTTAACTGACAAATTTCTTGATCTCTGCAGCCCGTATTCACAGCGAATGTCGCTATTTGCTTTAAATGAAGGGGTAATTCATTAAATAGTTGCGTTTCTTCCTCTCTATTCAGCGGATAAGGTAATCGTTTATCCAACTCCGAAAATAGACGAATTTTGGGTGCGGTGGCTAGCCAGCTGAGTCCATTTTCATCTCGCCATTCATGCGTCGCCAGATTTAAAATTCGTCGTATGATTTGTAATCCATAGTTTAGTGTCCTGTTTTTAACCTTGTCTTTTTTACGTGAATTAATATAAGGCTGTAAGCTTAGATTATGGATGGAGCTGAGTGGTAGATGGCCTATAAATGGAATAAGTTGTTTTAATAGGCGTGCATCTGTTGCTAAGGTGTGTTTATGTTGGTTTTCCTTTAAGAATTTGGTCGCCGCTTCAATAAACGTTCTTTTAGGCCGTACACCGTAAACACTGGCTTGACGTATTTGTTCCAGGCGCAATGTTAAGTAACGTTCGGCTTCTTCAAGAGAATGTGTTCGAGTACTTTCTGAAATTCGTTGTCCCTTGACGCGCTTGTTAATGTGCCAAATTTTTCCTCTTTTAATGAGTCCGGGACAATGTTTTCTTCCCATATTATCTTCCTTTTTGCGGCTGAGCCGGTATGTCGTTTATAAACATCTGCCCATTTATCTAAATCGATGCGATCAAAAGCTACGCCTTGCTGACCAATTTTTAACGTAATTAAAAAAGGTCTTACTTCGTTATTAAATCGATTTCTATCCATACCTAAATATTTTGGTGCATCACGTAATCGTATAAAACGGGGTTGCATAACGTCTCCTAATTCTCACTAAGATTAATTTTCGCTTAACTACAATAACCATTTATAAAGTAAAAAAATTTAACTTTAACCCTATAGACTTTTCGTAGAACGCAAAACAAAGGATACGTTTATGCAGGAAGCGATGTTGGTTAAAGCAATTCATAGTTTAGGTTCTGTTAAGCATATGGCAAAAAAATTAGGTATTCATCGTGAACATATCTATGCTTGGATCAAAGGATTTAGCAAAATACCTTTGGAATACGCGTTGCAAATTTAATATTTAACCGGTGGTGAAATTAGCTGGAAAGATTTAGTTCCTTTTCATATTGTACAACGTTTAAAGCATTTAACCTTAGGATTGCCTAAGCTTAATTTGCCACCCTGTGAATTAGTTTATGTTGCGATAGAACGAATAAAATCAGCCTCATTAGAGACCTGGATTGATAAACTAGACGAAACGATCCCATTAGATAAACAACGGCCTATTTGCCTTGATGAAGAAAATAGCTTGATCTTTGGCGAAAAAATTTTTTATTTATACCAACACCACGCAAAAAAAAACGATTCCAGCCTGGCGTATTTCTTTAGCGAATCTTGCTAAAGGGCATTATATCAGTGAACTATTTGTCAAAAACTTCCTTATTAGTGAACGTGTTGCCATAGGCATGGCGCTAGAAAATTTTTTGGGAACACGGCAGGGTTATCGTAGTGATTTAATTTCAAAAGTAAAAAACCAGTCGATAAAGACAAAAAAATGCCACTTGTGAATAGTGATGCACAAGTTATCCAGGAAAAAAGGATGTCGTTACGTCGATTAGTCGCTGATCGCTTAGGTTTTGGCAGTCATTTTACTTATCAGAATGCTAAAAAAATAAAACTTTATGCCAGTGTTAAATTAATTGATCAAGTTGACCAACTAAAAATAAGTGTTTCTAAAGGGACTAAATTATGTTCGGATTTAGTTAGAAAGAAAAAAATAGTTAAAAAGAAAATTAACGTAAATAAATCGGAAGTTAATGACCTATCGATAAGTTCTCAGTCTGTTTCGTCGAATGAGGGAAACTATGCGTTATCGAACATTAGATGTCAGAATTTGGTGTGATGAAAAATTTCGATCTTTAACGCCGCTAAAGCCGAGTGGTCAAGCACTTTTTCTTTACCTGTTAAGTAATCCGCATACCACCTCTATCCCTGGTCTTTATCGCGCAGGTGCGGGTTCTATGGCGGAAGAATTGGGTTGGCCTTTAGCAGGATTTCGCCGTGTGCTCAAAGAAGTCATTACGCAAGGTTTAGTTAAAGCCGATCTCAAGGCAAGGGTTATTTTTATCAGTAATGCGATTAAATATAATAAACCACAGTCACCGAATGTCGTGAGAAGTTGGGCAGCACACTGGGATGAAATTCCTGAATGTGCGCTCAAAAACGAAGCTTATTGTACACTACGGTCATTTGTTCAAGGTTTAGGGAAAGCCTTTGCCCAAGCCTTTGATGAAGCGTTAAATAAGCATTATCTAAAAAAAACAACAGAGACTTTGATTAAGACTTGCTTTAATCAGGAACAGGAACAAGAGCAGGAACAGGAGCAGGAGCAGGAAAATAAAAAGCGTCATGGATATCAAATAGGTCCATCACCTCCCTCTCACGCATTACCAGTGAATTTAAATTTTGAACATAATGTGCAGATAGCTAAAAAATGGCTAATTCAGAGTAAAGCATCAGATAATCATTACACGTTTCAATTATTGACAGGAAAAAAAATACGATGACGTTGGAGGACAAAGAAAAATTTACTCAAGGATTAATGATTTTAGCTGAAATTTATAATCGTAAGCTCTCTTCGTTATTATTACAAACTTATTGGAAGTGTTTAAAAAAATATTCTTTAGCTATTTTTGAAACTACCTTGTGGAATTTTGTGAAAAATCCTGACGTTGCTAAAAGAGGGTTTCCTAGTCCTGCAGAATGGATTAAAGCGATTGATGGAGATTCTGAAAGTAAAAGTTTGGCGGCATGGACAGTTATCGTTAAAACAATCCGTCATATTGGCCATTATGATAGTGTCATATTTCATGATCCATTAATTCATCTCATTATTGAAGATATGGGCGGTTGGGTTTTTTTATGTCAACAATCTGAAAGAGAATTAATTTTTTTACAAAAAGAGTTTGAGCGTCGTTACAAAAATTATTATTCGGTTAAGGAATTAAGCGTTGGGTCGCATTATTTAACGGGCCAAATAGAGCATCAAAATATAGTACATGGTTTTACGCAGTATATTCCTAGACCTATAAGCGCAAAGCATTTTCAGACTATTAGCCATCATTTAGTTACAGATAAGAAGGAGGAGTAAATAAGATGACTTTACCAAGTAATTTTTTTAATACATCATTTTTAGTATAAAGGAGAAATTATGCGATCACGTTCTAAATGTTATAGATTTCTATTATTACTGGTTAATTGTTTTCCATTTGTACGGGAGTATAAATTACGCAAAAAAAATCGATATAAAAGGTTAAAGATACAACGTAAATTTCTAAAAGATGAGCCTAAGCATTTAAGGCGTTATGTCGTGATGTCGGGCACAATACGTCGTTTGTGAATAGATATACCGCTTGTATTTGAAGAGGAGAATTTTTTAATTTCATAGTTAAATGAAGAAAACGACGATAGCAAAGCAATGCAAGCGGATTATCCCTTTATTTTAAAAATGATAAAAGAGCTTAAACAAAGTCCTTTTCAATGTTTAGTGACCCTTTGGCAAAAACATTGTATCAATGGCCAGATGAAGTGGAGCGGATGTGGCGATTTAGTAAAAGTAATGGAATATAACCGAAGGGTTTTGGTTTCATCGTAAGATGAAGTTGATTCAACCCCTTGCTGATGGCTTTAAGAATTTTGAAATACCGTTTGAGAGTGATGGAGAAGACTGAAGCATGTCGCGCAAAAGTCGCGCAGGGAAATTTAAGGAAACATTTAAAAGTGGCCTAAGACCTTGCTATTACTGGCTCCCCGAGCAGGACTCGAACCTGCGACCCAATGATTAACAGTCATTTGCTCTACCGACTGAGCTATCGGGGAATAAAAATCGATATCAATAAGGTCGCTTATAGTAATCGGATGGGGTGGATGGGGTCAAGAGCCCGATAAAAAATTAAATCAAAAAGCTTATCTTTTTTATCGACTTACCTAAGCAGTTCTTGCTACGGGCGGCGCAATCGCTTAGAATGCGAACGGATTTTAGGCCATTGATTGACGTTTGGAGATTCTAAGATGTATGCAGTTATTTCTACCGGTGGGAAACAGTATAAAGTAGCCCAAGGCGAGCTGGTAAAGCTTGAGAAATTATCCGCTGAGGTAGGGGAGATCGTTGAATTTCCCGTTTTGCTTATTGCCACTAATGAAGGGACGGATTGTCAGGTGGGTACTCCCTTCTTGTCTACGAAGGTCAAGGCATCGGTTGTCGAACATGGCCGGCATGATAAGGTTAAAATTGTTAAGTTTCGACGCCGCAAGCATCATCGTAAACAGATGGGGCACAGACAGCACTATACTGCGGTTAAAATTACAGAAATTTTATAGAGGATTTCCTAATGGCTCATAAAAAAGCAGGGGGTAGTACCCGAAATGGTCGTGAGTCGCACTCAAAGCGTTTGGGTGTGAAGCACTTTGGCGGTGAAGTAGTAAAGGCAGGTAATATTATTATCCGTCAACGGGGAACCCACTATCACGCCGGTAACAATGTCGGTATAGGTAAGGATCATACCTTATATGCCTTAGTTCAGGGTGCTGTTAAATTTATACGTAAAGGTCCTAAGCTAAGACGTTATGTCGCGGTTATTCCCACGGGTACTCAACCACAAGAACAAGCTAACTAATCCTTTTTTAATTAATGACCCCGCTTGACGGGGTTTTTTATGAAATTTCTTGATGAAGTAGAGATACTGGTAGAAGCTGGAAAAGGCGGTGCTGGCTGTGTCAGTTTTCGTCGAGAAAAGTTTATTCCCTTAGGTGGACCTAATGGAGGTGACGGCGGTGATGGCGGCAGTGTTTATTTAAAAGCCGAAAATAACTTGAATACCTTAATTGATTTTCATTATAACCGTCTCTATAAGGCGCAGAAAGGTGAAAATGGTAAAGGAAGTGACTGTGCTGGAAAAAAAGGTGAAGATCTTATTCTGGAAGTACCTGTAGGTACGGAGGTCTTTGATGCCGATACGCACGAGCTTATTGGTGACTTGGCAGAGTCTGGACAGGTGCAATTGGTAGCACAAGGAGGATGGCATGGGCTGGGCAACGCTCGATTTAAGAGCAGCACTAATCGTAGTCCGCGTCAGTCAACGCCAGGACAAGCTGGCGAGTCTCGTCGTTTAAAACTTTCCTTAAAATTGCTGGCCGATGTGGGCCTACTGGGTTTACCCAATGCCGGTAAATCTAGCTTAATTCGTGCAATATCGGCGGCGACGCCAAAGGTGGCTGATTATCCTTTTACAACGTTGCAACCTCATTTAGGCGTCGTGCGTTTAGAATATGGGCGTAGCTTTGTCATTGCTGATATACCTGGACTTATTACGGGTGCTGCAGAAGGAGCCGGTTTAGGGATTCGTTTTCTTAAGCATTTAGAGCGTACTCGTTTACTTTTGCATGTTGTCGATGTCTGTCCTGCCGATGGTAGTGATCCTGTCGACAATATCGCCGTCATTGAAGAAGAGCTTAGTAAATATAGTCCAGAATTAGCGGCTAAACCACGTTGGTTTGTCTTGAATAAAATAGATTTGCTTACACCGGAAGCTTTAGCTGTTAACAGAAAACGCTTAGAAAAAGTGTTTTCTGATAGTAGGTCACTATTTGAAATTTCAGCGTTACAACGTGTAGGGACGAAGGCACTATGTTATGCTCTGATGGACTTTTTAGAAGAGAATGATCATTCCACGTAATCATTTAACCATAACGGCTATTTTTAGTCATGATTAATTGATTTATTAATGCGTTGTTTTAGATTTTTTCCCATTTTGAAATGAAGTCGGTATTTTTCGGGAGCTAAAAAATGCTGGCCTGTTTTTGGATTAAATGCGGAACGTGCGGCGTTATAATGCGGAGAGAAACTTCCAAATCCACGTATTTCTATGCGGCGTCCTTGTTGCAATGCTTGTTCTAGCGTTTGAAGTAGCTGTTCTACACTGCGTTTAACCACTGAGGCCGACAATTGAGGGAATTTTTTTATGAGTTGGTTAATGAGTTCTGGTTTGAGCATCGTTATAATAGATCCTATGATAAGTTTGATTAAGCCAAAAAAATGATTCGAATACAACTGCGCTATCTACCTAATTTAATTACTTGTATTCGTTTTATTTTAATAGGCCCTATTTTATGGGCCTTGTTAATGCAGTACTATCTTTTAGCGTTCTATTTATTTCTTATCGCTGGGTTAAGCGATGGTTTAGATGGCTTACTAGCCCGTTTTTTTGGTTGGACAACCCATTTGGGTGCTTTATTGGATCCCTTGGCCGATAAATTATTACTGATGGGTAGTTTTATTGTCCTCACTTATCTGCAGCAGATTCCATTTTGGCTAACGGCGTTCGTCATAGGGCGAGATATCTGGATTATGGGAGGAGCCCTAGTGTACCGCTATTGGGTAGGTCCCTTAGACTACAAACCCGTTTGGATTAGCAAGCTAAATACTTTTTTTCAACTTATACTAGTTACTTTATTGATTGTTAAATTAGCTTTTTTTATTTTAGCCGATATTTTAATCCAGCGCGTTATTGAAGCCGTTTTTGTGACAACCCTGCTGAGTTTTATTCAGTATACCTGGATATGGACCCGGCATGCGGCTTTTTATTTAAGATTGGCTGGAAAAACCAAAAATAGGGGCTCTTATAGCGCATGATAATGCAGTTAACGCTCCCTCTTCAACCGCCTGATGCGAATACCTTTGAAAATTTTTATACCAATAATAACAATAGTATTTTATTGTCTTATTTGAAGAATTTTTCCTCAAAAAAGGGTGAGCCCTACCTTTATATTTGGGGCAATTCCGGAGCGGGTTGCACCCATTTATTACATGCATGCTGTCATGCGGCGCAAGCACAAGGATTTTCTGTCGCCTATTTACCTTTAGGTTCTATCAAAAAAACCAGCAGTCCAGAAATTTTTCGTGGATTAGAAACGGTCGACATGGTCTGTATCGATGAACTGGAAAGTATCGCCATGGATGCTTTTTGGCAAGAAGCTTTGTTTCATTTTTATAACCGTTTGCAAGAGCAGATGCAGTATTTACTGATTTCTGCAAAAAGTGTCCCGCAACATCTCGATTTTTCTTTAAAAGATTTAGTGTCGCGTTTAGCCAGTAGTGTTTTATTTCAAGTACGTGAATTAAACGACAGTGAACGATTAGTTGCCTTACAACAACGAGCACGTCTGAGAGGATTAGAGTTTTCGGATGAAGTGGGTCAATTTTTATTATTGCGGCTTCCTCGCCATACAAAAACACTTTTCTCCGTACTAGAACAGCTGGACAGGACAAGTTTACGTTTAAAGCGGAAATTAACTATTCCATTGGTGAAAGCTATTTTAGATCTTTAGTTTCAATAGATGTAGTTTTCTCGTCATAATGAGATTATGGGCGCGAAGCGGACAACAATCTTGGAAATCATCTAGATAGCTATGCTAGTTGCATGCGCTCGACATGACTTAAGATGTAAGGGCTATGTTAAAAGTCGATGTGCAATCGTGGCGACTCGCTTACCCAACGACTTACAAAGCCGTTTTTCTTCTTCGCTTAAAGGATTTTTACTGTCTTTGCCGGCCATGTGCGTAGGTCCGTAGGGTGTTCCACCTGTTTGTGTGGTGGATAAATCAGGGTTTTCATAGTAGGGTACACCCACTATTATCATGCCCAAGTGAATAAGCGGAAACATCATACTAATTAAGGTTGTTTCTTGTCCGCCATGTAAACTCGATGTTGACGAAAAGAAGCCGGCTGGCTTGTTGACTAATTCGCCTGAAAACCATAAGCCACTGAGACTATCGATAAAATGTTTTAAGGGTGCGGCCATGTTGCCAAAACGAGTAGGGCTGCCTAAGATAAGTCCTGCACAGTCACGGACGTCTGCAAGCGTAGCATAGGGAGGGCCTTCTTCAGGAATTTCCGCTGCCGTGGCTTCGCAAACGCTAGAAACGTTAGGAACAGTACGAATTCTTGCTTCTATACCGGTGACTTCTTCTACGCCTCGGGCAATTTGTTTTGCCATGTTTGCTACGGCACCATAACGGCTATAGTAAAGTATAAGAATATAAGGCATAAACTATTCCTATCCGCATTAAAATCACTATTGTATTATACCTTTTGTATGAGGAAATGACATAGTCATGTTATCTAAGTTATCTAATCGGGTTTACAGGAAGTGTATTAATGTTTTTTCTGGTTTTATTATCCATCAAAATGACAGTGGTTTGATTTTTACAGGTTTCATTGGTGAGATAGTGGCAAGAGGTTTTTAGACCTTGTGCGTTAATTCCAGTCCATTGTGCAAAGATAAACAAAAAATTGAGTGCAGAACGATAGGCGGTTATGGTTTTCTTTTGTGTATCATCAGAAGAAATAATAAACATAGGGACACGGTAATCTTGTTGATATTTATCGGTATGCTCTAGAATTCCCTTTACCTGACCTAAGCCATGATCAGAAAAATACATCATGGACCAACTGTTTCCAGTGGCTTTTGCCATTTCAACAATTTTTTTTAATACCGTGTCGGTATTTTGCATGGTTTTGATATAGCAGGATAAATCTTTAGAATGAAAGAATATATCGAATTGGTTATGGGTTCTTTTGCAAAAAGGTGGATGCGAACCAATAAGATGCACAACGATAAGTTTTGGTTTGTGGGTAGCCGTGCTGGTGATGGCTGATTGAACAAAAGGGAGCAATTCTTTATCATTGGCATCTTTATAGCGGGCTAAATTTATAGTCTGTAAAAAGAGTGATGAGTCAGCGCTTTTACCTATACTGCTAATGGGCGTATCAAATTCACCGAGATAACCTTGGTTAGAAATCCACCAGGTATAAAAACCACTTTTTTTTGCCAGTGTAATAATATTATCTTGTAGCTGTATTTTATTATCGTGATGTACAGCTAAGGTGTGGGTGAGTGAAATGACGGTAGCAGGTCCAGCGGAGATGTAATTATTAAAGAAAAGCCCGTTGGTTTGGCTGGCAAAGGGGGTATTATTGATTGGAAAACCATAATTGTGCATCATATCTTTACGTGCACTTTCGCCAATAACGAGAATATAGGTCTGATATCGGGGATGCGCAGAGACGTCTTGCCAGCTGTCTTTTTGACTTAATACCTTTTCAAATTCTTTATATTGTTCGCTAATAGAATGCATACTTTTGTAGGAATCCAGTAAAAATCGTACGGGTGTAAATCCTATCTGCGTTATATCAAATTTACCTTCGGTCAGCGCAAGTTTAAGTGGTGCAAAGAAGAGGCTTATTACCACAAAGCTGATGATAAGTTTAATTCTTATTATCGGCGGATTCAGACGCATTTTGCTAAGCGCGACCCCTAAAAGAATAATGAATAAGCTACCTAAATAGTAAATGGTGGGTAGCGTTTTCAATAAGTCGGAGGCTTCACCTTTGTTGGTATAAAACGCCGCGCTAATGATAGTGTAATCAGGAGGGCCAAAAATTTGACTAATGGGAAAATAGACTGCCGCTATCAGGGTTAAAAAAAGGGTTGTTAGAATATGGAGTGGGCGGCTGAATTTCAGCGTTAACAACAAAAGGAAGAACAGCGTGAATAAGTAGACGATATTGAAACGGTAGCCGAAAGAGGCATTGACGGCAATAGAAAATAAAAATAATAGTGTATAAGGCACGCGGCTGGTTACAGTCGCTGCGGTAGAAAGCGGCTTTATAATTTCCACAGAATCGATACCCAAATAAAAATAGCCAATAGGATGGCGAGGAATACAGCGGCTGAGCCCATATCTTTCGCCTGGCCTGATAGCACGTGCCGTTCTTTACCAATCCTATCGACTATTTTTTCAATAGCGCTATTGATAACTTCTATAATCAATATGAGCCCTACAGAAGCGATTAGGATGAGGCGCTCTATTCGAGTAACGTCTAGATATAAGGTAACAACGATAACCACCAATAAAAACAAGCATTCCAAGCGAAATGCTGTTTCATGTCGCCAGATAGTCGTTAATCCTTTGAGAGAGCATCGGGTGGCTTTAATAAGATGGAATAGCATTTTGTTGTTGTGGTGAAATGTTAACTACGCCGCGGCGGAGTATAGCGTAATAGTGGTGTACGACAAAGGGTTTAAAGTAAGTGCTCGTGACCAACATTTCTGACCGTCGCCGTGCATTTGAGGCATTTTCTTACAGGCATTCTATTTATTTTGGCTAATTTATGGTATAAAACACCGCGCTGAAAAGCGATATTTCACACACCTATTAGACTATTGGTGGCGGCTATGATAGTTGCGCCGTAGTATATACTCACAGCAATTGGGTTTTCGGCAAGGCGGCGCGAGTGTGAGCAACCGCAGTGTATGTAGAATACATGAGGATTGCGAACCGAGTGCCAACACCGCCGAAAATTCAAGTGCGAAGAGTATATTAAGGTATCTGAGGGTGGCTGTTTACAGTCTTCAGATATTGATAGGTGGAGGTTTAACCCAGCGAAGCTTGCTCATTTGAACTTAAGCAAGCCTAGCAATTTTTGGAGAGAGAAACAGTGTCAGCAACATTAAGACAATTATTTGAGGCCGGCGTGCATTTTGGTCATCGCACGTGTTTTCGTGAGCCTAAAATGGCCCCTTATATCTATGGGGTAAGAAATGGAATTAGCATCATTGATTTGGAAAAAACGCGAGACTATATTACCGAAGCGCTAAATTATGTGGCTAAATTAGCGTCAAGACCCGGTAGTAAAATTTTATTTGTCGGCACTAAACGTGCGGCGCAAGATCTCATTAAAGAACAAGCGATTCGTTGTGGTATGCCCTATATTGACCATCGCTGGTTAGGCGGCCTTTTAACCAACTATCGTACTATACGTCAGTCGATTAAACGTTTGAAGGAACTTGAGGTACAAAGCCAAGATGGTAGCTTCAATCAGTTGACGAAGAAAGAAGCGCTAAATCTACAACGCGAATTATTCAAATTAGAGCGTAGTCTCGGCGGGATTAAAGAGATGAGCGGCTTACCGGATGCCTTATTTGTTATTGATAGAGGCTATGAAGATATCGCTATTGCTGAAGCACAAAAGTTAAAGATACCCGTCATTAGTATTGTTGATACCAATCATTCACCTGAAGGAATTGATTACATTATTCCTGGGAATGATGATGCGGCGCGAGCGATTGCGTTATATACGCAAATGATGGCGGATACAATTTTAGAAGCGCGAGCAAAGAATAATGCCGTCGATCTTCCAGCGCAGGAAGTAGAAATATCAGAAGCAACGACGGATAAGGTGCTTGAATCGGCATACGACGATAAAAAAGGAGAATAGAAAGATGGATAAAATAAAAATATCAGCTGCGCTTGTCCAGGAATTACGTGCCCGTACTGGTGCAGGTATGATGGATTGTAAAAAGGCTTTAGAAGCAGCCGATGGCAATCTGGACGCCGCCGCCGAAGCGATGCGTAAATCCGGCCAAATTCAGGCTGAAAAAAAATCGGGCCGTATTGCCGCTGAAGGTTTAATAGTTATTAAGTCAAATGCTGCGCGTTCCATTATCTTAGAGATAAATTGCGAAACAGATTTTGTTAGTCGCGATGAAAACTTTAAACAGTTTGCTGAAGCAGTGACTCAGTTAGCGCTAGATAAAAGTATCGAGTCGGTTGAGGCCCTTTCATCAGCGACTTTTTCTACCGGAGAATCGGTAGAAAGTACACGTCAAAACTTAATTGCTAAGCTAGGTGAAAACATCCAGCTTAGACGTTTAGTCCTACAGCCTTGTTCGGAGTCAGAAACTCAGCTAGGTGTTTATGTGCACACAGGCCGCATCGGCGCTATGGTGAAATTACAAGGAGGCGATGCGCAACTGGCTAAAGATCTCGCACTGCACGTTATTGCTAATAATCCATTGGTCATTTCAGCCGAAGAGGTTGTTAACGATGTGATTGCAAAAGAGCGCGAGATTTTTACGGCACAAGCGCAGGCTAGCGGTAAGCCACCCGCGGTTATTGAAAAAATGATTGAGGGAAGAATTAATAAGTTTGTTAATGAAGTTACTTTGTTAGGTCAAAACTTTATTAAGGATGACACGACAACGGTAAAAGCAGTACTTGAAGGAGCGCACGCTAAAGTAATTAGTTTTGTGCGTTTTGCTGTTGGAGAAGGAATTGAAAAACCAACCGAAGACTTTGCTGAAGCGGTGATGGCTCAGGTCAAAGCATCTTAAGAAAGTGCTTCAAATGCACAATGACGGTCAAGAAACTTGTTTTTCGAGTAGCGCAATGGAGCATACATGAGGTATGTGAGTAGCGAAACACAGAAAAACAACGTTTCTTGTCTCGTCCTAGCACATTTGAAGACACTTTCTAAAACGGTCTATTGAAACCTTCGTTGCACCGCTATGCAGGGATAAGTGGTGGATTTGAAAACAAGCTAGAAACAGCGGTGCGAAAAGGTTATTATTCATTTTAATTTGCAATGTAGTAGTGATATGACTTCACACGCGCTTAAGTATCAACGTATTTTACTTAAACTGAGTGGCGAAGCACTCAGTGGGAAAACATCAGAAACGCTAAATCCCACGGTGCTCAACACGATCGTTGAAGAAATTACAGAAGTGGCTAATTTAGGTGTTCAGATCGGTATTGTTGTTGGTGGGGGAAATCTTTTTCGTGGCGCGGCCTTAGAGAAAATAGGTATTGATCGTATTACCGGCGATCAGATGGGAATGTTGGCTACTTTTATCAATGCCTTGGCGTTAAGAGATGCCTTTGAAAAACGGGGTAAAGTAGCAAAAATTATGTCAGCGATCGCCACGGGAAGTCTTGCCACACTTTTTGAACGACATAAAGCCAAGCGTTATTTAGAAAAAGGATATATCGTCATTTTTGCTGGCGGTACGGGAAATCCTTTAGTGAGTACCGATTCAGCAGCCAGTTTACGCGGCATAGAAATAGGGGCAGATGTATTATTAAAAGCAACCCATGTCGATGGAATATATTCAGCTGATCCAAAAAAAGATGCGCATGCTACCCTTTACTCTCAGTTAAGTTATCAACAAGCCTTAGAAGATGAGCTGGGTATTATGGATTTGGCCGCCTTTTCTCAGTGCCGTGATTACGATTTACCGATACATGTGTTTAATATCCAAGCTAAAAATACATTACGTGACATTATTCAGGGTAAAACAAAGGGTACCTTGGTCAGTAATAAGGGGAATAAAACAGTATGAGTATAGAATCAGTCAAATTAGCTGCTGAACAGGCGATGCAAAAAGCTATAGAAGCTTTGGAAATCAATCTCGCCAAGCTACGAACCGGTAGGGCTCATCCCAGTTTACTCGAACAACTCCGTGTCGCGCAGTATGATAATGAAGTTCCTTTAAATCATGTCGCCAGTATTACAGTGGCTGATGCTAGGACATTATTGGTTACGCCTTGGGATAAAAGTTTAATCCCTGCCATTGAAAAATCGATTAGAAGGTCTGATTTAGGTTTAAATCCAGTGACAGCGGGGAATGTTATACGCGTTCCTTTGGCGGCATTAACCGAGGACCGCCGGCGTGAAATGAATAAATTAGTTAAAAAAGAAGCGGAAGCTGCCTGTGTATCCATTCGTAACCATCGTCGCGATGCCAATAGCCACTTTAAAGAGCTTAGCAAGAAAAAACTAATTACCGAAGATGAAGAACGGCGTGCGCAAGAGGCCATTCAAAAGATAACCGATCATGCGATTACCGAAGTAGAAAAAGTGGCGAGTAGTAAGGAAAAGGAGCTCATGCAGGTATAATATTTTTATACTTTTTGCAGGCGCGTATATATGGTAGCAACGCCTTCTTTCACGCATTCTTTACGGTGTCCGCGTCACCTTGCCGTTATTATGGATGGAAATGGTCGTTGGGCTAAGCAACGACATAGGCCGCGCTATTGGGGACATAAAAAAGGGTTAGAAGCTGTCAGTAAGGTAGTTAAAGTATGTGCAGAGCGTGGAATCGAGGTACTGACTTTATTTGCTTTTAGCCGGGAAAATTGGCGTCGCCCAGAGCAAGAAGTTAATAGCTTAATGGAACTTTTTTCGAGTGCTTTGAAAAATGAAATTTCTCGATTGCATCAAAATAAAGTTCAATTACGTGTTATTGGTAATCTCAATCGCTTTACCAAATCATTACGATTATCGATAGAAAATGCCTGTGCTTTAACCTTGCATAATAACGGTTTAAAATTGGTGCTGGCCGTAGATTATAGTGGGCAATGGGATATTATTCAGGCGGTACAAGCACTGACCGATCACATTAAAACCGGCGTATTGCCATCAGAAATTATTACACAGGATCTTTTTGCTAGTTATTTAAGTTTGTCCGACCTTCCTTGCCCTGATTTATTAATTCGCACCAGTGGCGAATATCGCATTAGTAATTTTCTTTTATGGCAACTTGCCTATACGGAGCTCTACTTTACAGAGACCTTATGGCCTGACTTTAATGAGTCGGAGCTAGATAAAGCCTTGCTTTTTTATTCTCAACGGGAACGGCGCTTCGGCTATACCAGCGAGCAACTTTCGGAACTCAATGTTACAACTTAGAATTTTAACCGCGCTTATCCTTATTCCTTTAGTGATTGGGGGAATTTTTTATTTGTCAGCACCCTATTTTATGGCGGTGACTGCTATTCTTACTCTGTTGGCTAGTTGGGAATGGTCACGTTTATCTGGTTTTAGCGACGGCAAAAAACGTTTTTTATACGTTGCCATGCAGTGTTTGTTTTTGCTTATATTGATGCTTTACTCCTCCACTCGTCAATGGATGTGGATGAGTCAATTCGGTTTGATTTTTTGGTGTTTACTCGCTATTTATTTGCTTTGGGCGCGTAGAAGACCGTTATTACCTACGATTCCATGTCAGGTTCGCGCGATTCTAGGATGGTTGATAATGACCTTGTGTTGGGTAGCGATACAAGTACTACATTTAACGCCTTTTTATTTATTGTTTATGTTACTTATTATTTGGCTTGCCGATACCGCTGCTTATGCGAGTGGTCGACTCTGGGGACAGCATTTATTGGCGCCGACCTTAAGCCCAAAAAAAACTTGGGAAGGTTTAATTATTGGCTTGTTGGTTACTTTATTTGCGGCAATTATCATGCAAATTTTTTTCAAAGGCCCCAAACCTTTTTTGTGGCAGATTTTTATTCTTGTTTTGCTTACCGGCTTTGCATCGATCGCCGGTGATTTATTTGAAAGCCAATTAAAACGTTTAGAGGGGTTAAAAGATAGTGGTCATCTGCTGCCTGGTCACGGTGGTATCTTAGATCGTATTGATAGTTTATTGGCAGCGGCACCCGTATTTGCGGGAACTTTTTTATTATTAGGTTTAGCTTCATGAAATCTTTAGCCATTTTAGGTGCAACCGGTTCGATAGGAGTTCATACCCTAAATATTATCGAACAGCACCCTGATCGTTTTAAAGTGATTGCCTTAACAGCGCACCATAATATTGAATTGCTGTTTAAACAATGTATTCAACATACACCGGCTTATGCAGTGGTGAGTACGGAAAAGCTAGCTGAAAATTTACAACGACGTTTGCAGGATCAGTCATTAAAAACAGAAGTTTTATTTGGCCCTAAAGCCCTGGCCGATGTGGCAAGCCTTGCTGAGGTCGATATCGTAGTGGCCGCTATCGTAGGCGCAGTGGGGTTATTACCTACCTTAGCGGCAATAAAAGCAAAAAAACAAGTATTGCTTGCTAATAAAGAAGCCTTAGTGATGGCGGGCCCTTTATTAATAGAAGAAGCCAAGCGTTCACAAGCGACTTTATTGCCTATCGATAGTGAACATAATGCTATTTTTCAGTGTTTATACGGTAAGTTTGAACTGGGTGTCGCGCCGAAAGAAGTTGCTAAGATTATCTTAACAGCATCAGGCGGTGCTTTACGTGATAAACCGTTGGCAAAACTAGATGAAACGACACCACAAGAGGCCTGTCAACATCCTAATTGGATGATGGGGCAAAAAATTAGTATTGACTCGGCTACCTTGATGAATAAAGGTTTTGAGGTGATAGAAGCGTACTTTTTGTTCGGTTTAGCCCTAGACCAAATCGAAGTGGTGTTGCATCCTCAAAGTATCATTCATTCGTTGGTGGAGTATCGCGATGGCTCAGTGCTGGCTCAGTTGGGGTATCCTGATATGCGCATCCCGATTTCTTATGCATTGGCTTGGCCAGAACGACTGACTAATGCAGCGCCTTCTTTGGACCTACTAAAATTAACGCGACTTGATTTCCACGCAGTTGATGAACAACGTTATCCTTGTTTGCGTTTAGCCATGCAAGCGCTGACCCTAGGAGGGACGGCAACGACTATTCTTAACGCCGCTAATGAAGTGGCAGTACAAGCTTTTTTAGAAAGGAAAATTAAGTTTACTGAGATAGCACATATTAATCAGCAAGTGTTGGAAAAGATTCATTCACGTCCGGTGAGCAGCGTAGGGATGGTGTTGGAGGATGATAGCTTAGCCCGTGCCGTTGCTTTAGAGTTGGTTGAGCACAGGCAAAAAGCTATGGTATCTAGGCTAGATGCTGATATGATGGGTACCCACGCGGCTATTTTATAATTATCTAAAAAATAATTCACCATGCATCGTATATTTAAATTTTTTTCAGGCACTCTCATCTTAATTGGTTTTTTATTACCAATTCAAGCCCATGCTTTTTATCTCAAGCAAATTGAGATTAAGGGACTGCAAGGAATAAGCCGTGCTACGGTTTTAAGTTATCTTCCTGTTAGAACCGGTCAATCCTTTAGTCCTGAACAGTCTTCACGCGTTATTGATGCCCTGTATGCGACCGGCTTTTTTAGTAACGTGAGTTTGCAAGCGCAAGGAAATACCTTAGTGATTAACGTTGTTGAAAGACCCATTATTAGCGAAGTCACGGTAACTGGTAACAAAGAAATTCCCAAAGATAAACTAAATGAAATAATAAAAAAATTAGGACTTGTTCAAGGTCGAATATTTGACAAATCCGTTTTAGAGAGATTCGTTGCGCAGCTACGCACGCAATATGACAATATGGGTAAATATTCTGCGCGTGTTACTCCTGTTATTATACCGCAAGCCAACAATAGAGTGGTTGTTCGTATTGAAATTTCAGAAGGATTGACTGTTCAGATAGCCGGTATTTCTATTATAGGCAATCATATCTTTAGCGAAAAAAAATTGATCGCGGCAATGCCGATATCGACCACTCATTTTTGGTCTTTCTTAACTAACGCGGACCAGTACAATCAGAACAAATTGTCAGCGGCACTACAGGCTTTACAATCGTATTATCTCGATCGCGGCTACCTTAAATTTAAAGTAGACTCTACGCAAGTGACTTTAACCCCAGACAGGAAAACAGCTTATCTCATTATTCATGTGAACGAAGGTCCCCTTTATAAGCTACGGGGTTATAAAGTGACAGGTCGCGTCATATTGAATCAAACTAAATTGCAATCCACCCTCAACGCGCTTAAAACAGGCGATGTATTTTCTCGTCAAAAAGTGATCGATGTTGAACAAGGCATCAAAAAGGCGCTCGGGGATTTTGGTTATATTTTTGCTACCGTGAACACTTTACCGGATGTGGACGAAACAGATAAGACAGTTTTTCTTACGTTTTATGTCGATCCGGGTAATCAGGCTTATGTGCACCATATCAATATTACTGGGAATCTGAAAACACAAGACGAAGTGTTTCGCCGCTTGTTACGTCAACAAGAGGGGAGCTTAATTTCAGAGTCCAATATTAAAGAATCTATCCGACAACTCAATCTAAGTGGTTTTCTTGACGGCGAGCCGCAAGTAACACCGGTACCTCTGCCAGGTTATACGGATCAAGTTGATTTGAACGTCAATGTGAATGAAGCGCATGCGGCACAAGCCTTATTTAGTTTAGGTTATGGTACCAACGGGCCAGTGATAGGCGCTTCGCTGAATCAAAACAATGTGTTTGGTACGGGTAATCAATTAGGTATTAATTTTAATAATACACGTGCCGCGACAATCTATAGTGTGAGCTATAATAATCCTTACTACACCTTAGATGGTGTTCAGCGTGGTTTTGATCTTTTTTTCCAACGTTCTACACCGAGTAATCTTAATACCACGACATATAGTACCAATACGTATGGCGGCGATCTCCACTATAGTATTCCTTTTGATGCCAAAGGTGATACTTTACAGCTTTCGGGTGGTTTACAAAAATTACAACTCAATTTACCACCATTCAATCAATTGTCTTCAGAAGTGCAAAACTTTGTTACCCAACATGGTACGCAGTTTAATCAGCTTTTATTATCCGTAGGCTGGTCACGAAACAGTTTGGATAGGCTTGTTTTTCCTGAAAAAGGACTTTACCAAAGTGCGAGTATGCAACTGGCGTTACCCGTGGGCGGTAGGCCTTTAGATTATTATAAAGCCAATTATGTGGGTAGGGGTTATTTCCCGTTAAGTCATGATTTTATTTTGCAAAGCAGTTTAAGTTTAGGTTATGGTAATGGCTTTGCTTCTACCCGAGGATTACCTTTCTTTGCTAACTACTATGCCGGAGGTATAGGGACGGATGGCCAGGTTCGTGGCTATGAAATTAGTTCCTTAGGTCCGCGCGATAGTAATGGCTTTCCTTTAGGGGGTAATGTCATGACCGTAGGCAGTGTGGCGCTTATTGTACCGATGCCGGCTTCCGTGTCTGAAAAAGTCAGAACCAGTCTATTCGTTGATGCCGGTAATGTTTACTCGACCTTAGGCGTGACCCAGCCGAATCAGCCGCGAGGCGGTACCGCTTCCGGGCCTGTCCGCTACTCAAGTGGGTTAGATGTAGATTGGCGAGTGCCTGTTTTTAATGTAACATTAAGCTTTAGCGTGGCTAAGGCGATTAACTCTAGACCAGGCGATCAAACCCAAGTCTTCCAGTTTAATATTGGAACTGGTTTTTAATGTGTACTCACAGCACCCTAGCTTTTTTGGCAAGTGCCGCGAAGCGGAAACACAACTAAAAATTCAAAGTGTGAAGAGTATAAGTATTTAACGGAGCTGATAATGAAAAATGTTTATTTATTGCCTTTTGCCTCATTATTTATGCTATTAGCAGCCAATGCACATGCAGAGGGTGTTAAGTTGGCCGTAGTCGATATGCAGGCGGTCTTACAAAAAGCTCCGCAAATTGAAAAGATTAATAAAAATCTAACCGCTCAGTTCAAAGGTCGACAAGATAAGATCATGCAAGCGCAACGTGATTTACAGAACGAAACTCAGAACTTAGAAAAGAATGCGGCGGTGATGAAAGCTGATGATCGTGCTAAGTTAGAAAATAAGATTATGACCGATCGTAACAACGTACAAAGCATGGTCGCTTCTTTTCAAAAAGATCTTTCTAAGCAACAGAGTGATTCACTGCATGGTTTTAGTCAGCAACTCGATGGAGTTGTTAGCAAATTAGCTGCCCAAACCGGAATTGATCTTGTTATCCAAAAAGGCAGTACCTTATATGCGAAGAATGATCTCGATATTACGCAACAGGTTTTGGATGCCCTAAAGAAGGCCTAGCAAATATTAGCAACTTAAATTGACTTTTATAATATAATACTCACAAGCAATGGGATTTTTGGCAAGTGCCGCGAAATGGCGAATTGAGCGGTAACGCCGCCAAAAATTCAAGTGCGAAGAGTATTGCATAGAGCTTGGTTCATGCAGCGTACCTATCGCTTAAAAGAAATAGCATCTCTCATTGGTGCTGAATTAAAAGGTGATCCCAATTGTCCTATCAATGGGATAATGACTTTGCAGAATGCGCAGCCAGGTCAGATTTCATTTTTGGATAATAAGCGCTATCTTAAATACCTTTCTTCTACCAATGCTTCGGCCGTTATTGTCAGCGCAGAATACGCTGATGATGCACCTTGTCATCGTTTAGTTAGCGATTATCCCTATCTCGCCTTTGCAAAAATCGCTAAACTTTTTGAAAAACAAAAAGTCCAACCCACAGGCATTCACCCGACAGCCATTATTGGCCAACAGTGTAGGATTCATTCCAGCGTCGCCGTGGCTGCTTTTTGTGTAATTGCTGACAATGTATGTATAGAAGAAGGCGTAGTAATTGGTTCGGGATGTAGTGTGGGTGAAGGAGCTATTATTGGCGCGAATAGTCGTTTAGAACCCCATGTCACTTTATATGCCGATACGCATATTGGTAAACGGGTGATAATACACAGTGGAAGCGTTATAGGTAGTGATGGCTTTGGTTTAGCAAAAGAAAAAGAACATTGGGTAAAGATTCCTCAACTGGGTAAAGTCATCATTAGTGACGATGTTGAAATAGGGGCTAATGTAACGATTGATCGCGGTGCTTTAGAAGACACGTTTATTGGTCAAGGCGTTAAATTAGATAATCAGATTCAGATAGGTCATAATGTTCATATTGGCGCTAATACAGCGATTGCGGGTTGTACCGGAATTGCGGGTAGTGCCCGTATTGGAAAAAGCTGCCTGATAGGTGGTGGCGTTTGTATCAATGGACATATTGAAATCACAGATAATGTGATGATTACGGGTATGTCCAGCGTTGTTCATTCTATTTGTAAGCCTGGAATTTATTCCTCAACGCAATCCATACAGCCGCAACGTGAGTGGCAGAAAAACAGCGCTCGATTTCGCCAGCTTGATAGCATTGTTAAAAGATTAAAGAAAATTGAACATTTTTTTGCGAACAAATTAATTAAAGAGTAGATGCGTTAACAGTCTATTTCATTTGAGAAAATAATATGAGCAATACAATAATGGATATACAAGAAATATTAAATTACTTGCCGCAACGCTATCCTATTTTAATGATTGATAAAGTCATTTCTATAGAGCCTAGTAAATCAATTGTGGCTATAAAAAATGTTACTGTAAATGAACCCTATTTTTTAGGTCATTTTCCGGGCAAACCTATCATGCCAGGTGTGCTTATTTTAGAAGCTATGGCGCAAGCAACCGGTATACTGGCACTTTATTCCAATAAAGAGCGTGATAAAAAGGGTTTTTTATACCTTTTTGCCGGTATTGATGAAGCACGCTTTAAGTGTCCTGTTGTTCCTGGTGATCAACTGCGAATTGAAGCCGAAGTGTTAAATGTTAAGGGTGACGTTTGGAAATGTAAGGTTAAGGCAACCGTAGAAGATAAAATAGTCTGTAAAGCCGTACTGATGGGTGCCGGACAAGACACTAAAAAAGATACTAAACTATGATTGATTCACATGCCATAGTGCATCCTAATGCTAAGTTAGGAGAAAACGTAACGGTAGGTCCTTGGACACTGATTGGGCCCGATGTTGAAATTGGTGCTGGTACGGTAATTGCTTCCCATGTGGTTCTAAAAGGTCCCACACGAATAGGCACGGCTAATAAAATTTATCCCTTTGCCTCCTTAGGCGATGATCCACAAGATAAAAAATATCAAGGAGAAAAAACCACGCTTGAAATTGGTGATCATAATGTTATACGCGAATATTGCACAGTTAATCGAGGTACGACACAAGATAAAGGCGTTACAAAAATAGGCCACCATAATCTTTTTATGGTCGGATCACACATTGCACATGATTGTATTATTGGTAATCATACTATTTTTGTGAATAACGTGGCCTTAGCCGGTCATGTGACCGTAGGAGATTATGCTATTTTGGGTGCGTACAGTGCGGTACATCAATTCTGTCAGATTGGCGCACACAGCTTTATTGCGGCTTCCAGCATGATCCGACAAAATGTTTTACCTTATGTTCTGATCGAAGGTGGCCATGAAGCTAGAGTATGTGGGCTTAATAAGGAAGGTTTAAAAAGAAATGGTTTTAGCGATGAAACAATCAGTATTTTGCGTTCGGCATATAAAATGATTTTTCGTAGAAATTTAACTGTTGAACAAGCCTTAGAAGAATTAGTAGCGCTTGCCGCCACACATCCGCCAGTCAAACTGATGGTCGACGCACTTAAAAAGTCTGATCGTGGCATTATTCGTTAATCGTCCGCTACGTATAGGTGTTGTTGTCGGTGAGGTATCCGGTGATTTATTAGCGGCAGATTTACTCAAACAATTAAAAGCAAAAGGGATATCGTTTGTTGCAGAAGGTATAGCCGGTCCCGAAATGCAGAAACAAGGATGTCATTCTTTGTTTTCTATGGAAGCGCTTTCGGTGATGGGGCTGGGTGAAATCCTTAAACAACTGCCGCCATTGTTGCGCTTACGCCGCCAACTTATTCAGCATTTTATTTCAACGCCGCCTGATATTTTTATTGGTGTTGATGCGCCTGAATTTAATTTGACAGTAGAAAAAAAACTTAAACAACAGGGTATACCTACCGTACATTATGTCAGTCCTAGTGTTTGGGCATGGCGGCGTTGGCGACTAAAAAAAATTGCCAAAGCGGTTGATTTAATGCTTACCCTTTTTCCTTTTGAACAACGCTTCTATCAAGAACACCATATCCCTGTTGAATGTGTAGGGCACCCTTTTGCTGATGTCATCCCTTTACAAAATGATTCCTTACTGGCAAGACAGCAGTTAGGACTTTCTCCATCAGCGAAAATCATTGCTTTACTACCCGGTAGTCGACGTAATGAAATTGACTATTTAGGTCGTACCTTTCTTGAAACCGCGCAACGCTGTTATCAAAAAAACCCAGCACTTATTTTTGTAGCCGCCATGGTTAACAAAGCAAGGACTGCGCAATTTGCCGCGCTAAAATCCGTGATTGCGCCGGAATTACCTATTGTGATGATAGAAGGGCAGTCGCGTCAAGTCATGGCGGCTGCTGATGTGGTTTTATTAGCGTCGGGTACCGCTACTTTAGAAGCAATGCTACTAAAAAAACCGATGGTCGTTGCTTATCGTTTGAGTCGTTTATCGTATTGGATGGCAAAATGTTTAATAAACGTGGATCACATTGCTTTACCTAATCTGTTAGCGGGTAAAACCTTAGTACCTGAATTTATTCAAGACCAGGCGACAGCAGAAAATTTAGCCCAGGCATTATGTTATTATTTAGATAATTCAGCTATTGTTACTACACTGCAAAAAGAATTTTTAATATTGCATCAACAATTGCGTGCTAATGCCAGTGAAAAAGCGGGGCATGCTATACTTCAACTTTTAAATTATCCGCAAGAGATTCCATAGTTTTACATGATGGAATTCAATATATCCTCAGAATCGTCTCCCCTCTACTTGATGCGGGATCCATCAAAAAACTGAATGCTTTTTGTCACCATAGTGCCTCTAACGTTACCAAAAAGATCGGTCTCATGTCGTTTTTTTATTACTGTTTAGCTTATTTATTGTGCGCCATTCTTTGTTTATATTAAACAGATAATTATATATAAAATGAGGTAAAAATATATGCCACGTAGCGACATTACATTCGATGTTAAGACCAGTAAATTAATTGTTGAAACGCTTAAAAAAGATGATATTCAGGAATTGCTTAGCTTACTCAATAAAGTTGGCTATCAGCCTTCTGACTGTCTAACCTTGACCTTGGAAAAAGGTGAAAAAGTAATCTATGTGAACTTGTTAGAGCAAGCAATTGGCCGTAACGCAGAAAATATTTTCTTTTTCTTATTAGATAGTCACCAGAGCAAAATTAAGAAAGAAGAAGATGAAGAGGTAATTAGTAAGTTAGAACAATCCATGCAGAAGGCTTTGATTTGGGTGGTTTCGCAAAGTAAACACATATTTTTAAAGAGAATGTTAGCAGGCGATTATTCGATAAAGGTTGATGACTATGCATTTTTTAAAGAGGGAAGAGGAGAAAAGCCCATGCATGCACTGCATGCTTTAATCAGAAAAAATTTTCAAGATAACGATTTGGCTTGTATAGAGTGCCTTATAGCGCATGGCGCTAACCCTTTACAAGTAATAGGGGGTGAAACCGTTTTAGATAGGGTTATTCAATTAGCCGCAGAAAAAAAAGCTCAACATTATGCTTTAGCTGCGTTAATAGTCATTGTAAAAAATATAGCGAGTACGAGTTTAGAAAAGAAAAGCAATTCGTTTTCCGTTTCTGATCTCAAGAAGGAAATACCTGGAGAAAAAATTATCAAAACTGTTTTGGAAAGACAAATTTTGCTTGACAAGCAAATAATGAGTTCGGAATTAAAAACTATAAGTACTGAGCTTATTGTATTATTAATTAATAAGAATACCAAGGAATTCTTTACGACTTTCCTTCCTGTACTTTGTACAGAACAAGTACAGCAACAACCGGAATTTAAGGATTTATTAAAGAAATCAGGATGGGACACTGAGCAGAGTAAATTTAATATGCAGCGGCTTCGCCAAAATTTTGGTGATTTAGATAAATTTACTAAAGCATTTTGCGAAATTTTTAACTCGGCTTGCATTATTAGTCCTAAGAGCAAGGCAGTAATTGCAGTAACTCCTCATTTCTTTAAACCTAGTAATAGTAATGATGCTAATGATACTACGGTTCAACCACGCTGCTGCTATGGGCCTAATGTAGCTTAAATGAGATAGAGGTGTGTAGTAGTTAAGACTATGGTAAATTAGTTGAGAAGAAAATGGGTTAGGAAAATAGAAGCCGATGATAATGGGTGTAATAGCAGGCGTCGACGAAGCAGGACGCGGCCCCTTAGCAGGTCCCGTTATCGCGGCGGCAGTTATTTTAGATAGCAAAAAAAAAATTGACGGTTTAGCGGATTCTAAATTATTAACGCCTAAAAAACGCGAATACTTAGCCAATAAAATTCAACAATACGCGAGAGCATGGTCAATTGGACGTGCAGAAGTCGAAGAAATTGATCATATCAATATTTTTCAAGCAAGCTTATTAGCCATGCAGCGTGCTGTATGGGCATTAACTTTATTACCCACACTGGTTTTAATCGATGGTAAACATTGTCCTAAACTCAGTTGTCCCAGTCAGGCGATTATTAAAGGTGATCAAAAAATAGCAGAAATCAGTGCGGCATCCATTTTGGCAAAAGTACATAGGGATGCCGAGATGTGCAGACTTGACGTGCAATATCCCGGCTATGGTTTTGCAAAACATAAAGGCTATGGTACAGCTTATCACTTGCAGAGCTTAAAAGAACGCGGCCCAAGCGCTATCCATCGACGTTCATTTGCCCCAGTTATTCAGGCTAATCGATGAAGTAATCCCCTCTAGATTTTCTGTTGATGCTATCCCCTGATTAGCTTGTTGTCGCTGTTGTTTTTGTATAGGCGATTGGTAGACATAATCGTTAATAGTAAACTGAAGCGGTGGTTGTTTAGGATTAGCACTGTATGGTTGTGGATTGATAGCAATAGGCGTTTCCGTTTCCGATACAAATGATGAGGGTCGGGTGCAACAACATAATTGATTAACCCATGTAGAAAACCGTCGCACTATTCCTGTTAAAATTTTCATTAGGCGATGTATAAAATTAGAATAATTTTTGCTATTAGTCTCTGTAGTCGATTTTTTGAATTCATCCGATCTAACTTCGCTCATTACCGCGGGTTCAATTGTCTTACTTTTTAAATCTGTTTTAGATTCGTTGATAGGTTTTAATGGAGGAGTATCTCTAGAAAATCCTTCAACCTCTTCTTCTAAGCTAAGTTCAGACATGCGATTAAATGCAATTGTCGCACCTTTTAAGTCTTTGTTAGATGGGTTAGATAAAGGATCACTTTCCTGATCAGAATGCTTAGTCTTTTCTTCTTTTTTTATCAAAGGTTCGGTTAATGGGATGGTAGGATTAGGTCGAACAATTGTTGCGCTTGATTGCAGCGTGATCCGATGATCTGAAAGTCGCTGTTCTAATTCAAGCCTAAATCCTCGTGCCTCTTTTTTAGTTTCATTAAGGTCAAAACCAGAACCTGCTTTAGCAAGTCTTTGGTCGACTGCAGACATTGTTGAATTTTCTACCGCTATTAAATATTGGATATATCCCTGTACGATATCAATAACTTTTTTTTCATTTAAGCTGGTTTTTAGCAAAGCATCGTTGACGCGGATACACAGCGTCTTAAGTCGTTTACTAACTAGTTTATGGGTAGCTGTCTTTCTGAGCGCGAATAAAGGATTTTTTCTACAAAAATTTCCATACAAAAAAGAAAAATGACTGCAAGCAATAAATTGATAAAGCTTATTTTCTAAAGTATCAGCGTCAGAGCTTAGAGTCTCTAATTTTTCCAGTCTGTCGATAAAATGCTTTATTTCTTCTTTAGTTAATTCCTTATTTAGCATAGCGACTCGCTTGTTCATTAACAACGTTTAAAATTCTTTTTTGATAAGCCTCAAAAGCTTTTGTTAATAAAGGTATTTCTACCGTTTCAATTTTTTCTTGTAGTTGCTTCGCGCTGGTACCGTAGTTGCTTAGTGGAATTGCCATAGGGTAATTGGCTACAGCGACGTGTGGTAGATAATCGGTTATCAAAGTTGAAACTATTGTTTTTAGCAGATCACTTTGTTCTTGAGTCGTCGTTAAAAAGTCGAGTAAATTGGTTTGGAAAAGTTTAAATTTTAGTCTAATTAAAGCAGAGAATTTTTCCAAATTCGTTTGATTTCTCAATAACAATGGCACATAGCTGAGTAAAGACCATTTTGATACAGGTGGTATAGAGATAAAGTGTAGTAATCGACTCAAATCGATAAATTCAGCTAATTGTTTGCATAATACCTCTACCGTTAAAGTTTCTTGTGTTTGACGAAGTTTATCAATTGCTTCGTTAAGCGTGTTATTTTCTTCTAGTGCAAAAAGTGCGTTTATTGTTTCGGTATTTAACAGCTCAGTTAAACTAGAATTTAGTTCATTTTTTATCGCTGCTAAGAATTGATTAATATTATCTGAGGAAAGCTTTGTTTTATCGAGTGATGCATATTCATATTGGGGATTATATAATTCTTTTGGAATAGTAATACGTTCAAGTAAGAGGTAGGTTTTTTGTATGCTAAGGCGTTCTAATTGATTTAGATTAATTGGCATTAACGCTCCTCTATTTATTATTATTGTTGATAGTAATTAATCTTTATTAGCTAATAATAAACTATCTGTATTATTATTTCCTTAAGTACATACGTCTTGGATTTAAATGAGTCATTAAAAATTTGTTTAGTAGTGCTTGACAGAATTTTTCTAACCGGTAGAATGCGCAAGCCTTGGGTTTACGGCCTGGGCGGGTTGGTTAGCTGACTGACTGACTGAATTAGTTCATTAACAATTAAAGAAGAAAGCAAAGTGTGT
>CAYQIM010000052.1:0-13211 GCA_964417555.1 Rickettsiella sp. | reverse complement strand
CGGCGTGATGCGTTTCCTGCTTCGCCCGTCAACGCACGCCTATCGCGGGCTCCTCAACTTCGCATTGCTTCCGCAATGCTCTCATTGTCTCGTCGTATGAAGAAATACTAAAGTTATTTGTCACTGAGCTTAATCAAAAGGTCGGCATTCGATCATCGGAGATAGATGCGAATTCTACCATTTATGCAGAGTTAGGTTCAGTGCTTACATTTTATTCTTGTACACACAATGGTTCTTGTGATTCTATTTTTTTAAAACAGGATCCTAATGCACTAGACGTATTACCTGACTATTTATTAATTTACCCTGCCATTAATCAAGAGATTATTTATATTGGATCTTTAATTGACGACTCAGAAAAAACAAAAATTCACTACTTTTTTCGAGCAGCAAACAACAATTCGACAGCGCAGTTATGGCAGCAACGCGAAAAGACAAATCCAGCACAACCAATGAATGTCCCTATTCATTATCCTATTAACATAGTAAACAATAAACTCTTCTTTTTAGCACCAGATGGTGTAGTTAAAGCGCTAGATGTTTTCGAAAAGTGTTATACGTTTAGTATCACCACCGATTGGATAAATGCACATGTGAATAACTGGCAATCAGCGATACCCCTTTATTTAAAAATGTTTCCACCGTTAACCAGCGCCATTCCAATCGCAGGTATGGCTAATCGGCGAGGTCAACCACTCAAGAGTTGGTATAATACAGAAAGCCAGCAATTTGTATTTATACTGGCACAAAATAACACACAGCCCTCTTATTTAGGGGATGTAAACACTAACCACTATTTTTTTGATGAAGAAGCAAAGACATTATTTCGACAAGCTAAACAAACGCTGCATTTAAACGGTACGCAGATACAATCACTACCTGAATCAGAAGAAATAGCCACCTCATTAGAAAAGGTCTATCTATTTAAACAGACTATCTGGCTACATACTCAAGAAGGCCAATTATATTTATTCACCCCAGAAAACAACACATTTTGGCTAAGAAAAATTTATCCCGCCTCGTTTTTAAAACGCCCCATTTGTCTACCTCCCTATTTTGCAATAAATTATGATTCGAGGATAAAGTGTTTTCATCCAGTTGATCGCTTCGTGTTATTGCCTACCTATCAGTTGGACTACTCTGAGCTGATTTTTATTGAAGAAAAAATTAACAAGACGACCGGTTTTTGGGATCCTAAAAGTAAGGTTTTCTATAGCACTCCATTAAATAAAGATGGAACACATTGGCAATACATCGAAACCAATTCTCTTGAAGGTAGTATTTATCTTTTTAATGCTTTCGAACAATTAATCTATCAGATTTGGCCAAATGGCCATCATAGAAATTTTACTATGATACCAACAACGTTAGCACTACGAAACCAAAATTTAGCGTTATTGATAATAAATGGCAGAGAACGACTTCCCTTACCCACTTATTTTATTGAAAGCCCTTCCTTTGAACTTCCATTGCTTAAGAATGTGAAATCATTAACCCTTGTTGTTTCAATAGATAAACTTTTTAAGTTTATTATTAATCCTGAATTGCTTATGCAGTATCAATTCATTACTTACCAATTGAAAGTAAATAACACCCGCAATAGCTTAAGTTTTCTAGAAGAAAGTAACTTCCTTGCAAGTAGGCGTGGCCAAGATATTATTATTACTAGTACAAAATATCCTTGTCAAATTGTTCTAATGAATGCCATGGACGATACTGCTTTTCAGTATACAACCCTTAAAATGATAGATTGGAAGCATGGAGTGGAACATTTGCAAACGTTGGCAAAGATCAGAGATGAGTTGACAACCATTCCTGCCGCAAATGAAACAAGGTTCTTTATGCCTATTATGCCCGACTGGTGGTTAAAGAATAGTAGCACTAGATTAACCTCTCAGCCTACATCGCGCTTACCCTTAGCAAGGCAGCCGATGGAACAACAAAGCAAGCTTGCAACCCAGACAACACCTGTATTAGGCACAACAAATTCTATGTTAGCCACTATCGCCTCTATAGGAGGAAGTATCGTTTTGGTGACTACTTTCTTATTTGCGCGGCGCTACCAAAGAGCAAACAGGTATCGTCAGCTAGCACAGACTGTTACACCAGCAACTAAAGCAGCGGCTGTGGCGATTCCACTATTAGAAATACCTAGGGCAGAAGCTAGTTCACTAAATGGAATCTATCATTATAGTACAAAGGATTTTTTTGCTGCTAATGAATGCGTTCAGACAAAGCAGGGATTAATAGGTCTATGTAAAAACGCGAAAGAAACCGCTATCTGGTGGAGAAATGGTAATGAAGTAAACGCCTGTATTTATCAGCTTAACAAAAAATCAATAATAAATAACGTATTATTATCCGAAACAGAAAATAGGTTATATTTGCTTATTCAGCGTGATCATGCAGCCACTCAACAACTTAACCTTAGTGAATTACACTCAATTAATTTAGAGGCCATTTATCCTTATCTACAAGCCGTTTATGCGTATTTACCAGAAAATCAGCAAGTGCGCTTGCGTACTATTTTACAACATGAAATAGCCTATACACAATTTTATCAGTCTGCACAGCAAATTAGTCTACGCTATTTAGGTAATCATTGGTTATTACATACCCGTTTAGGCGATAGTTTTCAGGCTTTAGGTTTACAGTTAGATTGGCTAAGACGCGATGACAGCCATTGGTTAGCACGTTGTTTATTCACTGCACAGCAATTAGCGTACAATCAACACAGTATTTCACTCTATACAAACAATGCTGCGGCGTTATTTTTAGAAACAGTTTTGTTACACCCTACTATTCAGCACTATTATCAGCAATATTTGCCTAAAGTAGATTTGTGGAAAGGTAAACAAGTACTGCGCTTATTAGCTGATATATTGCAATTTGGGTTTAACGCTTGGCATTTATTACCTAACATTTTAGTCTTTCTATTTCCAAATTATCCCTCTATTTATACGATAAGCTATGGTTTAAGTATGGCGCTCCATTTAGCTGAACAAGACATACACTATTGGTATTTAAGCGTTGCATTATTTGTTCTTCCTCATGTGCCGGCCTTATTAGAATATATGGGAATTCCTGTAACACGCGCAACTAACCAAATGATAAATAGCTTAAGCCAGTGGTTAATTTCCTTAGGCTTGTTAGCAGCTATCGAAGTACAGCCCGATCAAGAGCGATTAGAAGAACAGAAAAACGAAACACTACGTTCAGAAAATCGGCTAAAGGTGGCTAATACATGGCAGAAAAAACTTTCTGCTAATTTATTTACTTTTTTTAGCCGACAAGAAACAGCAGTAAACGATGACGTAATATACAATAATATAAAAAAAACTATATAATTTTTAATTAATTTAAATTTTTAATTGCATAATAAAAAAAATTACGATTATCGTGCGGCCCAAGAAGCACCTTGAGGAGGAGGCAAAAGCGATCGATCACCGTTGTAGAAGTTCTGATAAAAAAAGTGAAATTTCATCTAAACTAATCCATCTAAACCAAGTACATCAGGATTAAATTGTTTGAAGTATAGTATATTTTCTTTTCCAGCTTCTTATGGCTATTCAAGATCAGAATCAAAACAAAAAGCTCAAGAAGAAAAGCTTGCCACTATGCTGGCAATAATTTGAATGTCTTTTGCCTTAAATGGTTTCGTAAAAATATGATCAACACTTGCCGCCAAACATTTTTTTCTCACTTTATTTATAGCATGCGCTGTTAAAACAAAAATAGGTAAATGAGGTTTACTATTTTTTTTCTCCCAATCACGATATTGTCTAACAACTTCAATGCCATCAAGTTCAGGTAAATTCATATCAAATAACGCCCAATCAAAGGTCTGTTTCTTTAAATAGTGTAGTGCGGTTTTACCCTCCATGACTGTGAGAATCTGATAACCTAATTTTTTTAATAATGTTTTCACTGCATGTAAAATAAGTGGGTTATCTTCGGCTAAGAGGACCCGTTGTACCGATGAATCTGAACCTTTCCTAGTTTGTTGGGATACAATATTTTGCTTCGAAATCGCTACAATTGTTGTTTCTGCTTCGGCAATACTTGATGTTTTAAATAATAAAGTAAAACGAGTGCCTGTTCCTGCACTACTTTCTACCTTTATGCTTCCTCCTAATAACTCAACAGATTCTTTTGCTAAAAATAAACCCAATCCGTACCCTTTATAGATGCCCTTGTTGGATGGATTTAAGCGATAGAAACGATCAAATATTTTTTGCTGCGTGTCTTCGGCCATGCCAATACCGGTATCTTGCACATCTATTTCTATGTAGGAATTATTATTGATGATTAATGATCGGATCGTTAAATTTATATGCCCTTTTTCGGTAAATTTAACCGCATTGCTTAACAAATTTAATAGCACGCGTTTAAGTACAATACGATCCGTTGTTAAATAATGACATAAGCTAGTAGAAAAATTAAAATTTAAATGAAACTTCAAAGCTTTAACTGTTACTGCTGGTAACATCAGTTCTTGAAGTTCTTTAGCTAACTGTATGAGATTAACGCTTTCTTTTTGTACTTTTTTTTGCGAATTATGTTCAGTATCTACCACTTCAAGTACATAATTAAGCAATTCCAATAATTGTTCTCCCGCACCATAGATCATTTGGCTATAGGCTTTGTTTTTATCATTTGATGCATCCTGCAGTTGTAAACTAGAGAGACCGATAATGCCGGTTAAGGGAGTCCTTAGATCATGGCTCATATTAGCAAGAAATTCAGTCTTAGCTTGGTTGGCGTCTTCTGCGACAGCTTGCGCTTTTTTTAACTCAGTAATATCATTGTAAACACCTAAAATTCCTATAACTTCCTTATCGGCGTTAAATACCGGTATCTTACTGGTTAATAAAAATCCTTTTTTTCCATTAGCAAAGGTTTGTTCTTCTTCCATATTCAGTCTAGGTTTACCGGATACCATAATTTCCCTATCCGCTATTCGATAAGCTTCGCTTTCTTTTACTTCTAAATCATAATCTGTTTTCCCTATCACACCTTCGGCAGAAGAAAAACCAAAAGCCTGAGCAAAAAGGTCGTTACAACCTAAAAAAATTCCTTCTTTATCTTTCCAAAAGACATAGACAGGCAGCTGTTTTAATAGCTCGGCTATAAATGTCTGATTTAACTTATTCTGTGCTTTTTTTTCTTCAGTAAACATGAAAATTTCTTTAAACTATCGAGTTAAGCAAATTAAGTAGAAAAAATAAAATTAAATACTAAAAAAGTGACCTGGCTAAATTAGAGACTTTCTTCAGATCCGAGCCATACGGCAGTAAGTTTAATAGTGACTGCTGCCAAAATACCGGAAAGGATGATTTCTGATAAATTTTAGAGGAATAATCACTAAAAGATTTAAGTAAGGCAGTATTTCCTACTGAACCTTTTGGTTTTTCAGAAAACTCTTTCCTTGCTCGATCCAACACGCCATTTTTTACATAAGAATATTGACCCTCTTTCACTATCGATTTACCTAAAATAAGTGCGTCTACTTCTTTTGCTGTAGCCGAGATTTCACTTATTTTTCCTGGCGTCACCGTGATGACTCCTTTCTCGTCCTGATAAGTCGCCGAACAACGCAGTTCTGTTTCTGTTATAGGCTTACATAAAACAGTACCTTTCCAACCTTTATATTTAAATTCGTTCAGGAAATTTGGATAAAAACGTAGCATTTCAGCTTCGCATTTCTTTCTAACTTCTGTGCTAACATACGTATCCTTTTTAACTTTAAGTTTAGCAAGAAATTCGTGCGCTTCCTTCGCTGTAGAAAAAGAATGTTGGGTATATTCGCCATTGGTTAGAATATATTTTTCAACAGGTTTGCTTCTATCTAAACGATCATCATAAGGCATCAAACACGGAAACCCGCCGTCCATCACAATAAATGAAAAAGGTTTTTTCGGTAGCGGTTTTACTTTGTGTTTGTAAACTAAGGCTAAACAAACTTGATAAACGACATCTATATCTAAGGGTAAATTAGAGGGAATAAGTGATTGATAACTGGTTGTATTAATCACCTTATCAAAAATTTTTTCATAATTTTTACCGTTAGTTTTTTTACAATAATATACAGCAGTTTTATTATTTTCTTTTTCAATAGCAATAACTGTAGTATTCGTACATACTTTAACATCCGCTTTTTTTAATTTTTTAAAAAAAAACGACGTAAAGGCTTGCCTACAACCACGCTCGGCTCATCAATATCAACCGCATAATCTAGGTTTTTGAAATTCCATTTTTCGGGTTGAATCTCCCTGGCATTGCCGAACTCTTGGCAGACGGCAGAAAATTGTTTCACAGTAACCTTCGGGGGTTTACCTGTAGCATCCTTGTTGCCTAATCCATAAATTGAATAAGCATGATCATTGATTAGTTTTGGATAATCTTCATTAAATTTTATAAAGCCTTTATGACAAGCTTCTCTGGTTTCTTTAGAACGTGGGTAATGGGGTCCTCTATGTAAACGAATACCAAACAAACCTGAAATCCCACTAAATATGTCAGCATTTTTTTCAAAAATATAAATATCCCATGCCGGATGTTCCTTTTTTAGTGCCAACGCCGTATGGCATCCAGACCAGCCTGCACCAATAAAGAGAACTTTCTTTTTTTCTTTGAAATAATCAATGGCAGGTATAAACCAATTCCCGTATCCAATATTGATAGGCCGTTTTTTTCCACCAAGATTAAAGCTAATCTCATATTCGCCAAATTTTCCAAATTGAAGACTTTTTTTCTTTTTTTCCATACATATCCTTTTTATTTTTTATCGAAAATACTTTTAATCATCAATCCAAATAATCTAGTTTACTTATTTTAACATTTAATTGAAACCAATTGTGCATTTCATGATTAATGAAATAGCGTTAAGCTGAATTCCATTTAAAATTTTAAATATAAATTTTCTTGTTAGTTAAAATAAATGCTAGTAAAGGAAAGTAATGAACAGCGTAGACACGAAATCTTTTTATATTTCTTATAGGGCTTAGCAAGAAATAGTTAAGAAAATCTATATTAGAAGGATTAATAAAAAAAAACAAGTAGAGACAATTATTTAAAGTTCAGGTTAAATATTTTTAAATATAATTTAATAACGTTAGGAAATCGTTAATAATTGTTTGGCAATTTTAGTCAACTTATTACGCATTAGAAAAAGCTGCCACCGCGAACCGCCCAATTGGCGCCATAAAACAGCAGACCGAACACCCGCCAATAAAACTGCACGTATTTTACTAATAGTTTCTGTTTGACTTAAATACTTACCATGCCCCACCACATGCAAACGAAAGGATAAACGCCCCAGGGTCGTTACATAGATATCGGCTAAACCGTTGATGATAAGTTGCGGGGAAGAAGAAAAATATTTTGCCTGTGAAACAGCATGCTTAATTCGCCGACTTAAGGTCTGCTTTACTTCAAAAGAGCGAGTCAACTTTCGCTCTAAATGCATTAAACCCATTAAATAACGGCTAATGTCCCGATTGCTCGGCATTGTTGTGTGTTCTAATAAATTAATCAATTCTTGTAAGCCTAAACGTAGTCCCGCTACCTTACCATAGACGTGTTCTACACTGATGGCATCAATTTGATAAATTGTTTGAATACTAGTATCAAATGCAAAGTTTTCAACTTGCCCTGTCCTTGCCAAATCTCTAACCAGGGCGGCTGATTGAAAAATACCCGCCAGCGCTAAACTCTGCTCAACCATTTTTTTTTCATTTTGTTTCATGGGATAAATTAGACGAAAAATAAGAGAACGAAAAGCTTAACGCAATTTCAAAGTAGCCAAACCAAATAAAACTAAGACCACGGTAATAATCCAAAATCGAACAATAACACGTGGCTCTGGCCAACCTTTTAGCTCAAAATGATGGTGAATAGGTGCCATACGAAAAATACGTTTACCGGTTAATTTAAACGAAATAACTTGTAGTATGACAGAAACAGTTTCTAGGACAAAAACACCGCCCATAATCAACAATACTAATTCCTGTCTAACAACGACGGCAATACAACCTAAGGCGGCACCTAAACCTAAAGCACCCACATCACCCATAAATATTTGCGCCGGATAGGTGTTAAACCATAAAAAGCCTAAACCCGCACCAACAATAGCACCACAGATAACAACTATTTCACCTGCGCCGGGTACGAAAGGAATAGCCAAATATTTAGCATAGGTAATATTACCGGTCGAATAAGCAAAAATACCTAAAGCCCCCCCTACTAATACGGTTGGTAAAATGGCTAGTCCGTCAAGACCGTCCGTTAAATTAACCGCATTACTACTTCCTACAACCACTAAGTAAACCCAAGGGATATAAAAGATGCCTAAAGGAATCAGTAGATTTTTAAAAAAAGGTATCACTAATTGAGTTTCAATAGGCAATTGCGCGGTGCTATAAAGAAAAATCGCAATACCTAATCCTAATAATGATTGCCAAAAATATTTCCAACGTGGAATAAGGCCTTTAGGATTTTTTAAAATAAGCTTGAGATAATCATCAGCAAATCCAATCAAACCAAATCCTACGATAGCGGTCAAAACAATCCAAACCAGGTGATTATGAAGATTAGCCCACAGTAATGTCGTTAAAACAATGGCAATTAAAATTAAAGCGCCACCCATGGTTGGCGTACCGGCTTTGTTTAAATGGGTTTGTGGCCCGTCATTGCGAATAGGTTGACCCAGCTGATGGTAACTCAGAGCCCTTATTAATCGGGGACCGAGTAAAAGTGAAATCAAAAAAGCGGTTAGACTGGCTAAAATAGCACGTAAGGTTAAATATTGAAAAACACGAAAACCATGATAAAAATTGGATAATAATTCAGTTAACCACAATAACATGTGTTTTTTCTCTGTGAAGTTTTAAGTTTCGCATCTCAGGTATAAGCCATACCGTTTACACTAAAGCTGCCACCACCCTGTCCATCTGCGCGCTACGTGACCCTTTGATTAACAAAGTCACGTCTTTTTTTAGCAGCGGTCTAAGCGCTTGAATTAAATCTTCCTGACTTGAATAATGCTTTCCTGAGGAACCAAATGCTTGTGCCGTTAAGGCGGTTAATTCACCACAAGTATACACATATTCTATTCCCAATTCCTTTGCCAACTCACCTATGTGGCGATGGTAATAATCCGCATTGCTGCCAAGTTCACCCATATCCCCCATAACAAAAACATGGCGACCGGGATAATGCACTAAAAGTTGTAGGGCTGCAGTCACTGAGCTTGGATTGGCATTATAGGTATCATCAATAATACACGCGCCTGTTTTACTTTTTACTATCGCCAAACGTCCTGGCACATCCTGCATTTTTTCTAAACCCGTTTTAATAGCACTTAAAGATATCCCTACTTGCTGAGCTACCGCCGCTGCGGCTAATGCATTCAATAAGTTGTGCTTTCCCGGTAAAGCAAGATGAATCGCTATCTCTCCTTTTGGTGTTACCAGAATGAATTGCACTTTACCTTGTGGATCCAAATCCACCTGGCGCGCTGAAAAATCAGCTTCTTTATTCAATCCAAAACGAATAATAGAATGGTTCGCTAAGCGACCTTGCCAATCTTTCTCAAAAGGATCATCGGCATTAATAACGGCTATGCCATCAGGCGATAAACCTAAAAAGATCTCGGATTTTGCCTGCGCTACCTTATCAATCGAACCAAATCCCTGCAAATGCGCGGGACCGATATTTGTTATTAAAGCAATATTCGGTTGTGTTATCTGACTTAAATAGGCAATTTCTCCAGGATGATTGGCACCCATTTCAATCACCGCAAATCGATGTTGAGTAATTAAATCAAACAAGGTTAGGGGCACACCGATATCATTATTAAAACTTTTTGTACTCGCTAGCACAGAACCTGATTCACTCAAAATAGCGCGTAGCATTTCTTTGGTCGTCGTTTTTCCACAGCTTCCCGTCAAGGCAATAACCGGGATCGAAAATTGCTGTCGATGTGCTTGCGCTAATTGGCCTAGTGCTATTCGCGTATCAGCCACTTGGACTAATGGAAGCTCAGAAGAAACCGGCTTATCCACCAGCGCCGCTACAGCGCCTTGGCTTTTAGCTTGTTCTATAAAGGCATGACCATCAAACTTCTCTCCGGAAATGGCAACAAAGAGCGATCCAACTTTAAGCGACCGCGAATCGAGACTCACTGAGGAATAGTTCTGATCTGAACCAATTAATTGACCGTGTAGTAAAGATGCAAGTGTTGATAATTTCACAAGGGCTAGATACCAAAATAATGACTATTATGTACTAAATATACTATAATTCCACATAATAGCTCGAGTTAATACTAAAATAATAATATGCGTATCTTATTTTGTAATTTCCATGAAGCCCATGGTGGGGGGCAAGATACCTACCTTCTCAGCTTGATTAAGGCTTTACAATTGAATCATTATGTAGCATTAGCTTGCCCACCCTCCTCACGGCTTTATTTAACTTTAAAAAGAAACGATTCCCTGCTTTGGCATTAATTATAAGGCTATTTTTCGTCAATGGTGGCAGCTAAAACAATTACGGATTTTTAAACAATGGGTTGAAAAACAAAACTTCGACATTATCCATGTCAATGGCTCGGCGGACCACCGCAGCGTGCTACTGATTTATCCCTTTTTAAAATACCGACCCAAACTGGTTTTAACGAAGCACAATGCCTTGCGTATCAAGTGGGGCGCATTATGGCGAATGCGTTACTTTACGGACGCTATCATTGCTGTGAGCCAATCCACGCAACAGCACCTTCTCCAAGCAGGGATAAAAAACTCACTGATTCGAACGATTCCCAACGGTTTAGACATCGATTTTTTTAAGCCCATACCATTGGAACAAAAACTTGTCTTACGACAACAGCATGGTTTACAAGATAATAACTTTATTTTTGTCTCCAATGCTGGAACCGCAGAATGCAAAAATTGGCCTTCGCTAATTGCCGCCATTGCCCTACTGCCTGCTAAATTAAAAAATAATATTAAAGTTATCATTGCCGGTAAACTACCTTCCGGACAAAAGCAAGCACAAACGGTAGCTAAGTTTGGTTTAAGTCAGCAGATTATCTTTACGGGACTTCTTACTGATACGCGAGAATGGATGACGCTTGGCGACGTAGGCTTTGTGTTGTCGAATACACAAGAAACCATTTCATTTGCCTGTCGGGAAATGATGGCAATGGGACTCCCTGTTATTGTGTCCAATTATGGTGGACTTCCCGAAAATATAACCCCAAATGTTGACGGTTGGATTGTTCCGGTAAACGACATACCTGCATTAACACATTGCTTAACAGCCATTTTAACACAACAAAATTTAATCCAGATGGGCCAACAGGCACGTGACAAGGCAGTAAAAAACTTTGATAAAAAAGCATTTATCGACGCCACATGCACGCTTTATCAATATCTACTGGCTTTGCGCTAATGCGAATTTAAGTTTAACAAACGCTTAACCTCAGCTTCATCACTAAAAAGATGCTTTATTCCTGCTATCAATTGATAAGCCTCATGCCCTTTACCCGCGACCAGTACGATATCCTCTGCTTTGGCTTTTTGAATGGCATAAGCCAAGGCAAGTTGCCTATCCTGCTCAATATAAACAGGTTTAACGCCAGATAACCCTCGTTGGATATCTTGTATAATTTGTCCAGGATCCTCAAAACGCGGGTTATCGTTGGTCAGCACCAACTGATCGGCATATTGTTCGGCAACTTCCGCCATCAATGCACGTTTTCCCCTATCTCTATCGCCGCCACAACCAAATACACAATACAATGTACCCTGACAATGAGTGCGTAAAGCCTGCAAAACTTGTTGTAGCGCATCGGGCGTATGTGCATAGTCGATAACAACCTGGGGTTTATGCGGCCGCCGAAAAACTTCCATTCGTCCTTGCACGCCCTTTATATTCGAAATAACCTTAGCAATAGCGGCCAAGGGAAAATCAAGAAGTTTTAATACCGTCAAAACGAGTAATAGGTTACTGAGATTAAACGTGCCAATTAAAAATGGATTTTCAATACTAATATCTCCCCACGGAGTTGCTATTTCAGCGTGTAAACCTTGCGAATTAAATGTATAGTGCTTTACTGTAACCTGAGGGATATGTGCTAAATTTAATAGCGGCTGGTTAATAGAATAAGCGATAACAGGCAACGATCCGGCTAACTCGCTTAGCCAAGTTTGACCATAAGGATCATCTGCATTTAACACGGCCTGCCGTACGCCGGGTAAATCAAAAAAAGAACGTTTGGCTTGTGCATATTCCACCATACTGCCATGATAATCGAGATGATCGCGCGTTAGATTCGTAAACGCCGCAATAGAAAATTCCATACCATTTAAACGCTGTTGCGCCAAACGATGCGAGGACACCTCCATTAAAACTGTTTTAGCTTTCCGTGCCTTCAATTCAGCTAATAACTGTTGTAATTCAACAGCATCCGGCGTGGTTAATAAACCAGTTTTTAGATGCGGATATAAACCATTACCTAATGTGCCTATCACACCACAACAACTATGTAGCTGCTGCAAACACTGCGCTAAAAAATGGGTACACGACGTTTTTCCATTTGTCCCAGTAATTCCTACTACAGGTACGTGTTGACTGGGATTGCCATAAAATCTAGCCGCAATAAGACCTAAGTAAATCTTTAAATTAGGAATAGAAATAATAGGAATTGAAGACGAAAAAAATACTAATTTCCCATTCGGTTCTAACAAAACGGCAGCGGCCCCTTTTTTGATTGCTTCATTTACGAAGTCTCTCCCATCTGCTTGAATTCCCGAGTAAGCAAAAAACAAATCGCCTGACTTAAGTTGACGGCTATCTTGACAAAGTCCACTAATCATTACGTCAGCTGAATTCCTTACAGAATTAATGCCTTTTAATAATTGACTTAAATACTGATTTTTTTTTGTCACCTGTTTTTCCTCAAACTCATTATTTATTTCAGTTAATACAACCTTTTCTCTCTGTATATCGCATAAATTACGTTAATTACTCTACAATAAAAAAGGAGATATATTCACATAAATTATTTTTTAATGTACACTGTTATAAACTATATAATAAAAACAGCTATTACAAGCGAGTCGCTATGCTCATGAAAAATTTTGGCCATCGTGTCCCCAAAATTAATTCGCATCACGCGACTGAAATTAGGCCGCGATTCGTCCTGCGTC
>CAYQIM010000051.1:0-7632 GCA_964417555.1 Rickettsiella sp. | reverse complement strand
GACGCAGGACGAATCGCGGCCTAATTTCAGTCGCGTGATGCGAATTAATTTTGGGGACACGATGGCCAAAATTTTTCATGAGCATAGCGACTCGCTTGCTGCAATTGCTCTTTTGCGCTTCTTTGTAAATTAGTTAAAGAGACAACGGCTTTTTCTTGAATGGTTTTGAAATAAGCTCCAGTTTTTAAGTTATTCTTGAATTCTTCCAGTTGTGTGGTTAGTTCAACATGGTTATCTAAAGTTGGGCGATTAATAACATAAGATTGTAAGCTGTGTAATTGCTTACGGTAGTCAGAAACTAGTTCTTGTAAAGCCTTACAATGCGGTGCGTGCGCTTCAAGTGCCGTCAGTTGCGCGCGAATATCCACTAACAATTGTTGATTACTTTCATCTATTGTTTTGATTTCTTCATAAACCTTAGAGAAGCGAGCTAAATAGTACTCATTGCTTAATTCATAGGCCAGGTTTGCTATGTAATTGGTAAGTGAAAGCTGCTTATTATTTATTATCTGATTGGCACGTGTTTGCGCAGATTCAACAAGCTTAATAGTTTCGCTTAAGGCAGCGAGAACCAACGCTGTGTTTTGTGAAAATGTGGCTTTTTCGAATATATCTATGAGTGGATCACTAAGCTGTTTAGGTAAGCTTTTATCCCTTATAATAGACGTCAGCTTAGTCGTTAGATCAGTAGCAAATTGTTGATTATTTTGCGCTCCTGCGTCATTAAAATCATGCAATAGAGCTGACCTAATTTCAGTCATGGTTAGATAAAATTTGTTATTCTTTTTACTTTCTAACAGGGCATTAGCGAAGCAATTTGATAAGTCTGACATTACCTGATCTAATGATTGAAAAGTATTATCGGCTTTAAGCTTGATGTCGGAAGACGTTCCGTCAAGCATGTTCTTATACATTTCTAGTGTGTCGCTACTAATAACAAGCTGTAAATTAGCAATTTCTATTAAAGTATCAAGATGAGCTTGTAATGTTGCAACTTTGTCAGAATAGCTATTCTCCAAGGCGATATAATCGGGATTTTGTGTTAGCGTTTGCAAAAACTCAGGAGAAACAGATAGTTCTATCGCTTTTTGAAAGTTTTTAATATTCGATTTTCGATTATTAATTTCGGATTGAATTTGATCCAAAAACGAGCTATAAGTTTTTTGATCGGCTTCTTTTTGTTTTTCGTATGGTTCTGATGGATGTGTTGTAAATGCATTTTTCGCTATAGTAACAAAATTTCTTGGCATATTTTGTATTTTTTATTAGCTTAGCTAACTTATACCATAGAAAAATTAATAAATTATTAAATGAAGAAGGTTCACGTAGCATTAGCCAGGGCAATCGTGCTATGAGTTAAGTAGACAAAGGACTTAGCGAGGTATTGAGAATCCCATCCAGGTTTACTGCATTTAATTTTAATGACGCTTTTGATCACTTGTTTAAAGTTGAAGCTGGGTTAGAAAAATTACAAACAGTATATTTAGAAACTATGTCTAAAGTGATTAAGATCCAAAATAGACAAGCTTTTTTGGATGTCGGCTAAAAAAGTAGAAAAGATGTAAAGTTACCTTCGTTAGCCATTCTCGCTAGGTAAACTTTACAGCGTCCAATTTAGGGCGTGTCTTCATTTAGCACGATGAGTTACCAAGTATGTGTTTTCTGCATCTCCCTTCGGTAAATGATGACGCGCGCTAGGCAAAAATTATTTATTTTTTGTAATATTTTTCGCGTGGCAATATTAGCGGCAATAGCACCGCCGTGGGGGCTATCTATCGGTGCTTTTTGTACGACCATAAAATCCTGAGTCGCAATTATACGATTGCTATGGGCATTGATTAATTGTGCGCGAAGACTAATACGGAATTGACTTGTTTTTGTCAAAAATTCTTGCTGAAAGCTTAATAGTTGGGTGTTAAGGATCCAATCATAATGTGTTGTCGTCGGCGTATTAATAATGGCTTGGAAATAGCCTGTGTTTTGTAATGATTTGATCAGTAAAGGATGTAACATTTGCGGTGGTGTATCCGCCCAACGGTTTTTAGTGAAAAACTGTAGTTGGTAACAATCAGGACTATAGATCATACGCGGGCTGCTATAAATAGCATTCGCCCTAGGTTGGGTGATTAATAAGGTACTGCGTGGATTTCTTGTCGGGCAAGCAGGGGGATAAGTGGTCAGGGTATAGTAGTGTAAAGGTTCAATATAAATCGGTTTAAAAAGCGAACAAGCAGGCAATGTTATTAGACAACTTAAAATAATGGTTAGGTTTATTGCACGTAAAGTGGGGAACTTCTTAGGCCAGTACTTTCTTGGGCTGATGTCGCTTTTTAGGCTAAACCCATTTTTTAATAGGATTTTTAGACAATAAAACACTTATTTTTCTCCTGGTCCGGGTGGTAACGGCGCTTGACCTCGCAGTAAAAGTGCTGGATTTTGTTTTAAGTTATCAGAAAGTTCAAGTAAATTATCACTCATTAGAGTTAAATTATTTAAAACTTCGTTCGTGGACGGGAGTGTGTGTTGTGTCAAGGTATTCATTAAAGAGGGAAATGAGCGTGTCGATTTGGCGGTGTTAATTAAGATAGTATCCAGTTGTTGGCTTTGCGCCGCTAAATGATGGGTAGTGGTATTTAAGTTAGTTAAGATTTCTCTAAATAATTCCGGATTTTTTCCACCTAATACATTGTTAAAATCTTGCGTAATTTGATTCATATTGTCGGTTAATTGTTTTAAGGTGGTATCTAAGCGTACAAAGAGTGAGGGACTGGTTTTTATAATAGGGTATTTTTCGCCAGGTAGCGTAGTCAAGGGTGTTTGATTAGTATTACTGCCTTGTAGGGAAACATAGGTAATTCCGGTAAGACCTTGACTATTTAAGGTGGCTGTTGTTCCAGCCGTGATCGGTGTATGTTCTTCTATTTGTAAAAATAACTGGACTTGTTTAGGATTTTCTTGGCACAAAGCAATCTTTTTTACACTGCCGACATCTACCCCATTATATTTCACGGTAGAATTTGTTGTGATGCCAGCGACGGATTCATTCATGATGACCAAGTAGGTTTTATAATTTTTGATAGTAAAACCAGCGGATAGCCAAGTAATGAAAATAATCAGCGCTACCGTTAAAATGAGAACAAAAGCGCCTACGAGTGTGTAGTTAATTTTAGGCTCCATGATTTTCCCCATAAATTTTTTCTGTGGCGCGCCCTCTAGGTCCTTTAAAGTAAGCACGAATAGCAGGTTCAGTCGATTGTGTTAGTTTGGCCATGGAAGCAAACTCTAAAACCCGACCCTCATTTAAAAAAGCGACTTTATCGGTAATTTGCCATAAGGTGTCCAGATCGTGAGTGACGAGTAAAATAGTTAAACCTAAGATCGCACGTAAATTTAAAAGTAATTCATCAAATCCTTCCGCCCCTTGTGGATCAAGTCCTGCTGTCGGTTCGTCTAACAGGAGTAATTCGGGATCCATGACCAAAGCGCGTGCTAAGGCAGTCCGTTTGAGCATACCGCCGCTCAGTTCAGCAGGGTATTTATTTGCCGAAGTGATGGGGAGTCCTACGGCCAATAATTTCAGTAAGGCTAATTCTTTAATTATTTTTTTATCAAGTTGAGTATGTTCATGCAAGGGAAAAGCAATATTTTCTAACACGGTTAATGAGGTAAAAAGAGCCGATTGTTGAAATAAAACACCCCAACGACGTTGTAAAGCTAAGATTTTAGCGGGGGAAAGTTTGCTAATATCTTTGCCAAAAACTTCGATAGTTCCAGAGGAAGGTGTTAATAACAATAAAATTTCACGTAAAATGGTGGATTTACCGGATCCGCTACTGCCGACAATAGCGACAATTTCACCTTGCTTAATCTCTAGATTAATGCCTTTATGTATCCATTGTCCCGCTATCGCGAGTTTAACGTTATCGAGTTTAATCACTGAATCAGATGTGTTCATGAAATAAAGTATAGTGGATTTATACTGTGCGCAGTGAAAAAGCTGAGTTTTTTTAATTGATGGCGAAATGGCATGGATTAAATATTTAAAGTACTGAATAAAATGGAAAAGAGTGCATCGGCTACGATAATAAAAAAAATGGCTTGAACAACGCTGCGAGTTGTTTGTTTGCCAACACTATCCGCACTTCCCCGTACACGTAATCCTTGAAAACAAGCTACACTTGAGATAATCAATGCGAATACAGGGGCTTTTCCTATTCCTATCACCAGCGATGAAAGTTGTACTACCTTGGGAAAACGGCGTAAAAAATCAATATAGCCAATATGTAGCATAGAATGTGTCATGGCCATGCCGCCGAGTATACCAAAAATATCGGCCCATAGGGTTAATAGCGGTAGAGCTATCGTTAGACCAAAAATTTTAGGCAGAATTAATAGTTGGCTGGGTAAAACGCCCATCGTGCTTAAGGCATCGATTTCTTCTTTTATCTTCATCATGCCAAGTTGTGCAGTAAATGAGGAGCCGCTGCGTCCTGCAATCATAATGGCGGTTAGTAATGGAGCAAATTCACGCAGAATAGCCAGCCCTAATAGATCGATAATGAAAACGCTGGCACCATAGTTTTTCAACTGAAAACCCATTTGATAGGTTAATACAATACCGATCATAAAAGATAATAAGGCGATGATACCTAATGCGGCAATGCCAGTATTCTCGATAATGCTGGCTAAAGCTCCGATTCGTAGTTGTGAAGGATATCTAAGAGATTGCAGCCCATTGGTGAAAGTTTTGCCAACAAAATGTAAAAAGGCTTGTACCTCATGTAATTGAGCCAGGGTTTTTTTCCCTAAAAGCGCCAAACCACGGTAGTCTTTACGTTGAGCTAGGTTTTTTATAGCGCTGGCTGTTTTTTGGATTTCTTTATAAAGTGCAAGATGTTTTTCGTTAAGACCTTGTAATTGAACATGAATTCCTTGTTTGGAAAGTTGATTTGTCCATTGGTAAAGTTGCCAAGCGCCACTCGTATCCATCGCGGTAATAGCACTGGCATCTAGAATGAGAGCCGTGTTTTTTTGCTGCTTTATTTGTCTAAAGCGGCGCTTTAGTTTTTTGGCGTTAATGCCCGTTAATGTCCAAGCACCCTGACAATGAACTTGGTTTCTTGGGTAGTTTGTTGATAGTGAAAGAGAGGCAGTGAGTGCAGAATTTGACATGGTTCACAACGTGTTTTTTCTCAGTGAGTCCTTGGCAAACGGTTATTAATATAATAAGTAAAGTAGAGACGTCAGATAATACTATAACTTGTTTATTATTGTTAATTTTTAAAATTTTTGCTCACGACTGGACTTACGCGAAAAATTGTATTTTGGTTGTAGCGTGCGGCGTCGACTTTTCGAGGAACGGAGTTTACGTGCGGTAAATGAGTACCACAGATAAAGTCGACAACAAAGCGCTACGCCAAAAGACGGTTTTTCGCCTAAGTCCAGACTAAAAATATCCCCTCCTATAAGGAAGGGATAAGCGTATCGCCTTTTTATTAAAAAGGTTGTGAATTGTGCCAATAGATAGTTGGACCACGATTAGGTATTAATTTATTGGTCGCAAGATAATGGTATTCGCTGCATACATAGCGATATTGGCATGATGCAAGGTTGGTACAAGCATGTGGTGAAACATTGAGTCTGGATAGCAACTGACGTATGCTTGCTGAGTCATAGTACGATCCAGAAACAAAACCCGCTTTTTTTACTAAGTGAGCACTAAATGCACAAGGACTTTGGCCTGAGTGAGCAGCGTTAGCCACGTTGATGCTACTTAATAAACCCATGCAAATAGCTGAAGCCATTACTAATAATTTTTTCATACTATTCCCCTTCGGTAATATCAGTAAAACCTTATAGCGCCCGCTATGGTGGTTTACTCTTTTCAGAATAGCTTATGAATCCTTAAGATTCAATTTTTGCCCTTATTTTATAGGGTATCTCATGAGTTAAGTGTTGGCTCTCGACTTAAGGTGTGTCTTTCTGTATAAAGATGAGTCTTATGAAGACCTCTTTAGTTAAAAGACTGACAACTCTCGTCGAACGTTATGAAGAATTAACGGCGTTATTAGGCGATATAGGTATTATTCAGGATCAAAATCGTTTTCGTGAATTATCTAAGGAATACGTCCGCTTAGGTCCAATCGTACAATGTTTTCAGCAATATCAGGCTAACCTCGAAATCATCCAGCAATCAGAGCATTGTTTACAAGATCCGGATGTTGAATTACAACAGCTGGCGGAGGAGGAACTGAAAGCGGCGCGCGCCAAACAAATTATCCTAGAAGCTGAATTAGAACATTTTTTAATACCGCAAGATCCCAATGATCAACGTAATGTATTTTTAGAAATCCGTGCGGCAGCTGGGGGCGATGAAGCGGCTATTTTTGCCGGTGATTTATTTCGTATGTACACACGTTACGCTGAGCTGCAGGGTTGGTCTGTTGAAATTGTTAACAGTAGCTCTAGTGAACAAGGGGGCTATAAGGAAATTATTGCACGTATTGTCGGTACCGATGTTTATTCGCACTTAAAATTTGAATCGGGTGCTCATCGCGTACAAAGGGTTCCAGAAACCGAGGCACAAGGCCGTGTTCATACTTCTACTTGTACAGTTGCTGTACTGCCCGAAATAGAAACGGTTGATGAAGTGACAATTAACCCAGCCGATTTAAAAATTGACACCTTTCGAGCTTCAGGTGCTGGCGGCCAACATGTGCAAAAAACGGATTCGGCTATTCGGATTACCCATTTACCTTCCGGTCTAGTGGTTGAATGCCAAGATGAACGTTCACAACATAAAAATCGAGCGCGCGCGATGTCCTTATTGCAAGCTAAGTTGTTATCAGCACAACAAGCAAAACAGCAACACGAAGAGGCACAGACACGACGTAATTTGGTAGGCAGTGGTGATCGCTCAGAGCGGATTCGCACCTATAATTTTCCGCAAGGTCGGTTAACCGATCATCGAATAAACCTAACCCTTTATCAGTTATCTGATATCATGGAGGGGCATTTGTTACCTGTGATTCAATCCCTTATTCGGGAGTATCAGGCAGATAAGTTAGCCGCCATGGGTGAATAAGATTTGGAAACACATTCTACAGCACTTCGTCTTTATGATATAGAAAGAGCCAGTTCTATTGAAAGGAGTTTGAATCATGTTTCGATCGTTAGCACTGATATTGATTATTCTATTACTTTTAATTCTTGGTGGACATATTACCTTGGCTTTGCTCAATGGTGCCGTGGCAATTAGTTTAACGGTATGGGGCTTTTTGGTAGCTTCCATTTTCTTATTTTGCTTGAGTATTTTATTGTTTTTTCTACTGACCTGGACGGGTGTTTTAGTACTCGGGTTTATTGCCGTGTTGTGGACTGTTATCGCTGTTATTCTATTTCCGGTGTTACTGCCTATTTTATTGCCTTTACTTCTGATTATGTTCTTTGTTTCTTATATTAGACGTAAGCAAAATCCTAATTAATATACCCCACACGTTACTGGAAGCTACGAATTTTTTAATTTTACTACGACAAGCGAGTCGCTATGCTCATGAAAAATTTTGGCCATCGTGTCCCCAAAATTAATTCGCATCACGCGACTGAAATTAGGCCGCGATTCGTCCTGCGTCC
>CAYQIM010000050.1:0-10251 GCA_964417555.1 Rickettsiella sp. | reverse complement strand
GCGTGATGCGTTTCCTGCTTCGCCCGTCAACGCACGCCTATCGCGGGCTCCTCAACTTCGCATTGCTTCCGCAATGCTCTCATTGTCTCGTCGTTTGAAAATTTTTTTAAAAAAAATTTGTGCATTCCCCGCCAAGCCATTACAATCTAAAAAAATATCAGTCTCTTTTACAACATCACAAGGATTCCAAATTAAGTAAATTACTCCACTTTGAGTAAATTAATTTAAGCTATTGGAGCAGCTTATGCCTACACTAGAAAATTGTGACTTTAGCTACACAGACGACTCTATATCCGAATCTCATCATTTTAAAGACAATATATACACTTTAAGTATGGAGGATATCTTAGAAAATTCCCACCTCTCCGAAAACTTTAAACAGCGGCTTCTTAAGTTAGAAAATGCAAATCGAGTGCATTTAGTGTTAACCACAAATACGGTGCCAATGAATGGTGATACACTAGCCAATGAACTTTTGGCGTTTGTGAGAGAACACACGCTGAGCTTCAATATAAGCTTACCAAAACCTTACCAAAACAGCGAACAACAACAACAACAAATCGATCAACTGACTTCTGATTTTCAACGCCAAAAAAATATAACGGCTTTTCAAAAAATTGATGCTGAATGCTCAGTCAAAACGCATAAAAATGATTCTACAATAAAACGCTTACGCCCACGCACTCATAGCGTATCACTTCACATTGATACGGATCTACAGTCAGAACAAACTCAGACCCAGCAAACCGCCACGACGCTAGAAATCGGACTTGACAGTCAATTTAGCCGCCAAATTGAAATGGATGCTGAACAAATTCTTTACGCTGATCTTATCGATAAAAAAGAGTTTATTAAACTCTGTCTAGGCGAAAGTAGTTTAAGTCAAGAACAGTATCTGCTTTCACAGCAAGAAGCCGAAACTCTTGCTGCTAGTTTATTCGATTATCAACTCACACTTTGCGGCGAATTTTCAGGAATAAAAATTCTAAAAACTCCCAAAATAACACTCAATGCATGCCGACAAATTTTACGCCATCGGTCGCAATTTCAATTTGGCATGGAGTTCAATCACTTAGGCCATGGTTTTAAGCTCGATCGCAAACACTATCCCCCTATTTTAGATTATGACGATAGTAAACCCGATACGCAGAAAGATGCATTAGCCATTCATTGCTATTTCGCTGCTAAACCACTCGTTTTAGCCCATCAATTACTACAAATTTATGCTCAGTATGCTAAACAAACCAAGAATTCGGACTCAATCCAACTATGGAATAAATTCAATGCGGCGGATAAACCCTATGATAGAGAAGCATCACGATTATTCCACCAATATTTTGTCCTTATAACAAGCTTACCCAATAAAACAACAACGAGTTTCGACAAGCTTTTTTTCAAAGAAAAGGTATTTCAAAAAAAAGCCTTTGACTTCCTACTCAGTAATTTTCGAAGAATAGCCGAATTATTTCCCAACACAGCGTGTCTAATAGATCCCGACAAAAAAGTGGCTAAAAAAATCCTACTGAAATATTTCCCTGCAGAATTCATTACCTTAGCTATTAATTTGTGCACAGAGGTCGTCATCAGTTTAGAAAAACCACCCAAAACACTAAAAAAACATCTGCTTTATCTTCTTTTAGAAAAAGATCTTGAAAGTAATAACGTTTTAGCTCAATTAACTCATTGGCACAGCCAACTCTTGCTCACTACCGCGAATCTGAATGCCTTAGTTCAAATCTATCAAACAAAGGGTGGTCCTGGATTGGCAAAACTTTTTTCGTTATGGGAACAATGGCATACCTTCAAAGTAGCTACGTCAACCGAAGAAAAAAGCCTATTAAAGATACTACAAGAAATTTGCTTTAAAAAATTCCAAACCTACATACCTTTATTAGACCCTTCGTATATCAATACGATTGAACTTATCAAAGGCTTTTATCTAGAAAAAAACAAAGGCATTTACTGGCAAACTTTATTAACACAACATTATGTCGCGAATCCTGAAGATGATTTACCAGCCTTAGCCAACGCCTTTAAAGCATTTACTTTGGAACTACAGGACCTAGAATTGACCTTCAACCAGCCTTCATGCCAACTTCAAAACATTAAAAATCTCCCTGTCGCTTTAGCTCGAATTTTAGCATTATTAAAAAACAGCCGACCTGAAGATAGATTACGTCAATGGAATTGCCATGATCAACTGCACTTCACACATGATGCCGTCATGCAAGCACTCTGTAAAAAAAGTCTATTTATCGTTCCCGAAATGAAAGCACAGGCTGAGAACGGCACGATAAGCTACGTTAATGATGCCAAACACCATTCTATTGTTCAGATAGGACAAAACAAAGCGTCACTGTCAAAAGACTTTTTTCGTTTTATTGCTTCACAAGGCCATGCTTTATCACTTGAATTTTACCAGTTAGCACAGCAATCTATTACCTATCAAAATTTTTCTGAGGAACTCAGGCTTAGTTTATATCGCTGTCTTGCCGCTACTACCACGGGAAGCACCAATGCGCTATTTATAACAGATACCACGCTAGCACTCGCCGAATGGAATAATCTACTGGCAACGATCCCCAAAATAATTGAGCAGATCCTAAATAAAATACCCACTTTAGTTCGTCTTTTTGTTACCAAATTCAAATTGGAACTCATAATAAGCCAGATCATGGACATCAGTTTTAATGAAAAGGGTTCTTTCCCCTTACCCATTTTTCTAAAATTAATAGAAAGTGCTTTAGATACCCTCTCTGCTCAAAAAACTGATTTCACCCAACTCGAAGCTTTAATCGATAAAATAGTAGAAGCACTCGAGCAGTTAACTCAATGTGTTGAATATTTTTATGAGAACATCTACAAGGGAATGCGCTTTTATGATGATGATTATTATAAAAATGGCACTGAAGCGACTTTTCTTTTTCAGTATCGCGACGTGGTTGTAAGCATACTAAGTAGTCATTTTGATACAGATCAAAAAGCGCAACTCATCGGTTTAATCAGCACCTTTCAATTAACAAGCTCAGACATTAAACCAATCATCGATCTTCTAGAAAAGATCAAACAAGATGAACAAGCCATTAAAGGTGCTTTCTCGCTAAGCTATTTAACGTACCTGGACCTTTATTTAATCAAGAATAAAATAATTGATGAAGACGGATCAGAAAAAAAACTCAGCTGTAAAGATTTCATAGACTTTCTTAATTTTTATAGAAATATATCTAATGCTTTTGGCTGGGAATCTATGCAAGCGATTCGGTGTATAAAAGAAAAATTGGGTCCTTATTGTGATATCAATGCATTAACCTTACTGGGGAAAAGGGCCATCTCAGATAAGCTTAAAGAAAGTATTAAAGCCCAATTTCCTGACGAAACAGATCGACATATCATTACTTATTTTCTAGATCTTATTTTCACCGAAGATATAACTGCATCTGAAAAACAGTTTCAAATAATTGTTAGGCTGCACCAGACACTCAAAAAAACTGAACGAAAGAATTTTATCCATTGTTTGCAACAACTTACTAAAATCCATTGTAAGGGAGAGAAAAATGAAATAACGGATATTTTAACAATCATCTATAAAAGACAACAACTCCATGCGTTTATTTATTTTATTCAGCAAGATCAGAGAAAAAATAGGGAGAATAACCCTAATTTAATTCAACGACTATCCTATTACCTTGAAATTTCCGCTACTAACAACAGACAAACAGTTGTTTTACTCGAACGATTATTGTTATTCCCGACAGAAAAAACGGATCTAAGTACCTTACAAACTCTAAGCAGGCAACTTGAAATTTTATTCTCTTATGAATCTGGATCATCCACGTTGTTTGAATTTTTAAATAATTTTATAAACCAGCTCGAAACCGCGCAAAAGCCTATTATTAATACTATAGCGCATTGTACCCATCACTTAAATGCACTCGCTAGCCAAGCCAACGATTCACTGGAGAACAAACACACATTAGCTAACTTACTCTACTATAGTAAAGAAACACCGCTCAAACTCGAAAAGTGGCTTGCTGCAATTAACCAACAGTTAACAAAAGTAGAATACAAAACAAACTTACTGCATATCCTGTCAATTCTGCTTAGCCAAGCGATAGAATTCGAAGAAAAAGATTTCTCAACACTGATAACAGTGTTTCAAGAAGAAGAAACAACACCAACAAGTTTTTTTATTGCGCTAAAAAGCTGTTACCAGTTACCACCTTATCCACCTCTAGCTCAACTATTATGTTGGTGGAATGAAGCCAAGCAATCGAATAAGGCGGGATTATTCCAACAGCGCTATAAAGAATTTATTCTCACGCCTTGTCCACGAGAACCATTGAATGGATTTCACCTTGAATTTGCTAAGCAACAAAGCAAACGTTTTAAAGGGACAACTATTTCAGAAGAGGATCTTCTACGACTAGAAACAGAAATCAACTCGACACAAGGCCTTGAACCTGAAGTACTATCGCAAGGCCTAACAGCCATTAAAAATAACGCACATAATAATCAAAATCTATCCGATCAAGACTTGTTAAAGTTAGTCGTAAGCCTTGCTGAGTTGCTATACCGCAGCAAAGGCAAGCCAGGAAATTCTTTTGAAATCAACACCACACAATATCTTACCCTCATTGCTATGCTACGCTCTGGCGGACACGTAAGCAGCGAAATTGCTACCGGTGAAGGCAAATCCCGCATCATGATGATTCTCGCCGCCACTCAGGCTCTCTTAGGACAAACCTGCGATTTCGTCACCAGTAACATGTCATTAGCTAAGCGCGACTATATAGAATATTTACCTTTCTTTAAACTGCTAGGTATCAAAACTCAACTCATTGCGGCCGACAGCCGCACTACAAACTATCAGCAAAATGCTATCCATTTTACAGATATGACAAATTTGAGTCTTTTTCGCAATAAAGCCCAGGCTCAGCAACAACTTGATAAAGCCCTTGATCCTGATAAAGATAAACGTTGCTTGATCTTAGATGAAGCTGACCGCAGTTTCTTTGATCTTGCGCAGACCCGATTTAATTATTCTAGCAGCGTGAGTAAAGATATTCAGGAGATGGAATGGATATATCCCCTATTAATGAAATTTATTTTATTGCCTGACCAGGAGGCTTTATTTTATAACGACATTCAAGCACATACCAAAAATTTCATTTCTTTTGCAAAAGCAATAATAACGGTTGAACAAAGTCAGCGTCTCGATTTGTTAGCCCATACTCAATTAGAAACTTGGCTAGAATCTGCCATGGAAGCAAAAAAATTAAAGTTTAATCAACACTTTATGCTTAAACCTGACGTTTCCATTTCTACGCCGCAAGGTCCTCAAATTGCGAGTATGGCCTTCGCTTTGCAAAACAATCGTCTGAGTGCAGACTCCAAATATTCAGCAGGCGTACATCAATGTCTACATGCTTTACTCGAGATGCAACGTCATAAACAAGCAAGCATCTCTGATACTGCTTTAGAAGAGGTATTAAGCCAATGCAAGACCCCTTTTTATAGCGATATAGAAAAACGCTTAATCTGCTCAAGTAATAGTCATGATTTTTTAACCAATTACCAAGATGGCAATTTATTTGCCGTAACCGGTACCTTGGGCTGCCAACTTGAAAGACAAGAAGCCAGTGTGCTTTACAAAAAACAAGGTTTAGGCAATATGAGGTTAATAGAAGTACCGCGCCACCGACCCTTAAAACGTTTAGAAAAACCTTGTCGATTAGCCGCTAACCATCAAAGACAGGCTATACTTTTAATGGAGTATATTCAAAAAGCTTATAAAAAAAATCAGCCTGTGTTGTTAATTTCTCAAAATGAAGCGGAATGTACAAAGTTGCAACACGCTATCATGACACTAAATCAAAAACTATCCCCAGCCCAACACATACCAACAGAAAACTTTCAACGTGTTTCCAGTGAACACACAACCGAACAAGAAAGACAGCTGATTGGCCAAGCTGGCCAAGCCGGTAAGATTACTTTTTCAACCAGCATGCTAGGACGCGGTGTCGATATTGTACTTGAAGAGAATGCAAAAGAAGCCGGCTTACTCGTACTACTAAGTTACTTACCTGATGAACGTGATTATCAACAAATATTAGGTCGTAGCGGTCGCTATGGTGTCTATGGCGAATCACGTATTGTTATTAGTAAAGAAGCTATCAACGCAGACTATTATTTTAATTCCGAGGATTGGCAGCAGAAAGAATGGCGTAAAAGGACTTGGAAAACTCAATTTCATCGCTTAACTGAATTTCTATTAGGTAATATTTATACTATTTATCAAAATAAGTTTTCTTTTGACAATAACTATTTCGATAAATGGTTTAATTTTGTTAAAAAAGCTCATGAACTTTATAAAAAGATCCGTGAAAAAATTATTGATTTCTACAAAATAAAACCAATAGGAAACGATTTTGTAACAGCATTAAAGACTGAGTTAGACCAATACCATAGGAATATGAATACGAGCTACATGAATGAATTGATTCCTGATCAACAAATTGCTGCCAATGAAACCCTAAACAACAAGGAAAAGAAAGAACACATTTTTAAGCTTCTAGAAACTTGGCAAGAAAAAGTGCTACCCAAACCCCCAACAAGACTATACAGCGAGTATGATCCCGCTTTAGACGGGCGGGCAAAAAGCTATAATACGCTGTTCCTTGAAACACGTGCTGTTCTGAAAGGAGAGCGAGGTTTGTTTGCCAATAGTCGAGCGGCATGGCGATCGGAAGGGATTATTTTTGCCGATACCCGGGCTTGCTTAGCAGGAAAAAGGCCATTTTTTGCTAACACAAGAAGTTTTCTCGGCCTCCTAAACCAACAAACGCTCACTCAGAAAACACTTCGCCTTCTCTAGCTCGGGGTTAGGGAAAACTGATAATTCATTGCGAGCGCCCTACGTCTAAACTTGCATAGCCGCTGAAAACCCTTTATTATAAATAGTAATCATTCTCATTTAGAAAATTTATGGCTATTGCATCGGTTCCTCTGACCCAGCTACGGCCTGGACAATCGGCTATTGTCCAAGGATTTAGTCCAAACATAGCAACACACTGCCGTAAACTGTTACAAAATCTCGGCATCAACCGTCAAACCTCTATTACATTCATTCGACGCGCACCGTTTGGCGATCCTTTGCAGCTACAAGTATTAGGCAGCCAGTTCAGTTTACGCGCGAGTGAAGCCTGCCACATTTATGTTAAACGTTCAAACTAAAGCCGCTTGCTTATGCAAAAGAACAAGGTAATAGCTATCGCTGGAAATCCCAACTGCGGTAAAACTGTCATTTTTAATGCACTTACTGGCAGCCGACAAAAAATAGGTAATTGGTCCGGGGTCACGGTTGAAAAAAAAAGCGGCATGCTCAGCAGTGCGGGCGATCACCACTATGAAATTATTGACCTCCCCGGCACCTATTCACTCAGTGTCGTTTCCAGTAATAGCGGCATAGACGAATGCATTGCCTGTGATTATCTGCTATCAAATCGGCCCGATACCGTTATCAACGTTGTTGATGCGAGCAATCTGGAGCGCCAGCTCTATCTCACCACCCAACTTTTAGAAATGCAACTTCCTGTCATTATTGCTCTCAATATGATGGATATTGCCCAACGTCGCGGACTTAACATTGATATCAAACAACTCAGTCAATCTTTAGGTTGTCCCGTTATCCCTTTAACCGCTATTCGTAGTAAAGGTATCGCTGAATTACGTGAAGCTTTATTGATAGCCCCTCCTCCAGCACTGCCCCTTCATTACGATCTTGAACCGAGATTGCAAGCAAGCTGGGAAAAGCTTACACAAAAATTAAATTTTAACAACATATCCGCACAGCAAGTGAATTCTCGGCAAATACCGCCTAGCAAGAACACTATCGAAAATTCAAGTGGGAAGCCTATATTTACGTCTTGGTTAGCATTACGTTTATTGGAAGACGATCAACTTGCTAAAAACTATGTATCTATCAAAGAACAAATCTATGTAAAATCGCTACGTGATAAACTCAGCTCACAACTCAATGAAGAACTCGATCTACTCATTGCTGATGCGCGTTATCGTTGTATACAAGCGCTACTGAAACAAAGTGTACAAACACAAGCAGAACATAAAACATTGACGGTTTCGTTAGATCGTATCATCCTCAATCGCTGGCTAGGCATCCCTATTTTCCTATTGGTGATGTATGCGCTATTTTTATTTGCGATTAACGTCGGCGGCGCATTCCAACCTTTTTTTGACATAGGTAGTACGGCTATTTTTATTCATGGCACAATCACCGTCTTGAATTCGCTCCATCTACCCGTATGGTTGATTGCCGTTATTGCTAACGGCTTGGGTAAAGGGATTAACACCACCATTACTTTTATCCCCGTGATTGGTGCCATGTTTCTATTTCTATCCTTGTTAGAAGATTCTGGTTATATGGCACGTGCGGCTTTTGTTATTGATAGGTTAATGGCAGCCGTAGGCCTACCCGGCAAAGCCTTTGTACCATTAATCGTCGGATTTGGCTGTAATGTTCCTAGTGTGATGGCAACCCGCACCTTAGCATCACCACGCGATCGGATTTTAACGGTAATGATGGCACCTTTCATGTCTTGTGGTGCCCGCCTTACAGTTTACACCTTGTTTGTAGCCGCATTTTTTCCACAAGGTGGTGCGCTAATTATTTTTGCACTCTACCTCATTGGAATTATCACAGCCATACTCACCGCTTTTTTGCTGGGCTCCACCACCCTAAAAGCCGAAAGAACGCCGATGATTTTAGAATTACCCGCTTACCATTGGCCACATTGGCGTACTATTTTACTGAGTACCTGGCAACGACTTAAATTATTTTTAATAAAAGCCGGTCGCTTCATTATTCCTGTCTGCATGCTCATCGGATTTTTAAATGCGGTCAGTATTCATGGAAAATTAATTACTGGAGAAGCCAATCAAAATTCGTTGTTATCTAGTGTAGGTAAAACGATAACTCCACTTTTTTCTCCTATAGGTATTCAAAAAGATAATTGGCCGGCAACCGTGGGTTTAGCTAGCGGATTGCTCGCTAAGGAAGTTGTTGTTGGGACCCTTAACACCTTATATTCACAAGTCGGACATCTGACACAAGAAGAAGAACAATCCAGTATCCTCAGTGAATTAAAAGCAGCTGTATTATCAGTTCCTAGCGGCCTCGCAAGTTTGGGACAATCCTTGAATCCTCTGGCCGCGCAAATGGCTGCCCCAGACACTACGCCTGGTGTTTATGGTGTCATGTCGCGTTCTTTCGATGGTAAAATAGGTGCCTTTGCTTATTTATTATTTATCTTATTATATTTTCCTTGTATTTCAACGATGGCCGTTATGCAACGGGAAATCGGCAAAGGCTGGGCTTATTTCTCGATGGTGTGGAGTACGGGTATCGCTTATGGCGTTGCCACCTTGTTTTACCAAACGGCGACCTTTAGCCAACATCCTCTGCAATCGTCGTTATGTTTTTCTATCATCGCTGTGCTCTTGTTTATAACGGGATTGATCTTGCGGACAAAAGCCAATGATTTATCTGCCCTCCCCACTAAAACAGGCTGTGCAAGTGGAGGAGGTTGCCATGGCTAGCTTATTAGATTTAAAAAAATTCATTGCCCAAAAAAAGATTGTTAATCTCTCCTTACTTCTACAAACCTTTCATAGCAGTAAAGAAGAAACCTTAGCAATTTTAGAACTATTAATACATAAAGGATGTATAAAAAAATGCCTTAAAACACCGGCCTGTGCTAGCCGATGTTTTAAATGCCAACCTGAAAACTTTGCTATGTATCAATGGGTAGAACCAGTAAAGCTGTGATAGGAATAAAAGTAATTATATTGAGTATTTATCCTAGAAATGCATAGATCAGACGGGTAATTTTTCTTGTTTTTCTTCGGTTTCCGATTCACTACTTGAGCCAATAACGTAATAAGAAGAAAAAAAACTGTCCCTAAGACGGTTTTGTCGACCGAAAAGATAGTTGGGTGTACTCGACTGTTCAATGCCTTGTTTTGCTGATGGGGTTAAAGACTGATCTTCATTTTCATCAGAAACTACTTGAATGCTATCTATACTTTCTTGTTGATTAATTAATAAATCTTCATTCGCTTTATCTATAGATTGAGTCAAGCGAGTCGCTATGCTCATGAAAAATTTTGGCCATCGTGTCCCCAAAATTAATTCGCATCACGCGACTGAAATTAGGCCGCGATTCGTCCTGCGTC
>CAYQIM010000049.1:0-30623 GCA_964417555.1 Rickettsiella sp. | reverse complement strand
GGACGCAGGACGAATCGCGGCCTAATTTCAGTCGCGTGATGCGAATTAATTTTGGGGACACGATGGCCAAAATTTTTCATGAGCATAGCGACTCGCTTGGTAACCATTTTAAAAAACAATAATATTATTTTTTATAAGAAAGCATTTGCTTAATGCTAATTGGTGACCAGAAAATGCATTAAACAAACATAAACTTTTTCTATTTGTTTAATTCCGAGCCTTACAGTTTGTTTGATTTTCTACTTTATGGCCCATTCTACCTCTCTATAGCTTTTTTTTAGGAAAACACCTTATCAAGTCTTAATAAACTCTTAATATTACCTTAATGGTAATTTAAGCCTAGCTATTTATTATCTCAGTCTCAATTAAAAGCGAATCTGAACGAGACTAGATATGCCAATAGAACACAAAAATCAGAAAGCCGAAAATATCTATCCCTTTATCATCGATTGTAGTTTAGATAAAAAAGGAAATATTTTTATTTATGAAGTACAGCCATTTATTTTTTCAGGATTAGGGAACAATGCTTCAGATCTCGCGGGTGCTTTCGAAAAAGCATTTCCTGAAATTTCTATTGAGGTTGATAGTAGAATTAAAAACAGATACTTTACCTCTGGAATAGCTGCTAAAAAATGCTTATTTCAGATAGTGCTTCTAGTTTACATAGCAGTATTTATACTTATGTCCATAATCCAGAATCCTCCGTATTAAATCGCTTAAACAACAAGCTGTACCAGAGACTTTATTTACCTTCAAAAGTTTCTCCCATTTACACCATATTTGACTTATCCTCAGAGGTAGATGTGGACGTAGAAATAAAAAGGATAATAAATTATTTCAAAGAAAGAAATATAACTAAAATAGTCTTAAAACACCCCGATGCCTTTATGGGAGAGGGTAATGTATTCATTGATATGACTCAAGATACAGATGCTATAAGGGAAGGGATAAATAAATTATGGGCTATGCCATGTTCTGCTACCAGCGAATATCCTACACATCTTCTTGTAGAAAGCCAAAACACATTGCCAAGAATCAGTAGAAAAACAGGAAAAGAAAAAACAGGTTTTACCGCTTATAGAATTGTTGGAATAGCTGATGAAAACGGAGTTCTGGGATATTTTATTGCCACAAAATCAGTTTCAGATGATATTGATTCACACAAACGAACCGTTTTAAAGGCTTATTTTGATGGGCCCGCAAGCGCGAAAGGGTTCACTCAGCATTTTGGTCTTAAAGATAAATACTATAATATCGGCAACGATAGAATCCCCATAAATCCTGAAGTTATGCATAAAGTTTTTAAAGCCGCTTTTAGCCTCTATAGTGATTTAAGTACTATGACTGAGCGTGAATTTAACCAGCATATCAATCACTTAATTTTATCTAAAAAAGCATCGGAGTCCTTTGTTTCTCTACTCGAAATAGTAGATGAAAAAAACGAAATAACCACTAAAATCTTTCCCAAAGGTGAAAGATTAATTATTTTTATTTCAACAACGCAATCAAAATTACCTTATGAGATTTCTTTGCTTTTAAACGAAATTAAAAGGACTGTAAAACCCGCTAACCATGTCGTTTCTCCCTCTGCTCGTTTAACAACTTTCTATTCATCCACTAGAGTACGAAAAATAGAAATTGATAGTTTGTCAATTCAAACTTTTATAGACGTAGTTGAAAAACTGAAATCTGAACATAATTTCTCGCAAGCTACGTCCAATCAAAAAGCTTGCAGATAGACATGCGCCGATAAAGGCTCGGAGTAGAAAGAAGCACATACTTTCTACCCCCTACCTTTAAGAGAAAGTATATTTTTTTCTTCTATTTTTTTATCTAAATAAATAACCCAGTATTGACCAATGCTAGGTATACTTTCTAATTCAGCTTTATAACTCCCTATATATTTATTTAAATGAAGATTGAATTGTTTTAAAAAACCACGACCTATTATGCGGGCGTATTTACTACTAATCCTAAAAATTTTGCTACTTTTTTCTCTCTTTTGTTTTTTAAAAGCAAAAAGTATTGCATTATTTAATTTTGAATAAAACTTCAAAACGTAAAGAAACCGAAAGTGATGACAAACAAAATAATTGTTCTAATATTCCTATAAGGAAAATGTAAATATTTTTTAAAACTTAAAAGCAAGGAGAGACTCTCCTTGCTTGAGTGCTCTACGCTGTACCAATCAGCCATTTCAGAAGCGATTGTTTGACTTTATAAAGTACCTTTTTAGTTGGTTTTTTGCGTAAGCGAAACTCACTGTCTCGATTGATTGCTACACCTAAAAGATAATATTAGCAATTATGGCTACAAAATTGAAAGATTCGCATTTTCAGGTACGAGCGGTATATATCTTTTTAAGATTAAAAAAAATAAAAAAAATGGAAAGCGTTAAATTTTTAAATGCTAAATTAAACTTGCTGAAATGAAAGAAAATAGAATAGAATAAACTACTGTTAATAGCATGGGTCACATTAAATGAATAGAAAAGTTTAAAAAATTATTAGTAATGTTATAGATGAATTAGAAGTTAATTTATTTATTTCTTGGTTTACTGTGTGAATATAATAAATTGCTTAAGAAATTACTTAAGACGTGTTTTTTATATCGGTAAGGAAGTAACGTTATGGATTATTCAAAAGAAATAGATTCTTTGGAAGAGAAAGCACAGATAAAAGTAGCCATTAATTTATGTCAAACACATGCTTTTAAAGAGACAGTACTGTGTTTAGAAAAGCCAACGCTCGGAGAACTTATAAGCGCGAGTTACGTTAGTGATGAAATGAAGCTAGCGCAATGGGATGCAGCAATGGATGAGCAGTGTCAAAGACTGACGGAGAGTGTGCCACATTCCTTGAAGCACGGCGTGAAAGGATGGCTAAACCGAATGGCTTTAGCGTATTTAAGCTATTGTCGGCGACAGGAAGTGTTATTTGGACTATCGCGTTATTTTTTGATGAGTTTTCTGACGCGAGAAGATTGGACGGAAGCGGGTCGATTAGATGAAAAAAAATTAGCAGAACGATTGGTCGAGGATGAAAGGATAACTGTATTCCAACGCTATCGTATCGCGTGTGCGTATTCTCTGCACGCAGATTCCGAAGATTGCATGATTCCTCAGTTATGGAAGCAATTAACTCAGGAAGAAAAGCAGTCGATCAGTGGGAATGATGATCCCAATCTTTCTCAAGAAAAAAACCATTTAGTGTTATTATGGTCCTATTACAATGATGGGCGTAGACACGATAAGGTCACACGACAAAAAAACTATTTGTGGCAATACGCCGTACAATGCGCGGTTTACGATGGAAATCGCGCCGCATTAATACCCTGTTGGCAGTGGTTAACAGATAGGGCGCGTCAATCAATGCTGATGGATATGGCATTGAGTTCTCTACGTCAATGGGTAAGGAATAAAAATCGTCCCTGGAAAGAAAATTTAGTATCAAAGTCTAAAGAATTTACTTATGTTGAGTTTTTTAACCTGCCTTTTTATTACAGTGATTTACTGTGTTTTTTTCTGTCGGAGATGACGGAGGAACAGCAACTCGCATTTTTTAGAAAAGCGTTTCAAGATAAGTTCGGGAGTTCTGTTTTAGAATGTTTTTTGGATTGGCCGTACCAAGATTATTTTTTGCCGACAGTGAGGACATTATGGAGAGTATTACCAAAGGATAAATATAGCCAATGTCTATTAACATTGGCGAGTAAATACAGTAGCGACTACGATTGGAAAATCCCACCGGCCTTGCTTTATAAAAAAGAGGATGAACATTACGATTATCGCCGTGTGTTATTTACATTATGGGAAGAAACGCCTGATGATTATAAGCGCTATGTGTTTACTGATAAGGCATCTCAACGTAATAACGATGAAAATGTTATCAATGAAAGCCGGATATTATTACCGCGCTTGCTTAAAAGATATCCGTTTGAAGAAATGGATGAGCGATTTTTTAAATGTGTTTTAAATGAAATAACCCTAGACGAAAGAAAGGTACTGATTCATTCAAAAAGTGGAGAAAGTATGTGTTCTACATTAACTCAAAGAGAGAATTGGTCTTTGGTTAATTGGTTGTTAGAAGTCTGTTTGCCTGCTAACGAGATAGCGGGCTTTAAAAAACAGTTTGTTCAGTCTGATTGGGGTCGTGAGCTTTGTTTTTATAAACTGAAAAGAAATAGTGAAAAGCTATTAGCTGATTTAATCGATTGGGCTTTTGAGTCGGAGGATGAAAAAAGCCAGTTTAAGCATGCATTAATCTTTGGCCGACATTGTTTAGAGGCATGTCAATCACTTATCTGTGAAGAGAATTTTTCTGACGTCGAACGCATGATAAATTTCTGTTTATCCTCTGATGAAATGAAGGCGGAATTTAAAACTCAATTATCTAAATATACCTGTAGTTTTTTATTAGAACGTTGTAAATGGGATCAAATAGATAAAATTTTAAATCGCTACTTTGATTCAGAAGAAAAAAGAATCGATATTAAAAAGGATATATTTTCTCATAAAGCAACTGATTTACATTATGATTTTGTCTTTCAAGAAAGATGGCAAGATGTAAAACATTTTTATCAGTGGTTCAAATTGTCATCAGAAGCAATAAAAGAATTAAAGAAAGAAACCATATTTTTGCCTATCGTCATTCAAGATATTAACGAATCTTTATATGAAGATACGGATATATTGCCCACTTTGCATTGGTGTTTATATGATGAAGAAATAGTATTTAATTTTAAAGAAAAACTTGAGGAAAAATATTTTAAAAAGAATTTAGATGAAGAAGAAACGAAGGCAAAAGAACGTTTAGAAGCTTTGATAGGGAAGTTAATGTCTAGTTTAAAAAAAGGGGTACAAACTAAAAAAAGAGGAAGTACGTCATTGGAAGAAGAACAACCGGTATCTTCTAAAAAGCTTAAATTGGAGGAACAGACCGATAGTGCTATTCAAGCAGAAAAAAGAACGAACGATACGATAACTGAAGCATTGAATCTGCCAACAAAGTGGATGGCTAAGTGAAGTATTTAAGAATACAAAGCTAAAAATGACTAATTAATAATTAAGGATTCGATTATGCCTACTATACAAAGTCCCTCTTCTTTACAAGTTTTTTCCGCTTCTAATAATCCAGAACTCGTAACATTGTTAGTTACAGGTAAAACAGGAACAAATGGAGAATATTTTTTCCAAAAATTTCAATCTCTCTTAAGGAAAACACCTAAGCTAGGGACGACGTCTAAACCTGAATTTTTTCCATACAGTGCAATGGGTGCTTTTACTGTTTTACCTAATACCCCATTAATGGATAAATTGGACATCAAGCATATTTATATAAACCCTATAAAAAGTAATGATAAAGGTAAACAAGTTATAAAAACCGTGAAAGTGGCTTTGCAATTAGAAAGCGCCGGTAAAAAATCCCTTCAACTTTATACTTTTTGTGTGACCAAAAATATTGAATCAGCACAACATTGGAGTTCAGACCAGATAAAAGAATTAATTGCTCATCTGGAAATAGTACAAGGCACTTTGCAAGACTATGTAGTCGATGAAAAGTTGCAAGTCAATGGAAAAATTTACCATATTGATCAGACGTTTAATTTGCATATAGAAGACATAAAAATAGTGCTAGGAGATAATTTTAAAAGTTATAAAGAGTTAAGCAGTGAATTTCAGCGATTAATAGAGCGAGATCCGTTACCTAAGCCTAATGAACAAAACACTAAATTCAAAGAAATCGTTCAATTAATTGAAGAAAGGTTTAATTCTGAAATTAGTGAATCAGAAAAGGTACCTCTGACTAATTTAAAATCTCATTTTCAACAGTTATCCTCACATGCTGAGTTAGAAGGGGCGGTGGATGAGCAACGAAGAGTGCTTATTTTAGATCAAATTGCTAATGCAGTAGCCGTGGCAGGTAGTAATATTTTTAAAGACCTTGCCAAGATATATGGTCATTGGAAACCGATACTCGGGTTGGGTAGCTCAGAGGTGGCTTATCATGGATTTAATGTGGGTGTTTTAGAGTATTTATTTAAGTATGAGTATGCCTTGGATATTGGGATTGAAAAGAATCTAGGCAAAGGACGAGCGGACTTGGTGTTTGTGTCGCGGTTAGATGGATTAAGTAATAAAAATTGGGAGGCGTTGCCTGTTAATGTCGAATTTAAGGCTGGAAGCGAAACTCCGTTGCAAGGATTAGAACAGATAGATGATCGGGGTTATCTTTATTATGCGCCACGTATAAGGACGATTGCAACGAAAGGTATAGCATTGGGTGTTAATTTTGCTTTTCCAGAACCTGTGGTATCTCGTATTAAAGACATTAAGATAGAACCCACGAATTTTATTAAGACACTACTTGAAGTGGGAGATGCGGTATTACAAACAGAAGGCACTCAGGCATTAAGTGATCGCATCGCAGCAGGTTTAAATGATCTCCATTATTCTATCGTAATGAACAATGAAGGGAATGATAACTCGTATTATTTAGACCGTTTATTACTGGGTCAAGCGATGGGTTCTACCGCTGATATTTCAGCGAAAGTGTTTATTAATACCCATAATAAAGCTAAATATCCGAAAGAAGATGGTATTTTCTTATTCAAGCGAGGCAGCAATGTCTATGTGTTAAATATAATTAGGAATGTTGAATTATTTACCGGTCATGAACTTAATCAAGTTCCTTCGTTTGAGGAACTGAAGAAGCTTTTTGGCAGTGATGAACTACTAGAAAGTAGCCAATATGTGAAAATCAACGTTATTTTGACTTTGGATGGTCGATCGAACTGCATTAAGAAAATTGAATTAAACAAAGAGTCTTTAAAATCGCATTCTGATGAGTCAGGCCGTTTAGGAACGCGATATAACCTTGCAGATAAAGGGATATTTGAACCTATTCAAGCATTTTCTTTTATAGATGATCAAGGTGAATTAGCTGTCCAAAGATTGGCAGAAGAGTTATTCAACAAAAAGGTGCTGATTAATTCAGAAAGTGATCTGCAAGCCATAGTACAAGGTGGGTTATTAGCCAGCGGCAAGCTACAAGTTTTTACCGAATCGAATCATCTGTTAGCAGGCATAGCCGATATAGTAGCGTCACCGATTAAGAGAGGAAACAATAAGCGATTAAAAGTGATGGAATTAAAGCATGCTGAAAATCATCAAGAAGCTAAACAACGACAAGCAGAAGCGCTAGTACAAGTAAAAAAATATCTAGAAAATTTAAAAAGCTTTTCAGATGGCAGGGAAGTCGATTTAGTTGCCTTGACCTATGATGCGCAAGCAAGGCAAGGGGAAAACTTATTTTTATATACGAAGTTAATTGAGAAAATAGTGCACACGTCTGGTTCAGAGCGTGTAGCAAATTCGCCGGAACATAGGGACGTCGAGGGAGAAAAAAGTCCTCCCTATTTTCAACCTGAGCCCAACAAATCGGATAACCCAAAGGTTGAGATGCTGCCTGTGGATGAAACTGGAGATAAGACACCACCGTGGAAAAGCCCGGATCCGGGTTACGCCGCAGATTTGGAAAGCAGTCCTGAGAAAAATAAATCAGATGCTTCAGTGCTAGGAAATATATTCGGCGGTATTATCGGAGGATTGGGGGTATTGTTAGCGGCATTTACTGCGACGGCAGCGGCTGTTGGAAAAGCGGGATCAGGGGTAACGTCAGTCGCATCTTCTGTCGCTAGTGCGATAAATGCTATACGCACGTCACTCAGTGGATTACGAAATACGGCAGACAGAGAAACCGGAGAATCAATACAGGAGATAGAACAATTACTGGATGATATAGCGGAAGCGAGAGTGGAACAAGGAATTAACGAAAGGATTGCGCGACAGAAAGAGAGAGCAGAGAAACTGGCCGAAAAGTATAAACGACAAGGAGAAAAAGTAGAAAAAAAAATACGAGAAAAACGTAAGCAGGCCGAAGAAAAAAGAACGGAAAACAAACGGAAAAAAGCGTTATGTGAGGTAGGACCGAGTCACTCTAAGCGGGATGTCTCATGCCGATTGCCGACGAATGAATTGCCTTCAGTGCCGCTACCCAATAGTGGGCGGGATGCTGTCGCTGGATCCATTCCAAGTGGTATAACCGGTATTGAGGAGTGGATACCGAATAAATTGTTTTCGCTTTGTCGTATTAGGTGGGATAAGGAAGAGGAATACCGTCAGGGAAACAACAAGACTTTGATAGAATCGAGTGATTTGGATTGTTATTTAGAGATTGATTATCAGGATGAAGACGCTACGCTGGTCGATGTTTCGTTATGGGATTTGGCAGATAAAACGATACATTATGAAGATTGTCGAGACGAACTCACATTATCTTTATCGCTGTTGAATGATCGTGAGAGAAAGCTGGTATTGGCCAATGCAAGCCAAATGCATTACGAATTGATTGATAGGCACGCCACTATTTTTAAGCCGGTTTTGAATACAACGCAAAGCTGTTGGCAAACAAATGAGCCGGAAGAAGTAAGCACGGAAAGATTAAAATCAGGCATATTAACCACGACAGTAAACTCGCTAGAAATTGACGCTGAAAAAAATAGACAGGTAGTGATATCAGATTGTTCTATGATCGAGATATCCGCTTCTTATGATGGAAGTTATTTTGCAGGGGCTTGCATTATTAATCCGATAGCTAATGCAATAGATGTAATAGAAATTCATACAGCTAAAAAGAATCCGGTATTTATCAAGTTTAGTTCATGGTGCTTATTACAGCAGATAATAGAGTATAGCGGCGCGGACAATAGCTTAGTTATTACCGTGAATAATAGTGATGCTCGCATAGCAAGAACATTTCGAGTCAAAATTAGGGATTATTTAAGAAATTCTGAATTGAGTTTTTCGTGGTATCGTCTAATAGATAAGTATTTTTATAATGTTGTTTTAGTTTTTACAGAGAAAGATTTCAAAGCTATTAATCGAGGAGCGAATGTGCCGGTAACGGGGCTTAATGTTAAAGCCTCTATTCCAGAATCTGTATTAAATAAAGAGGGCGATAAAGCATCGCATGCGGTCGCTTGGTATGAAAAAATTACTGCAACGAGAAATGATGATATAGCCGTACTTTACGCTGAAATAATGAATCCAGACGGTTCGCTTAGAGTTTTTGGTTCGAGATTTGATGATAGGTTTGCCGTGGGTGAAAATGTCAGGTTTGTTTACGGAGGCGAAGGCAGGGATATTTATATTGTTTTACCGGGCGGAATAAAAAGAGAAACGCATTATATTGATAATGAGGCTAAAGATAGTGTGAAGGATTGCCTAGTGCTTCCGGCATCTTTTAACACTATTCAAGCCCATCTTTATAATAATAACAGCTTAGCACTTAGCTCAACGCAGCAGCAATTTAGTCGTCGGGTAGTTTTGACAAATTTCTGCAAAAGTTTGGCTACACAGCATTTGGAGGTGTTAACTAAGGACGGTTTTTTGTTTGAGCCGCCAGATTGTGAATTATTAGAGAGCGATAAGGAATTTCGACAAATAGTAAGGAATTTTCGGTCTGATAGCATAACAGAACGCGAGGGCTGTATAGGAATTAATGAAGATGGCCAGTCTCATACTGTTAGTAAAAGAGCAGTGAAAGACGATGTAAGTCAGGGAAATAAGCCAACGGCGAGTAATTCGGCAACCCATCTTTCCGCAAGTAAAACAAGTTTTTGGGATGTAGATACACCTATAAGTGAACTTGCTCATGCCTATCTAGAAGGATACGAACATTCTAAAAGAAACCATAGAATGCAGACTAATTATAAGAAAAATAGTGAGATTAATAAGAAAACAATTAAAAAAGTATCAAAGAGTAGTGCGGGTAAGAAATTTGTTTCTATAAACCTTAGCCAGAATAAGCATCCACGGATGAGAGGGACATGGTTTGCAGACAAATCTTTAAACGAATCCATAGCGGCTAAGCAAGCACTTCGGGATGTAAAACAAAAAAAACATACCAATTTTTTTTCTACAGCACATTCCACGGCAAAAAAGCCAGTTAGTTTAACGGCGAGTAGTCAATCTGCGCCAAGGCTGGTAAGAAGCGAGCCGCTTCTCTCTCGAGAAATTTATCCGTTTTCACGGTTAACGCATCATCAACAAGGAAAAGGAAAAAGCCAGAATAAACCTTATCCATTAGCGCGAGTAACGGCATCCCCCAATGTGACGGATACGCTCTTCGTTTTAAATGTATTCGCTAGAGCAATTACTCGACAAAAATATAGCCAGCCAATTTCCAAGTCAGTGGAAAAAAAGTATAGAAAAGCAGAAAGACAACGCGAAAGAATTAAGACCGATATTTTTAGAGGATCTCGTATTTGGAAGCCTTAGTCTAGGCCCTATCTGAAAGTTAATAACTCATGTAACGCAGTAGAGGTTGGTGGCAGTTGCTGGGCTTTACTTTGCTGCAAGCTTACGAGCAGGTAAAAAGTCTAGCGGCTGACAGAACCCCGAGCGTTCAATAGCTTAATGCGTAACATGAGTTAATAAAAATATATTTCTGACATCTATTTCCTATCCAGGAAATAGTCGATCGCTTACATAAAGTATATACAACGACATATAGACATAAAAAAAATTAATTTTATGATGCTATAAGAAAATAAGTGCCATTTATATTTTATCTATTCATAAAAATAATAATGAAAAGGGATATATGAACTCAAATCTTCAGTCAAACTTAATACGATCAGGTTTGGTTTTTGTTTTATTTCTTATCTTTTATAAACCTATCTATGGAATATTTGCTTCTATTCAAGAGATGATTAGCAGAAGCAATGCGGCGAACATAAAATTTCAAGGTTTTGATATTGATCTATCGAATAACAAAGACGCGCATTATTTTGATAAAAAAACCAAATATATCGAAATTACTTTCAAATGGGGTTTCAATTGCCGTTATTAACAAAATATAGAAGTGCGTTAAAAAAACAACTTATGGAAGCTAAATTAGAGCCAAATGAGCAAGTTCATATTTTACTTACTTTATTAGCAAATGCACAACTCTGTTTGACCACGCTACGTATAGATAAACAACTCTCGCCAGACCAAATAGAACTTCTGTCTTATTTAAATAACCACACTAAACCTATTAAACAAACTGAGCTTTTGACTTTTTTAAAAAAAGAGCATGGCATTAACATTAATTTTGATCAATTTTTTTATGTGTTATTTAAATTACAGTTGATAGATAAAAAAGATTCTTTTTATTCCATAACGAATTTAGGTAAAGCTTACCTCATATTTCGTGTGTGGTCGGGTTATCCGATTAGTTTCAAGCTAGTAGGATGCGTCGTGCAGCAAAAATATATAGCGGAAAAATAGCGTTTGTAAATTCAACTTTAGGATCGTAAATACTTTTTTGTTTCCTAAGCGATTATTTTGACCATAATGCTACTTACTGAAGTTTCATTTTTAGATTCTTATATTATCAGGGATCGACCTTTGCGAAAGATTGTATTTTACTGTAGTCGGAGATAACAATGCAGAAGGTGTGTGTTTACAAGTAATAAAATACAGAAAACACACGCTTTGTGATCATCCTAATGACAACACGTTTTAATGATTGCCATCTTTATTTTTTTCAGTATCGTTATCTTCATAAGCATAGTTACGCTGCCGTAATTTGGGTTCGCCACTATAGCGACGCATATTTTTTCGTCTATGCAAAGATTGTGATGTTGTTATTTCGGTGTTAATAGCCTGTTTTGCTTGCACCAAAGTATCCTGTCTTGGTAACAGAGCAGGGGCCGAAGTTGCCTCTGCTATCGCTTTCCTTTCTGCAAAGTTGATGGTCTTTTTAGAATTCGCTTGAGCATGGTGAGCTGAATGTACTGGTGTTTCGCGCTTCTTGCTAATTTTTTGTCCGTTTACGGGCGCCATATTGTTAATTTTTTCCGCTTTTTCTGGCGATCTTTTTGAGGATGGTTTCTTTTCGACAGAAGAAGGCTTTGTTGACACGGGCGACACGGGTTGTTCATGTCGAACAAACGAACTTGCTGAATTGCGATGATTTTGCTGTCCTCTCTCTCGTCTTTGACGTGAACGGTTATGGTGGTTATTCCTGTTTGATTTTCCATAACGTCTTTCAGCATGTTGTCTCGCTGGATAATGTCCTTCTTTTTGTAAAGGTTGTTGCCTATTAGTTGCTGTTTTTTTGGGTTTAGTAAGATCCGTTAGCATGGCAAATAAACGGCTTAATAACCCTAACCGTGTTTTTGTTTTATTTTTGTTGATGGGTAGGACAATAGACTTAACTGCAGGTACTTCTGGCGGCTGAGCAAGAGTGGCCGTGTAAGGCATAAAAACGTCGTTGCTGGATCTATCTTCAAGCAGCTCATAACTCGCCGTGCCTTCTTTATCAGCTAAATTTTTAGTAAGGGCGGTAATTTTGTATTGGGGAGATTGCCAATAGGGGTTAGGAATAATGAGTAGAGTGACCTTATAAGTTTGTTCGATATGAGCAATAACAGCGCGTTTTTCATTGATAAGATAAGTGGCTACAGCGACCGGTAGCTCTAAGCGAATCTGTTGTGTGGATTTTTTTAAAGCTTCTTTTTCAATGAGGCGCACGAGTGATAACACCAGTGACTCAATACTTCTTACCGTTCCTTGTCCATTACAATGAGAACAAAGTGTTTCATTTGCCTTTCCTAAGGAGTGGCGTAAACGTTGGCGGGACATTTCTAATAATCCAAAGGTAGAAATACGTCCTATTTGGATGCGCGCGCGATCTTTTTTAGTGGCTTCGCGTAAGCAATTTTCAACTTTGCGTTTATTGTCTTCTGAATTCATATCAATGAAGTCAATAACGATTAATCCCCCCAAATCACGAACACGTAATTGGTGGGCGATTTCTTTAGCGGCTTCTAAGTTTGTTTTTATGGCGGTTTCCTCAATATCACCATTTTTTGTAGAGCGTCCAGAATTAATATCAATAGCCACTAAAGCTTCTGCGCGATCAATAACAATAGTACCACCCGAGGCTAAACGAATCTCACGTTGGAATGCCGATTCAGCGGCTTCTTCTATGTCAAAATGAAGAAATAGAGGGGTGGAATTTTGATAAAGAGTGATGCGTGATACAAAGTCAGGGCGAATTTGTTCTATGTACTGTCTTGTTTTTTGATAAATATTTTTATCGTCGATAATGATCTCGTCAATATCGCGTCTTAGGTAGTCACGTATAGAACGGGTAATAAGATCGCCTTCTTGAAAAATCAAGAAAGGAGCAGAGCGCGCATTAAATGCTTTTTGTATGGCATCCCATTGTTTGAGTAATAAACTTAAATCACTTTGTAATTCTTTTAGGTCGCGACCTACGCCGGCTGTACGCAGAATAAGTCCCATGTCGGCTGAAATTGCCATTTGACTGAGTAAATCTTGCATGGCGCGCCGTTCATCACCTTCGATACGGCGAGAAATGCCACCGGCGCCCGGATTATTCGGCATTAATACGAGGTAGCTACCCGGTAAGGTGATATACGTCGTCAGCGCAGCACCTTTGTTTCCACGCTCTTCCTTCTCGATTTGCACCATGACTTCCTGACCTATTTTTAAGGCGCTTTTAATAGTTTGTAAGTCATTTCCCTGGAATTTAAAATAGGAGGGCGCGATTTCTTTGAAAGGGAGAAAACCATGGCGTTCGGCACCATAGTCGATGAAGGCTGCCTCTAAGCTAGGCTCTATGCGGCTGATCTTTCCCTTATAAATATTCGATTTTTTTTGCTCCTGACCACTGTATTCAATATCTAAATCAGAAAGTTTATTTCCTTCTAATAAAGCAACTCGAATTTCTCCTGCTTGAGTTGCATTAATTAATATTCGATTTTTTTCACTATGCATCGTTGAATCCTAATTGGATGAAAGGTCCAACTAAGCTTGTATTCTTTTTAAACAAGTGAGTGTTGAATAAGAACCAATTAAAACTAAAACGGGAGCAGTTTGAAATAATGACCTTTTGATAGGTTTAAACTTGAAACGGGTCAACGTTATTTTTTGCATAAGCTATTTTGTCTTACGTAGGACAGTAGCATAGGTTTTAAATTCTGATTTCAACACGGACTATACGTTTGTTGCTACATATTCTCTGACGGGGCTTTAATGAACAATGCCAGCGGCTTACAGATAAATACATCAGGCTTATATTCCTGGTAAGGTATTACCCTGTTCTAAAAAACCAAAGCAGAGAAATATGATTCAATTACATGACTACAAACTTAGAAGCCAAAATTCTTTTGTTGGGGCTGAAATTTATCCCCACATTTAAGTTAAATCAATAAAAAAAACTAAAGTTTTCACTTTAGCCAGGCGCATTTAGGAAGACACTTCTTATCTTCCGTCTCGCTCCTTACTGTAAGTAACTCTAGGCTATCAGCCTTTTTACTTACAAAAACTAAATCTAGGGGCTATTATAACAGTATTCAGTAGCTTGGCAATAAGCCTAGATCGTGCTAAGCCAAGGTTTTAAGGCTGGGAGGGTTGACACAGGAGATTTTGTTTTACGGAAAGTTTTGCTATGCTTATCTGGCCTTAATATGAGGTTTTTAAGAGTTTCGTCAGGTGTGGGCTTTAAATCATAGTCCTACGGGGCCTCTTTCCAAGCTATGTGTTTTGGTTTGCAAGAGATCTGCTGACAAGCTTTGTCCTTAACGCTTTAATTTTATGATGGGGAATTTTGCTTATGTATAAGAAGTTTTTGGTTCCAATGCTGTTGACAGTTGCCTTGGCGGGTTGTGGTCATCAGTCTTCTGATAAGCAAGGCGATCAAACGGATACTGCATTGCCTGTCCAGGATCAAATAACGAATCCAGCGCCTACCACACCGGCTAATGGTTTAGATCAAACTCAACAATCCGTTAATCCGTCGGCAGAGCCTACCCAGCCCCCTCCTGCAACGACTGATACCACTCAGCCTGCGGCAGGAACGAGTACGACGACACCGGATACGTCAACTACGACGACTCCTACACCATCACCTGCAACCGATAAGGGTGCTGCTACTTCTACGGGTAGTGATGCAGGTACTACTAAATAAGAAACAGGTAGTAAAGAGGGAATATGCATCGTGTTATCCCTCGGCAAGTTAAAAGAGGCAGGAGTGATACTGCTTCTGCCTGTTTTGTTTTTTTAGTTTTTTCTGTTCTCGCGATGTAGGTGTGCTTGCTTTTCTCTCCTTTATCTTTATCGAATAGACTGCCCGTCAAGCCCTATTTATGGTAGTATTTAGCCCATTAATTTGAGTGAAATGAGTTTTTATGTCTGAGTCAGTGGCTAACGAAATTATTTCCGTAACAATTGAAAAAGAGCTAAAGCAGTCTTATCTCGCTTATGCGATGAGTGTCATCGTTGGCCGTGCTTTACCTGACGTACGTGATGGCTTAAAGCCCGTGCATAGGCGGATTTTATTTGCAATGAGTGAATTGGGCAATGATTGGAATAAGCCCTACAAAAAGTCAGCGCGTGTCGTCGGTGATGTGATTGGTAAATACCACCCGCATGGCGATGTGGCCGTGTATGACACGATTGTCCGTATGGCGCAAACCTTTTCTATGCGTTCGGTATTAATCGATGGCCAAGGTAATTTTGGTTCGATAGATGGCGATTCCGCCGCCGCGATGCGTTATACCGAAATTCGTATGTCAAAGCTGGCTCATGCTTTATTAGCGGATTTAGCCAAAGAAACCGTTGATTTTGTACCTAATTATGATGAAACAGAACAGATTCCTGTTGTGTTACCGACTCGTATCCCACATTTATTAGTTAATGGCTCCTCAGGAATAGCCGTAGGGATGGCGACAAATATTCCACCCCATAATCTTGGTGAAGTGATTGATGCCTGCGTGGCCTTGATTGATGATCCTGAGCTGAGTATTGATAGTTTGATAACCTTTATTAAGGGTCCTGACTTCCCAACCGCGGGTTTAATTTATGGTAAACAAGGCATTGTCGAAGCGTATCACCGAGGTAAAGGGCGAGTATTTGTACGAGCAAGAACGGAATTGGAGCAGGATGAAAAGACTCATAAGCAGCGAATTATTGTTACCGAGTTACCTTTCCAGGTTAATAAAGCTAAATTAATTGAGAAAATCGCCAAATTGGTAAAAGAAAAGCGCCTCGAAGGTATTACGGCATTACGGGATGAGTCTGATAGGGAAGGTATGCGGATCGTTATTGAAATGCGCCGTGGTGAAAATGCGGAGGTTCTTCTTAATAATCTATTTTCACAAACAGAATTGCAGGTTACCTTTGGGATCAATATGGTGGCTTTGGTGGAGGGAAGACCCGTCTTACTCAACCTTAAGCAGATAATAGAAGCGTTTTTATCACATCGTCGTGAAGTCATTACCCGTCGAACGCTTTTTGATTTACGGAAAGCACGCGAACGTGCACATATCTTAGAAGGGTTAGGGATTGCTTTAGCCAATATTGATCCGATGATTGCTTTAATTAAAGCAGCAAAAGATCCAGGTGACGCCAAACAAGGGCTGTTAAAGCAAGATTGGCAACTCGGCATTGTCGCTGACATGTTGCTTAAAACGGACTCATTGGACAATCCCTTACTTAACGAGTCATCTATTCATTCATATGGCTTAATCAAAGAAACTCAGCTTTACCGATTATCGCCTGAACAAGCTCAGGCTATTTTAGATCTTCGTTTACATCGTTTAACAGGATTAGAGCAAGATAAGATTCTGCGTGAATACCGTGAACAATTGGCGACTATCGTTGATTTATTAGAAATTCTTAATAATCCCGAACGTTTACGTCAGGTAGTACGAGAAGAATTACGTGCGGCTAGAGAAGAGTTTGCCGATGAACGACGCACTGAAATTGTTACCGTCGATGCTGAATTTAGTGCAGAGGATCTGATTCCCGCCGAGGATGTGGTGGTTACGATTTCACATGATGGCTATATAAAAAGACAAGCGATGGATGTCTATCAAGCACAGCGTCGGGGTGGCAGAGGAAAATCGTCCGGGGATGTCAAAGAAGAAGATTTTATCGAGCATCTTCTTATTGCGAATACCCATGCGACTTTATTATGTTTTTCTAGTTTGGGTAAAGTATATTGGCTGAAGGTATATAAACTACCGGAAGGAAGCCGAACGGCAAAGGGAAGGCCTATCGTTAATTTACTAACACTGAGCGAGAATGAGCGTATTCACGCAGTATTACCCGTCCACCAATTTACCACGGATCATACTATTTTTATGGCAACGGCCAATGGTACGGTCAAGAAAACGAATTTAATCGATTTTTCCCGTCCTCGAAATGACGGTATCATTGCGATTGATTTGCGTGACGGTGATCGTTTAGTCGGTGTTGCCTTAACGGATGGACAACAAGATGTGTTGTTGTTTACGGATGCCGGAAAAGTGATACGTTTTAATGAAAGCAAAGTACGCGCGATGGGTCGCACGGCCTGCGGTGTTCGAGGAGTTAAATTACAATCGGGACAGCAGGTGATTTCTCTGATTATTGCGAAAGCGGATGGCCAAATATTAACGGCAACGACTCACGGTTATGGAAAACGCACACCCATTGGTGATCATCGCTTAACAGGGCGAGGCGGTAGTGGGGTTGTAGCGCTTAAAACGACAGAACGCAACGGCAACGTTGTGGCTGCGGTTCAAGTATTCCCACAAGATGAGGTGATGTTGATAACGAATAAGGCCACCTTAGTGCGCACGCGAGTAGAGGAAATTCGCAGTGCGGGACGACATTCGCAAGGCGTGCGTTTAATTCGTCTTAATGCGGGGGAAACGTTGGTGGGGTTAGAACGAATCGAAGAAGAAATTCTCAGCGAAACTGCCTAATTGCTCGATATTGCTCGATTCCTTTTTTTGAGACATGCAAAAAATCCAATAGAGGCTACTATCGCATGATGGTTAAAAAACAAGAATTAATCCAGGCATTAACTGAAATTAATGTGATTAAATTCGGTGAATTTACATTGCGTAGTGGCGCTATTTCCCCCATCTATATCGACCTACGTTCTATTATTTCCTATCCGCCACTTTTACAAAGAGTGGCTAATGCGCTTTGGGATATTATAAAAAATAGTCATCCGAGTTTGATTTGTGGAGTTCCTTATACCGCCTTGCCGATTGCTAGCTGTATTTCTATCGCACAGAATTTACCGATGTTAATTTGCCGTAAAGAGGTAAAGGCGTATGGTACAAAAAAACAAGTGGAAGGCGTTTTTAAAAAAGGCCAAAATTGCTTAATCATAGAAGATGTTGTTACAACAGGAGGTAGTGTATTAAAAACTATCGAAGCGTTAGAGCAAGAAGGTTTGCAAGTCAGGGATGTGGTGGTGCTGGTCGATAGACAGGAAGGTGGTTGCGAAATCTTAGCAAAAAAAGGTTATCGCTTACATGCTGTTTTTACTTTAAGTGAACTCATGTCAAAAAAATAAGCTATACTTTCTGCTTTATTGACATAACCTAAGTAACGGTAACGTGTTTTTATTTTATAAGGTCTTTCATGTCTACATTTAATTGGATTGACTATACCATCATTGCTATCATCGCACTTTCAGTGCTTATTAGCGTCATGCGTGGATTTGTGCGTGAAGTGATTTCTTTGGTTGTCTGGCTAGCGGCCATTATCGTCAGTTTTCTTTTTTACCAATATATTGCTGGTCTATTAGTTAATGTTATCCATTCAGACTCCGTTAGGTTGGTGATTAGTTTTGTTGGATTGTTCTTAGCCACATTAATATTAGGTATGTTGATTAATTATCTTATTGGACAATTGGTTTCAAATACTGGATTAAGTGGAACGGATAGAGTATTAGGTATTATCTTTGGTATAGCGCGCGGTATTTTAGTAGTGGTGTTATTGATGATGTTAACCAACCTAACGCCTTTTTCGAAAGAGCAATCTTGGCAGCAGTCCGTATTAGTTCCTCATTTTGAACCGATAGAAAATTGGCTAAAAACGTTATTACCTGATTCTATTAATGGCCATTTAGAAAAGGGTGAACATTTACGCGAAGTCAATTAGCTCACATTTCTTATTGGGATGAACGAGTAGTGCATTTCCATGACTTGGGCGCCAATCGCTTAATACGATCCGCTTTAATGGCTTGTTTTTATTCATAGCAACATTTGAGTTTTCGGCAAGGGGTTGAAACAATTGAATGCTGGGTTGGTGTGTATGACCATGAATAATTAATTGGGCTGGATAGTGTTGTAAGCAGCGGCGTATTTCGTCCATGACCACATCGTATTTTGGGTTATTGTTCGGTACGGTATGATTGTCATTACCACGCAAGTATTGTGCAATTTTTTGCCGTAGGGTTAGGGGTAACTTTAAAAATAGAGATTGCAAACAATGCGTCCGTGTTGAGCGACGAAAAAGAATATAACGCTTATCTTGTGTACACCAACTATCGCCGTGGCTCAGGAGGGTGGGTATTCCGTAAAGAAAGATAAGCGTGGGATCGGTAAGCCAATGACATCCGGTTTTTTTTATAAAATGCGCGCCAATTAAAAAATCCCGATTTCCGGGCATGAAATAGGTTTTGACACCGCTGGCGGTTAATTCAGCGATTGCGTTGATTATTTGTTGATTAAACGGGGTTTTATTGTCATCGCCCACCCAAGCTTCAAACAGATCGCCTAAGATATAGAGTGCTTCGGCTTTTTTTGCTTGATGTTGTAAGAAGTCAATAAAAAGCCGCGTTAAGTCCGGCTGATTAGCACTTAAATGCAAGTCAGATATAAATAAAGTCGACATACGTCGTAATAATAGCGTAAAACCCCCACTTCATGTTATTTTTATTGTGCCGCCTTGTGACAGCTTTGTTAGTTTTATCAGAAAAAGTATCGAAATTATGAAAACCCGTTTTGCCCCTAGTCCCACGGGCTATATCCATTTAGGAAATGCCCGCACGGCTTTATTTAGTTTTTTATTAGCTAAGTCCCAATCGGGACATTTTTTACTAAGAATAGAAGATAGTGATGCCAGCCGTTCATTACAGGCTTTATCGGATCAAGTGCAAGTCGATTTATTATGGTTAGGTTTGTCCTGGGATGAAGGTCCTGAGAAAGACGGTGGACAAGGTCCTTATTTCCAATCCCAGCGCCAATCACTTTATGCCCATTACTATCAGAAATTACAAAGCTTAGGGCGTGCTTACCCTTGTTTTTGCACGGAACAAGAATTGGCACTGATGCGTAAGCGTTTATTGTCACAGGGAAAACCGCCACGTTATGCGGGTACTTGTAGTCACCTGAGTGCATCCGAAGTTGCGACAAAAAAAGCGGAAGGTAAAAAAAGCAGTTTACGTTTCCGAGTGCAGCCTGCACAAACTGTTTGTTTTGATGATTTAGTTAAAGGGGAGCAAGTCTTTTCAAGCGCTGATATCGGCGATTTTATTATTCAACGTAGCGATGGTTCGGCCGCTTTTTTCTTTTGTAATGCGATCGATGATGCCTTAATGCAAGTAACCGATGTGCTGCGTGGTGAAGATCATCTGACGAATACGCCGCGACAAATTATGTTATTACAAGCACTAGATTTACCGGTTCCTCGCTATGGCCATATGTCATTAATTGTTGGCGATGATGGCACGCCGTTATCAAAACGGCACGGTAGTTTTAGTATTAAAGCCTTACGTGAATTAGGTTATTTTCCAGCCGCGTTACAAAATTATTTAGGACGGTTGGGGCATACCTATACCGATCCTCATTTTATGGCGTTGTCAGAACTGAGTAAAAATTTCTCATTAGAACGCTTAGGGAAATCACCTGCACGGTACGATAATGTGCAATTACTTTATTGGCAGAAGCAAGCCTTACTCCACAGTACGGATGATCAATTGCTACGCTGGATGGGACAAGACGTGGAAAAGCTGGTACCGCCTTCGGCCATGCCACTATTTATTGATCTCATGCGATCCAATATCTCTTTTCCTGATGAAGCCTTGCAGTGGGCGAAAACGTTATTCGGTGAGTTCGTATTGACCTCGGAAGCCAAAAGCTTTTTAAAAAACAGTGCGCCTAAATTCTGGTCAACGGTATTAGATTTATTGGAAGAACCACTAGAATTTAAACCATTAATGAAAAAGCTGCAGGAAACATTAAATCTAAAAGGTAAAGCCTTATTTGGACCTTTACGCATGGCCTTGACCGGTCGGCTTGATGGACCGGAAATGGAAAAGTTGGTGGCTTTACTCGGCAGTGAAAAAATACGTGAGAGAATTCTTTATGTTAAAAATTTATAACACCCTCAACCAAAAAAAAGAGGTTTTTAAACCGCTGCACGATAAAAAAGTGGGTATGTATGTTTGCGGTATGACGGTCTATGACTTATGTCATATCGGTCATGCCCGTGTATTAGTGGCTTTTGATGTAGTGGTGCGTTATTTGCAAAACCAAGGTTATGCGGTTAATTACGTGCGTAATATCACCGATATTGACGATAAGATTATTAAACGCGCGCAAGAAAATAATGAAACGTTAAAACAGTTAACCGAACGTATGATTGTGGCGATGCATGACGATCTGGCGCAGTTAAATATTCTTTCTCCTACGCATGAACCTAAGGCGACCGATGCCATCGCCCCGATGTTAGCGTTAATCCAAGTACTCTTGGATAAAGGCATCGCTTACCAAGCCGATAATGGCGATATTTTTTATGCGGTTGAACAATTTAAAAAATATGGTCAATTAGCGCATCAAGACCTGGAAAAATTACGTAGTGGTGCACGTGTGGCTATCGAACTGACAAAAAAAGATCCCTTGGATTTTGTGTTGTGGAAACAAGCAAAACCTGATGAGCCTAGCTGGGACTCACCTTGGGGAAAAGGCCGACCTGGTTGGCACATCGAATGTTCGGCGATGTCGATGGCAGCGTTAGGGGAACAATTTGATATTCATGGCGGCGGACTCGATTTGGTTTTTCCGCATCATCAAAATGAGATTGCGCAATCGGAAGGGGCAACCGCTAAAAAATTTGTTAATACGTGGATGCATGTCGGTTTTGTGCAAATTAATCGGCAAAAAATGTCTAAATCTTTAGGAAATTTTTTCACTTTACGCGAAGTTTTGGCGGAATATCCCAGTGAGGTTGTGCGTTATTTTTTAGTGGCGAGTCATTATCGTAGCCCTATTCATTATTCTCAGGAAAATTTGCAGATTGCCCGGGCGGCTTTACAGCGTCTTTATACCAGTTTACGTGGTTTTGATTGGACCAACGCTCAAAATGAAGACTTTTTGAATGTGACAGCGGCCTACCAAAAGCAATTTAATGCCGCCATGGATGATGATTTTAATACGCCTGAGGCGTTGGCGATATTATTTGATGTTGCGCGTGAAATTAATAGTCTGCGTACAAACGATCGAAACAAGGCATTTGCTTTGGCGCAATTTTTAAAACAACAAGCGGGTCTACTGGGTATTTTACAACAAAATCTAGAACAGTTTTTAAAGGCGGGATTTGAAGAAGGTAAATCGCAGACCATAGACGCACTGATTACGGCACGTAATAAAGCGCGTGCGGAAAAAAACTGGGCAGAGGCGGATAAGATTCGTAATGAATTACAGCGTTTAGGTGTTTCCTTAAGTGATAATGCGACAGGAACGGATTGGCATCGTCACTAAGATACTTTCTAGGTTATTTTTACCAAATTTAATGGAGTGAATCGGAGTGAATCATGAAGTTATTTTATAAACCCGGCGCGTGTTCATTGTCTCCGCATATTATTTTGCGTGAAGCAGGGTTAGATTTTTCTTTAGAAAAAGTTGATTTGGCACAAAAGAAGACTGAATTAGGGACAGACTATCTGACAATTAATCCAAAAGGGCAGGTGCCTGCGCTACTGTTGGATGATGGTAGCTTACTGACCGAAGGAATGGCGATTGTACAGTATCTGGCGGATCGGGTACCTGAGCGAAACCTGATTCCAGCGGCAGGAAGTTTGCCACGTTACCATGCTATTGAGTGGCTGAGTTATCTTTCAACAGAGTTGCATAAAGGTTTTAGTCCATTATTCAATCCCAAAACGCCAGATGAATATAAATCAATCGCACGAGAAAACCTTACCAAACAATTCATTTATCTTGATGCTGTTTTGAAAGAGAATCCTTATCTGTTAGGAAATAACTTCAGTGTAGCGGATGCTTATCTTTTTACTCTGTTGCGCTGGGCCATTGGTATGCAGTTTGATATGGGCCAGTATCCACATTTAAAGGCTTATTTTGATCGCATCGCTAGACGTCCGGCTGTGGAGGCAGCACTCCTGGCAGAAGGCCTTAAAAAACAGGGCTGATGGTTTCCATTTGCTTAATCTTTTTTAGGGTGTCCAGCGACGTTTTAAGTTAAGCACTTACATTCAATCGTGGACTGAATTTTTTTTCAAAAACTTTTTCTTCTTCTTCTACAGAAGGAGTAGACCTTAAAAAGTCCAGCACCGACAAGGTTTGGCGCATTCAAACCTTCTTGTTCTTTTGCTTGTTCAGTTTCCTCCTCGTCCTCTTCATTCGCATCGAGATAGCTATCCAAATCCTGTAAAATTTGCATGTAATCTTCACTCAACTCATGCATCCAGGATGCTTTTTCCCATGAAATAGGATTTCCAGTTTCAGTGATTTTTCGTGCATCCGGTTTCACGACAGAAAAATTGCCATTAATCGTGTCTTCCAACAAAAATGGGTTTGAAATAAGCGTAAGTAGTGTCACGTTAATACGATTTAATTCACTCGCATTGCCGATTGTTAAAATGGATTTAATATAAGAATAAACAAAAAAACCACAAGATACAGCATCCTTCTGTTTTCCATAATACTGATGCTTGACAGAAAAACCTTTCAAATCATTTAAGCAATTTGGGTAGAATAAATCAGAGCGAGAATTCTGCGAGTTATGATAGTTATTTCTTTTTTCTTTCCTTCCAACGTTACCTCAACAAGCACATTATGCTGTTTTTGACTACAACACTGAAACAAAGGTATTAATAATTTAGCATTTATTCCTGAGTTGTTGGCTAAAAATTTTTGTATAACATCATTGATAAAAGCAAGATTCAGGTTTTTTTTATCTTTTTTTGAATCACGAACCATTTGAAAAATGAAAATTGGTAATTGATTCTCTTTAGATAATACTTTGTAATGTGTTTGTATTTTACACTCTCTACGGGTTTCAATAACGCCTTCGCTAAGCTGATAGGTTTTAGAAGCAGGACCTTCGATATACGATAAAATCAAATTATTTGATAGCGATGGATTAAATCGAAATTGTGAAATATTACTGGCTGGGTCCAAATGTTCAGATACAACGCGCACGGGTCCGCAATCTTCCGCTTTGACCATGACGATATCACTTGATGCTTTATTTTCAGAAAGAGAAAGCGGCATAAAACTCCTAATTTATTATTTTTTATTTATTCAAATAATAATAACTTTATTATATTAAGAGTTTATTAATTGATTAGGCTAAATTTTGATTGTCCTGCCGCGCGAGGCTTGTAGCATGTTACTGTCCGTACTGACATAACGAGTGTTCGTTCTTCATTTTTCCTTAAGTATTACTTAAGTTTTAAACAGTAAGCTAACGGCCTGTAAAAGCCTTAGCTGAGTAATTTTGAGGAGCCATGATGAAGACTTCGTTACTACCCGAATATGCCAATCTTTCTTTTCAAAAAGGCGAAAATATCTATGATGTACCCCGCCCAATCGCTAGTGGATATGACTCACCACGTAAAGTTTCTGATAGTGTAATTTATCAAAATGATTTTGCTGGTTCTATTTATCAGAATTCAGCTTCTCTGCTTAACGGAACATCCGTGTTAGAAAATCCAGAAGCGCTTTATCAAAAATTAAATTTACTTTCGTCTTCGGATGAAGTGATAGAAACGCAACAAGCTCAATTGAAGGAATTAACGAGATATGGCGAGCATGCGCAAACGATGCGAAATCGAGAAGGACGGACTCCTAAATCGAGTGCCACAGCCACGCCACAGACATTTGTTAAAGATCCTAAGGTGGAGGTTCCTGGCCTTGAAGAAATGATGCTTTTAGTGGCTGAATTCAACTATCAGAAAAACGATTCGAAAGAGAATTTGCAAAAGCTTAGCTCTGCTTTAAAAAATTGTATATTTGTTTTAGAGGGCATAGTTGAAAACTCGACTAAGGTTTTCTATGGAGAATATGGCGACGTATTAGGAGCGAAGCTGACCCAACATTTGGCTAAAGCAAAAAGGGATTTAGATTTAGCTAAAACAAGGTTGAATGCGGCTTTAGAAATTCAAAAGCGGTGGAGACCTACGGAGGTTAAAACACCGGATGCAATTCCCCAATCGATTGCAACAGAAATACCAACCCCTATAGTTAATAGGGGGGACTTTTTTAGAAGACATAGAGCTATTTCTGATTCTGAAACGTTACTTAAAAACCCAGAAGTAATGGGTAATCTAAAAAGTTTTACCCATTAATAGGGAATGAGTTTAACTGTTATTTTTGTCAGTCAACATGCTGCTGACGTGGAACTTTTAATATCAGCAGCAAACAGATTAAGGCAAATATAGCAGCGAGAAACATGGTAATGCTAAAGGCATAAGTATAGGCTTTTAGTGCCGCATTTTTAAGCAATTCTAGCGAATTCGTTGATAAATGGCTGATGGTGTGTATGGCTTGGGTGGATTTTGCTAATAAGCCATCAATTTTAGTTTCTGGAATACTGGATAGTGGCGATGGTGCAGATTTCAGAAAAGCAGTGAGTTGCCAAGTATTCAAACTGGCTAAAAACGCGCCTAATACCGCTAAGCCTATCGAGTTGCCAAATTGTCTAGCACAATTAAGAATCGCACTGGCAATTCCACGTTGCTGTGCACTGACCGTATTCATGACGGTTGTCATCGTGCCCGATAGCATTAATGGCATGCCTACGCCATAGGCGAGTAGGCCAGGAAACAGCCATAAATAGCGTTGATTATGGCTGAAAAATCCTAGCCAAATCAGACTGAGAACAACGAGTAAGCAACCACAAGACATAGGTAAAGTTGGGCCATATTTATCACGTAAATGGCCGCCGACGGGTGCCATAAAAATGATAGGGACCATGGACGGTAAAAGAAGTAAACCGGCTTGTAGAGGCGAGTAGTGTAATACGTTTTGCAGAAAAATAGCCCAAAATACAAAGACAATTCCTACCGCTTGAATAATGATCATCACGGTGGTGACAATTGAAAAAATAGGATTTTTGAATAACTTGAGTTCGACTAGCGGATAGGCAAAGTGATGTTCCCAAAAAATAAACGCCATAAGCGCAATAAGACTAGCCAAAAATAAAAGTAGGATTGTCGGTGAAGTCCATCCCCAATGAGGACCTTCCATAAAGCCCAGGACAAAACCACTAATAAATACAATAGAAAGCAACACGCCTACATAATCAATAGTAAATTTTTCGGTCGGTTGCCATCGGGGTACAGCAGAGATGGTTAAAAGAATACTCGCTACCGCAACAGGAAAATTGATCCAAAAAACAGCGCGCCAACTGAACCATTGGGTTAAGGCACCCCCTAATAAAGGACCTAATGCTAAAAAGATGGCCGCTAAACCGACATAAATGCCCATCGCTTTACCACGTTCGTTGTCGGGAAAAGCATTGATAACGAGCGCGTTGGTTGATGGCATCATAAAAGCACCTCCGGCTCCCTGTATGGCGCGCGCTAAGATGAGCCAAGTGCCAGATTGTGCCATTGCACAAAATATCGATGCACTAATAAAAAGACTAACGCCCCATAAGAAGGCCCGTTTATGACCCAGGCTATCACCGACTTTTCCACCCAAGAGTATCAATGTGCTCAAAGCTAATAGATAGGCATTAATTACCCATTGCAAAAGACCATTACTAAGATTGAAGTTACGTTGTATGGCAGGCAGTGCGACGGCAAGTGCCGTTTGGTCAATAAAGACCAGGGCCAATGCACTCGACATGGCTAGTAGGGTCCACCATTTGCGGTTGTTATCAGTTAAATTAAACATCGTATTGCTTCTGTTAGGTCTTAAATAGACTATATTTTAATTAGAGAGTAACGCCTTATTTTAAGAAGCCCCCTTTACAATGGGTGGAAGGAGCAGTTTATGCGTATACTCATTCGTTTTACAGTATTATTTGCATTGCTAGCTATTTTTTTAATCATGAATGGCGATAGCTTTGCCGCGCGGGGATGGTTACTCCAAACCTTATGTGATGACCCGCGCCTTTATTGTATTGTTGTGCATAAAGGAGAGACTTGGTATAGCTTATTTCCTGATCCGGCAAGACGCGATCTCGTGATGCGGATTAATCGCATGAACACACAAATATGGCCTGGGATGCGGATTGCAATACCAAGAGATCCTTATAGCGCAGATAATATGCAGTATACACCATTTTCTCCTTATCGAGTCCCCACCGGAAAGAAAATGCTGATTTATTCACCGGCATTAAATGCTTGGGCGGCTTATGGACCAGCGGGTAATATTATTCGCTGGGGACCGGCTTCTAGTGGCCAAAATTGGTGTCCTGATTTGGGTCGACCTTGTCATACACCGAGTGGTAGCTTTAAAGTCTATGAAAAACGTGGCCCCGGATGTGTTTCTACTAAATTTCCAAAACCTGATGGTGGCGCGCCGATGCCTTACTGTATGTTTTTTAAAGGCGGATTTGCGATGCATGGTTCGCACGGTGTTCCGGGGTACAATGCCAGTCATGGTTGTGTCAGAATGTTTGTTGATGATGCTCAATGGCTTAATCAAGATTTTATCAATATAGGTACGCAAGTTATTATTTTGCCTTATCCATTGAATCGTTCTACGCAAGCACAACTGGAAGATGAAGAAGATGATGATCTGGATGAAGAAGAGGATATCGCTCAAATAGAACCTGATTCTTTAGGTCCGATTGAAATAAGCTAAGTAGCAAAAATATACATAGGCTGGTGTACTTGAAAATCCATCGCGCATTTTCAAGTACAAGCGTATATTACGCTAAAAGCCAGAGAAAAAGAGAGTCATTTACATTGCAACCCCTATTAAATCATTTTTTAACGTGGCTAAATCATTATGGCAGTATCGCCATTTTTATATGGTTAGCGTTAGGTATTATTGCCTTGCCGATACCGGAAGAATCTTTATTATTATTTATTGGCTATTTAATGGCAAAGGAAAAACTACCGCTTTTATCGACGGTGATCGCAGCTTATGCTGGAACCTGTTGTGGAATAACAGGAAGCTATGGTTTAGGACAAGTCACGAGTCATTATATTAATCGGGGTTGGGCTCGTTATCTCGGTTTAACCCCTGAGCGATTCCAAAAGGCCCATCACTGGTTTGAACGAATCGGTAAATGGACATTGTTTATCGGTTATTTTATTCCGGGCGTTCGGCATTTAACTGGTTATGTAGCAGGCACATTAAAACTTTGTTATCGACATTTTGCATTATACGCCTATTCCGGCGGTATTATCTGGTCTAGCTTGTTTATGGCCTTAGGCTATTTTTTTCATCAACAATGGCACTCAGCGATTGGTTCATTACACGCTTATACACTGGCATTATTGCAGTATTTTTGATACGGGTGTCGTTTAATTCGCTTCTTAACTGAAGCATTTTTTTCTAAATCTTTATTAATTCAATATATCTATTTATGCATAAATATAGTATTATTTAATTAATAATATTAAGATTTTAATATTTATTCGTTTTCACTACTTCAAGTCGTTTACTTCGCATGAAGATTCTGCACTTATCTCAAAGGAGGAACTAGAACTAACGCAGTATCGTAAAAAAATAGTTCAGAATAAATACGAGCGCAGAACAAGGAGAAATTATGCATTTATACAGGAATTATATCAAAGCCGAAAAAAACGATATGCGCCTCAAAATATCACTATTGCAAAACTGTTTACCGCTATACGTGAACATGGTACAGGAACGCCTCCCAAAAACAAAATAAAGAAAATTAAACAACTACTTGCAGAAGTAACAAATATTAATGAGGTTGATCGTAATGATAATAATAATACTCCTTTACATGTTGCTGTTCTTAAAGGTGACGAAGAGATTATTGAACTTATTGCCGCTAACAATCCTGATATTACGATTACAAATCGACTAGGTCAAACCGCAATGGATTTAGTCAATGCGCTGCCTTATTCCCACGCCAATAAACAAGCAATAAAGCAATTATTGCAGCGTATAAATCAACCTCTAGGACAGGCTTCAGGTAGTGTTCGCCAAGTTGGAAATGCTGAAACTCATCCTGCCGGAGGCTTAAAACATAGTTTTCATGGCAACCTCTATCAGCTTAAATTAAACATGTATTTTTATTACCGTGCCTTAGCACTAAACTACTATTTTCGATTAGCGACCGAGTGGGAAGATGCAGAAAAATTTGATGATTTAGTTTTTCAATATGAGGATGATAACCAACGTAAAAAATATCGTTTTCTACAAGCGAAACATAAGCTAGACGAAACAAAAAAGATTACTATCGCCGATTTGTTCACTGAAGAAAAAAATGGTGAATTTAATCTAGAAAAATACTTTATTTCTTATTTAAGAATTAAAAATAATCGGATATTTAACGGTGAATTTGAAGATTTTATTATTGCGACTAACATTGACCTTGATTTAGATAAAACATTTCCAGGCCAAATAAAATTTAATACACTGAGTAGAGGAAAAAATCAAAACAAAGTAATACTGGTGGATGAAATACTAACGCAAGATGTATTTTTTAGTAATGCTGGATCACGGTACAAGCTGCAATCGAGTGGCGATTTGGTTGATCATTTAAAAAATGGCAGGGAAGTGATTAAGGAAATACAAGGGAAAAATATAAATATAAACCTAGAGATAAAAGATTTTTTAGAAAAATTTATATTGGCTGTGAATCAACCTAACGAAAAGAAATTATCTGAATTGATGAAATCTGAATTAGGCGAACACTTTAATTTGATTGATGCGGATTTTATCTACGGCCATTTCGAAAAAGAAATGTTAGATTGGATGAAAGAAAAAGGACAGAAAGGCGCTGAGGGAGCATTCCTCTCGCCGACAGAAGGGAAACAACTTTTTCAGTTTATTTCTGAAAAAATCTCTAAATTACAAATAGCAGGACCAACGTCGATATACAGTAGAAAGTTAAACAATCTTGGTGTTGTTTTTCAAGATCCTAGCTTGCAGGTTGTTAAAGATTTTTTTACTAAAAATTCTAAGCAGATCTTATATATTATTTCCTCAGCAGGAACTACCCTAAGTGCTATTAAAACTAATCAAGTTTTACATGGTTATTCGCATTATTTTCAAGACGATAGCTATATTTTTATCCATATAGAAAATCTTTTTCGTTTGCAGGAAACAATCTTAACTGCTTTCCAAGCAGAAACTACTGGAAAGTTATTGGTCATTATATGCAAAAATGGTGATAGTGGTATCCAAACTATAAATGACCTCTACGTCACTATCAAAAAAATATTGAAAGAAAAAACTAATAAAAAAATTATATTCATTACAACAAACTCCAACGACGAGACAATGAGAGCATTGCGGAAGCAATGCGAAGTTGAGGAGCCCGCGATAGGCGTGCGTTGACGGGCGAAGCAGGAAACGCATCACGCCGT
>CAYQIM010000048.1:0-122927 GCA_964417555.1 Rickettsiella sp. | reverse complement strand
GCGTGATGCGTTTCCTGCTTCGCCCGTCAACGCACGCCTATCGCGGGCTCCTCAACTTCGCATTGCTTCCGCAATGCTCTCATTGTCTCGTCGAAGGAATTGTTATGAACATTGCTTTAGCATTACAAGAAGAAATCAGTTCGGTAAGTGATAAAACCGTTTACGCATTAAACAATATTTTAGTTCCAGAAGATATTACAGACCATCTATGGAATTATTTTAAGGAGTTTATGCTAACTAAGCTGAAAATGGCGCAACTTTTAGATCATTTTGAAAACAAGACGGTAGATGGAAATGAGTTATTACTTAAGCAACGTCAGGACATAGAAAGGTTTGTTAGTCAATTTAGTCGAGAAATTAAACCTGACCTGCTAAAAAAGTTTATCGAAATAGTACAGTACGCGCATAATTTTGGACTTTATTACCCCTATTATAAAGAGGAAACGCAGCAGTTAGTACAAGATACTTCGGTAGAAGGATATAAGGCGATAATAGCGGCTATGCTTGACTGTATTCCGCCTAAAAAAGATGCATTTTACCGTTTACAAACTTTTATCGGCGAGTTACAGCAGTATTATGATGTGTTACAGAGTAAGGTACGTGAACAGCTTGCTGACTTTAATGAAAATCTACTCGCCAATGTGAAAAGACGTTTTCAATATATTGATACACAATTGGAACAGACCGCTGAACGTTTGTTAAGTAGTGTTTTGACCTCGGAAGATCCGATTAGCCTTAATATAAGCTCTGCTCAAGATGTCATGGAAACCGTTTCGCCGAAAACTAAAAAACAGCAGTATTATATACGAAAATATGAAGAAACTTTACAAGCTTTAAACAGTATTGGGCCATTACAAAAAGATTTATTTTTGTTCACTTTAGTCCTTAACGGCACTTTGAACCGACTTGCCCATTTGGCTGAAGCCAGTAAAAAGGTAGATAGTTTTTGGGAAGATTCGCAAAAAAACCTAAAAGCCTTGGAAATGTATATAGCTGATAATAAGGGTAGAGAAACGATTCAGAATTATCTTTTAAACTATATAGAAGTGGCAAATTTAGATTTTGAATTTTTGAAAGATTATGCTAATCAGCTAGCGGCTAATACTTCCATAGGAATTCCTAGAAGCAGGAAAAATTATTTGAAATTTGTGTTTCTTTTAAAGGATATTGTTGTTAATCAAAAATGAAAAAAACCTTGTTTAAATTTACCTTTGATAAAGCGAACGAGCTCCGAAGTGTTTATGTTTGTACAAGTGTAAGAATATTGTATTAACAACGTGCGCTATTGCTGAGTGTAAACATAAAAGATTTTTGAAAATGGTGAATAAATGAAAAATTATTTAAAACTAACCCTTACTGATATAGGTCAAAAAACCATGTTGCGCTTAATTCAGCTAGGGAAAAAACCGACTTTATCGATAGGCGTTAGTCATGTAACAAATAAATTTTTGGGTAATGAAGTTGATTTAGCCAGTAAGTTTCATATTTTACCTGAGGCTAAAATTACTTTTCAGGATGATAAAACAAAATTACATATTCAGGCTTTCTTACCGGAGATTGGTTCGGTTTATGATATTTATCAGATAGGTTTATTTCTTAAACAAATACCGGGTGAGGAAGACAAATTAATTCTTTTAGCGAATTATTGTAGTGAAGAACGGTTAGTGCAAAAAATGCCTAAACAGGATATGATTTTGGATATTATTGTTTACGTAGACGCGTTTGAAGCTGATAATTTTACCGTTGATGTTAAAGACGCCTCACCTCTGTTTAGTATGCTGGCCGCTACACCCGAGCGTTATGGTAGTGTCCGTTTGGCTACGGCGCAAGATATTGAAAAACCTATTCAAAATAATGAATTGGTACTTTCTACAGCCTTGTTAGCGGATTCTACGCATATTACTAATAAACAACCAGGATTTATTTTAACGACTAATCATATTGACAGTTTTATTTCGCAGCAAACTAATCATTTACAAGCATTTAAACCCGTTTCTATTTATGAGGGGACAGCAGCGATTCAGGAAAAAGCTGAAACTATTGTGGCCTTGGCTACTTTTTGTGACGATGATTTTGTTTATTTTTTTATACCTGTGAAAACCTCTACGGTTAACACTAAGTTATTTATATCACGTTATAATTTTAAGACTCATACCATAAAAGATAGTGTAGAAATTAAAGAAGTGTCTGCTTTATTGGAGGAGGGAAATGACTTGCAGGCGGCGGGGATATTTACTAATTACAACGGTAAAAATAGGATCGCGTATTATTTTTTTACACAAAAAAATAATAGTACAATTCTGCGCAAGTTAACGGTGCAAAGTAATGGTGAGATGGCGAGTAAATTTGAAAGTGGTCAGGTCAATTCAGTGCCAATCGGTCGATCTTTCTTATATAATCAAAACCTAGCCAATATAGCGGTAAGTTCAGTAAAAGAAATTATTATTAATTTCTTTGATGGAAGTTTAAACCGCCAATCGGGAACGTTCTCCTTGCCTTATAAAGGGAGTGATGTTTTTGCACATGTTATGCAAGATCAAGTCGTTTGTATAGCAATGGTAGAAGAAGAAACTCAGTTGTACCCTAGTGTTGCGCTGTATAAGTTTTCGGGCAGCACACCTAGTACACCTACGTTTACTGATTTACCTTTTCCTACTGCCAACTTAGACTTTAAACAATTTACGTTAGATAGCACAATTTTAAGTTGCCAGTTAGATTTTTTTGTTTATTTTTTTAGTTTGTCGCATAAAGAAAACACTAAATTAAAATCAGATTATTATCAATATGATGTATTGAACAATCAGTGGTCTAAGCTGTCATTCCAAGCAGGAAGCCAAGTGAGCGTATCAGGTAAATTTCAGGCAGCTTCTTTAGCCAAGCAAGGAAAGCAGATGTATTTATGTATAGCTAGTCTAGATCCGGCCAACTTGATCGCACTTTCTATGATAAAGTTAAACAGGTGAATTTAAACCTTTTATATTGTAGAGTGGTTCTAATTCTGATGAAATAGTTAACGATAACTATAGAATTTTCGCTGATGAAAGCGGTATACTAGCCGGCAAACTAAATTGGGTTGCTAAAAAACCATGTTGCAGCATTACTTTCCCATTCTTGTCTTTATTGCTTTTGGCCTGTTTATTGGTGTGGCAGCAATAACGATTGGTCGGTTTTCCTCACCTAATCGGCCCGATGCAGCCAAGTTGTCTCCTTATGAATGTGGATTTCCGGGTGTGAGCGATGCCCGTTTACCTTTCGATATACGCTATTATCTCGTCGCTATTTTATTTATTATTTTTGATCTCGAAACCGCTTTTTTATTCCCTTGGGCTGTTTCCTTAAGACGTATTGGTACACCAGGTTTATTGGCGATGGGAATTTTTATCGGACTCTTATTAGTTGGTTTTATTTATGAGTGGAAAAAAGGTGCCTTAGAATGGGAATAGAACCCTTATTACAACAACAAGGTTTTGTCACTACGTCACTGGATAAACTGCTCGCTTGGGCACGCAGTGGTTCTTTATGGCCAATGTCATTTGGTTTGGCGTGTTGTGCCGTGGAAATGATGCATTCAGCGGCGGCGCGTTATGATTTGGATCGTTTTGGCGTGGTATTTAGACCAAGTCCCCGTCAATCGGATGTGATGATTGTTGCTGGAACGCTATGCAATAAAATGGCGCCGGCATTGCGTAAAGTCTACGATCAAATGGCAGAGCCGCGTTGGGTGATTTCGATGGGCTCTTGTGCCAATGGCGGAGGATATTACCATTATTCTTATTCGGTAGTGCGTGGCTGTGATCGGATTGTTCCGGTTGATGTCTATGTACCCGGTTGTCCGCCGACAGCCGAAGCTTTAGTCTATGGTGTTATCCAACTGCAAAATAAGATTAAAAAAACACGTTTTATTGAGCGTAGCTAATGGAAACTCACGACCTTGTAAAAGCGCTTAGCCATCGTTTTCCTGAATTAGCTCAGGACATAACGGTATCTTTAGCTGAAATAAGCTGGGAAATTCCTCGTGAGAAATGTGTTGAGGTTTGTTTAGCATTGAGGGATGAAGCAGACTTTAAATTTGAATGTTTATTGGATATCTGTGTCGTCGATTATAAAGACTATGGTATCAGCGAATGGACTACCGAGCGTTCTACTTTGACCGGTTTTGAACGTGGCGTGGATGGTAGTCGTCAAGATCAGCTTATTGCTTGGGATAAACCGCGTTTTGCAGTGGTTTACCATCTGTTGTCGATCACGCATGACCATCGTTTACGTTTGCGTGTTTTTGCGCGAAGGGAACCACCTATGGTGCCTTCGGTGAATGATATTTGGCCGGCGGCAAATTGGTATGAGCGTGAAGCGTTTGATTTGTACGGTGTGTTTTTTGACGGACATCCTGATTTACGCCGTTTGTTAACCGACTACGGTTTTGTCGGTCATCCATTTCGTAAAGATTTTCCATTGAGTGGTCATGTAGAAGTTCGTTATGATGCCGATGAAGGACGTGTTATCTATCAGCCGGTCAGTATTCCGTCACGTACCTTGGTTCCAAAAACGATCCGTAAAACACCGAACGAATTACCTCCTGTTTTGCCTGAGAAGCCATAATGCCTGAGATTCGTAATTACACCCTAAATTTTGGTCCGCAGCATCCCGCCGCCCATGGTGTTTTGCGTTTGATCTTGGAATTGGATGGCGAAGTAATCCAATCGGCCGATCCGCACATTGGTTTATTACATCGTGCTACCGAAAAATTAGCCGAATCGAAGCCTTATAATCAAAGTATTGGTTATATGGATCGCTTAGATTATGTTTCGATGATGTGTAATGAACATGCCTATGTGTTAGCGATTGAAAAAATGTTGGGTGTGACACCGCCAAAGCGAGCACAATATATACGGGTGATGTTTGATGAAATCACTCGGCTGCTTAATCATCTGCTATGGTTAGGAGCACACGCGCTCGATATCGGTGCTATGACAGTTTTTTTATATTGTTTTCGCGAGCGTGAAGATTTAATTGATTGTTATGAAGCGGTTTCGGGTTCGCGTATGCACGCGACTTATTATCGGCCGGGTGGTGTTTACCGCGACTTACCGAATAAAATGCCACAATATAAACCATCACAATGGCATAATGAAAAAGAAACTCGCGCGATGAATGCTAATCGTGAAGGAAGTTTATTAGATTTTATTGCCGATTTTACTGCACGTTTTCCTAAGTTAATCGATGATTATGAAACCTTATTAACGGACAATCGCATTTGGAAACAGCGTACGGTGGGTATTGGTGTATTATCGCCAGAACGAGCGCTGCAATTAGGTTGTACTGGTCCTATCTTACGTGGCTCGGGGGTTGCTTGGGATTTACGTAAAAAACAGCCGTATGAAGTGTATGATGAATTGGATTTTGATATCCCTATTGGCAGTAACGGTGATTGCTACGATCGTTATTTGGTTCGTGTCGAAGAGATGCGCCAATCTACACGTTTGATTAAACAATGTATTGATTGGTTACGCGAGCATCCTGGACCGGTGATGATTGATAATCATAAGATTGTGCCGCCGAAGCGCGTGGACATGAAAGGTGACATGGAGTCATTAATTCATCATTTTAAATTATTTAGTGAAGGTTATTGTGTGCCACCGGGTGAAGCTTATGCAGCGATTGAACATCCGAAAGGCGAGTTTGGTGTTTATATGGTATCGGATGGTGCGAATAAACCTTATCGTGTCAAAATACGTGCGGCTGGTTTTCCACATCTGGCTGCCTTGAATGAATTAGTTTCAGGACATATGATAGCCGACTTAGTCGCGATACTTTCGAGTCTAGATATAGTCTTTGGTGAAATCGATCGATGAAGCAAACGACCAACAATGAATGCCTAGAATGCCTATCTTCCGAACTCAAAGCGGAGATTGAAAAATGGGCCAGCAAATATCCCTTAGAACGACGGCAGTCGGCGGTGTTGCCGGCGTTCACCTTAGCGCAGGATGCGAATCAAGGTTATTTATCGCGTGAATTGATTGATGCAGTCGCCGATTATTTAAATATGTCGCGGGTTACCGCTTACGAAGTAGCCACTTTTTATTCACTTTATGAGCTTAAACCGGTAGGTAAGCATAAAATTGGTGTTTGCACTAACGTATCTTGTATGCTTAACGGTTGCGATAAAATCGTTAAACATTTAAAGGATCGCTTACAGATTAATTTTGGCGAAACGACAGCCGATGGACAATTTACTTTAAAGGAAGTGGAATGTTTAGGTGCCTGTGCAAATGCACCGGTTATTCATATCGGACAACGTTATTACGAAGATTTAACAGCAAAAAAAATCGATGAAATCTTGGATAACTTAGATGGCCAATGACATTTGTTTTCGTACCTTACATCTCGCGCAACCGTGGGCTCTCGCCAGTTATCGCCAAGTCGGTGGTTATCAGGTTCTGGAAAAGATATTGCGTGAGAAAACACCGCCGGAACAGATTATTGCCGAATTAAAGACGTCTTGTTTACGGGGTCGCGGCGGCGCTGGGTTTCCAACGGGTTTGAAATGGAGTTTTATTTCACGCTCCGCGCCGGGGCAAAAATATGTGCTATGTAATTCGGATGAAGGTGAGCCGGGTACGTGTAAAGATAGAGATATATTACGTTATAACCCCCATCAACTGATTGAAGGGATGATCATTGCCGGTTATGTGATGGGTGCGACAGTCGGTTACAATTATATTCGTGGCGAATACCATGAGCCTTTTGATCGTTGTGAAGCGGCGTTACAAGAAGCACAGGACGCCGGTTTTTTAGGTAAAAATATTTTAGATTCAGGTTTTGATTTCCAACTCTATAATCATCTCGGTGCCGGTGCGTATATCTGTGGCGAAGAAACGGCGCTAATGGAATCCTTAGAAGGAAAAAAAGGATTTCCGCGTTTCAAACCGCCTTTTCCAGCGAATTATGGTTTATATGGTCGGCCGACGACGATTAATAATACTGAAACTCTCGCTTCTGTTCCGGTCATATTACAACAAGGTGGACAGTGGTTTTTGGAATTAGGTAAACCGAATAACGGGGGCTGTAAACTGTTTAGTGTGAGCGGGCATGTGAATAAACCCGGTAATTACGAAGTGCCTTTAGGCATGCCTTTTACTGAATTATTAGCTTTAGCCGGTGGTGTTAAAAATGGCCGCCAGCTCAAAGCGGTTATTCCGGGTGGTTCTTCTATGCCAGTGCTTCCTGCCGAAGTGATGCTAAATACCGATATGGATTATGACTCAATCAGTAAAGCGGGTTCGATGTTGGGATCAGGTGCGGTAATCGTGATGGATGAAACCACTTGTATGGTCAAAATTTTGGCGCGTATTGCTCATTTTTATAAAGAAGAATCCTGTGGCCAATGTACCCCTTGTAGGGAAGGAACTGGGTGGATGTGGCGCGTATTACATCGTATTGAACACGGCGAAGGTCGTTTGCAAGATTTGGATCTACTAAATAGTGTGGCGGGTAAAATTATGGGCCATACCATTTGTGCTTTAGGCGATGCAGCGGCAATGCCGGTACAGAGTTTTATTAAGCATTTTAGAAATGATTTTATTGAGCACATTGAACATAAGCGATGTCCAGTAGGTGATGCGCATGAATGTTAGTTTTGTCATGTTTAGATGGTTGGTGCGGGTGACAACAGAATGTGCTTTTTTTGTTGGGCTTTCGCCACACAAAAAAAGCACATTCTGTTGTCACCCGCACCCCGGTGCTATGGCTAATGGTTCGTGGGGGTGGTCAGTATGATAGATATAGAAATAGATGGTCGCCCACTACACGTTGCGGAAAATACCACGATCATTGAAGCGGCGGATCAAGTCGGTATTTATATTCCGCGCTTTTGCTATCATAAAAAGCTTTCTATTGCGGCTAACTGTCGTATGTGCTTGGTTGAAGTTGAAAAATCCGGTAAACCGTTGCCGGCTTGTGCAACACCGGTGACGGCCGGTATGAAAGTTTTCACCACGTCTGTTAAAGCTAAAGATGCACAGCGCGCGGTGATGGAGTTTTTGTTAATCAATCATCCGCTAGATTGTCCTATCTGTGATCAAGGTGGTGAATGCGAGTTACAAGATCTTTCTTTAGGTTATGGTCAATCGATTTCGCGTTTTACCGAAGGAAAACGTTCGGTCAAAGATGACAACTTAGGGCCTTTGATTTCAACCGAGATGACTCGCTGTATTCAATGTACACGTTGTGTACGTTTTGGCCAGGAAGTGGCGGGTGTGAAGGAGTTAGGTACGCTAAATCGTGGTGAGAATCTACAGATTAGTACGTATATCGAACATAGTTTAGAATCCGAACTTTCCGGCAATATTATTGATCTTTGTCCGGTCGGTGCGCTGACTTCAAAACCTTTTCGTTTTAGTGCGCGGGCCTGGGAATTACAACAGTCTGCTTCTATTGCACCACACGACTGCTTAGGTTCGAATATTTATCTGCATACGCGGCGTGGACAAGTGATGCGGGTGGTACCACGTGAAAATGAACGTATTAATGAAACCTGGTTGTCGGATAGGGATCGTTATAGTTATTTGGCGATTCATAGCGATGATCGGCTGACGAAACCGCATATCAAAGAAAATGGCCAATGGTTTATTGTGGATTGGGAAACCGCATTAGAAAAAGTCGTACATGGCTTTCAACAGGTGTTACAAAAAGAGGGTGCGCAAGCGTTGGGCGCCTTAGCATCGCCTAGCAGTACGACGGAAGAACTCTATCTTTTACAAAAATTTTTTCGTAGTTTAGGCAGTCCGCATATTGACCATCGTCTGCACCAAACTGATAATTCCGATCAAACCAATGCGGCACTTTATCTGCCAGGCATCTCGCTGTCTGAACTAGAACAGCAAGAATTTATTCTGTTGGTCGGATCGAATATCCGACGCGAACAACCCTTAGCGTCAAACCGTTGTCGTAAAGCACAATTAGCGGGTGCTAAAATTGCGAGTATTCACTGTTTGGATATTGAGTTTCCTTTTCAGCAAGATGAAAAAATTATTACCACACCGGATGAGTTACTCTTTGCTTTGGCGGGTATAGCGAAAAGTTTAAATCAAACTGAAAATGTATTTCCTGCATCGTGGACTGATATTCAAATCAGTCAACAACAGGCGAAATTGGCAGAACAGCTTAAAAACAAAAAATCTGTGATTCTGTTGGGGGCGTTGGCGCATAATCATCCACAGGCCGTAGCGATTAGACAGCTTTGTCACTGGATTGGCGAAAAGAGTGGCGCACGTTGTGTGTATATGACGGAAGGGGCTAACAGTGCCGGCGCTTATTTGGCTGGTGCCATTCCTCATCGATTAGCCGGTGGTATACCCATTTCTGAGCCAGGCTTAGCAGCGCATGAGATGTTTCATCGTGTTTTAAAAGCTTATCTGTTAGTGAATGTTGAACCCCCTTTAGATTGCGCAAACCCCAATCAAGCAACGCACGCGTTAAGGCAAGTGGATTGGGTCGTTGCGTTATCGCCTTTCAAATCCAAAGCGCTATCGGAGCTGGCACATGTGATCTTACCGATGGCAAGTTTTGCCGAAACAGCAGGTAGCTTTGTTAATTTGGCTGGCGAATGGCAAGATTTTACGCCGGCTATTCCGCCTTTAGGTCAAGCCAAACCGGGTTGGGAAATTTTACAAACCTTAGGTCGTTGCTTTAAATTAGCCGATTTTAATTGTGCGACACATGATTTTATCCGTGATGAACTGTTTCCCGCCCTTGAGAAAAACAAAGTCAGCACAATGACATCGTCTTTACCGGATTTAGTCAAATTGGAAACTGCAGCAATTAGGCGAATAACCGAATGGCCATTGTATTGGGTAGATAATGTAGTGCGTCGCTCACGTGCCTTGCAAGGAGCGGCCAGTAACGACAGAATAGGTGTGGCGATGAATTCACGCCTAGCCGCTTCATTACAGCTGACAGAGAATCAGATGGTACACGTTAAACAAGGGCAGGGAAGTGCACGTTTACCGGTGTTGATTGATGAGCGTGTGCCGAATGCATGTGTAGCAATTCCCGCCGGTTGTCATGCCACAGAGACCTTAGGTGAATCATTTGGAGCGATTGAAATCCATGCTGAATGATTTACTGTTATTAATTTGGATCATTGTCAAAATCATTGTTATTACCATCCCTTTATTAGTGACCGTCGCTTATTTAACGTTTATTGAGCGCAAAGGGATTGGTTATATGCAAACGCGTATCGGGCCTAATCGCGTGGGACCGATGGGTTTTCTGCAGCCGATCGCCGATGTGGTGAAGTTAATCGCTAAGGAAATTATTGTTCCTTCTGCTTCTAATCGCTATTTATTTGTTTTAGCGCCGATAGTGACAATTGCTCCTGCCTTAGCCGCTTGGGCGGTGATCCCTTTTAGTGAAGGTTTAGCGTTAACGCAAATTAATGCCGGTGTGCTTTATCTGTTTGCGATTACCTCCTTAGGTGTCTACGGTATTTTGATTGCCGGTTGGGCGACTAATTCGAAATATGCGTTATTAGGTTCGTTACGTGCAGCGGCCCAGACGATTTCTTATGAAATTGCGATGGGTTTTACCTTTGTCGGTGTGTTATTAGCGGCTGGCAGTATGAATTTACACGATATTGTCAGCAAACAAAGCGGTGGTTTGTGGCATTGGTATTGGTTGCCGTTGTTACCTTTATTTTTTACCTATTGGATTTCCGGTATCGCGGAGACGAATCGTGCGCCATTTGATTTAGCTGAAGGTGAATCGGAGATTGTTGCCGGCTTTCATGTCGAGTATTCGGGTGTAGCATTTGCTTTGTTTTTTCTCGCCGAATACATGAACATGATTTTAATTGCAGCAATTGCGTCGTTACTTTTTTTAGGCGGTTGGTTATCTCCTTTGCAAGGAATTCCTGTTTTAGATAAGGCATTTTTTTGGGTTCCTGGTATCATCTGGTTATTTTTAAAAATGGCCTGTTTTTTATGGCTGTTTATTTGGTCGCGTGCCACCTTTCCGCGTTATCGGTATGATCAATTGATGCGTTTAGGTTGGAAGGTGTTGATTCCTGTCACCTTGCTTTGGATAGCCGTGGTAGCGTTAGCGGTACACTTTAAATTAGCGCCGTGGTTTAGCTGATGAACTTATTAAAAAAAATTTTACAATGCTTTAAAACGTACACGCTGTGGGAACTTTTTAAGGGCTTAGGTGTTACCGGCAGTCACTTTTTTAAGAAAAAAGTGACTATTCAATTCCCTGAAGAAGAAACGCCACGTTCGGTGAGGTTTCGTGGCTTGCATGCCTTACGCCGTTATCCGAATGGCGAAGAGCGTTGTATCGCTTGTAAGCTTTGTGAGGCCGTTTGTCCGGCATTAGCGATTACCATTGAAGCGCAGCCACGTGATGATGGATCACGACGTACGACACTGTATGAAATTGATTTATTTAAATGTATTTATTGTGGGTTTTGTGAAGAGTCGTGTCCGGTTGATGCGATTGTAGAAACCAATATTCCACATTACCATTTTGAAAATCGTGGCGAGCAGATTATGGCCAAAGAAAAGTTATTAGCGATTGGCGATCATTATGAGAAAAGGATAGCAGAAGAAAGGAGTGAAGATGCGCCATATCGTTGATTTTCGTCATTGCGATCGCGAAGCGCGTGGCAATCCAGAAACCTTATGAAGTTGTGAAAGTTGGAAAAAAACTAGATGGCCACACTCACTCTCGTGAGCTCGCCATGACGGGGCCGTTATGATAATTCCGATTCAACAATGTGCGTTTTTTTTATTTGCTGTAGTATTAATTACCGCGGCGTTGATGACGGTGATTGCGCGTAATCCGATTCGATCGGCATTATTTTTAGTATTGGTTTTTTTTGCTGCGGCCGCATTATGGATTTTGTTAGAAGCCGAATTTCTGGGTTTGGTCTTAATCTTGGTCTACGTTGGTGCGGTGATGACCTTATTTATCTTTGTCATCATGACCATCAATATCGATATGACTGAAAAACAGCGTGGTTTTGTGTCTTATCTTCCTTATGCGGTGATTAGTGTTGCTGTTTTATTAGGTATATTGATTTATGCCTTATTTCCTAGTTCAGCGCCGTTAGGTTTAAATTCGCCAGCGGTTAATGCAAGTAATACGCAAGCGTTTGGTGATATTCTTTACACGCAGTATGCCTATCCCTTTGAAATTGTTGGTGTTCTATTATTGTTGGCGATTGTGTCTACCATCGCATTAAGTGTGCGTAAAAAACGCTTTAATAAAGCAATCCCTGCGGAGAAACAATTCAAGGTAAAAAGAAGCGATAGGCTGCGTCTGATAAAAATGGAGCCCCAAAAAAAAATATGATTCCACTGAACTACTATTTAATACTGGCTGCTATCTTGTTTTGCCTGGGTTTATTGGGGCTGGTGATTAATCGAAAAAATATCCTTATTTTATTAATGTGTGTTGAGTTATTATTACTTGCCGTGAACATGAATTTTATTGCTTTTTCACATTATTTTAATGATTTAGCAGGGCAGATCTTTGTGTTTTTTATTTTAGCGGTGGCGGCGGTAGAGGCAGCGATTGGCTTAGCCATTGTCATTGTGTTATTTCGTACCCGGCAGAGTATTGAAGTGGATGCCATAAATCATTTACAGGGTTAACGAAAGATGAATTATCAGCTAGTCAATGTCGGTTTGGTTTTAGCACCGTTGCTGGGTGCTTTAATAGCGGGCTTAGGTGGAAAAGCAGTGAGCCATCGGCTAGCGCATACTGTGACTATTCTGGGTGTCGCCATTGCCTTTCTTTTATCGCTTTATTTTGCTTACCAGTTTTTTTTCCTTCATAGAGCGCCTTACGATGCCAATCTCTATCTTTGGGATTTAAGCGGACGATTTCGATTTAATATCGGTTTTTTAGTCGACCCTTTAACGGTCGTTATGTTTCTGATCGTCACGTTTGTTTCTTTGATCGTGCATATTTATAGTATCGCGTATATGGCCGGCGACCCCGGCTATAAGCGGTTTTTTAGCTATATGTCGGCCTTTACCTTTGCCATGTTAATGCTGGTGAGTGCCAATAACTTTCTCCAACTTTATTTTGGTTGGGAAGCGGTAGGTTTGGTTTCTTATTTGTTAATTGGTTTTTGGTTTAAACGTGAATCGGCTATTGCCGGAAGTTTAAAGGCGTTTATTGTCAATCGCGTCGGTGATTTTGGTTTTTTACTTGGCATCGCTTTGTTATTTACCTATTTTGGTAGTTTAGATTATCTACATGTCTTTCAGCAGGCGCCACAGTTAACACAGGCGACCTTGAGTATTTTCCCCGGCACCTCGTGTTCGGTTATTACATTAATTTGTTTCTTATTATTTATAGGCGCAATGGGTAAATCGGCGCAAATGCCTTTGCATATTTGGTTGCCAGAGTCGATGGAAGGTCCAACCCCAATTTCTGCTTTAATCCATGCGGCGACGATGGTGACCGCCGGCGTTTATTTAGTGGCTAGGCTTTCGCCTTTATACATCTATTCGCCCACGGTGCTTAATGTGATTTTAGTATTAGGGGGATCCACCGCTTTGTTTATGGGTTTGGTGGCTATCGTGCAAAATGATATCAAGCGTGTTATTGCCTACTCTACACTTTCACAGCTGGGTTACATGATGGTGGCGCTAGGGGCATCGGCGTATGCGGCAGGTATTTTTCATTTGGTTACCCATGCTTTCTTTAAAGCTTTATTATTTTTAGCGGCTGGTTCTGTCATTCTTGCGTTGCATCATGAGCAAGATATGCGAAAAATGGGTGGCTTAAGGAAATGCTTGCCGGTAACGTATGTTACTTTTTTAATTGGCGCCTTGGCTTTAGCGGCTATTCCTCCTTTTTCAGGATTTTATTCGAAAGATGCGATTATCGAAGCGGTGCATGTATCCCATTTACCGGCGGCAGGCTATGCCCATTATTGTGTGTTAATCGGTGCTTTTGTTACTGCTTTTTATATTTTTCGGGCTTTTTTCTTAGTGTTCCATACATCGCCGCGCTTTAATGTAAAAAATGCCCCCCACGAATCCCCTAACGTGGTTAAAATTTCACTCATCGCATTAGCTATTCCTTCTTTAGTCGCAGGCTATTTTTTAGTAGGCCCATTCTTAGGGGTAAAGGGTTTTTTAAGCTCAGTGCTTGTTTCAACACAACATACAAAACATACATTAGATGATTCATCGTTAACAGCGATGTGGTTTTCTCATTTACCTTTGATTTTTTCTTTAATAGGGATTGTGGCGGCATGGTTGTGTTACAGTCGCTTTCCAATGTTACCCACTTGGGTGCAAAAACGTTTTTCTTGGTTTTATCAAATTTTAGTGGAGAAATATGGTTTTGATGCTTTTAATCAGGCTGTATTTGCCAATGGCGGGCGTCGTTTAGCGAAGTTATTTTTTAGAGGTGATGCCGATATTTTAGATAATCGAATTATTGATGGCTCCGGACGACGTATTAGTTGGTTATCCAGTGTATTGCGTCGCTTACAATCCGGGTATTTGTATCAATATAGTTGGGTGATGGTATTGGGTATCGTTATTTTTATATTGGTTTTTTCTTTATAAGTGCGAAGAGTATAAATTAAATTAGTTGTAATTGCATGTATTTAACGTTAATTGCTCATTCGGAAATTTTATTAAAAACCCACTTATTGAGTTTACTGATTTGGGTCCCTGTCCTAGGGGCGATATGTGCAGTGGCTATCGATGGTGATATTTATCCTACGCGTGCGCGCGTGGTGGCTTTAATCACGTCATTACTCTGTGTTGCTTTATGCATACCGCTTTATTTAGGGTTTAATCCCGCCTTAAGTAGTATGCAATTTCAAGAGAATGTGCCGTGGATTACCGCTTTTAATGTCAATTATGCCTTAGGCGTGGATGGGATTTCTTTACCACTGATTTTTTTAACTGTTTTTACGACCTTACTGGTTATTTTAGCCGCTTGGCGCAGTATTCAATTGCGTGTGGCGCAATACATGGCGGCTTTTTTAATCATGCAAGCGATGATGGTTGGTACGTTTGCGGCGACGGATTCCATTTTATTTTATGTTTTTTGGGAAGCGATGTTGATACCGATGTATCTCAGCATTGGTGTTTGGGGTAGCGCCAATCGTTCCTATGCTTCGATTAAGTTCTTTTTATATACCTTTTTTGGTTCGGTATTAATGTTGATTGCCTTGCTTTATTTAGGTTTGCATAATCCGGCGCATGATTTTTACATTACCAGTTTCTATCCATTGAAACTGACGATGAAAGAGCAGATTTGGATCTTTATTGCTTTTTTGATTGCCTTTGCGGTCAAAATTCCAATGTGGCCTTTACATACCTGGCTGCCAGATGCGCACACCGAAGCACCAGCGGGGGGATCGGTGGTCTTAGCCGCGTTAATGTTAAAGTTAGGGGGCTATGGTTTTCTTCGCTTTAGCTTACCTATTGTTCCTGATGCCAGCCGCCTTTTAGATGGCTTCATGATAGCATTGGCATTGATTGCCATTGTTTATATTGGCATTGTCGCCTTGGCTCAAATTGATATGAAACGATTGATTGCTTATTCCTCCATTGCTCATATGGGTTTTGTGGTCTTGGGCTGTTTTATGTTGTTTGCGATTGTAAAGCATAGTCATAACATCTTAATGGCATATATGAGTTTAGAAGGTGCCATGGTGCAAATGATTTCACATGCCTTTAGCTCCGGCGCGATGTTTTTAGCGGTAGGCATGTTAGCGTACCGTTTCCGTAGTCGTCTTATCAAAGATTATGGTGGTTTGGCTTTGCAAATGCCGGTATTAGCCGCTTTTTTTATGTTGTTTGCGATGTCTAATGTGGGCCTACCTGGTACTTCGGGTTTTGTCGGCGAATTTATGATTCTGATGAGTGCGATGCAAGCCAGTTTTTGGATTACCGTAGTAGCAGCCAGCACGCTGATTCTCAGTGCGGCTTATACGTTATATCTGTATAAACGCATATTCTTTGGTGAAGTCAGTAATCCTTTAATTGCCAGTAGTGATGATATTCATGGCTTTGAAAAACTTGTTTTTATTTTATTGGCAGTGGCCATTATTTTTATTGGCGTCTATCCTGCGCCGCTATTAACTCTGATGCATGCTTCTATAGATTCCATTTTGCATTGGAGTCTGCAAACTAAACTATGATTATGCTAGCCCAACTCTTCAAATTTCCGGCGCTTCCTGAAATAAGTCTATTAGGAATGATTTGTATCGTTCTATTACTTGAACTTTTTGTTAAACAAAAGCAAGCAATAGTCACCTATGTGGCGTCGCAACTCAGCTTAGTTATCACCTTCTGTTTGGTTTTTCATGTTCATGCCATACCCGCGCAAGTTATCTTTAATCAGCATTACGTTTGGGATCCGATTGCTTGTGTGATTAAACTTAGTGTGTTGATTGTCAGCGTATTTGCGTTTGTCTATGCGCGAGATTTCATTAAGCAAAAGCCTATCAATTCAGGTGAATTCTATTTACTCGGTTTGTTTTCTATTCTTGGCATGCTGATATTAGCTTCAGCCAATAGCTTGCTATCCCTTTATCTCGGATTAGAACTGTTATCGTTTCCACTTTATGCCCTTGTTGCGTTGCAACGCGGATGTGGTAACAGTGCTGAAGCGGCAATGAAATACTTTATTTTAGGGGCTTTAGCTTCCGGTTTATTTTTATACGGTCTTTCTTTACTCTATGGTTCTACGCACGCCTTAGCGATTCCAGCTATTCAACAAGCGTTACTTCAGGGTGGGCAGTCGCCGCTTATTTTATCGATAGGCCTTATTTTTATTGTTGCCGGTATTGCTTTCAAATTGGGTGCCGTCCCTTTCCAATTATGGGTACCTGATGTCTATCAAGGGGCGCCGACGGCAGTCACTTTATTTATTGGCGCCGCGCCTAAAGTGGCTGGGCTGGCGATGGCCATACGGCTTCTTATTGATGCACTGCCTAGTCTTCATGACCAGTGGCAGCCGTTATTAGCCATTATTGCCTTGGCTTCTTTTAGCTTGGGTAATTTGGTGGCCATTGTGCAAACCAATTTGAAACGTATGTTAGCCTATTCCGCTATCGCCCATATCGGATATACCCTACTAGGCTTAGTGGCAGGCACGGCGTTTGGTTATGCCATGAGTCTCTTTTACGTTTTTATGTATGCACTGATGGCCTTGGCTGCATTTGGTGTGCTGATTGTGGTCAGTCAAGCGGGTTACGAAGTCGAGGATATCAAAGATTTACAGGGGCTTAATGCCCGTAGCCCTTGGTTAGCCTTCTTGATGCTAATTATTATGTTTTCTATGGCGGGTATCCCTCCTACGGCAGGCTTTTTCGCTAAGATGGGTATCCTACAAGCCTTGATTGCGGTCCATCAGATAGGGTTAGCCACATTAGCCCTTATTTTTGCCATTATTGGGTCTTACTACTATCTAAACGTGGTAAAAGTCATGTATTTTGAGGAGCCTGAGTCCACTCTTCCCCCTTTACATATCACACGAGATGCCTACCTTGCGCTTAGCATTAATGCTATACTACTACTCGTTCTGGGCTTGTTTCCCAGTCAGTTGATATGGCTAACCAGAGCGGCATTTTTGACGATTAACCATCCGGTTTATTAGAGAATTATTCAGGATTAGAGGTTAGAAAATTGGCATGAAAAAAATTTTTTTTATCTTGGCCTTAACGCTGGCCTTACAAGGCTGTCTAGCGGGTGCCTTTGTCGCGGGGGGCGCGACAACCGGGGGGCTGATAACCGATCCACGCTCTTTTGGTACGATTAAAGATGACGAGCAGATTAATTTTAAAGTGAATAGAAAACTGGCCAATGATGCTGTTTTAGCATCAGAAGCGCATGTTTCAGCGGTCAGTTATAACAAGGTCGTATTATTAACCGGCCAAGCCTATGATGAAGAATTGCGGGCTAGAGCAGAACAATATGCTAAACAAACGCCGGGTGTTAGTCGCGTATTTAATGAAATTACTTTAGGCATTCCCACGTCAGCGTTTAGGCGTGCTAAAGATGTGGGGATCACGTCGACAGTGAGAACAAAGATGTTTGCTAATAGAGAACTAAAATCTAATCATTTTAAGATAGTGACTGAGAATGGGGTGGTCTTTATCCTTGGCGTCGCTACTCAGAAACAAGCGGATTTGGCCGTTACTATTGCCAGAAAATCGGCAGGTGTTAAGAAGGTTGTTAAGTTAATAGAATATAAAGAAGATTAGAATTATTTTTAAAAGAAGAGAAATGCTAGAAATATTAATAATTGGCATTATTCAACATAAATATAATGAGGTTGCCGTATGTTATTCGGTTTATTAAATTTATCATTTTGGGGCTATGTCATTGCTTTATTAGTCCTAACGCACATCACGATTGTTGCAGTGACGGTGTATTTACATCGCTCGCAGGCCCATCGTTCATTGGATCTTCATCCGATTATTAGCCATTTCTTTCGTTTTTGGCTGTGGTTAACCACCGGTATGGAAACCAAAGAATGGGTCTCTATTCACCGTAAGCATCATGCTAAGTGTGAAACAGAGGATGATCCACACAGCCCACAAATAAAAGGGATAAAAAAAGTATTTTTTGAAGGGGCTGAACTTTATCGTGAAGAAGCAAAAAATGCGGATACGATGGAACGCTATGGTCAAGGCACGCCAGACGATTGGATTGAGCGCCATCTTTATAGCAAACATAGTGTTGCCGGTATTGTATTGATGTTCATTATCGACGTGGTGTTGTTTGGTATACCGGGTGTTACCATTTGGGCTTTGCAGATGTTATGGATTCCGCTGTTTGCCGCCGGTGTGGTCAATGGTATAGGTCATTATTGGGGTTATCGTAATTTTGAGTGTCCTGATGCGGCGCGTAATATCATTCCCTTCGGTGCCTTCATTGGCGGTGAAGAATTGCATAATAATCATCATACCTATCCAACCTCAGCTAAATTTTCTGTTAAGCGCTGGGAGTTTGATTTGGGCTGGCATTACATCCGTTTACTTCAGTTTTTAAAACTGGCTAAGATCAAGCGGGTACCGCCTAAACTAGCCGAAACACCCGGTAAATTACACGCCGATATTGATACGCTGACGGCTATTATTACCAATCGTTTTCAAGTCATGGCGCGCTATAGTAAAGAGGTGCTATTGCCGGTTTGGCAAGAAGAAACAGAGAAGGCAAACACCACTTTCAGTAAAGCATTATTGAAGCGTGCTAAAGTATCGCTTATCCGTACGGAATCTTTACTCAATGAAGAAGGTAAGCGGCAGTTGGCGGATGTCATCGATAAACATCATATGCTCGCGTTGGTTTATCAGTATCGGCTTAAGTTGCAGTCTATTTGGGAACGCACGACAGCGACACAGCGTGAATTAGTAGAGGCTTTGCAGGAGTGGTGTAAGCAAGCCGAAGCCACAGGAATTATTGCGCTACGAAAATTTGCGGCGAATTTGGCAGGGTTTTCTACACAGAAAAAGTTGAGTTAAAAATAATAATTTAAATTAGATAAGATTAAGTATGGCTGGGGTCCATATATTTGGCACGCTTCAATATGTTAAAAAGTTAAGAGAAGCCGGTGTCACTGAAAAAGCAGCGGAAGTACAAGCTGAAGTACTCAAGGACGATTGAAAATAATTTAGCCACAAAAAGTGATATACGTTCTTTAAAAAAAGACATAGAAACGCTTGGGGTGGATTTAAAACGTGATATAGAACTTAATAGAAAAGATTTAATCATTAAGCTTGGCAGCATGATTACTATTGCTGCAAGCGCTATAAGCGTTCTAATTACTCTTCTAAATAAGTTTCATTAACAAACAGATAAAGTTATGTTTGAAACAGCACCCTTTATTCAAAAAATAAAAGAATTAGAAACTCGAAGTACCGAGCTACGGAGGTACCTTTGACTACCCGAGTAAGTTGGAGCAACTGCAAGAGTTAGAGCAGGAATTACAGAATCCTGCTGTTTGGGATGATCAGGAAAAAGCACAAACCTTAGGTAAGGAACGCGCGCAATTACACCAACTTGTAGATACTTTTCAAGTTATCGAGCGGGCCTTAATTGATGCCACTGATTTACTGGATTTAGCTATTACCGAGCAAGCCGAGGATCTTTTTTCTGCCATTGACCACGATTTACAAGAAGTAGAATTACGACTGGAAAAATTAGAATTTAGACGGATGTTTCCGCGTGCTTTAGATAGCCATTCGGTCTATTTAGAAATACAGTCGGGTTCAGGGGGTACAGAAGCGCAGGATTGGGCTGAGATGCTATTGCGTATGTATCTACGTTGGGGAGAACAAAATAAATTTAAAGTCGAACTGATGGAAGTGTCGGCTGGTGAAGTAGCAGGAATAAAAAGTGCGACAGTTAAGATTGAAGGAGAGTACGCCTACGGTTGGTTAAGAACTGAGACGGGTGTACATCGCTTAGTCCGTCTTTCACCCTTTGATGCCAATAAACGACGTCATACTTCTTTTGCTGCCGTTTTTGTTTCTCCTGAAGTGGATGAGTCGATTGATATCCAAATCAATCCGGCTGATTTACGTATTGATACTTATCGGGCCAGCGGTGCGGGTGGACAGCATGTGAATCGTACTGATTCTGCCGTGCGTATCACACATATTCCAACAGGTATTGTGGCGCAGTCGCAAAGCGATCGTTCGCAGCATAAAAATCGTGATCAAGCGATGAAACAATTACGTGCTAAATTATACGAACTTGAACAGCGGAAAAGAGCGGAAGAAAAACAGTCTCAAGAATCACTTAAAAGCGCTATCGGTTGGGGCAGTCAAATACGTAGCTATGTACTTGATGATGCACGTATTAAGGATCTGCGGACCGGCGTCGAAACAGGCAATACGCAATCTGTTTTAAATGGAAATATCAATCCATTTTTAATAGCCAGCTTAAAAGCCGGCTTGTAGCTTCACAGAAGAATACATGCGTATAAAAGTTTAATTCAAAAAATATAGTTTGTTTGGAAGATAGAAAATGACAAAAGAAAGTGTAACAAATCCTCGTAGCGATGATTTGTTTGAGCAACGTCGATTAAAACTGGCTAAATTGCGTAAAGAAGCTAATGCTTATCCTAATGCTTTTAGGCGTGATAGTTTAGCGAGCGAACTACTCAAGGCGTATGAGTTGGACGATAGTGAGGCGCTAAGCAAAAAAAATAAACGCGTCAGCTTGGCTGGAAGAATTATGCTAAAGCGTAATATGGGTAAAAGTACCTTTATTGACATCCAAGATATGTCAGGAAAGATCCAACTATACTTACATAAGAATAATTTGGCTGAACAGTATGATGCCGTTGAAGACTGGGACCTTGGTGACATCATAGGTGTCGAAGGCATTTTATTTCGCACCAAGACAAATCAATTATCAGTAAAAGTTGATAAGGCGTCATTACTTTCTAAGTCACTAAGACCTTTACCCGATAAATTTCATGGACTTTCTGATTCCGATAAAGAACAGCGATATCGACAACGTTATTTGGACCTTATTAGTAATGAAAAAACACGAACAACATTCCAGATTCGCTCACAATTAATTAATGGTATTCGGCAGTTTTTAAATAAAGAAGGTTATGTCGAAGTTGAAACACCGATGATGCATTTATTGCCGGGAGGCGCTTTAGCACGTCCCTTTGCAACGCACCACAATGCATTAGATATGGAATTATTTCTACGTGTGGCGCCTGAGTTGCATCTGAAACGTTTAGTGGTGGGCGGAATTGAAAAAGTTTATGAAATTAATCGTAATTTTCGTAATGAAGGGCTTTCCACGCGCCATAATCCAGAATTTACGATGTTAGAGTTCTATCAGGCTTATGCGGATTATCATGATCTGATGGATTTAACCGAACGTATGTTGCGGGAATTAGCTGAAAATATCTTAGGTACGGCGCAATTAAGTTATCAAGGTAAAACGTATGATTTATCTAAGCCATTTCGACGCTTAAGTGTATTGGATTCTATTCTTGAATTTAATCCACAATGGACGCGCAACAATTTAACAGCGCTAAAATCGTTGCAGAAAATTGCTGAAGTATTGAAAATTCCACTAAGTGATAGTATTGGAAACTTACAATTTGTTATTTTTGAAGAAACGGTAGAACAAAAGTTGCAAGAACCGACTTTTATTACTGAGTATCCGATTGCAGTTTCACCTTTAGCGCGACGAAATGATAAAAACCCTGATATTGCTGACCGATTTGAATTGTATATTGGTGGGCGTGAATTAGCGAATGGCTTCTCTGAGTTAAATGATCCTGAAGATCAAGCCAATCGTTTTAAAGATCAAGCCAAAGCTAAAGCGCAGGGCGACCATGAAGCAATGGCCTATGACGAAGATTATATCACTGCTTTAGAGTATGGTTTACCTCCTACGGCAGGTGAGGGAATTGGTATTGATCGTTTAGCGATGCTATTTACCGATACGCTTTCTATTCGTGATGTTATTTTATTCCCATTGATGCGCCCTGAACGGAATGAGTGAGTGTCTTTAACTTATAAAGGGTAGGATGGGTTGAAAAGGCCTTTTAGAGTCAAAGGCCTAGGTGTTATTTAATTTTACTTTCTTCAAAAAGTTCATGTTTGCGTGTGAAGGGATCGTATTTCTTAAACTTCAACTTTTCAGGTTTTGTTTTTTTATTTTTGGTTGTAGTGTAATAGTAAGCACTTGCTGTTGATTTTAATTTAATTTTGTCGCGCATAATAAATACTCCGTATTATTTAAATTTTTTCGCCGCGATTACGCAACTCAGAAATGATTTTATCAATGCCTTTTTTTTCAATAATACGCAAGCCATGCGCACTGACTCTTAGTTTTACAAAACGTTTTTCAGAAGATACCCAAAGACGATGGGTCTGTAGGTTAGGAAGAAAGCGGCGTTTTGTTTTTCGATTAGAGTGGGATACATTATGTCCCACCATGGGGTTCTTACCCGTTATTTGACAGACCCTAGACATATTATTAGCTCCAAAATTTATTGGTCTTACGCCAAAAGACGGCTTTTCGCGTAAGACCAGATTTGTTTACCTAGACCCATGCTAAATGTCAGCCTCTGCGTTAAGTCAAAACTTGATAATTCAAAGAGGGGGATTTTATACCAAAATTGAGGAGGGCTGTCAAAAGATTTGCCCCACTATAGTTCGAACGTCATGGTGGGCGAACTATAGTGGGCTGGGTCATCCATCACTTAATTTTCTATCTTTCCAGCACGCTTTTTTGGGATCGCCGTCCACTTTCAGCTCGCAATGACAGTTTTCTCGTTTAAAGTAAGCCTTGGCTGGCAAACGAAGTCGTTTGTCCATCGCCGATGATGATGTGGTCTAGCAAACGTACATCTATGGCTGACAGAATCGATTTTATCTCTTGAGTAAGGCGTTTATCAGCTTCACTAGGCTTAGCCACTCCTGAAGGATGGTTATGAGCCAAGATAACTGCCGCGGCATTGGTTTGGTTTGATATACCTGCCTGATGAGTTCTCGCGGATATACCCTGGCTTCATTGATACTTCCATAAAATAGTTCTTTGAAACTAATAAAGCGGTGCTTGTTATCTAGAAATACACAGCTAAAAACCTCATAGGGATAGGAACGAAGTTTTGAGCTTAAATAGCACTGCACATCATGAGGGTTCTTCAGGGCATTACCGCGCTTTATATTCTCTCTCAGACAGCGAACGGCCAGCTCTTTTGCCGCTTGTAACTGCACATATTTAGTTAAGCCTAAGCCTAGGGTTTTTGAAAATTGTTCTAAGCTGGTAGCCATAATTTGACGTAAGCTGCCAAACTGGTTAATTAGGTCACGACTGATATCTAAAGCCGTTTTTCCGCGAACGCCGGTCCGAAGAAGTACAGCTAATAATTCAGCGTCCGACAGGGCGGTAGCTCCTTGGACTAATAATTTCTCGCGTGGACGTTCCGCCTTTGGCCAATCCGTGATAGACATCCTTTTTACCCCGTCATTGCTTATTTTTTGTGAAATATATCGCTTGTGCAATGGCTATTCGCTAAAGAATAATTATCTTTTTCTTTAATAAATTTTTCAAGTGGATACTAGCCTACACAAGCTTTAAAATAGCCTGCCATTCTGCTGCCGTAATAGGCATAACAGATAGACGATTTCCTTTCTGTAATAAGCGCATCGTAGAGAGATGGGATTGTTTTTTTAACAGCTCTAAGGAAATACACTGTTTAAGTTTTTTTATGAGTTGTACATCAACACAAACCCAGCGTGGATTGTCAGGAGTACTTTTGGGGTCGTAATGATGATCCGAAACGTCCCATGCCGTTGGGTCGGGGTAAGCACTTTTTACTATCTTGACGATGCCAACGATACCAGGTGTAGGACAACTCGAATGATAAAAAAAAGCCATATCATCAAGTTGCATTGTTTGTAAGAAATTTCGTGCTTGATAATTACGTACGCCATCCCACGGTTCGGTTTGTTGTGTTTTTTTTTCAAGATCATCAATGCTGAAACATGAGGGTTCAGATTTCATTAACCAATATTTAATCATACGCTTAATTTAATGCTTGCTGTAAAAATTCAGAAAGCTTACTGATAGCAATCGATTGTTCAGCGTCTTCTTTTCTATTTTTATACTTAATGAAGCCATTTTGCAGCTCGGATTCTTTGATAACTAATCGATGTGGAATACCTATCAAATCACTATCGGCAAATAAAGAACCGGGTCTTTCATCGCGATCATCCAACAAGACCTCAAAACCTTGTTCGTTCAATTGCTTATACAGGCCATCTGTGGCTTGTTTAACGCGTTCTGAACGATGATAAGCGATGGGAATCAGTGAAATTTGGAAGGGCACCATATTCTTTGACCAAAGAATACCACGATCGTCATGGTTCTGTTCGATAGCTGCCCCGACAATGCGCGATACACCAATACCATAGCAACCCATTTCTAACGGTACGGATGTGCCATCTTCTTGGGTGATGCAGGCTTTCATGGCTAGGCTATATTTGCTGCCTAGCTGAAAAATATGTCCTACCTCGATGCCTCTATCCATTTTTAGATGTCCTTTACCGTCTGGACTTGGATCACCGACAACCACTTGGCGCAAATCGGCGACTTTGGGCAATGGGCAATCACGTTGCCAATTGACATTTTTCAAATGGAAATTTTCTTCATTGGCGCCACAGATAAAGTCTGACAGCATAGCGGCTGATTTATCAACAATTAAGGGAATAGATAAGCCAATGGGACCTATGTAGCCTAGCGTAGTGCCAATGGCGGCAGTAATTTCTGATTCTTCAGCAAACTGCAGCGGCTGTAAAATTTCTGCCAGTTTGCTGACTTTGATAAGGTTTAATTCATGATCACCACGTAGGACCAAACCGATTAAAGGCTGTTCTTTACCTTTGACAATCAGCACCTTGATACACTGTGATGGTTCAATTTTAAGATATTTACTTAGGGCGTTTATCGTTTTTGTGCCCGGGGTGGTAACCTTTTCTAGTGGTGCTGAGGGAGCGGGGCGTTTCTCTACGGAAACAAAACTTTCGGCCAATTCTGCATTGGCTGCGTAATTGCTGCTGTCACTATAAAATATTTTATCTTCACCTGTGGCGGCTAAGACTTGAAACTCTTGGGATTGACTGCCACCAATATTTCCGGTGTCGGCTAATACCGCGCGAAATTTTAATCCAAGTCGGGTAAAAATCTGCGTATAGGCTTCATACATCGCCTGATAGGTTTTAGCTAAGGAGGCTTTATCACGATGAAACGAGTAAGCATCTTTCATTAAGAATTCCCTAGCACGCATCACACCAAAGCGGGGCCGTATTTCATCACGAAATTTAGTTTGTATTTGATAGAAAGTCAGTGGTAATTGTTTATAGCTACGGACTTCATTGCGAAGTAGATGGGTAATAACTTCTTCATGGGTTGGGCCGAAACAAAAAAGACGTTGATGGCGATCAGTAATATGCAGCAGTTCCGGTCCATAGGCTTCCCAACGTTGTGATTCTTGCCATAACTCAGCCGGTTGTAGATTGGGCATTAGAATTTCTTGTGCGCCTATATGATTCATTTCTTGTCTAATAACGGCTTCAACCTTGCGCAGTACACGTAAACCTAAGGGTAGCCAGGTATAAATACCGGAGGCAAGTTTACGGATCATGCCTGCCCGTAACATGAGCTGGTGACTGATGATTTCTGCATCGGCGGGGACTTCCTTCAGCGTGGGAAGATAGAGATGAGAGGCACGCATGTGTTTTTTACCTAAATACGTCGAGTTAATTGTTAATTTAAGATTTATTCATTACAATTATGCATTACAATTTCAAATTTTTCTATCATAGTAAATTGGAGTAACTTAAAATATGGTGGCAAGCTATCCTACACAGTATGAAAAAGAAAATAACTTTTCTCAGTGGAAAGTTCAGTTTGAAAATGAATTTAATAAATTTTATGCCATTTTGGTTCGAGAATTTAAGGATTCCGAACAGCATAAACCTCTATTGGAGACATTACGGGGTTCATTTAATACACTTGCGCAGACATTAGATAAAGCTAAAGATAAAGAAAAAATAGAATGTGATGATCTAAACCAAAAAATTAGCGTGTTCGAGGGTTCTCTCAATGAAATAGATAAATTAATAAAAGAAAAAATGTGTGCTACGCCTTTGAAGCAAGCTCTTGAGCAATTAAAATCTATTTTTTGCGATATCGTTAATTACTTAATTGGCGCCGGTTTCCCCAGTATGACGGTGGAAGGCGTTCATCTATCTTCCACTCAGCCGTCGGATTATATTAAACCATTCAAGCCCTTTTCTGAACGTGCGCAAACCTCGCGTTTCTTTTTGGATAGACTACAAGAAGAACTTCCTGGCCTGCAGCAAACAGGACCTTCTTGTCAGCCTTAGCCTTTTAGTAGAAACAAGAAGCTGGCAGAATATTACACACTAGATTAAAATACCCGCCTGACGGTTGCTTACCTGGAATAATATCATTCTTCCCAAGTAAGCAATCTGTTCTTTTATACTACTAATAAGAGATAGTTGGGCTTACACGAAAAGTCTTCTTTTTGGTATAAGTCCAGATAAGATTTAAGGAACCTCTATGCCCATTTATGAGTATAAATGTATGGTCTGCGGTCATCATTTTAATACAATCCAGACCTTTAAAGACGAAGCCTTGGTTGATTGCCCCGATTGCAAAAAACCTGCCCTACAAAAATTAATTTCGGCACCGGCCTTTCACTTAAAAGGCACGGGCTGGTATGTGACAGATTTTAAAAACCCAACCAAACCGAGTTCAGAAAGTCCAGGGAATAAAGGCGAACAAGCTAAGGAAAAGGAACAGCCTAAGCCCGAAAAAGAAGCTAAAACGGAAGTGAATACCGAAGCTAAGGACAACACCTCCTCCACATCCACGACGACGAAAAAGGCTGATAAAGCCGATTAGTCCTACTTTTAAGAAATATTATGAAAAGAACTCATTATTGCGGTCAATTAGATGAAAATTTGCAGGGAGAAACCGTCCGAGTTTGTGGATGGGTTAACAAACGACGTGATCACGGCGGTATTATTTTCATTGATTGTCGCGATAGAACAGGGTTGCTACAACTCGTGTTTAATCCGGAGCAAGAGGCGCTTTTTAAACAAGCAGAAAGTCTACATAACGAATATGTGATTGCGGTGCAAGGGAAATTGTTCTTGCGTCCAAAAGGCACAGAAAATAAACACTTAAGATCAGGAAAGGTAGAACTTCACGTTTCGCAGTTAACGTGTCTAAATACTTCGCTAACACCACCTTTTTCGCTGGATGAAACCATTAGCGAGGAGGTTGCGCTACGGTATCGTTACCTCGATTTGCGGCGCCCGGATATGCAAGCGCGTTTTTTGTTACGGACAAAAGTGGTTAGCTTTATACGACGCTTTTTAGAAGAGCAAGGCTTTTTGGATATTGAGACGCCTATTTTAACAAAAGCCACGCCGGAAGGGGCGCGTGATTATTTAGTACCGAGTCGTGTTCACCCAGGCGAGTTTTATGCTTTACCCCAGTCGCCACAATTATTTAAACAACTACTGATGATGTCCGGTTTTGATCGCTATTATCAAATTGTTCGTTGCTTTCGCGACGAGGACTTACGTGCGGATCGGCAACCGGAGTTTACTCAGCTGGATATGGAACTTTCGTTTTGTGACGAGGAAATGATTCAATCACTGACGGAAGCCTTAATCTCCGGTCTATTTAAAGAATTTTTACAGGTTTCATTACCTCATCCGTTTCCACGCATCAGCTACCGCGATGCGATGCGACGTTATGGCAGTGATAAACCCGATTTACGAATTGATTTAGAATTAATCGATATTGCCGATTTGGTCAAAGATATCGAATTTAAGGTCTTTGCGGAACCGGCACAGGATGAGCAAGGGCGTGTTGTGGCGCTAAGGATTCCAAAGGCTGCCGATTTAACCCGTAAAATGATTGACGAATATACACAGTATATTAGCATTTTTGGTGCAAAAGGTTTGGCTTATATTAAAGTGATGAATCGTGATGCCGGGATAGAAGGTTTACAATCTCCTATACTCAAGTTTATTCCTGAATCTGTTGTGCAGGCTATTTTACAACGTGTAGGGGCGCAAACAGGGGATATACTCTTTTTTGGTGCCGGTAAAGCGCAAATTGTTAGTGAGTCATTGGGTGCCTTACGGATAAAATTGGGTCATGATTTTAATTTAGTGAAAGAGGGATTTTTTCCATTATGGGTGGTTGATTTTCCTTTATTCGAATTTGATGAAAAAGAACAGCGTTTAAAAGCCTTGCATCATCCTTTTACCGCCCCGCAAGTGAATGATGTGGCGGAGTTAACCGCAAACGGTGCGCAGTGTCTTTCTCGAGCTTACGATATGGTGCTTAATGGTTGTGAAATTGGCGGTGGTTCGATTCGTATCCATGATACGCATTGTCAATCCGCTATCTTTGATCTACTTGCCATTAGCGAAGAAGAACAAAAAGAAAAGTTTGGTTTTTTACTGGAAGCGCTTAAATATGGCTGTCCTCCGCATGGAGGTATTGCGTTTGGTTTGGATCGTTTAGTGATGCTGATGACCGGTTCACGATCGATTCGTGATGTGATTGCGTTCCCGAAAACACAAACCGCTAGTTGTCCTTTGACGCAGGCGCCCAGTGCCGTCAGTCTTGAACAGTTAAAAGAGTTATCGATTCAAATCCGGAAAAAATAGTAGGTTTTTATTATGTCTTCATCGTTACCGGCTAACTTAGTGAAAGCAACAACAGGTGATTATGCCATTCCTATTCGGGCTATTTTTGTTGAGGCCTGGCAGCGCATAAAAGGGATTAAAAAAGCGTTTTGGGGCGGGTTTGCCTTACTTTTTCTTACCTTACTGGGTGTTTACGTCTTATTTCAATTTGTCTTGGCCGTTTTTCACGTTTTTCACTTTACTGATCTGGGTAGGGTGACACAGTTTATTGCTGGCGGTTTTTTTGAAGTGTTGCGTTTATTATTGAGTATTTCGCTGGTTTTTTTAGCTTTACATCATCTACGAAACCAAACCGTTAATTCAACCATGGTGTTTGAGTTTCGTAAAAATTGGCAACCCTTAGCTTTGCTCGGTATCTTGTTTTATTTACTTAACTTTCTATTGGTTTCTGGTGGTAAGTCAATCTTAAATCATTTTTATACGAATGGTTTACAAACACCGTTTGCTATTGGCACGGGGATACAATTTATTGTGTTCGTTTTCTTATTTACCTATATCGCACTGATTATCAGCATGACTATGCTATTGATTTTAGATAAAAAAATGGCGCTTAAAGAGAGCTTTAACATCGCATTGAAGTCAGTTAATCAACATTGGTTTAAAAATATTGCATTATTAATTCTAGCTAGCCTTTTATTTTTTATACTCGGCGTTGTGACACTCGGAATTGGCTTGATTTGGTTATTGCCTTTTATGTCATTAATATCGGCAATTCAGTATCGGCAAATTTTTTGTCAAGATGAGTCGGTGTTAGTAGTGGGTCATTGAGTAAAATAAGAGAAGTGGTATGGCTGGACATAGTAAATGGGCAAATATTCAACATCGGAAAAACGCACAGGATGCTAAACGCGGTAAATTGTTTACTAAGCTTATCCGTGAAATTACCGTAGCGGCGAAAATGGGTGGAGGCGATGTGAGCAAAAATCCGCGCTTACGTTTAGCGATGGATAAAGGTTTATCGGCCAACATGACCAAGGATACCATTGAGCGAGCCATTAAACGCGGCGCAGGTGGTTTAGAAGGTAGCGACATGGAAGAAATACGCTATGAAGGTTATGGACCTAAAGGCGTAGCCGTACTGGTCGATGTACTAACCGATAATCGTAATCGAACGGTCGCGGAGGTACGTCATGCGTTTACTAAATGTGGCGGAAATTTAGGCACTACCGGTTCGGTGGCTTATTTATTTAGTAAAAAAGGGATTATTACCTTTGCGCCAGGTGTTGAAGAAGAACAAATTTTAGAAATCGCATTAGACGCCGGCGCGGACGATGTGGTGACCAACCCAGATAATAGTATTGACGTGTTTACTTCTGAAACCTTACTTCCATCACTCAAGACTTTGTTTGAAGAAAAAAATTTCATTCCTGCCAATAGCGAAATCACTTGGCTAGCAACGACACAGGTGGAATTGAATCCCGATGAGCAAGAAAAAATGGATCGTTTAATCAATATGTTGGAAGATTGTGATGATGTGCAAAATGTCTATACCAATCAGGACTAACGATGACAATTATTTTGGGTATCGATCCCGGTTCTCGGTATACCGGATACGGAATTATCCAAAGCGAAAAATCTCAATTGACCTATCTGGATAGCGGTTGTATTAAACTGGGCAATAGTCCTTTTTCAGAACGTTTAGAACAAATATTTAACGGTTTGCAAACAGTACTACATCAGTATAAGCCTACAGAAGCAGCGATCGAACAAGTATTTTTTCATATTAATCCCAATGCAGCGTTAAAATTAGGCCAAGCTAGGGGTGCAGCGATAACGGCAGTAGCGGTGGCTAAGCTCGTTGTCAGTGAATATACCGCACGACAAGTCAAACAATCCGTGGTCGGATATGGCGCGGCAAACAAAGACCAGGTCCAACAGATGGTACGATTCTTGCTTAATTTAAATAGTACGCCACAAGTGGATGCGGCGGATGCCTTAGCGGTTGCTGTCTGCCATGCTCAATCCAAGCCTTTGCAAACATCACTGATCGTGCAAAAATTGGGCTTACAGCCACGATTTCGACGAGGGAGATTACGATGATTAGTCGTTTACGAGGAAAATTGATTGAAAAACAACCGCCATTTTTATTATTGGAAATGGCAAATGCGTTTACTTACGAAGTTCAAGCCTCGATGCAGACTTTTTATCAGTTGCCCCCATTGGGCGAAGATGTATTGCTCTACACGCAATTTATTGTTCGCGAAGACGGCCATTATTTATATGGTTTTAGCGAACAACAAGAGCGTGCTTTATTTTCCCAACTTTTAAAAGTGAATGGCGTAGGACCTAAAGTGGCTTTGGGTATTTTATCGAAAATTCAATCGTCTGAATTAATTGCTTGCGTGGAACAGCAAGACATTGCAGCACTACAATGCGTGCCAGGAATAGGAAAAAAAACGGCCGAACGTTTAGTCATAGAAATGCGCGATCGTTTAAGTCATTTAATCAGTAACGAAACAAAGCCCGCGAATACACAGACGACCGCAACAACAGCGATCTCGCGCAATCATCAACAAGATGCCATTTCGGCGCTGATTGCCCTAGGCTATAAAAATCAAGAAGCCAGTCGTGCGGTATTACAGATTAAAGGTGTAAGTTTATCGGTTGAAGAATTGATCCGCAGCGCTTTACAAAATATCGATAAACGTTAATTTTGAAGACACGTTCTGAATTTGTGATAAGTGAGATACCCTGATGTTATCATCCGATCGACTGATTACGACCAAAAAATTATCTGAAGATGATAAGTTAGTGCCGCGTATACGTCCGTTAGCATTGACGGATTATCTCGGACAATCCTCTGTTGCCGAGCAGATGGGTCTTTTTATTCAAGCGGCGCGTGTGCGTAATGAAGCCTTAGATCATGTATTAATTGTAGGGCCGCCGGGCTTGGGAAAAACAACCTTAGCGCATATTATTGCCAATGAAATGAACGTATCGCTAAAGCAAACTTCCGGTCCTATTCTAGAAAGAGCCGGGGATTTGGCGGCGTTACTTACTCATCTTGAAGCACGAGAAGTGTTATTTATTGACGAAATACACCGTTTAAGTCCCGTGATTGAAGAAATACTCTATCCCGCACTCGAAGATTACCAGTTAGATATTATGATCGGAGAGGGGCCGGCGGCGCGCTCCATTAAACTCGATTTACCACCTTTTACCTTAGTGGGTGCGACGACACGTGCCGGGTTATTGACGTCTCCTTTACGGGATCGCTTTGGCATTGTACAACGATTAGAATTTTATAGTGTAACCGACTTGTGTCATATCGTCATGCGATCGGCTACTATTTTGAACGTGAATATCGAGCAGGGTGGTGCAATGGAAATTGCCAAACGTGCACGAGGAACACCACGCATTGCTAATCGTCTATTACGTCGGGTGCGTGATTTTGCGGAGGTCAAAGCCAATGGTCACATTAAAGAAGCGTTGGCCGCGCAAGCTTTAGATTTATTGGAAGTAGATAGACAAGGTTTTGACCAGCAGGATCGTAAACTATTACTAAGTCTGATCGAAAAGTTTGATGGTGGACCGGTAGGTTTAGATAGTTTGGCAGCCGCTATTGGTGAGGAACGTGATACCATTGAAGAAGTAATAGAGCCTTATTTAATTCAACAAGGCTTTATTATGCGTACAGCACGTGGTCGCATTGCCACCAAACAAACCTATTTGCATTTTGGACTTTCTTTCCCCACCCATCTCAATGGCCAAAAACACCCTGTTTTTGATTTTTCTGATAAGATGAAATGAGATGAGATGTTATTAATAGCATTTTAGAAAAAATAAGACCTATAAAGTAAGAACTAAATGTGCTGGGGGTGCACGAACTATGTCATCTGTTGATCCATCTTTCTGGGATTATTTTTTGCAGGCCAGTTTTGTTGTCAAGGCCGTTATGTTCTTGCTCCTTTTAGCATCGATCCTATCTTGGTCAATTATTTTGCAGCGTGGTTTTTTTCTGCGACGGACAAAAACAGTACTTACACAATTTGAAGAAAAATTTTGGTCAGGGCTGGATTTAAGCAAGCTTTACACGGAACTCAGTCGAGGTGTCGATGAACATGAAGGTTTGGCGCATATTTTTCATGCCGGGTTTCGTGAGTTTGTGCGGCTCCATAAGCAAGTGGGTGATAAGCCCGTCATCATCTTGGAAGGTACCCAGCGTGCGATGCGTATTGCTTATGCGCGACAACATCAGCAGTTAGAAAAACATTTAGATTTCTTGGCTACCTTGGGCTCAACCAGTCCTTATATTGGATTATTTGGTACGGTATGGGGGATCATGACTTCTTTTCAGGCGTTATCGGCTTCGCAACAAACGGCGACTATTGCCATGGTTGCACCGGGCATATCCGAGGCCTTGATTGCAACCGCGATGGGTTTATTTGTAGCGATTCCGGCAGTTATTTTTTATAATCGTTATTCCAGCCAAATCCAGCATCTACTTCACCAATACCATACCTTCCAAGAAGAATTTTCGAATATTTTATATCGACAAATCCATGGAAATAATCATGTTTCATCCTAGATCTCGTCATCAACGTCACAAGGGGCCATTGTCCGATATTAATGTTGTTCCTTATATCGACGTGATGTTGGTGCTGTTAGTCATTTTTATGGTGACAACGCCATTGTTGTCTCAAGGCATTAAAGTTAATTTACCAAAAGCACAAGCACAAACGATTTCACAATCACAAGAGCCACTGATTGTGTCGGTGGATGGCGAAGGTCATCTTTATTTAAATACGGCGACACATCCACAAGTGGCGTTGGACGAAAATCAATTGCGCCAAGCAGTAAGCGAACAACTGCAATTAGCACAGCAAAAAAAGCAGCTACGCCAAGTTTTTGTTAAAGGGGATAAAAATGTCAATTATGGCAAAGTAGTGGGTGTGATGGTCTTATTACAAAAGGCCGGGGCTGTTAATGTAGGATTGATAACAGAAAGTCCTGAATTGAAAACATCTCTCTGAAAGTCTATTGGTTAATCCATGAAACTTTATCTTGTAAATCGGAAAGAAGATTATCGTTTTACCTTATTACTGGCCGTGCTATTACATATTTTATTGTTTTTAGGATTATTTTTAACGCTTCGCCATTCACCTAAACTCTTCTTAACCGCTTCCGCTCCGCCACCCATTATCTATGCAACGGTCGTGGAGCATCATTCATTACCTACACCAGAGATAGGTGAGAAAGAAAAAATAAAACTATCAGCAAAAAATGAAAAAATGTTAATAAAACCCGTGCTGATAGAGAAAAGTCCTGTGGTTTTACAAGTTAAAGAAAAAAAAATCGCTAATACGACTGGTAATTCGAGTCCTGTTCGTACTAAAACTGATATAAAAAATCTCACAACGACTAAAAAAATACAGCCAAAGCAGTCAACTTCACCTAAATTACTGTCAAAAGAAAAAAATACCCATCATCCTTTATCGGCTAAATCGTTACAGCTTGCACAAAAAAATGTGCGGGAATTATTACAACAAGAAGTCAATACCTTGGTACAAAAACATCAAGTGGCTGCACGCAACACGGCAACAACTGAGAAATACCGACATTTAATTCTGCAATCGATTGCTCAACATTGGATTATACCGCCAGAACTTGATAAACATTTAGAAACGAAACTGGCAGTACATCTTGCTCCCGGCGGTATGGTAGTCGAAGTAGTTATTATTAAAAGCAGCGGAAATCCGGTATTGGATCGATCCGCACAAAGTGCCGTTTATAAAGCATCGCCATTGCCTGTGCCTAAGAATGGTTTATTTAATACATTTCGACAAATCAATTTGACGGTAAGACCAGAAGGTGTACTAACACAGTAAGTAATATAGGTTTAATAATTTAAATAAAATTCTTTAGCACATTGAATTGTATAGATAATTTTTTTATAGTGGCATGTTTCTTACATCAAGCCATTTAAAAAAAGCTTATGCCTAATAATAAGGATGTTTCTTTTCCGGATCCGTTATTGTCAAAAAAAGCATTGGCATTTGGGAATTATCCTGATGAAAGTGAAGACAATATAGATATCACACGCAAAATTGCGCAGCATATTTATCAGTATACGGATAGTCGTATACCTGTTTATTATCACTTAGATCATTCGCCTACTTCGCTGAATAACTTTATTCTGTTAGAAACAGAAAAATTTAGGCTTTTGATTGAAGAATTTGAACAATGTATTAACTATCTAAATGATTGGGTGCTCGAACATACGATCATGATTCAGTTCGGTGAGAATGATACCTTAGTCCCAGCTGACTCTATTTTTGACTATTTTTTAGATCGTGTAAAAGGCGACGAGTTTTCCGATCATAGAACATTAATTTACAGCGAAGGTAAAAGGAATCTTGAAATAATTGCCGTCTTAGTGAGAGATGATCGTATTAGCCTGGAATTTCGCAAGCAAGAAATTATTAAGCTACAAAGTGATGAAGGTTTAACGCTTTGTTCAGGAGGTTGTTTATCGCGTCTTTCTGATACCGCAGAAACCTTAAAAAACTATGGCGAATTTACACCGATAAGCTTGCTAAAAGCGTTTATAGGGAGAGTGGCAAAGGACACCGCTTTAAGAAAAAAAAGTTTTTTCCGCTACAATTTTAGCAGACGCATCTGCAGGCTGGCTAATGTTCTTATCAACGATTATGAAGTTCATGCACTGAATTATCTACTTGAAAGACTTAAATCGGATCTCAATTTACATTTTTTAAAATTGCCTAATGATCCGCATATTACATCAATTAAGCTTTATTCAAGTGAGCATCTAAGTGATTTAGACGTGATTTATGCCGATTATCTACATCAATTCCAATGCCAGATAAATACGAGTCATTTAATTAACTTTATTGGCTATCAACTTTATGAAGAAGTGTTGCGAAGATTCGGAGAAGGAGAAAGTTATTTATCTTTACAATCTTTTATAGAAACGAAATTAGAAAATTTAGGTAAAGATAATTCATTTAATTGGGAAGAAATTTTCTTAGAGGATGGATCTTTAAAAAAAGTAGCTAGCTTTAGGATTACGATTGCGGAGCGTTTAATAGACAGCGAATGGTTAGATTTGCCTAGGTTCGGGCCTAATCCATCGTATCGATTGTATCCAGCTAATATCGCCTTGAGTTGGATAAAAATAGAGGACACAAGGCAAGCTATTATTGATGTGATTGCCCAACAGGGTTTTGATAGCTTAAGTCTTATTAGTCACATTTTATCAAAGCTAACCAATTTAAATCTTATTTTTCATAGTCTGTATGATCTCTATTTATTTTTTAAGAACCTGCCTTTATCTGAACATGAAAGGGTATTAAATCATCTGGCAGCTAGCTGTTTTCAGATGCATTCGTCTGTATTGAATAATAAAGATAACGCTATCGATTTCCAAACGTTTTACCAATTCATTACAGCGTTATCAGAAACGAGTCGTTGTATTTTTGTTCCCCGCTATAATGAACTAATACGTTTAGCAATCTGTCAATTTCTAGAATCAGTTAATCACATGGATGACGATAGAACAAGCGCGCAAATGACAAACTTTATTTCCTTAATTATCAAGGCAGGCTTTAAAGATTTTACAGGATTCATTTTTAAAAAGAGTTTGTTAGATGACGAAGACACTTATTTAAAAGATATCAATTTTTCATGTGTTAATCTGGAAAATTCAGTTTTTCAGACACCCATTATCCAATGTCATTTTAAAAATACCAATTTACAGGAGGTTATTTTTAGAAATACCTTGCTAAGTAACGTTAATTTTGTGGCGGCTAATTTGTTAGCGACTAAGTTTGAAGGTGTATGCTTACAAAAGATTAATTTTTCCAAGGCAAACTTAGAAATGGCTAGTTTTCAAACGCCATTTCCCCATGGAACTACCTTTTTGAATGACCTTAATTTCGAGCGCGCCAAATTATTAGTGTGTAATTTTCAGAGTGCAAACATACAAAAGATTAGTTTTCTAAAAGCAGATTTAACAGAGGTTAATTTTGAGAATGCTTTTTTGTCTTGTACTGATTTTAGTGAAGCAAAATTAGAAAAGGTTAATTTTTCAGGTGCGGAGTTAAAAGAGGTTAATTTTAAGCAGGCTAAATTGATGGATAGTGACTTTGAAGGAACGGAATTAGCTTCTATTTGTTTTATCAGGACAGTATTCTCAAAAGCTAATTTTAAAATTGCCGATTTGGATAAAATAGATTTTAGCTACGCGGATCTACGCGCTGTCAACTTGAGCCAGACTGATCGTTTTAATGAAGTTATTTTAACCGGGGTAACTTTAACCATCGCACAACTTTTTGAACTTTATCAACAAGGAATAAAAGATTTTAGCAAAGTTCAACTAGCAGGTCAGTTTGATAAATCGACTCAGCAGACACTTGACCAAGCACAACTATCGGGCCAGGCGATGGCTTACCTTATAAAACAAGGGTTTCACAATTTTAACCGCGAGAATATTTGCCCTAATGTGCAAGCGAAAACAACAGGTTTCGCAAATGCTAAAGCGTTATAGAGAAGTGTATCAGTGCAATAGACAAAAATTTATACTCTCTTTTAACTGTATTTAAAATGCGCTATTTTTGTTGTATGTATACAATCGTGGTGGGAATTAAAATAATGTTTAATAGTTTTATTAAAAAATGTAGACGGGCGGCTCTTTATCCGTGGTTAATATGGGGTTTGGCGGCTAGTGCGTTCTTTATCGAATATTTTGCTAGGGTTGCTCCTGGTGTCATGATTGATTCGCTGATGCGTGATTTTCAAGTACAGGCGTTGGCTTTAGGAAGCTTGTCGGCTTTTTTTTACTATACCTACGTTGGTATGCAAATACCGGTTGGCATTGTGATCGATCGTTTTAGTTTACGTTGGGTACTCACAACGATGATTCTAATTTGCGCGGGCGGTTGCTTTGTTTTTGCTCTTACTAGCCAATTAGCGGTGGCGGCTTTTGCCAGACTGATGATGGGTTTTGGCGCCGCTTTCGCTTTTGTGAGTGCATTAAAAATTGCTTCTGTTTGGTTTCCTGCGCATAAATTTGGTTTGCTAGCGGGCCTAACGCAAGCCTTAGGGATGTTAGGTGCGGCAATAGGTCAAATGCCGATGGCTTATCTAGTGGCTCATTTTGGTTGGCGTTCTACCTTATCTTTGATTGCCATTCTTTTAGCGGTGTTAGCGTTGGTTATTGCACTGGTGATGCGTGATCATCCTGAAAAGGAAACATCGCGTGCGATGGCAAAAAATTTTCTTCATTCTCCCTGGTCAGGCTTAGTTGAGGTTTTAAAAAATCCACAAAGTTGGTGGAATGCCTTATTTGCCGGTCTTCTCTATGCACCGACAGCGGCGTTGGCTGAGTTATGGGGCGTTAAATTTTTTCGTCAGACCTATCATTTCAGTAATGAAATTGGTGCGATGGCAGTCGGTTTGATCTTTATGGGTTGGGCAATCGGCGGGCCTATCACCGGTTGGATTTCTGATAGAATAAAACGACGAAAAATAATCCTTATTTTATCTGCCTTTTTAAGTTTACTGTTTGCGAGTATTATTTTACTCGTACCACAGTTGCCTTTATCTGTGTTATTTAGCTTATTATTTTTATATGGTATAGCGAACACCGGTGTGGCAACCGCTTATGCCGTTGCGGCTGAAATTAATCCTCATGCCATATCGGGTACGTCTGTCGCGTTTGCGAATATGGCATCGGTAATTATTGGGGCAGGTTTCCAGCCGTTAATAGGTTGGTTGTTAGAAAAAAATTGGGACGGACAGATAAAAAATGGTTTGTCCGTTTATTCTGCGGCTGATTTTCATTTAGCATTATTGGTGTTACCGGCGAGTCTATTAATCGCTTTATTGGTAGCGTTTGGGATTAAAGAGACACACGGCCAAAGAAAACCATAGATTACTCTTCGCACTTGAATTTTGGCTGCGTTGCCGCTCGTTGCGCAATCCTCTAATACCCACTCTGGTTATTTTCAACGAGAGGTAGAGTTTTATCATTGTAGGAGATTTTTTGTGTTGAAAATTCGTTTGCTGACAATGACTTTATTGTTAAGTCTTGTAATCTCGCCGGTGCAGGCAGCGTTGAATCTGGAATTGACGCAAGGTGTTTCTAATCAATTACCTATTGCTATTGTTCCTTTTGTTGGCTCCGACTCGTTAGACGAAATTAACAATATCAGTATTATTGTTAAAAATGATTTAAGTCATAGTGGCCAATTTAAAGTTGCTGTACCTAAAACAGCTGTTTTACCGCGATCAGCGGCTCAGGTTGCTGCGACTTATTGGCGTAAGCAACAGGTCGACGATGTTGTGCTGGGACAGATTAAAGCAGCTGATAAAGGACAATATCAGGTTCAATTTTCTTTAATCAATGTTGCCCAAGGGAAAAGCCGTACTTTGATACAACAACGATTTACCGTCAATAAACAACAATTACGTCGCTTAGGCCATCATATCAGTGATCTTATTTATGAAAAGTTAATTGGAATTAAAGGCATTTTCTCAACACGCATCGCCTACGTATTAGTGACGGATAAAAATAGCTATAGTCGTCGTTATAGTTTACAAGTCGCTGATATGGATGGTTATAATGCCAAACCTTTACTGACCTCTATCCAGCCCATTATGTCTCCAGCTTGGTCTCGTGATGGCAAGCGAATTGCTTACGTTTCGTTTGAAAAAGTACTGCCGCGCGTCTATATACAAGATGTGAGTACTGGCGAACGTGAGCTCGTCAGTTCCTATGCGGGGATCAACGGTGCGCCCGCTTGGTCACCCGATAATAAAACCTTGGCCCTAGCGTTATCAAAAGATGCTGCCGCGCCAAAGATCTATCTAATGGACCTCGCCAGTAAAAAGTTGCGCCAAATTACTTTTGGATTTTCCATTGATACAGAACCAAATTTTTCTAAGGACGGTCACTCATTGTTATTTACTTCAGATAGAGGCGGCGGTCCTCAGATATATCAGGTTAATCTTCGTTCAGGTGCACTGCAACGTATCACCTACGATGGAAATTATAATGCACGTGCATCTTTTTCTAACGATGGCAAGATGATAGTGGTACTCAATCAGGAGCAAGGATCGTATAATATAGCTGTACAAAATCTAGTTGATGATACCTTACAGATATTAACTCATTCGGGTTATGATGCATCGCCCAGTTTTGCGCCGAATGGTCAAATGGTACTTTATGAATCTAAGCCCGGAACTCAAGGTTTACTCGGTATGGTGTCAATTGATGGTCGAATCAGTTTACGTTTACCTACGCCGCAAGGCGATGTGCAAGATCCGACTTGGTCTCCCTTTTTGTCGTAGCCAACAAAAGTTCAAGTGCGAAATAAAAGTTAAATTATGAGGACATTTATGTTAGTCAAAAAAATCCTAAAAATAAGTGCAATCAGTGTAAGCTGTTTTGTTTTAGTCGCCTGTTCAACAGGGAAAGACGAGCTGGGAAAAGAAAACTTTAATTCGGCGCAAACCTCAGATAAAGCTATCGTCGGTGGAGCAGGGGATGTCAATAGCTTCTATGATGATGAAACCAATACCCATCCTCTCAAAGTGGGTAATCAAACCTACTACTTTGAGTTTGATCAGAGTCGTATTGAAAATAAAGATATTCCTTCGCTCAGGGTACAAGCGCATTATTTAATTAGCCATCCGCAAGCAAAAATCTTGATAGCAGGTAACACTGACGAGCGAGGTAGTCGAGAATACAATATTGGATTAGGTCAACGGCGTGCATTAAGTGTGGCAAATTTTTTACGTGCCAATGGCGTGAATAACCGACAAATTCTCACGGTGAGTTATGGCGCAGAAAAACCGGTAGCGTTTGGTCACTCAGAAGCAGACTATTCAAAAAATCGTCGTGCTAATTTGCAGTATCAAACTCCCGTTATAAGCGACAAAGAGTAAATGAATCGACGCGAAAAGGTTTAGCTGAGTTAATATCTTTTCGCGTCTAAATTTACAGTAATGGGATTTTTAGCAAGTACCGTGAAATTGCGAACTGAGCGGGAATTTAACTGAAATTCAGTGCGAAGAGTGTACCGTAATTTTTAGGAATTTAATCGATGAAGCTTATTAGAGTCAGTGTTTTACTATTAAGTTTTAGCGTGAGCGCTGTGGCTTATGCTATCGCACCGGTTGTCGATGCATATAATGATGGTGATAATAATGATATGTCATCTACAAGTAGCCAACCCACGAATAGTAATAGTTCTTCTAATGCTTCATCAGATAATCCGCGTTCTTTTTCACTCGAGCAACGTCTTTCCATTCAAGAACATCAAATTTCTAATCTCAATCCGTTATTAGTGCAAACGGATGATCTCACACAAAGAGTGCAAAGTTTGCAAGGCAAGATAGAAGAGCAGGAACACCGTTTAAAGCAATTGGAAGAGCAAGTACGTAGACAGTATCAAGATATCGAAAGGCGATTAAGCCAAAGACAGCCATCTGTGTCTACCGATTCAGCAATAAAGCCGAGTTCGCCTTCTGCCAATCCGCTGCCCATGGCTAACAAGAATCCAGTAACGAATGTCACGAATACCCGTGGTATGCATGCCGCTCCTTCAAACCTACCGACAGCAGCCGGAGAGCGTGCTTACCAAGCCGCTTTCCAGCTCTTAAAGAATAAGCAATACGTTCCTGCCATTCAAGGGTTTGAAGATTTTTTAAAAAAATATCCTTCTGATATTAATTTACCTAATGCCAATTATTTCTTAGGCCAACTTTATTTACTACAAGGCCAACCTGAACAGTCTATTAATCGATTCAACCGTTTTGTGACAAGTTATCCTCAAGATGCACGTGTACCCGATGCTCTTTTACAATTAGGCTTAGCCTATTTTGCTAAAGGAGAGAAAACAACAGCAATGGACATCTTTAAAAAAATAATTCAAAAATACCCTGATACAAAAGCCGCCCAATCGGCGCAAGCCAGATTACAGCAGTTTCAAGCAATGATCTCGGCTGCCAATATGGCATCGAAAAAAGCTTAGAAGACAAAAGACGAAAATTATTAATGAGAATTGCGCTCGGTATTTCCTATCAAGGCTCCGCTTATCAGGGTTGGCAGATTCAAGCGCAAGAAAAGCTGCCAACGATTCAAGCAACCTTAGAAGCGGCGATTGGCAAAGTCGCTGATCATTCGATTACAATAAGCTGTGCAGGACGTACTGATAAAGGAGTACATGCCTTAGGACAAGTGGCTCACTTTGATACCACGGCGATGCGTAGCGATCGTGCCTGGTTATTAGGGATTAATAGCCATCTGCCAGCTGATATCCGCATTGATTGGGTACGCGAAATGACGAATGAATTTCATGCCCGATTTTCTGCGCTGTCGCGTCGTTATCAATATATTATTTATAATAAGCCGCTTCCTAGTGCTTTATGGTATAAACATACGACACACTGTTATATTCCTCTTAATGAAACGCTTATGCAAACGGCGGCTAATTATTTAATTGGCGAGCACGATTTTAGTTCATTTCGTGCCGCAAGTTGCCAGTCTAAAAGCGCTATGCGTCATGTTTATAAACTCGAAGTTTACCGTCAAGGTGATTTTATTATCATCGATATTACGGCGAACGCTTTTTTACACCATATGGTACGAAATATTACGGGATTATTGATGCTTATTGGTGCAGCTAAACGTGAGCCTGGATGGGCTAAAGACGTGTTATGTGCTAAAGATAGAACAAAATCCGCGGTCACTGCCCATCCGAATGGTTTATATCTTTATTGTGTTTCCTACCCTGACTTCTATTTGCTACCTCGTTTTAATAATAATTTATTTTTATTTTAGTTTTATTTAAAATTAATTTTAATATGAACTAATAAATTTATTATTTTTATCTATTTCCCCTTTTATTATTTAATTTTCTCTTAATATATGAAGCTTTTATTAATTAATTTTTTTTAATTATTTGATCAGATTTATTTAATGATTTTTTTTAAACTGTCCGTCTTTCTTTTGATGTGAGTTTAAAAAAATGAGCTTTTCTTTATTTTTTCAGCCTGATCGTAGCAATGAAGTTTTACAAAGCTTGGCTTGTATAGAGGCTTTACAGAAATTCGCTGATGATAAAGGAATTATCCTGGCTGTACAGCTAGATTATCTGGATAACGTGAAACCATCTCAGTTTATCCACGGCAGTATGGTTCAAAACCCTCTTGAGGGTGATTGGGTTGATGGAAACAATAACAATTTACCTTATGACGAAGGTATTCAAGCGGTTGTTGATCGTAAGAATATTATTATTGCCATACGTCCGATTAATCCAATGGCACTCCAACTTATCAAAGAAGGTTATGATACAAAACAGCTTGTGTTGAAAGCAAAATCGAGTAGTGAGGGTATAACAGCTGGATTTATTATGGAAGAACCCTTATTTGGTAAAGGAGGAAAAAAAGATAAGGATGCTCAAGCTGAGCGTATTAAAAAATCTATAGCTTCTGGTTGCGGTCGTGTTCCATTGAATATTAGCGCTGAACGAATAACTATGTTAGCTGATAAGGGATTTATTGTTATTAAAGAAGAAAGGGAAGAAGCTGGTATTAAAATCAAACAGGTAGAATCAATTTATGAGGGTGTTCCTTATTGTTTTGAACTTAAACAAAATAAAGAAGAGCCTAATTATTGGGAAGTTTGGCGGGATAATCGTCCGGTCATGGCCTTTACTAACCCAGGTCAAACAGGAATAAAAGCAGCAGTAACAGCGGATTATGATTTATTTGCTATTTACCTTCCTAAGAATCAAGCCGTAGCCGAAAGGCCAATGACGGTTTATCCCATGGTCAAAGAGGGAGCGAGTACAATGGTGAAGAAAATATGGCAGCGCTGTGTCGATTCAAATAGACAACCTAACCACATCAATCTCGATCCAGACAAAGGTAATCTATCTATTCCTGAAGGGTTAATTATTAAACAACTTAATGAAGCAATAAAACAAGCAGGTTATCAAGGAAAATCTTTAGTATGGCATGGTGCTGAAACCGCAAATCCTGATTCACCAGGACCTGATTTTCCAATACGGGTTTATTTTCCAGGAAAAGCAGAACCACAGATGATCAATAATGTAAAAGAACTTGCTGAGTTTTATAAAAACTTACAAACTTCTTCTTATCAAATGGAAGAAAACGCCCGATTTAGTTTTAGAACAGGTTAGTTCTCTTCTTGAACGACGATGCGGAAGCTCTGCTGCTGTATCCGTTATGTGATCAAGTATACCGCTTGCTATAGAGTTTTATGTTTGCGTTTTAAGTACAAGCGGTATAGACATACCCGCCTACACATTGCATAATCGCTTCGATTTTATCATTCCATCCTGGGCTGGGCGTACGCGAAAAATGGTAGTTGGGTTATAGCGCGGGCTCTCCGCTGAAGTGAGGCTGCTTATTTAATGAATGAAAATGTGCTCGAACTCAAAGGAGTCACCAAAAAATTCCACGATCAAGATGTGTTAAAAGATATTCACTTTGAAGTAAGGCACGGTGAATTTTTAACCTTATTAGGTCCAAGTGGTTGTGGAAAAACAACCTTACTGCGCTTAATCTCCGGTTTTGAAGAACCAGATGAGGGGATTATTCGAATTAATGGCAAGGATGTCAAAGGTTTGTCACCGCAACAGCGGCATGTCAACACGGTTTTTCAGAGTTATGCCTTATTCCCTCATCTCACGGTGTTTGACAACATTGCTTTTGGATTGCGTTGTAAGGGCGGTCTTAGCAAAAAGAGGATTGAACAGCAAGTGGAAGACGCACTGAAAATGGTCAAACTAGAACATTTGAGTGAACGTAAACCTTATCAATTAAGTGGCGGACAGCAACAACGCGTCGCGATTGCACGTGCGGTGGTCAATAAGCCGGCTATTTTGTTGTTGGATGAGCCGTTAAGCTCTTTAGATTATCGTCTGCGTAAGACCATGCAGATCGAGTTAAAACAATTACAGACCCAGCTAGGCATTACTTTTATCTTTGTTACGCATGATCAAGAAGAAGCTTTATCTATGTCTGATCGTGTTGTGGTGATGCATGAGGGACGTATTGAGCAGATAGGTACACCTAGAGAAGTCTATGAAGAGCCTCATAGTTTACGTGTGGCGCGTTTTATTGGCGAAGTGAATATTTTCGAAACAGAAGTTGTTTCTGTTGATGAACATGTCTTTCACGTTCTTATTGAGGGAAAACAATTTACTTTAAAAAACCGTCGTCATTTTACGGCGGACAAAAAAATATATACCTTAGTTCGGCCTGAAGATTTGGAGGTTTGGTCGCCGTCAGAAGTGACAGATACCTCGCAAATGTTTCCTGGCGTTGTCGAACAAGTGATTTACAAAGGCTCAACTGTCGATCTAATGGTCCGTTTAGAAAGCAACACTTTGTTGGCGGCGACACAATTCTTTAATGAAGATGATGAGAAACTGGATTTCCACAGCGGTGAGTCTGTGTGGGTACATTGGATTCCTGGTTGGGAGGTTATTTTGCCCGATGAAGGCTGATCGTTTATTTAAGTGGACTAACATTGCGACGATTTGGATCTGGTTATCGCTATTTGCATTATTACCTATCCTTTTGGTTTTCATCACCAGTTTCTTAGAAAACGATCCGGTTAAGCTAGTTCGCTGGGAATTTACCTTACAAAACTACGTTGCATTACTGAATCCGATTTATTTTAAGGTATTTTGGCATTCTTTTTGTATGGCGGGTTTATGTACCTTAATTTGCTTGTGTTTAGGCTATCCATTTGCTTACCTGTTAGCACGGATGAAATCTAAGTATAAAAACTTATTATTATTTTTAGTGATTATTCCTTTTTGGACCAGCTCGTTGATTCGGACCTATGCCATTATTTCAATCCTTAAAGCCAAAGGTTTACTCAATACAGTTTTATTAACGTTGGGCATTATTCATCAACCGCTTTCTATTTTGTATACCGGAACGGCGGTAATGATAGGTTTGGTCTATAGTTTATTGCCTTTTATGATTTTACCGCTGTATGCCAATATAGAAAAATTAGATATTCAATTGATTGACGCCGCACGTGATTTAGGTGCAAATACCATACTGATTTTTATGCGGGTTATTTTTCCTTTGACTCTATCCGGAATTATCGGTGGTGTTATTTTAGTGTTTTTACCGGCCATGAGTATGTTTTATATTCCCGACATTTTAGGCGGTGCAAAATCTTTATTAGTAGGAAATCTTATCCAAAACGAATTTTTAGCAGCTCATAATTGGCCTTTAGGTTCAGCCGTCAGTATGGTGTTAACGCTTAGTATGGGGCTGCTATTATTGATTTATCGGCGTGCAAATAAAATAGGGCAACAGCATGAATCGATTAGCGAAATTTAGCTATTTAGCAGCCATATACTGCTTTTTTTATTTCCCTATTATTATTTTGATTATTTATTCATTTAATAATTCAGCTTATTCTTCGTTATGGCATGGCTTTACTTTAGATTGGTATAAACAGTTAGGAGAGGACGCCGACCTCGCAATGGTCGCCTCACACTCTTTAGAAGTGAGTGTGCTGGCAGCGACGATAGCCACTTTTATCGGGACGTTAGCGGCTATCTGTCTCTACCGTTATCTGTTTTTTGGTAAAAAATTATTGCATGGTTTGATGTTTGTGTTAATTGTTTCACCCGATATCGTGATGGGGATTGCTTTACTGATTTTATTTTTTCTTCTAAAAATGCAATTGGGATTCTGGTCTCTTTTACTTTCACATATTACTTTTTGTATCCCTTTTGTTGCCGTTACGGTTTATGGTCGTTTAACCGGTTTAGACAAAAATATTTTTGAGGCGGCGCGTGATTTAGGGGCTAGCGATTTTATGACTTTTCGTCGTATTATTGTCCCTATGCTATGGCCTGCTATTTTGGCAGGCTGGTTGTTAAGTTTTACCTTGTCGCTGGATGATGTCATTATCAGCTTTTTTGTTACCGGTCCCGATTTTCAAATTTTACCTCTTTATATTTACTCGCTGGTGCGAGTCGGCTTAAAACCTGAATTGAATGCTTTGTGTTCGGTCATGTTTGCCATCACCTTGTTTATCGTTGTGATATTTCAGTTGGTATTGCGTAAGAAGGAAACGATAAAATGATACGCACTTTGCTCTTTGGTGTTTTATGGCTTGTTAGCGTAACTGTTTTTGCGCAAGAAAACGTCGTCAATGTGTATAACTGGTCAAACTACATGCCGAGTGAGGTTTTAAAAGAATTTACCCGAGAAACGGGTATTAAAGTCAATTATGCGACCTATGACAGTAACGAAACCATGTATGCCAAACTCAAAGCGAATCCTCGTTCAGGTTATGATATTGTCGTTCCTTCTACTTATTTTGTTGATCGCATGCGTAAACAGGGCATGCTGCATACTTTAGATAAAACGAAACTGACCGGGTTTAAAAATCTGAATCCGGCTTTATTAAATAAATCATATGATCCGGATAACCGCTATAGTATCCCTTATTTTTGGAGTACGACAGGTATTGTTGTCAATACACAGAAACATTCGCTGGCGAATATCCAGCATTGGTCTGATTTTTGGCAGCCGCAATACCATAACCAATTATTGATGTTAGATGATGTGCACGAAGTTTTTTCTATCGCATTACTTGTACTCGGTTTTTCTCCCAATGATACTAATCCGACACATATTCGCCAAGCCTATTTAAAGTTAAAGCAACTGATGCCGAATATCCGCCTGTTTAATGCCGATGGCGTAAAATCGTTATATATTGACGAAGATTTGACCCTAGGGATGGGCTGGAATGGCGATATTTATCAGGCAGCGCAAGAAAATTCAGCACTTCGCTTTGTTTATCCTAAAGAAGGTTTTGTGACCTCTATCGATAGTATGGCTATTCCTGTGGGAGCAACTCACTTAAACAATACTTATCGTTTTATGAACTTTATTCTACGCCCCGATATTGCTAAAAAGATTAGTTTAGCAACAGGATATGCTTCACCTAATCTGGCTGCAGTGAAGTTGATGCCTCAATCTATTTTAAACAATTCTATGATTTATCCCGATCAACAGACCTTGCGGCGTAGTGTTGTGCAAACAGATGTTGGGGATGCTGAGAGTGTGTACCAAAAATATTGGGAACTATTAAAAATAGGGGGCTAAACATTGGCTTTAATCCAAGGTTTAGCCCGTTTATTTGCCTTGTTGACAACATCAATTTTTGCTTTATCACTTTATTTTGGTACCAAGTTAATGATGAAATTTTTGTAAGGTTTATAATCCAGGTATTATAGCGGCATACTAAATTGGTTTTAGGAAATTCTATGAGTTGGTTAAAAAAAGTCATTACGGGGATTCGCACGGTTGTTAGGAAGACCAGCGAAGGGCCTGAGTTGTGGGTTAAATGTGAAGCCTGTCAAGCCCTTCTTTATCGTGCCGAATTTGAACGTAATTTGGCTGTATGTCCTACATGCGCCCATCATCATCGCGTCAAAGCGAGACAACGCTTGCAGCAGCTATTAGACCCAGAAACGGGGGAAGAAATAGGCAGTGACATTACGGCGATTGATAGGCTGGATTTTAAAGACCAATTTAAATATAAAGATCGGCTAAAACAAGCGATAAAAAAAACCGGTGAAACCGAAGCCTTAGTCGTTCTACAAGGTCAATTAAAAGGGATACCTTTAATTGCGGCGGCTTTTGAATTTAATTTTATGGGTGGCTCCATGAGTTCAGCCGTAGGCGCACGTTTTATTCGTGGTGTAGAAGTCGCCTTAGAACTGAATCTGCCTTTTGTTTGTGTTGCCGCCAGTGGTGGCGCTAGGATGCAAGAAGGTCTTTTTTCGTTAATACAAATGGCAAAAACCAGCGCTATACTCGGCAAGCTTAAACAAGCCGGGTTGCCCTTTATTTCGGTATTAACGGATCCAACGATGGGTGGTGTTTCGGCCAGTTTTGCGATGTTGGGGGATATTATTATTGCTGAGCCTAAAGCGTTGATTGGTTTTACTGGTCCACGTGTTATTGAGCAAACCGTTAGACAGGTGTTACCCGAAGGATTTCAACGCAGTGAATTTTTATTGAGCCATGGTGCTATCGATATGGTGGTTGATAGACGAGAATTAAAAGATAAAGTGGCGGCATTATTAAATAAATTAATGCAAGCGAATAGAAATCGTTATTCACTTTCTGCTATTGATAGGGATAATGTCTAATTGCTTTGCGCGAACCAAGGAAGCATGGTTAAGTTATTTAGAAACTTGCCATCCAAAAACTATTGATTTAGGTTTACAGCGTATCAGAGTTGTGGCTGAGCGTCTGAATGTATTGCACTTTAACTACCCCATTATTACTGTCGCGGGCACGAATGGTAAGGGTTCTTGTGTTGCGCTGATGCAGGCTATTTTAACCGCAGCGGGATATCGAGTAGGGGCTTATACCTCACCTCATCTGATCGATTATAATGAACGCATACAAATCGTTGGCAAATATGTTAGCGATGACGCATTATGTGAGGCGTTTCAGCGTATTGAAAAAGAGCGTGGTGAAATTTCATTAACCTATTTTGAATTTGCTACCTTAGCCGCCTTGTTGTTATTTAAACAAGTGCCATTGGATGTAATTATTTTAGAGGTGGGTCTTGGTGGACGTTTGGATGCGGTTAATTGCGTGGATGCCGATATTGCCGTTATAAGCATGATTGATCTCGATCATATGGAATGGCTAGGCTACACGCGAGAACAGATTGCTAAGGAAAAAGCGGGCATTATGCGTCCCAATAAACCTTGTGTTTTCGGTGATTTTATTGATTCCGCTTCAGTGGCTAAACAAGCAGCCTTGTTAAATACAACACTCTATCGGCAGGGCCAACAGTTTGATTATAAAAAACAGCTTTCCACGTGGACGTGGCAAAGCCAACAGCAAACGCTAATGAATTTACCATTGCCGGGCATTGATTTACAAAATGCGGCTACAGTTTTACAAGTCATTGAACTGCTTGCCAACAAATTTTTTATTACCCGATCGGCTATAGAGAAAGGATTAAAAAGCGTTTTTCTTCGTGGTCGCTTTCAAAAGATTGAAACAGCCGAAAATTTAACTGCGAAGAGTATACAACTTATTCTTGATGTAGCGCATAATCCAGCAGGCGGAAGATGTTTGGCTAAGCGTTTAGCGAAAGAGCCCTGCAATGGAAAAACCTATGCGGTAGTAGGAATGTTAGCCGATAAAGACATCACACAGACTTTAGCCCCCTTAGTCGATCTGATCGATAAGTGGTATTTAGCGGATTTAGCCGCTTCTCGCGGTGCCATGGCTATACAATTGCACTCGTGTTTATTAAATCTGAATCAACATGCATCATCAATTTATAGCCTATCTTCTCCAGTCTTGGCTGTACAAAAAGCTTATCAAGCGGCACAAAAAGGCGATCGTATTCTTATTTTTGGTTCATTTCATACCGTAGGGTTAGTACTAGAAACACTCACGTCTTCAAGTACATGTATGAGCATAGGAATCTGAACGATAATTTACTAAGCTATCTAAGGATATTATTTTATTTGGCAATTTTATGACATTCCTTAATAAATAATTACTTATACTCGTTGGCTGCTTATTGTTTTTATTATAATCTGTACTTGATGACCTCACATAACTCGAAATGGTTTTTTTATCTTTTACTATGGCCGTTTTTCCTTCTATTTGCATAAAAGCATTTTTTAATGAAAGTAATTTATCCCTTTCTTTTTTTAGTGCAACCATTTGTTCACCATATTCTCTGTGTTTTAATTTCATTTGATCGAAAGCGGCAACAGAAATATGTATTAAAAGCGCATTTAATGTCAGCAATCCTAATCCAATATAAAACAAAGTAGGAAATACCACTCCAGAAAATAAAATTATAATTATAATTGAAGTATAGAGAGCGAGTGCCTTTGGCGATACAAATTTCATAGTATAGATTGTATTTTTATTTTTTTTTAACCTCCAGGCTAATTGAGCCTCTAACACTAATTTTTTTTCGTTTAAATTGTTTGTAATTTCAGTATATAATTTTTCTGCCACTAAGATTTGTCGATGGCGTATTATAAAATCCTTTAGATTTTCTAAACCAGGTTTTAATATATCCTCCTTAATTGTAAAAAATTGTTTTGCACTGGTGATATTAACGATACAGTTGCTTTGTAAACATTTATCTTGATTTAACTTGTAAAGACTCAAAAACTGCTCATAAGTGAGTTGTGGGCGAATAAGCTGGGCTTGTTCAAGTCCAGTCAACGCTAAAAAGGTTTGACCTAATGGTTTAAAATCAATATCAATTAAATAGCTGTCGCTAAAATTAGCCTGTAGTTGACAGAAGTGTTGGAAACTCGATTGTCTTAGCATGAGAAACTGTTTATTATCATTAAACGCTTTTAAGGTAAAATATTGATAGAGTTTTTCTTCTTCGAAAGTAGAATAATCAAGTAGAGTTTCACTGTTTGAATGAAGTTTATAAGATATATAGCTATACTCGCCAAGATTATCTCCTTCAATGATAGTAAAATTCCAATCAATTTTACCGAATTTAAAGGTTTTGGATCGTTTTTTAAAAACCTGGATTTCAGCTAAGTAATATGCCGTTTCTTTTTTTAATTCGGAAAAGGATTTAATCTGATAATATGAATCATCATCTTCGCTGATAGGTTTAAGAAACCTAAAAAGTTTTTGCGCTGGTAAACCGGTTAATTTTTTTTCAAGGGTATAAGGTGGAATTTGAGCAGAAATACCCTGTCCTAAACCCGGAATTTCCTCTAGAAACTCATGCAAGCACGTTTGAAGTTTTTTTTCTAGGCGATGACTAATGTATTTAGTAATCCCGTTTACGCAATAATGTCTACAGAAAAATGCAATAAATGCTGCTTTCTCACATTCAGATAAAGGCTTTTGATATTGATCACTGGCGATATAGATAGGAGTGATACCATCTTCATCAATAATATTTAAACCTATACTTTGCGCATAATTTAGAATAGTATTAAAGCTATGAACAGATTGAATATCCAGTGTAAAAAGGAAACTGTGGATAATTTCTAAGCGAAACATCGCTAACCAACTAAAAATATTGTTAGTTTCACTTAAGGTATAAGCTATTTGTTGTAATTTTAAAAAACTACCCTCCGGACAAACATCAATATCAAGAAACTGTAAAGCAAGTCTGCTTTTTTTTAGAAAGCGGCGTAGAATAAAAAAAATAAGTAATTATCTCTAATTGCTGCTTTATCCCTCCTATATAATTCGAAAAATACGATGTGTGGCATTTTTTTTGAAAATTTTCTAATGTATTGATTATCGAAGTAAAACTTTCCTCTGTGAGTACTAATTGTGTTATGGCGCTAAATAAAAGGGTAAATAGATGATCGAGTTCGGAAATATAACAATAACTGTATTCTTTGTACTCCTTTTCCCAAAATTTATCGCTGTTGGTTAAAAAATCTTTACTTATCGGTTTTGGCCAAAATGCTTCTTCGTTTAATTTTGTTTGCGTTAAGATTCTTAGCATTAGATTCCTTTCTATTATAGCCATTAATGATATTTTATGTATTATAATATTAAAAAAATATACATAAAACAATGGTCGCTGATTCAGTATCGAAGATGAGGTATAATTTTATGCCGCCATGTTATAAGGAAAGAAAGTGTGCAATTTAAGAAACTGTATTATTGCTATCATTGTACTGGGCGCCTTACTCATTATTTTTTTACCCTTGTTTTTTAGCCAAGTATCTACAGAACTTAACTTCTCTATGCCTAATAGACCTTTATCTCTTAGTCCTCAGTTCAATTCAGGATTAAGCACTCTAAGTCAATCCTCTATTAAAAAACCTTTAACACTGCCTTTGTCACCAGGAGTGGCGTGGGTCATTCAAGTTGCTGATTTTAAAAAATATGCCGATGCCAATGTGCTCGTCCAGCGTTTGCGTCAAAAAGGCTTTAAAGCCTATACACGTCAAGTTATGATGTCTGGAATAGCAATAACGCGTGTTTTTGTAGGTCCAGAAATTAAATCGGATCAAATAAAAAACTTAGTTGCACAGTTAAATAAAGTGATACAACTCAAATCCCCGGTGGTGACCGCTTTTGATCCTCTATTATTGTAATAATCCCATGCCAAAAAAAGTCAAAAAATTAGCTTATGAAGCACGAATACCCCATTGCTTAAATCCTACAGCAAAACGTTTATGCGAAATTATTGCCAATAAACAATCTAATCTCTCGCTTTCTGCCGATCTCACGTGTGCAAATGCTCTGTTGGAGCTTGCCGACCAAGTCGGATCAGAGATTTGTTTGTTAAAGACCCATGTAGATATTCTCTCTGATTTTGATGACCATTTTATTACCCGGCTTAAAGTTCTAGCTGAAAAACATGAGTTTTTACTTTTTGAGGATCGTAAATTTGCTGACATTGGCAATACAGTAAAGCAGCAATATGCAGGGGGAATTTATCGTATTGCGGAATGGGCGGATATCACGAATGCCCATACTGTCCCTGGACCGGGTATTATTCAAGGCTTACAGGAGGTAGGTTTAGCGAAGCAGCGCGGATTGTTACTTTTGGCTGAGATGAGCTCTATGGGCTCACTCGCCCAGAATGCTTATACCCAAGCTAGCATTGACATGGCCCATGACTATCCTGAATTTGTGATGGGTTTTATTGCCCTCAAACAATTGACAGAAAATCCCGGTCTTCTCCATATGACCCCGGGTGTTCAGTGGAGTCAATCGAAAGATAGTTTGGGTCAACACTATATTTCTCCTGAGCAAGCAATTTTAGAAAACCGAACAGATATTATTATCGTAGGGCGGGGGATTTATCAGAGTAAAGACCCTTTAGCCGCAGCACAGCACTACCGAGAAGTGGCTTGGAGGACCTATAACGCATGTTGCTAGAAAAGCGTGCTCATCAGCTATATTCACAGCAATGGGATTTTCGGCAAGGCGCCGTGAAGATGAGCAACCGGAATGTATATGGAATACATGAGGATTGCGAAACGAGCGGCAACACAGCCGAAAATTTAAGTGCGAAGAGTATACCTGTTATTACTATCGATGGTCCCGGCGGATCAGGAAAAGGGACCATTAGCAGTCGCTTGGCTAAGGAGTTAGGGTGGCATTTTTTAGACAGTGGGACTATTTATCGGGCTTTCGCTTTTATTGCGCAAACGACACTGGGCCACCCATTAACGGAAACGCAGTTACTCCCTTTAATTACCGGGTTATCATTGACTTTTGAGCTTTCTTTGGATAACAAACTCAAAATTCGATGGCAAGGGCGTGATATCACCGATACCATTCGTACCGAGGAATGGGGTCATTTAGCCTCCCAAATAGGGACTTATCCTAGGCTGAGAAAAGGCTTGCTCGCCTATCAGCGCGCCTTTCGAAAAGCACCCGGTTTAGTCGCTGATGGACGCGATATGGGAACCGTTGTTTTTCCGGATGCTTTGCTAAAAGTTTTTCTTTGGGCGACGCCAGAAGAACGTGCTAAACGGCGCTATTTGCAGTTGAAGGCAAAGGGGAAGCATGTTAGCCTTGAGTCTTTACAAATAGAGCTTGAGCGACGAGATACGCAAGATAAACAGCGATCGGTAGCACCGTTAAAAGCGGCAAAAGACGCCTTTATGATTGATACTACGTCCTTAAGTGTATTAGAGGTGCTGCAGCAGATTAAAAATCGCTTATGTAGCCTCAATGTGAAATAGCTTATGTCAGCACGTCATAGGAAGGAGGCCATTATTTTTTTAATGGCTAATTATTAACCGCGCAGAATTTTTTGCGCCATTTTTAAATGGTTCTCTAAAAAAGAACAAGTGATATAACGATATGACAGAAACGAGTTTTAAGCAATTACTTGATGAAAGTTTTTCCGGTCGAGTTTTCCATGTAGGCATGATTATACGCGGCACGATTGTTCGAATTGAAAAAGATCGTGTTGTAGTCAACGCCAATTTAAAATCTGAAGCGCTAATTCCCATCGACCAATTTACCAATGAAGCCGGCGAATTAGAAGTTAAGGTCGGTGACGAAGTTGATGTGAGTATTGAATCTTTAGAAGATGGTTTTGGTGAAACCCGCTTATCCCGTGAAAAAGCCAAACGAGCGGAGATGTGGACTTCATTACAAAAAGCGCACGATGAAGGTACTGTGGTGGTTGGTTTTGTCAATGGAAAAGTGAAAGGTGGTTTTACGGTCGAGTTGGGCAATGTCCGTGCTTTCTTACCTGGATCCTTGTGTGACGTACGACCCCTTAGAGACTCCAGCGTTATTGAAGGTAAAGAACTCGAATTTAAAGTAATAAAGCTCGATCCTAAACGCAATAATATTGTTTTATCACGTCGTGCTGTGCTTGAATCCGAAGGACAAGCCGGTCGTGAACAATTACTGACAGAATTGGAAGAAGGTCAAGTCATTAAAGGGATCGTAAAGAACTTAGCCGATTACGGTGCATTTATTGATTTAGGTGGAATCGATGGCTTACTCCACGTGACAGATATTTCTTGGAAACGCGTGAAGCATCCGAGTGAAGTATTAGCTATTGGTGATGAAATTGAAGTCGTCGTTCTAAAAATTGAAAAGGAACGCGGACGTGTTTCATTGGGTCTAAAACAATTAGCCGGCGATCCGTGGTTAGATCTCGTAGGACGTTATCCTGTTGGTACGCGTTTAAAGGGTAAGGTGACCAATGTCACGGATTATGGTTGCTTTGTAGAAATTGAAGAAGGTGTTGAAGGCTTAGTTCACGTTTCTGAGATGGATTGGACTAATAAAAATATTAACCCGAATAAAGTTGTTCAGGTAGGAATGGAGATCGAGGTGGTTGTCCTGGATATTGATCTCGATCGACGTCGTATTTCTTTAGGCATTAAACAGTGTCAATTAAATCCGTGGGAAGATTTTGCTAACACCCATGTAAAAGGTGAACATATTACTGGTAAAATTAAATCGATTACTGATTTTGGTCTTTTTATCGGTTTGTCGGGTGGAATAGACGGTTTAGTGCATCTTTCCGATATTGCTTGGGATATGCCGGGTGAAGAAGCGGTTCGTCAATATAAAAAAGGTGATGAGTTGGAAACCGTTATCTTATCTATTGATCCAGAACGTGAGCGTATTTCGTTGGGGATCAAGCAATTAGATAATGATGAATCTGCATTGTCTGCTCATCCTTTTGATAACTATGCGAAAGATCAATGGGTAAAAGGGAAAATCAAAGCAATCGATGATGAAGGACTTAAAGTAGATTTAGGAAATAATGTCGAAGCTGAAATTAAAACTTCAGAGTTAGGCGAAGAGGGTAAACCTTTGAAGTCGGACAAGAAATTGAGGCGAGGATTTTAAACATAGATCGTAAAAATCACATACTCTCTCTTTCTTTATCTCCATTAGAAGAAAAGTCTTCTATTTAGCAGAACACAGAGCGGTATATCTCCTGAATCCCGTACTTCCGTACGGGATTGTGAGGAGGCGTAAATGGTTGATGGTGCCCCCTGCATAAAGGAGCAAACGCTTTTTATTTAAGGGTAGTTTTTATGCGCATCCTAACGTATTTGTTCCTTATTTTATTAGTTTTATTTGCTCTAACTTTTGCAGGCCTTAATGCAGAGCCTGTGGATATTAATTACTATCTAGGGAAATCGCAGCTGCCACTTTCCTTACTGGCTATATTAAGCTTTGTTTTAGGAGGAGGATTAGGATTACTGATGGCATTTGCTATCTACGTTAAATTAAAATATGCCAATCGCCGTTTGCGCCACCGTTTAAGACTCGTAGAAGAAGAATTAGTTAATCTACGTGCGCTACCTCTTAAAGACCATCCACATTAGACATACTCTTCGCACTGGAATTTTTGGCGACATTGTCGCTCAATTCGCCATCCTCATGTATGTTGTATACACGGCGGTGGCTTCATTTTCGCGATGCCTTGCCAAAAACCAATTGCTGTAAGTATATATTGCTACAATAGGTAAAACATATGCTGGAATTGTTATTTTTACTTCTTCCTTTTGCTGCCGCGTCGGGCTGGTGCGCTGCTTATTATCAACTTTCGCACTCGTCACCGCGGGATAAAAAAAATGATTTTAACCGTGAGTATTTACTTGGCTTAAACTATCTTCTGAATGAACAAGCGGATAAAGCGGTTGATACCTTTATTAAAATTTTAGAAGTTGATAGTGAAACGGTTGAAACTCATTTAGCTTTGGGTGTTTTATTTCGACGTCGCGGAGAAATTGATAGGGCTATTCGACTTCATCAAAATTTGATTGCTAGACCTCAATTACCCAAGTTACAAAAAATACAGGCGTTATTAGCATTAGGCCAAGATTATTATTACGGTGGTTTATTAGATAGGGCAGAGCGTTTATTTTCTGAAATCGAAAACGAAGATAATGAAAATGAGTATACAAAGGTTGCTTTAGGTTATTTGTTAGAAATCTATCAGCAGCAAAAACGCTGGGACATTGCTATAAAACAGGCTAAAAAAATTTCTAAATGGGAACCTGCCATTGTTAAAAATATTGCGCATTATTATTGTGAACAAGCTATTGATCATTTAAAAAAGCAAACCACAACTAAAGAAGCAGAAGCATTTTTGGAGCAGGCACTTAAATACGATCCTAATTGTGTACGTGCTAATCTAATTAAAGGTGAACTTGCTATTAAAGCCGGGGAATGGGAAAAAGCACTTCAAAACTATCAAGCCATTAAAAAACAAGATCCTGACTATATTGCTGAAACGCTAGCTCCTTTAAGTCAATGTTATTTACAGCGCGCATCAGGAGATAAGGATCTTTTAAATTACCTATATACCACATTGGCTGAATATTCCAAAATGTCTATTTGTCTTGCTATTGTCAAACTGATACAGGAAAAAGATAGAGAAAAAGCACTCGGTTTTCTTACTCAACAACTAGAAGATAGACCTTCTTTATATGGGCTTTATCATTTAGTAGATTTACATTCTTTATATGGGCTTTATCATTTAGTAGATTTACATTGTGGAGAACCATTTTTTTCCGATTGTGGCAATAATGAAAAAAATGGTTTAACTACATTAAAGACGCTTATTGCTAAATTTAGTAAAATTTTAGATTGGTTTTGTCCAGCCTGCCGTAATTGGAGCACAATAAAACCGGATAGACCTTAAAAAAATGCGCGATCTGTCCTCATTCAAAACTTCCGATAAGAAAAATTATCGGAAGTAATTTTTCTCAGCCTGGCTAGTACCACTTGTTAATGGAAAAATCTTTCAGAAATGTATAACGCAGGATTTCCCATACCACCTGCTTACGTCCTCCTACCTGAGGCGCTAGAAATAACAATTAAAAAAAATGCAATACAACCTGAAATCAATAAAATTCTGCTAATTATACTGATTTAAAACAAATTGGAGAGATAAGCCAAAAAATTAGGAAACTTATTGAAGAAGTTAATATCCCAGAAAGTATTACCCAGTCTATTATCCAGGCTTTTAAAAACCTTAATACGTCTTATGTTGCTATTCGTTCTAGCGCCCTATTTGAAGATCAAATAACCACAAGTGCGGCAGGACAACTTGAAAGCTTTCTTAATGTTAAATATGTTAAACGTTGCTGGTCTTCCATTTATAGTAAAAATGTGTTGTGGCATTATCATCACTTATCCCATTCCCTGCGCCATTGTAGTGTCATTATACAAAAAATGGTTAACGCTACTGTTTCAGGCATTTTCAGCACATCCTGACTTTTGTGATCAACTACTTATTGAGGCTGGCCTGGGTCTTGGTGAAGCTATTGTATCTGGCAGGATTACACCTGATCGATTTGTTATTGATAAAAATAAAGAAATCATTTTAATAAAAAAAATTTCTAAGCAATCTAAAGCTTTGACTCAGGATGGATGGATACAACTTTCGGAGGAATGTCGCCCTATTATTAAATCAAGAACAAATAAAACAAATAAAAATATATCTATTAATAGCTCATACTATGATTTTTTGTGGCAAACTGACTTTTCTCTCTTCTTTTGTTCGATTTATTTAGAGTCAGGTTATTTAGAGGGCAACTTTATAAGCTATCATTCTAGTTCAAAACACACATTGTTCGTTGCTAAAGAATATAAAAAAATACTGGGACTACGTGCTTTATCATTCTACTGCGATGCTTTCAAGGATTATAAGAAAGCTATTATAAAAAATTTGGCTCACTATAAAGTGTTATTTCCCTCTCTTTTCCATAAAAAACTTAATGAATTAAGTAATCAAAAAATAGCTGATTATTTTGAAAAGCTTATTCATTTTTGCATTACTATTTTAAAAGATTATTTTATTACAGAATCGCATAGTACAGGAGGGATTTCAGCACTTATTCAAACGAAAAAAGGTAAGGTATGGAAAAAAAATATCGCCCATATGGCAAAACTGAAGTTTAGTCAACGACGATATCTTAATAAGATGATGTATGAGCCTTCCATCTTTCATCCTTATCTAAGAGAAATTGAGCGTCGACTTAATCCACCACAAAATGTACAAAGCTATACATGGAAAGAACTTTTAAATGGTTTACGTAAAAATAAACTACAGCCCAATTTAGATAGGATGAACTCCTCTATTCAAGGGCAATTTTCAAATTGGGAATTTATTTATGGTGTTCAAGCAGAACTTTATTACCAACAATTAATGGATATAAATCACCATAAAACAATATTGACTGGGGATATTGGAAACAGTGGCTGGTATATGGGTCGTATCATTGTGATTCATCATGTCGGAAGAAATAATATAGATGAACTTATCAATAACATGGAAAAAGGTAGCGTACTTGTTTCAGGTTCGACCGGTCCTGAATTAATGCTCGCCTGTAAAAAAGCGAGCGCTATTATCACTGATGAGGGAGAAATTATAAGTCATGCCGTTTTAATTTCTAGGGAGCTCGGTATACCTTCTATTATTGGAACTCAATATGCTACCCAACTTCTTAAAGACGGCGATTGGGTTGAAGTCGATGCAAATATCGGGATCGTGAAAATTTTAAAATCATAGGTGATTGCACAAAAATTGCACGCGCATGATACTATTATAAAGGTATTGTATTTTTCTCATAATTCTATCCCTATTATTTATGGCTAATAAATTTATCGGGATTAATTGATTTGATGGATTTTTCTAATAAATGTATCTGTTTAACGATAGATTTATATAATGCCATAAGAGAAGGATCCTCTTCTGAATTTCCATATTGTTGGTAAATGCTTTCAAATGTAGTAGCACGTTTTTTACATTTTGGGCAACAACGTCTGCGCATTACCTTAGAAAAATTTTCCTTCCCTCTAGAGTCTAAATGCTGTTATATGTCAAAAAATTGTATTTTGGTTGTAACCTACGACGTGCGACTGATCGGCTTCGTTGGGCACGAAAATCAATAGGGTTAACGCAAACTCAATTAGCAAATATAGTAAAAACTACCCAACAAACTATCCATGATTATGAAAAAAATAAACGTGGCAGCTATGCCGATACTAACTTATTAGTCAATACTTCTAACACTTGCGGGGTAACAGTGGATTGAATATTAACGGGAAAAAATTTACCAGATAAAGGAAATATCCTTGTTTTATCCTCACCGAAGGATTTTTTAAACTGGGTAAAACAAAATGAATCTGTTTTTTATGGCGGATAGAAAATTGGTTTCTACTTGCAAGACAATTCAATGGTATCACAACAGAGTCATGGCGATAGCTTTAAAGCAAAAGATATTATCATTGTTTCTTCAAAGAACTACCCTGCTCCTAATGATTATGTCGTTGCTATCACGGCCTCGAAAAAGTCACCTATATTATTTCGACAGCTTTTGCTAAGAAGAAATAACTATTTCCTTAACCCACTGAATGATGAATATGCTACTTTGCTACTAAAGCCACCTATTAAAATAATTGCCGTTGTCGTTGAACAACGTAAACAATTTTGAAATCGAGCTATAAACTCGTTTTTAGGCCCATAGACTTTCTTAATGAAATCAATAATTTAAGGATTTCGCTATAGATTTCAGCGGTTCGTAAATTTGTTTTAGTAGGGATTGATTGAAAATTTGCAAGGGCTGAATCCGTTTGGATTACCTCACAGGTCGTCCAGGCTTGATTGCAGTGGTTACACCGACGACGGCGTTTAACGACACAGCCCCCTTCTTTTTCTCTGGAATCCGATACTTGAATTTTTCGACCGCAGTCGGAGTTAGGACACTTCATATATTCCCTTATATTTATTGTCTTGAACATGAAAAACTAACAAAAAAGCTTACAATTTTGAATAAAAATCAATATAAGGTGTTCAGCTCCTCTATGCGTGCCAATATTTTGAGCTGTACTTATGCGAAAAGATGTCTCTTAGGGTATTCCCCTTTTGGCCGAGGGTACCCTATTGGCGGTCTCGTTCTTTAAGTGGTTGTATTTAGCTAGCATTTATCCTACGATTGACGAAATGATAAGACTCAGAAGTATTGAAAAAAACTATGGTACACAAGATAAGCCACTCCACGTTTTGCATGACATCAACCTTGAGGTCAAGCAAGGAGAAATTTTTGGTATTGTAGGCCAAAGTGGTGCTGGTAAAAGTACGCTTATCCGTTGTGTCAATCTTTTAGAAAGGCCTACGCAAGGCCAGGTATGGATAGAAAATCAAGAAATTACTAGGCTAAAGCCGAAAGTTTTGCGGCTTGTCAGACGACAGATGGGGATGATCTTTCAGCATTTTAATCTTCTGGCAAGTAAAACGGTCTACGACAATATTGCGTTACCTTTAAAGTTTGCTCATATTCCACATGCGAAAATGCATGCTACTATCCTCTCTTTATTAGACTTAATCGGCCTACTTGATAAACAACAGTGTTATCCTGCCAAACTCAGCGGCGGTCAAAAACAGCGCGTAGCCATTGCTCGTGCGTTGGCTACACAACCTAAAATACTACTCTGCGATGAAGCGACTTCGGCGTTGGATCCAGAAACCACAAGAAATATCTTGCAATTGTTAAAAGATATTAATCAACGACTTGGGCTTACTATTTTACTTATTACCCATGAAATTGAGGTGATTAAAACACTGTGTGATCGAGTGGCCTTATTGGATCAAGGCCGATTGATAGAGACAGCCGATATTGTTACTTTTTTTACCGAACCTCGCAGTGATTTAGCTAAAAAATTTGTTGGTCATTCTTTGCGGCAAGCCCTTCCCTCACCATTGGAACAACGCTTAAGTTCAATCAGAAAAGAAAATAGTCATGCCGTGTTACGTATTTTGTTTAAAGGTCATGCCGCTGCGGAACCTTTAATAGCCTACTTAATGCGTGAAATGGGTATGCATCTTAATATTCTTCAAGCTAATATCGAATTTTTAAAAAAGGTGAGTTTAGGTATCATGCTAGCGGAAGTTATGGGCGATCAAACGCCTTTACAATCCGGTATTGATTATTTAACAGATAAAGGTCTTCAGGTAGAGGTAATAGGATATGTCGACGGATCTGTTGTTTGAATTACTAAGATCGACAGGCGAGACGCTCTATATGGTTCTTGCTTCTGGTGCTCTTGCCTTTATCCTAGGTTTGCCTTTAGGCGTCGCACTGTTTATTACTCGTGCGCATAATCTATTACCTCATCCTTTAATCAATAAATGTTTAGCTACCCTGATTAACGTGACTCGTTCTATCCCTTTTATTATTTTGATGTTAGCTATCATTCCGTTGACACGTTTATTAGTAGGTACTTCAATTGGCACGAATGCGGCTATTGTTCCTTTAACGCTGGCAGCCATTCCTTTTTTTGCAAGAATGGTTGAAAATAGCCTCAACGAACTCTCACCGGGACTTATAGAAACAGGTCAAGCCATGGGTGCTTCTGTTTATCAAGTTATTCATTCCATTTTGCTTACCGAAGCCATGCCAGGCATTGTTAATAGTCTTACGATTACCTTAATCAACTTAGTGGCTTATTCAGCGATGGCGGGCGCTGTTGGGGGTGGAGGATTGGGTGATTTAGCCATTCGCTATGGCTACCAACGATTTGATATTCACGTTATGCTGGCAACGATCGTAATTTTAGTCGTTTTCGTACAAGCCATACAATATACGGGGGACGCATGCGTCAAAAGATTTTCCCATCATTAATATAACTTTTCTCCCAGGTGGTTGATAATATGTTAAAAAAAACGTTAAGAATATTCTCGTTATTTGCTTGTATTTTGCTGGGTCTCAGCGGCTGTCAGTCAAAAACAGACCCTAATCAAATTCGTATTGGGACTATCAGTGGTCCTGAGACCCAATTAATGCAAGTAGCGAAGCAAGTTGCTTTTAAACAATCCGGTTTACGAGTGAAAATTAGCGAATTTTCTGATTACTCCTTGCCTAACATGGCCTTAAATGATGGCAGCTTAGATGCCAATCTCTTTCAACATCAACGCTTTTTAGATGATGAAATCAAAAATAAGCATTACCACCTGGTCGCTATTGCTAAACTTTTTGTTTATCCGATGGGTATTTATTCACAAAAAATACACCGCTTAGATGCGTTAAAAGAAAATGCCATCATTGCTATCCCCAATGATCCCAGTAATGAAGCACGTGCTTTATTACTTTTGCAGCAAGCGGGTCTTATCCAGTTGAAACCGAATACAAAAAACTTGGCGACCCCGCAAGCTATTCTGACAAATCCCAAGCATTTGCGGATAAAAGAATTAGATGCGGCACAATTAACGCGCGCATTACCCGATGTTGATTGTGCCGTTATTAATACCAACTATGCTGTACTCGCTAATCTTTATCCTCAGCGGGATGCATTATATTCGGAGAATAAAAATTCGGCTTATACCAATCTCCTTGTGGTAAGAGAAGATGATAAAAATAATCCTAAGTTTAACGCTTTGATTCAGGCCTTACATTCTCCCGAGGTATTGGCTGCAGCACAAACCTTATTTCATAGCCAAGCCATTCCGGCATGGAAATAATTTTTACAATGAAAAGACAATAGCAATAAAAATACTCACTTATTCAAATAATAAATTATATCGAATTCTATCATTAACACTTATTATTTGAGGTAATTTTATGCTAACACGAGAAATTACAACGGGCTTGCAAAAAAAACACTTTGTATTTGGGAAAATTTTTTAAAGGATATTGTGAGTTTTGATGCAACAAAAATTGATTATGAGATTAAGCTATTTTCAAGGGTAGAAAAATTTTTTAACGAGATGAATAGGCTTAAAAAAAAGAATTTCGCCATTTTTTCAATTTACAACGGTATACTACCATGAACGGTTTGACTTATAACCCTCTCTCTACAGATAAAAAAGTCATAATAGATGTATTTCATTGTTTAATTGCGCTTATTATCGCTAAATACTCAAAGTCTGATGTTTTGCGCTATATATTCCCTGAACAGTTCAGAGAAGAAGTAGGAAAACCCCAATCATCTAGCGACTCATGGAAAATTACTTATTGGTTTCAGAGTTTAATTTATTGGTTTAGACATCTATTTACCGAAAAGCGATATACTATTCATACTCCAATACAGGGTGATGATGATAAACTATTGAAAGCAATGAATTATATTCGAGAAAATATAAAAAAGAAGGACTATATCCGATTAATGAAAGCCGATGATCGTTTTCATAACCACTTAGATATTCTCTTTAGGTATATATTGACCATGCATCCCGATATGAGAACGCCTATACCCCGGCATAAGACGTCTTGTAGCTTTGGTTACTTTAATAATGGCTTCTCTAAAATTGAATTCTCAGAACCAGATACCTCTTCTAAAAGACGGAGCTATAGTCTTGCTAAATAAAACACGTACGGCGTAAAACAAAAGACACAAGATAGACTCCATGGAAACACATATTACTGCTATTTTAAAGCTACTGGGTGAAGATCCGGGCCGTGAAGGTTTAAAAAAAACACCCGAACGCGTTGCCAAGTCTTTACGTTATTTAACCAGTGGAAAACAGCAGTCATTAGATACGGTTATTAATGACGCCCTATTCGCTTCTACCATGCAAGAAATGATATTGGTAAAGGATATCGAGCTCTATTCTTTATGCGAGCATCACTTGTTACCTTTCATTGGCCACTGTCATATAGCCTATATACCCAATGGCAAAATTATTGGTCTCTCTAAGCTTCCGCGACTGGTCGATTTTTATGCACGGCGCTTACAAATACAAGAAAATTTGACCTGTCAAATAGCGGATTCTCTGATGGAGCTGCTGGATGCAAAAGGGGTAGCTATCATTATTGAAGCCAAACACCTTTGCATGATGATGCGCGGTGTAGAAAAGCAAAATGCGTCACTAAAAACTTCAGTGATGCGAGGTCTTTTTCGTGACGATATAAGAACGCGATCCGAGTTTTTGAGCCTACTTTCTTAACCCGCCTTACTAGTCGACGGGTCTGCCGCATTCAGGTGCACTTTTCAGTTATACTGACTAAGTAGGTTCATGTGCCTTAGCTATCACTTAGGTTTGGCAATGAGAAATACAATAAGTAAATTATTACAAGGAGTCGTTTAGCCAGTTTCATTTCCAATGGCGTATTGGCAACCACTTGCCCTGAACCTAATGCGATAAAAGAGCAAAAAGTTGAAAAGGGTTATATTTTTACCGCCGAAGGAGGATGGGCAAGCAGTATCATCAAATGGACGGGTGAAGTTGGAAGTTTATTTAGAGTTAAATTCACTCCAAGTGAACCGTACCAAAGAGCAGCAGGTACATTAAACTTCTGTGCTTACCATTTTAAAGGTACAAGCTATACCGTTACGCTTAGTCAACCTGCACATAAAAATAGGGCCTCTATACCTGAAGAAGCAAACTTTTGGTATCCTATGAGTAAAGGTAAAATTTATCTTTGCCACGGTAATGGTGCTGTTGAAAACTGCCCTTTTACATTAATTGATGGTTAAATTTCTTTTCAGATCCTACTTTTAGTTGCGCTATGCGAATTCATAAGCATAGCGCGACTTCACCTATCAATAAAGTAATTTCAGGTATTAATAGGGTTTTGCATGGTAAAATAATTTAAAAAAATTAGCCGTAGTCTGTTCTGCAATCTTTGCTAGGGGTAATTGACGTAGCTCAGCTAATTTTTCAGCGACATACGGTACATAAGCCGGCTGATTGGGTTTACCTCTAAACGGGAGAGGTGTTAAGTAAGGTGAATCGGTTTCTATCAGGATACGTTCTAAAGGTAGTTGCTGTGCAATAGCTTGCAATTCTTGTGCATTTTTAAAGGTCAAAATTCCTGAAAATGAAATATAGAATCCCATGTCAATGGCTGCGGCTGCCATCACTTGATTTTCGGTAAAACAATGGAGTACGCCTCCTACTTTCTCTGCGCCCTCTTCTTTTAAAATCGTGAGAGTATCTTCTCTGGCATCACGAGTATGCACAATCAAAGGCTTGTTAACCGCGAGTGCGGCCTGAATGTGGCGACGAAATCTTTGCTGTTGTTCTTCTTTTTTGCTGGTATCACGATAATAATCCAGTCCTGTCTCACCAATGGCTACCACTTTTGGATGTTTTGCTCGTTCAATGAGTTCGGCTAAGGACGGTTCACTATCCGTATGTTCAGTAGGATGCAAACCTACTGAAGCAGAAACATCATTAAATTGCTCGGCAATGGCCAGTACGGTAGGGAAATTTTCTAAATCAATGCTCACGCAAAGAAAATGACTGACGCCCTTTTCTCTGGCAAGTTCTAATAGCTGACTCAGATCTTTTTGAAAATAGTTCAAATCCAAGCAGTCTAAATGACAGTGGGAATCAACAAACTTATTCATTTTTTATATCCATTACACTTAAAGTTGTGAGTTTTAACTTTAAGTGCTTTTACGCGATGCGAATTTTTAAGGGCAGAATCGCGGTTTCTCCCCTTAAATGGCTGAGCACAAGCTTTGCTTGGGCCAGTCATATACTTGTAACGACCAACGGCAAAATAAATCTTCTAACAGTAATTGCTGATTTAACGCTATTTTAGCATGTTGTTGCAGCTCGATTAACTGCGCATAATAACTGAATAAAAAAGAAAGTTTTAAACGACTGGTAAGCGGGCGCAAGTTGGAATCGGGATTTATTCCAAAATGATGCTTAATTAATTCACTGACTATTTTTGTCAAACACTGTAAGACAGTAGCTAGGTCTGTTTTTAAATAATTTTCCGCCAGCTTGACTGGATCGTTTTCTTTTTTTACCAGTTGAGTTAATGAAATGAGTAAATTTTGGTAGGTGGCCAACCTCTCTGTTTTAGCGTAGCTTAATGCTTGCAGCGGTGCTTCATCGGCTAACGCATACAGCGCATCAACTTCCTCCAGCTCAGAAATTTGTTGCCGCAGCCAATGTTTACCCACCGATGTTGGCGGAGCGTAAAACCGAATAAACTGGCAGCGGCTGCGAATGGTCGGTAATAACAGTCCTGGTTTATCGGTAATTAAAATAAATAGTGTGCGTTCAGTTGGCTCTTCTAAGCTTTTTAGTAACGCATTGCTGGCAGCAACGAGTAAGCTTTCTGCCGGATTAATAATAATGACCTTATAAGCCGATTGTGTGGTGTGATTGGATTGCTGGATGATGTGTCGTACTTGTTCAATTTTAATACCTTTGCCAGCTTTCTCGGGAACAATATAAGCCAGGTCAGGATGGGTATCTGCTTGAACTAATAAACAATCTCGGCAATGATGGCAGGCTGTTCCTGAGTTTACTGCTGGTTTACATAACAAGGTTTTTGCAAAATGCTGGGCAAACAATGCTTTTCCTAAGCCGGCTTGTCCGGTAAAGAGTAAGGCATGTGCTAGGCGGTCCGTTTGATGCCGTTGATAAAGGTATGCCCACTGTTTTTCTTGCCAAGGAAGCGGTGCGGATAAAATTTTATTCATTTTTAAAACAGTGTATCTAAAATTTGTTTAATTTGCATTTGTACTTCATTGAGTGGAAGACTGGCGTCAATAATATGGTAGGTATTCCCCATTTGTTTAGCCCGTGCCAGATAAGTCGCGCGTGCACGTTTAAAAAAATCGGCTGTTTCAGATTCAATACGATCAACCTCTTTACGTTGATGGGTACGGCGTAATGCAATGTCGATGGGGGCATCGAGTAAGAGAACGGCATCGATTATTAACTCTTTTTGTACCCATTTTTGCAATTCATTGATAAAGGTGAAAGGAATACCTCTTCCTCCTCCTTGATACGCGTAACTGGCTTCAATAAAGCGATCACAGATAACCCAGTCGCCGCGTTGTAAAGCGGGTTTGATGACCGTGTGAATATGTTGCGCACGTGCGGCAAAGAATAATAATAATTCGGTTTCAGGAATTATCGTCTCTGTAGAGGCTGTTAATACTAATTCTCTAATCGCTTCGGCAATGGGTGTGCCGCCCGGTTCTCGTGTTATGGTGACGGGAATATTTTTTTGTTTCAGGTAATCGTTTATAAACGCAAGCTGCGTGGATTTGCCAACCCCTTCAATACCTTCGAGTGTGATAAAACGACCGTTTAATATGGTGTTAATAGGACCCTACCTCAGAACGTGTCTTCAAATGTGCTAGGACGAAACAAAAAATGTTGTTTTTCGAGTATCGCAACGGAGCATACATAAAGTATGTGAGTAGCGAAACACAGAAAAACAACAACGTTTTTGGCCGTCATCGTGCATTTGAAGACATGTTCTCATTTAATCGACAGAATAGCGCTTTCATTGACTTGCTGACATACCAAAGTGATTGGCAATTTCTGGTTTTTTTTCTGATAATGGGATAACGTAAACCTAATTGATAAATTTGTACTGCTCTATTGTGTTCTGCTAAGTTATCTGAAAACTGGTGGCTACCATCACCTTTGGCAACGAAATAAAGATTTTGGCTGTGATCAGGATGAAGAACTGCGTCAATCGATGTTAAGCTCGGTATTGCAATGGGTGTGGGGGGTAAGCCTCTTCGTGTATAGGTATTATAAGGGGTATCTTTGCGAAGATCGTCTAGGGTTAATTTCCCCGTATAATGAACTCCTAAACCATAAATAATACTGGCATCAATCTGTAATGGAATCCCTTTTTGCAAACGTCGTGCAATAACACCGGCGATCATGGGCCGTTCTTTAGATATGGCTGTTTCTTTTTCAACTAAAGAGGCCGCTATTAATGCCTCATAAGATGTTTTATAGGGTAAGCCGGTTTGTCGCGTGCTCCATGCTTGGTTAAGTTTTTTTTCTAATAATTGGTAGGACCATTTTAATAAATCCGTATCTTTTGCACCTAAACTAAAATAATACGTAGCAGGAAAAAATAAACCTTCAGGATTTTGCGGTGGTAAGCCCAGATTATCCCATATTTGATCGGCTGAATTCTGATTAAGCCTATGTTTCACATACGGTAATAGTTTTAATGCACTGATTAGCTGTTGAAAAGTCCAGCCTTCAACAATAGTAAAGCGATGTAAAATGACGTCTCCGGCCAGCATTTGCTCTAATAGCTGATAAGGTGTGGTGCCCGGATCAAACAGATACTCACCCGTCTTTAGTTTGTTGGTAGCACCTTTTAAATAGACGAGAAATAAAAAATAACGCGGATGTTTTATAAAACCTTGCGCTTGCAAATCATCGACTAAGCGATGTACTGAGGACCCAGGCTCCAATATATAATGTATCGTTTGCGTTTTTGATAACGGAGTTATCAAGAAACGGTGATATTGCACGGCAAAATAAGTTAAAAAAAACGATAAAATAAGAATGACACTGGCGAAAAGGGTTAGTTTTCTAGACATTATTCATAACGTTTAAAAAGTAAGGAAGCATTGGTGCCACCGAATCCAAACGAATTAGATAACGCATAATCCATTTTTAATTCTTGATATTTATGGGCAACAAAATTCAGATCAATATAATCTTCATCGGTACTATTGGGATTATCGGGGTTCGGTGGATTGCCTGGATTATCTAAGTTAATCGTCGGCGGTGCTTTTTGGTCGCGAAGCGCTAAAACAGTAAAAATGGCTTCCACAGCACCTGCTGCGCCCAATAAATGGCCCGTCATTGATTTAGTAGAACTAATCGCCATCTTTTTTGCGTGTTCGCCAAACACTCGTCGAATAGCCCTTAGCTCTAATTCATCACCTAGGGGAGTAGAGGTTGCATGGGCATTGATATAAGCAATTTTATCTTTATCCACATTGGCATCATGTAGCGTATTTAACATCGCTGTCATCGCGCCCTGTCCATCAGGGACTGGACTTGTCATATGATAGGCATCAGCACTCATGCCAAAACCGACTAATTCCGCATAAATCGGTGCATTACGCTGTTTAGCACGTTCGTACTCCTCTAATACTAAAATACCCGCACCATCACCTAAAACAAAACCATCTCTTGCTTTATCCCAGGGTCGACTCGCCGCCTCCGGATCTTGATTACGCGTCGATAAAGCACGGCAAGCCGAAAATCCACCTAGGCCTAAGGGCGTCGTTGCCATTTCGGATCCTCCAACTACCATTACGTCGGCATCACCATAAAGGATGGTACGTGCTCCTATACCAATATTGTGTGTTCCTGTTGTACAAGCCGTTACGACAGCAATATTCGGTCCTTTCATGCCATGCCGAATCGAAATTTGACCTGCTAGCATATTGGTAATAGCGCCCGGTATAAAGAAGGGGGATATCTTTCTAGGGCCTCCTTTTTCTAACTTACTGTGATTTTCTTCAATAAAAGGCAAACCACCAATCCCTGAGCCGACAGCCACACCAATTCTGTCAGCATTTTTCTCGGTCACCTCTAAGTTTGAATCTTTAAGTGCTTCCAGGGTTGCGGCCAAGCCATATTGAATAAATAGATCCATTTTTTTTAGATCCTTCTTATCGATATAAGCGGATCCATCAAAACCTTTAACGCTGGCAGAAAACTGACAAGGGAATGCAGAAATATCAAACTGCGTAATCGGTGCAACACCACTTTTACCGCTAAGAATAGCCTCCCAGGTGGTTTTTGTGTTATGCCCTAAGGGCGTCACCATACCGAGACCGGTTACTACAATACGTCGCTTTTTCTTCACCGTTTTTCTGCCCCCTTCTCAGTTAAGAGACTCAGTTTTTAAGTCGAACCTTTGGCCGATGTTTCCTGATGCTTTTTAATATAATCAACAGCTTGTTGAATGGTGCGGATCTTTTCTGCCTCATCATCAGGAATTTCTGTGTCAAACTCTTCTTCTAAGGCCATAACCAATTCTACGGTATCTAAAGAGTCGGCGCCTAAGTCATCGACAAAGGAAGCTTCCATCGTGGCTTCATCGGGTTTTATGTCAAGTTGCTCAACAACAACCGCTTTTACACGTTCTTCAATTGTACTCACTCCGCATCTCCTCTCTATTTAATAAAAAACCTGTCGCTTAGTTTATTCATTTCTTGCATGAACGCAAGTGACTCTATCAAATATACTCAAAGCAATTGGGTTTTCGGCAAAGCGACACGAGGATGAGCAACCGCAATGTATTGAGCAACCGCAATGTATATAGAATACATGAGAATTGCGAAGCTAGTGGCAACACAGCCGAAAATTCAATTGTTAAGAGTATATGGATTAAACCATAACCATTCCACCATTCACATGCAGCGTTTGACCTGTTATATAATTTGCCCAAGATGAAGCGAGGAAAACACAGGCCTGTGCAATATCAATGGGTTTTCCTAAATGTCCAGCGGGAATTTTTTGTAGTAATATTTTCTTTTGATCATCCGTTAATTTAGCTGTCATATCGGTTTCAATAAACCCTGGCGCAACGACATTGGCGGTAATATTTCGAACGGCATATTCTTGCGCTAAAGCCTTAGTAAAACCGATGACACCGGCTTTTGCAGCGGCATAATTGGTCTGACCTGGATTTCCTGTTGTTCCGACAATGGATGAAATGGTAATAATGCGACCAAATTGTGCTTTGATCATCGCTTTCAAACAACGTTGGGTTAAACGAAAAACAGAACTTAAATTTGTTTCGATAACAGCATCCCATTCTTCATTTTTCATGCGTAACAAAAGATTATCACGCGTAATGCCCGCATTATTAACTAATATATTGGGCTGAGCAAAATCTTTTAAGTTTTCAAATAAATGATCGATGGATGTCGCATCAGTAATATTTAATACAAAACCTTGACCCTTTAAACCAAGTTCTTTAAAAGTATTGGAAATATTTTCAGCTCCCTCTTCTGTCGTTGCCGTTCCGGCAACCGTCGCTCCTTGTTGAGCGAGTGCCAAAGCAATCGCTTGACCAATGCCGCGACTAGCGCCGGTGACTAAAGCCACTTTATTTTCAAGTAATAACATAAAAAATCCTTACGCAATTAAAGCCTGTTGCAATGTTTCTGGATCTTGGATAGACAAGGTAGGAATAGGTGTAATACGCTTATTTAAACCGCTTAGGACTTTACCAGGACCACACTCCAAGAACAGTTCAACTTGTTCTTCTTGTAGCCGTTGGATAATTTCTACCCAACGTACTGGACTAAATAACTGTCTGACCAAAGCACTTTTAATCGCGTCGGGATTTTTTTCTATTTTTACATCAACATTGTTGATAATAGGGAACTGCGGTGTTAGCAAAGAAATTGTCGTTAGATACTGTTCTAAGCGTGCCGCCGCCGGTTTCATTAAGGCACAATGTGAAGGAACACTGACGGGAATGCGTTTGGCCAGCTTAGCACCGGCTTGTTTTGCCTGTTCAACCAACCTATCAACAGCAGCACTGTTTCCGGCAACAACGGTTTGTCCAACTGAATTATAGTTAGCAGGTGACAATACTTGGCCATGACTCAATGAGTCACACAATTCTTGCAGTGTAGTATTTTCTAAGCCCACTATGGCTGCCATGGCGCCCACGCCATCAGGAACTGCTTCTTGCATCAGGCGGCCACGTTCAGCAACTAATTGAATAGCGGTAGGAAACGCCATGCTTGCGCTACAAACCAGGGCTGAATATTCACCTAAGCTATGCCCTGCCATAAATAAAGGAAGTTGTCCTCCTTCTTTACGCCAAAGTCGCCATAAGCCAACACTGGCGGCCAACAAGGCCGGTTGTGTATGTTGAGTTTGATTAAGCTGTTCGGTAGGACCCTGCTGGCATAATTGCCAGAGATCAAAATTTAAGGCTTCAGAAGCCTCCGCAAAGGTTTCTTGGATTATTGGATAGTTGGCAGCAAAAGCCGATAGCATACCTACGGCCTGAGATCCTTGCCCCGGAAAAATAAAAGCAATTTTTTTTGACATATTTATTTCGAATATTCAATGACTTATTTGCAAACCGAATATTTTATTTGAGTTCTAGGCGGATTGGCTTTGAGATCGGAAAACCAATCCAACAACGAAATCAAATAAAATTCTCGGTTTTAATGTTAATAGCGGACTAAAGCAGACCCCCACGCAAACCCCGCCCCAAAGCTTTCCATCAGCAATAACTGTCCACGTTGTATGCGACCATCACGTATTGCCGTATCGAGTGCTAAAGGAACCGAAGCCGCTGAAGTATTCCCCTGCTTATCTACGGTTACTACCACTTTTTCTAACGGCATCGCCAATTTTTTAGCCATGGCTTTAATAATTCGTAAATTCGCTTGATGAGGGATTAACCAATCTATCTCGGAGGAATTGATTTGATTGGCTTGCAGTGTTTCTTCTAATACAGCACTTAGCTGATTAACGGCAATTTTAAAAACCTCATGTCCTTGCATGACTAAATGTGCTTTTTCTTCGCGTAAACCCGTACCTAAATACAGCATATCTTTGTAAGAACCTGAGGCATGCAGATGAGTGGAAATAATACCGGGTTCCTGTGCCGCTTTTAAAACAACAGCACCGGCACCATCACCAAATAAAATACACGTCGATCTATCTTCCCAATTGATAATGGTTGACATGCTTTCACTGCCAATCACTAGGGCTGTTTTGATTTGGCCATTCCGAATAAATTGATCAGCCACACTTAATGCATAATTAAAACCGGCACAGGCAGCTACGACATCAAAGGCAGGACAACCATCAACGCCTAAATTGGCTTGCACTAAACACGCTGTACTGGGAAAAAATTTATCGGGCGTGCTGGTCGCAACAATAATAAGTCCGATATCTTTGGCCTGGCAAGAAGCGGCTGCCAGCGCTTTTTTTGCGGCGGCGGTGGCCATACTCGAGGTGCTATCATCTGCCGCGATGATATGGCGTTCACGTATGCCGGTACGTGTTACTATCCATTCATCGCTGGTATCAACCCCTTTTTTAATGAGATCGTCGTTGGTTAGAATTTTTTCCGGTAAATACGCACCGGTACCGGCAATTTGTGAATAGTTCATCGTGTACTATCGGATTCCTTTAATAGTCCCATTACCTGTTCTTGTATGCGTTCTGGAATGTTTTTTTTGACTTCTAAGACAGCTTCCTTAATAGCATTACTAAAAGCAAAGATATTGGCACTGCCATGGCTCTTAACCACAATGCCTTTCAAGCCGACTAAACTTGCACCATTATAATGCGCTGGATCGAGTCGTTTACGCAATCCTTTTAATACAGGCAAAGCCGCCAAACCGGAAAGCTTAGAAAACCAATTTCGATTAAAACCTAATTTAATATAATGACTGATTAATTTTGCTACCCCTTCAGTGACTTTCAACGCGACATTCCCAACAAAACCATCACACACGATGACATCGGCCATATCTTGGTAAATCGCATCGCCCTCTACATAACCAATGTAATTAATGCGGCTCGCCTTTAGCATTTCAGCGGCTTTTTTAACTTGTTCATTGCCTTTGATTTCTTCCGAGCCAATATTAAGTAGCCCCACACGAGGATGCTTAATATTATCGACTGCTTCGCTTAATACTGAGCCCATTACGGCAAATTGAAAGAGAGACTCAGGGGCAGAATCGACATTGGCGCCTAAATCTAATACACGGACTTTGGCTTGTTCCTTCATCGTAGGTAGCATGGCAGAAATAGCAGGCCTATCAATTCCAGATAAGGTCTTGAGTACAAAACGAGCGGTAGCCATCAGCGCGCCGGTATTTCCTGCACTGACACAAGCCTGCGCCCTTCCCTCTTTGACAAGATTGATGGCAACTCGCATAGATGAGTCTTTTTTATTACGTAGTGCTAAGGCAGGTGGCTCATCCATAGCCACAATTTGCGAAGCTGCTTGTAAGGTTAGACGTTCGCGATGGGTCACTTTACCTTTACTAAGCTGACTTCCTAGTGCCTGATTTAAAATCTCGGCATCGCCGACAAGAATAATGTGAAGATCGGCATCCGATCTTAATGCCATCAATGCAGCAGGAACTGTCACGGAAGGCCCATAATCGCCTCCCATGGCATCAATTGCGAGTGTATAAGAGGACATTAAGGAGTTATTCCTTATCCTTCACTACCTTTTTTCCACGATAATAACCATCTTTTGTCACATGATGGCGTAAATGGGTTTCTCCGCTGGTGGCATCAATAGCCAAAGCAGGAGAGGTTAAGGCATTATGCGCACGCCGCATGCCTCGTTTGGAACGGGATTTACGTGATTTCTGGACTGCCATAAAAGGCCCTCGTATAAGCAATTCTGAAAGAGGCGTATTATGAGGTTTAGTTTAAGAAAAAACAATAACTAAGCAAAAAACGATGCGTACCTTTAAGGCTAAGGCTTGACCCTAAATCGAGCTTTCTTTTAAAGCCGCTAGTCTTTTGTATTTCTGTAAAAGCTGTTCTTGAGTCTCTGGTTGCTTAGAATTAAGGACAATACAGGCTACGGGACAAACCTGAACGCATTGGGCCGCATCAAAATGTCCGACGCATTCAGTACATTTATTACTGTTGATTTCATAGATGAATTCCCCTTGTGATATGGCTTCATTCGGGCATTCGGGTTCACAGACATCGCAGTTGATACAGTCGTCAGTTATTAATAGTGCCATCTTTAATACGTTTAACTCATCGCTTGTTAGGTTTTTGGTTATTATCTGCATTTTGAAGACACTTTCTCAATGCTTGTGCAACAACCGGTGGTACAAACTGTGCCACATCTCCACCGAGATTGGCAATTTCTCTGACTAGATTCGCTGAAATAAAGGAGTGTTGCTCCGCTGGAGTTAAAAATAAGGTTTCGAGTTCCGGCATCATATTTCTATTCATACTCGCTAGTTGGAATTCATATTCAAAATCAGAGACAGCGCGCAGTCCTCGTAGAATAACATGAGCTTTATGTTGTCTAGCACACTCGATGAGTAAACCTTCAAAACCCGTTATTTCAACATTATGCAAACCCTTTAATGCCGCCGTTGCCAACTCAATTCGTTCAGCAAGCGGAAACAAGGGTGCTTTACCAGGATTTTTAGCGACGGCAACAATAACGCGCTCAAACAAGCGCGCCGCGCGTTGTACCAGATCCAAATGACCGTTAGTAATGGGGTCAAAAGTGCCGGGGTAAAGAACAATTTTTTCCATAAGAGAACCTTCGTCTTTTAGTTGATTTCGTTGTTGGGTCGCCTTTTCTGATGCTCATGTACTTTATGTACATTCCGCTTCTCAAAGTCAACCCGCCTAGAAATCAACACAAAATACTAGGTTCTCAAATTTGCCCGGTCTTTTAGTTGATTTCTTAAGTTAGTTAGGTTGCATTCCCAAAACAAACCCGAGAAATATTAACGCCCCAACCCAGGTATTATTGAGAAAAGCCTTAAAACAGCGTTCCGCTTTTCTATCCTTAATTAAATATTGCTGGTAAACCAACAATCCACTGACAAAGGTTAATATGAAATAAAAAATACCGTGTAATTGGAGTAATAAACCTAAATAAACTAATAAGGCAATGAAACTACATTGTACAACGCCGATAAAGCGCGTTTCATTGTCGCCAAATAAAAGTGCAGTCGATTTAATACCGATGTACTTATCGTCATCTCTATCGACCATGGCATACATCGTATCATAAGCCAACGGCCATAAAGACGCGCTGAAAAAAAGTAGCCAAGCGATAACGGGAACCTTATTGGTTTGTGCGGCAAATGCCATCGGAATTCCCCAGGAAAAAGCAAGACCTAACACCCATTGCGGCCAATAAGTAAAACGCTTGCAATACGGGTAAATCAGTGCCAATCCTAGGCCGATAATGGAAAGCTTTATAGTTAAGTTATTCAATTGCATCACTAAAACCAATGCTAAACCGCATAAAATTAACAGTAAAACCAACGCTTCTTTAAGTCCCAATGCACCGGTAGCTAGAGGTCTTTTTTTGGTTCGGGTGACCAAACCATCAAAATTCCTATCCGCAATATCATTGACAACACAACCCAGTCCACGCATCAAAAAAGTGCCCAATGTAAATAAAAAAACTAGCTTAAATGACGGATGCCCGTTTCCTGCTAGCCATAATGCCCACAAGGTCGGCCACAAGAGTAAAAGACTACCGATGGGCTGATGTAATCGGAGTAAATGGGCATAAGCGCGAAACCGATAGTGCTGGTTCATGAAAAAATCGTATAATTAAGCTAAAGTTAAGTTTAGAAAGTGTCTTCAAAACCCAAAACCCTATTGTACTTGAAGATGTTAGCATCTGCTAAGTACTCATTTTCATCATGGAATTCCGCACACAGAATTTAGCAAGGAGTGCAGACGATGTGTAAAAAAATCGGGTCAAAGATTCTATTACTCTTTTTTTGGTATTTTTCAACTTTAACCTATGCTTCTATTCCGGGATTTTATATTTTAGGTCAGCTGGGGTCAGGTAATACTCATGCTGAAGCAAGCAATGCGGCCGCCATTTCGATGGATGATCGCGTTGTTTTTACTGGCCGACTTGCTGGCGGTTACCAATTCAATCAAAATTTAGCGGTAGAAGTTGGTTACCTACGATTTTCTAATATTGATTTCTCTGGTGTAGGTGGAGTTCCAGGCCAAGATATTTCTTTACAGGAAAAAGCCTTGGATTTTATGGCAAAACCAATATTACCGCTTTCTGCAAATTTCAATATCTACGCTAAATTAGGCTTAGCTTACTTTAAAGCGAATGGATCGGCGGTTGTTAATGGTGTGTCTTATCTTGGGTATTCTGATAGTTGGGATCCCGCCATGGGATTAGGATTGAGTTATGATATTACACCGAATATTTTACTTGATTTAGCTTGGACGCGATTACAAAGTGTGGGCGGAAATAATTCGATACCCAGCGCCGATTTTTATTCCGTGGGTTTGGCTTATTATTTTGGCTAAAATGTTGTCGTCATTTAGTACGATGATGGCACAAAGCGTGAGTCTTGTGTTTTTCGACACGCCCTAGTGAAGATAAAATGTAGTAAACTCGTATAACCTGATTTATTTTTATAAAAACGAGAGGAAGCGACTATGCTAAAAAAAATTTCAACCACCACTTTGCTTGTGAGTATTGCTTCATTCACGATGGCACAAGCCGCGCAGGCAGAAATGCCTGGATTTTATGCCAGTGCACAGTTGGGATATGGTAATACACATATCAATACCAATGATCTTGTCACCATCAATAACGCTTCTAACCCTGTTGGTTTACCGGACCTTAATAAATTTGCTATCGCTTATCGACTGGCTTTTGGCTATCAACTCAATGAAAATTTTGCGTTTGAAATGGGTTATCGTCGCTTTAGCAATACCAATATCGGTGTTTCTGTGCCGAATGCTTATACCGCCTATGCGTCCAGTAAGGAGAGAGCTATTGATCTCGTCGGTAAGAGTATTGTGCCACTGACAAGTCAACTCAGTGCTTACGGGAAATTAGGCGTAGCTTATGTTAAAGCAAATTCGCAAGGCGCAGCCAGTACAACATCTCCTTATACATCATCTATTTCTGATTACTCAAATACAATAGAACCTACCTTTGGTTTAGGCTTGAGTTATGCGCTGAAACCGAATGTACCGATTGATTTTTCGTGGAATCGCATTCAAAAATTAGGTGGTAATAACCATGCACCAAGCAGCGATTTTTATGCTATTGGTGTTTCGTATTATTTCGGCTAGCCTTTAAAATAAGTTTTAATATGTCCTAAAAATTGACAATTTTAACGCTAAACGATTAAATACGGCTTCTCATTTAAAAATCTCTTTAGGAGAAAACAATAACAATGCTTAAGAAAATAATCAGCACCAGTATTCTAAGTATCTCTGCATTGGCTGTTATGACAGCTAACGCTGCAGCAATTTCAGACACCGCTAAAACCAGCGATGTAAAAACAATTAAAGCTAAAAAACACCATAAACCTACACAAGCTGTTAGCTCAGTAGAACGTAAAAGCAAACCCGCTGTTAACGTGGTTGATGAAAATAATCAACCTATTAGCCAAGGAATTTCTTTTGCACGTAGTGGTTTACCGGCTGGTTTATATGTCAGTGGTCAAGTCGGCTATGCTGAAACTCATATGAATTCCAAGCTTCCTTCCCCTGTTGGCGTCGATCTCGCTAACAATGGGCTTGCTGGTCGTTTGGCGATGGGCTACAAAATCAACCAAAATTTTGCTATTGAAGTCGGTTATCTACAATTGCAACAAGGTAAAGCAATTGGAAAAGATGACACCGCTTACAACAAGCAAAATGCAATTGATATCGCCGGTAAGGGTACTATACCTCTTACCCATAATGTTAATCTCTATGGGAAAGTCGGCGTTGCCTATTTAACCACTCGATTAGAAGATAAGCTTGCTCAAGATGGAAATTCTGTCACCCTAGATAATAATAATCTATATGGCATTGCTAAACACAAGTGGGCACCGGAAGTGGCTGTCGGTATGGGTTATGATATTACCCCAAACGTTACTGTAGATACTTCTTTCACCCATATACAACCTATGGGAAGCAAGCGTCCTGGTAACATCGACTTTCTTGCCGTGGGCGTCGGATATAACTTCGGTTAAATCTTCTTGCTTGACAAAAAACCCTGCTTGCAGGGTTTTTTTATTAGACTTACAAGAAAAGCCGTTTTTGGGTAAATCTAGTTTTAATCTCACATAAAAATCTTTTTTTAAATAAAAAATAGCTCTATTCTTCACGTCCCAGGTAATAACCGAATTGGTAATATTAATTTTATTTTTTCTCTAATTTTTAATGGTATAGGTATTTATACTTTTACTAAAAAAATTTTAATTGTCATTTAATTTGTTATTTTTAAGTTTTTTTTATTGTTTTTATTGTAATTTTAATTATTCAATATATTGGTAATAGATCACACTAATTAAAGTTAATTGCTATTGACAATGCTTGACAATAGCATAGTCAAACGCTTAAATTAGAAACTCGTTTAACTAGTTAACCTCTTAAGGAGAGAATAATAAATGCTTAAGAAAGTACTCACGACGGCTGTGCTTGGTGTTTCCGCTTTGGGTGTGATGGCGGCTAATGCAGCGGCTCCTGGCGTCTACGTTACTGGCCAGCTTGGCTATGCTAATACGCATATGAATGATAAATCCAATATTGCAGCAATAAAAGGTATTTTTCCTTTTACAGCCAACGCAGCGGATGCCACTAACCTTTCTAATAATGGTTTAGCCGGTCGTTTGGCGATTGGTTACCAATTCAATCAAAATTTTGCGGTTGAAATGGGTTATTTGCAATTAAATAAGAAAAAAGTTAATGGTACTGTAAAAGATGAACAAAGTGGCATCACATCGCCAGCTTCCCTTTCAATGCATCAAAATGCCATTGACTTAGTCGGTAAATCTATTCTTCCCCTTACAGATAAAGTAAATGTTTACGGTAAACTCGGTGTTGCTTATCTAACAACGACAATAAAGGGTAAATTTGATGTTGCTGAGAAAGGAGTAAATGTTCCCGCTACAGCTGACCTTAATGGTTCTGCTGGCATTTCCAAACACAAATGGGCGCCTGAAGCAGCTATTGGTGTAAGCTATGACATTACACCGAATATGTCTGTTGATACCTCATGGACCCGTATACAACCTTTAGGAAAAAACCGTCCTGGTGCCATCGACTTTGTTGCTGTTGGTCTTGGCTATAACTTTGGTTAATCGGTTATCCTATTAAATCTAACCTAAGTAAGAAAAAACCCGGAAATTTCCGGGTTTTTTTATATCGTTAATTACCCTTTGTCTTATATTTTAACGCTTAAATATTTACCAAATAGGCTTTATAACCATAAATTCCTGGTAAAATTTTATCTAAAAGGTAGTTGACAGGCTTGACAATGTCTATTTTAGTCTAAATAATGGACAACTTAACTAGTTAAGCTCTTTGGAGAATAATAAAATGCTTAAAAAAGTACTCACAACTGCTGTATTGGGTGTTTCTGCACTCGGTGTTATGGCAGCGAATGCCGCCGCTCCTGGCGTGTATGTCAGCGGTCAACTGGGTTATGCGAATACGCATATGGGCCCTAAAGCTAACATAAATCAGCTTTCCTTTGATTCAGGTAAGGACTTAATTTCTATCGGTGGAACTAGCTTAGCCAATAATGGTCTAGCCGGTCGTTTAGCGATTGGTTATCAATTTAATCAAAATTTTGCCGTTGAATTAGGTTATTTACAATTAGCTAGCAAAAAAGCTAATAAAATCTTTAAAGATGGTGATGCTGATGACACTATTTCGGCCGCTATGAAGCTTAATCAAAATGCGATTGATTTAGTATTAAAAGGTATTTTACCGATAGCAAGCAATTTCAATGTCTACGGTAAGCTCGGCGCTGCTTATTTAACCACAACAGCAACGGCTAACTTCGATTTTAGAGATCCTAGCCATGGTCAGGCTCCTAACATAACAGTTGAAGCTAACCAATTTATCGGTGTTGCTAAACACAAATGGGCGCCTGAAGCGGCTATCGGTGTGAGCTATGACATTACCCGTAATGTTTCAATTGACACCTCATGGACACATATCCAACCTGTAGGAAAAAACCGTCCTGGTAACATTGACTTTGTTGCTGTCGGTCTTGGCTACAGCTTCGGTTAATCGTTCGATAGTGCGTTAAACGTTCTAAACAAGCCCAGCTATGCTGGGCTTTTTAGTCTGAACTTACGCAAAAGACCGTCTTTTGGTGTAGCGCATCGTTGCCGACTTTATCTGCAGTACTCATTTACATAGAGGTAAACCACCGTCCTGCGGCTTGACCGGAGGATCCGTTCCTCGAAAAAAGCCGACGCCGCGCGCTACAGCCAAAATACAAGCTTTTGCGTAAATTCAGTTAGTAGTGTTTTTAACCATGGCGTCCATTTTTTTCGGCTAACAACTTGGTTTTCTTTCCTAACACATCTTTCAAAAATTTACCGGTATACGAAGCTGGATTTTTAGCCACTTGTTCCGGTGTACCCATACAAACAATCTCTCCTCCTTGGTTTCCTCCTTCCGGACCGAGATCAATAATCCAATCCGCTGTTTTGATAACATCTAAATTATGTTCAATGATTACGATGGTATTTCCGCGATCACGTAAGCGAAATAACACCTTAAGTAACTGTTCAATATCAAAGAAATGTAGGCCGATCGTAGGTTCATCAAGGATATATAAGGTCCGTCCGGTATCACGTTTACTGAGTTCTTTAGCCAGTTTGACGCGTTGGGCTTCGCCGCCGGATAAGGTGGGTGCACTTTGACCGAGGTGAATGTAGGCAAGTCCCACTTCCGTTAGTGTCTGTAGCTTTCTGGCTAACACAGGGACTGGCTTAAAGAATTCATACGCCTCCTCCACCGTCATTTCTAAAATTTGGGCTATGGTTTTACCCTTATAGTGTATCTCCAAGGTTTCCCGGTTATAGCGTTGGCCTTTACACACATCGCATTGCACATAGATATCAGCGAGAAAATGCATTTCAACCTTTAATACCCCATCGCCCTCACAGGATTCACAACGACCGCCTTTGACATTAAAACTAAATCGCCCCGGAGTATAGCCCCGTGAGCGTGATTCGGGGGTAGCGGCAAATAATTCACGTATCGCAGTAAAAACACCAATATACGTCGCTGGATTAGAGCGCGGCGTACGACCAATGGGACTTTGATCAATATCAATCACTTTGTCGAGTTGCTCTAAACCGCTAATGCCACCATACGAAGCCGGATGGATAAGCGTGGCGGCATTTAATTCTCGCGCGGCAATTGGATAAAGGGTGTCATTAATTAAGGTTGATTTGCCAGAGCCTGAAACACCGGTAATACAGGTCATCAAGCCCAAAGGAATATCAACGTTGATATCTTTTAGATTATTTCCACAAGCGCCTGTCAATTTCAGTACACGCGCGGCATCGAATTTATGTCGTTTTTTTGGACATTCAATGCGACGTTGGCCGGAGAGATACTGTCCAGTAATAGAGTCTGAATGACGCATAATCGCGGCAGGAGAACCTTGGGCAATAACCTGTCCACCATGAACACCTGCACCAGGACCCATGTCAATAACATGATCCGCACGAAGTATGGCTTCTTCATCATGTTCAACAACAATTACGGTGTTTCCTAAATCGCGTAATCGTATTAACGTGCTTAATAGTTTTTCATTATCGCGCTGATGTAATCCAATCGAAGGTTCGTCTAAAATATACATGACACCGACTAAACCCGAACCAATTTGGCTGGCTAATCGGATACGCTGAGATTCCCCTCCCGATAAGGTATCGGCACTGCGATCCAACGATAAATAGGCTAAGCCGACATCGATTAAAAAATTCAAACGCTCAATAATTTCTTTTTTTAAACCACGTGCAATCTCCGCACGCTGTCCGGATAAAGTTAACTTTTCAAAATGGTTATTTAATTGGTCTATCGGCAGTGCGGACCACTCAGCAATGTTTTTTTCGCCAATAAAAACATGGCGCGCCGCTTTATTTAAACGCATGCCATGACAAGCGGTACAAGGTTTTAATGCGAGATAACGTGCCAATTCTTCCCTGACCATCTGTGATTCTGTTTCCTGGTAACGGCGTTGCATCATTGGGATAACGCCTTCAAATGCCTTTTTTTTGTTATAGGTATAACCCTTTTCAGTGCGGTAATGAAAATTTATCTCTTCGTCCTTACTCCCATATAAGATTATCTTTTGTATGTTTTTTGGCAGTTTATTAAAAGGTTTATCAAGAGAAAATCGATAATGTTTAGCCAGTGCGGTTAACAGAGAAAAATAATAAGGGTTTTGTGAATTCCAACCTTGAATAGCACCTTTTGATAAACTCAAGCTAGGTTGAGATAACACTTTTTCTTGATCAAAGATTTGTTCATGGCCAATACCATCACATTGTGGACAAGCGCCGGCTGGATTGTTAAACGAAAATAAACGTGGCTCTAATTCACTGATGCTATAACCACATTGCGGACAAGCAAATCGTTCTGAAAAAATGAATTCTTCTGCCTTTCTTTTCGCGGCATCCTGTTGCACGACTACGACTAAACCTTCACTTAACGAGGCCGCTGTGGCTAAGGATTCGCTAATACGTAACCGGTTATCGGGTTTAATACTAACCCCTCTATCAACCACTACTTCAATAGTATGCTTTTGCTTTGCATTTAAAGAAGAGACTTGATCAAGTTCTAGAATTGTTCCATCAATACGCGCCCGAAGGTAACCCTGGCTGCGCAAGTGATCAAACAATTGCTTATATTCCCCTTTTCGTCCTTGTACAACAGGCGCTAAGATAAATAAACGCGTATCCTTAGGCAAAGCCATCAGTGTATCGACCATTTGGCTGACACTCTGTGCCGCAAGACTGGTGTTATGGTTAGGACAACGCGGCTCCCCTACCCGGGCAAATAATACACGCAGATAATCATAAATTTCCGTTACCGTACCTACCGTCGAGCGTGGGTTATGCGAGGTTGATTTTTGATCAATCGCAATCGCTGGAGAAAGACCTTCTATTTGATCAACATCGGGCTTTTCCATCATAGAGAGAAATTGGCGCGCGTAAGAAGACAAAGATTCCACATAGCGACGTTGACCTTCGGCATACAGCGTATCAAATGCCAATGAGGATTTTCCAGAACCCGACAAACCTGTCATGACAACTAATTGTCCACGAGGAATATCGAGATCGATATTTTTTAAGTTATGGGTACGTGCGCCGCGAATTCGAATTGTATTATCCATAGAATTCATTTAAAGAGTAGCAAAGCTATTTGAATAACCCCGCACTATAACCCTGAAAATTTGGAAAATAAACCTCTAATAAAACAAGCTTTTTTAGCTTTCCTTTTTTATCAACAAGATTTAGAATTTAAGGTTAGGTAGGTATAATTTGTTAGGAGTACCAAAATGGCGAGAGGTATAAATAAAGTAATATTGATAGGTAATCTAGGTGCTGATCCCGAAATCCGCCATATGCCTAATGGTGCTGCGGTTGCGACCATCAATATCGCGACTAGCGATACCTGGAAAGATAAGCAAACCGGTGAGCAACAGGAACGTACCGAATGGCATCGTGTTGTGCTTTTTCAGCGTCTTGCTGAAATTGTGGGCGAATATCTGAAAAAGGGTTCTAAAATCTATATTGAAGGACGTCTACAAACTCGAAAATGGCAAGATAAAACAACGGGACAAGATCGCTACACCACTGAAATCGTTGCTAACGAACTACAGATGCTAGACAGTCGTGGCATGCAAAATACAGATAACGCTTTTACACAACAAAATAATAATTTTGTATCATCGCGTTCAAGCCGCGAAACCAAATCCCAAGAAACCGTTCCAGAATTTGCTGATAATCACATTGACGATATTCCTTTTTAGCCGCCTATCATCTATCACACATAGCCGATATTCACCAAATTGTATCGGCAATTTCTGAAGATAAGTGCGGAACTCGCCCTGCTGTTCACATAATTGTATAAAAAAGGCTCAAAGCTAAATTAGCGACAACGAGATGTGTCTGTAGCAAGGAATATTCATATCCCCTGACTTGATTTATTGAGTGACTTGGCTACTCTTTTGATAGAGAGTTAATTTGTTATCTTTGCTATACGAAATAGTTTAATGATAAAGGTAAGTTACATCTTCTAATAATTGGCAGGATGAGAGGAACCGTATGAAATATTTAATTGCTTGGCTATTGGGCGTGCCTATTGCGGTATTAATCCTTATTTGGTTATTTAGCCATCTTTTTTAAAGGTTAATAGCTAAAAATAGCCAAAAGTTATAGTTTCTATTTTAATAGGAGTATTTATTATTATGAAAGCAAAGTTATTTATTATATTAAGCTTAATGGTTATTCCTATGGCTAGCACGATGGCCATGGGTAGTCACAAAGTGCTACAGCAAGAATCTACGGGCCAATATGTCGATAACAGTGTAATAACGCTTAAAGTTAAATCAAAACTATTGGCAGATCCTGAACTTAAAAGCATGGCTATTTCTGTCATGAGTTATAAAGGTCAAGTAAAATTAACAGGCTTCGTTGATAACGAACTGGAAAAAATTAAAGCCAGCAAGCTTGCCAAACAAGTCGAAGGAGTTACCGCCGTTAATAATGCGTTAGTTGTTAAGAAAATGGCAAAATAACATAAGTTTTGTACGTTAACTAATAAAAAAACAAACCGTTCTCGTTATGGCAGTATAAAAACTCACCGTGCGAGGACAATATCAAAAAGTGCCTTCCAATGTGCTAGGACGAGACAAGAAACGTTGTTTTTCGAGTAGTACAACAGAGCATACATCAGGTATGCGAATAGCGAAACACAGAAAAAACGTTTCTTGGCCGTCATCGTGCATTGGAAGGCACTTTTTCAAATTTGGCCGTAAATACTTCTCGCTAAACTCACACTTTTAATATAATCACGCGTTTCTTTCCAAGGTAGAATTTCTACCCACACGTCGCTAGGTAAACGTTGATACAGCGCCTGATAATTTTTAATCCGCGTCGGACCTACATTATAAGCCGCCGTCGCCAACAATAAATTGCCATCAAATGAATTTAATAAACGTTTTAAATAGGTACTCCCTAAGCGAATATTGAGTTTCGGATCTAATAAATTAAACGTAGATAACTTAAGATTTTTGGCCAGATACTTTCCTGTGGCAGGCATAATCTGCATCAGCCCTAGGGCGCCGGCACTGGATTTCGCATTCCACATAAACGCACTTTCTTGGCGCATAATTGCCCAGATCCAAGCTGAATTTAAATGGACCTTTCTCGCGGCGGATAAAACAATAGGTCGGTAAGCCATGGGAAAACGCAATTTTACGTCATTATGATTTTTTGCTTTGGCAGCACCCATAATAGCCAGATCGTACCATTGCCATTTTTTGGCTAATTGCGCGGCCGCTTCGAGTTGTGGTTTTGATAAACTTTCTAGCGACCATTGCCATTCACGCCGTGCATCGCCAGTAAAACCCAGTGCATAAAGCTCTTTGGCACGTTGTATCGCAGCATTTTTTTGTAGCGCTATATTATCCCCTACATGCCTCTGCGTATGTGGATGATAGGGTTGCTTTAAACGCCGGCTAGCGAGTACACCATAATAATCCACTTCCGTTGCTAAGTGCTTATAAATATCAGTCGCGGCCTGTACCTGTTGTGTTTCAGCTAACGCTCTAGCTCGCCAGTAACGCCAACAGGGACGTTTTTGCTCGCTAGCTGACAGACGACCTATCCAATAAAGTACCTGCTTCCAGTTTCCCTGTAATAATTCATTACGTACGCGCCATTCCCGTAAAACGGTATCGGCGTAAGAAGGTTTAATTTGTTTTAACCAATCACTCGCCGATAAATCGGCGTGCCGCGCTAAAGAAATAGCCAGCGCATTCAGTAAATTTTGTTTTTCTGGCTCATTAAAGGCATACATTTTATTAAGCAACGGCCAGCTTTCAGCGAATTCATTGGGTGTGTTATGGGCTAGACGTTGCATGCCATATAATAAGATTTTTCTATCAATGTTATCTTCTGCATCAAATTGCTCACTTTGTTCGATGAGCAAAGGATGGTGATGCACTCGATACCAAACTTTAACTTGTTGCCTTTCTTCGGTGGGTAAAAATTGTGCTAGATGCTGGATCAGTGGCACATTATCGTTTTGAATACCCTGCTCTATTTTTTGCCAAACTAATTTTCTATTCAGCCTGCCGTCATTTTCCCAACGAGAAAACACCCATCGACAGATAGGTGGTGGCGAACGTAGACTTAACCATAATTTGGGTATCGCTTGATAGGCAACTCGTTTTTGCTGAGTAGCAAGCAAGGCATTGAGATAATAGCATTGCAATACAGGTCCATACGTGGGTCGGTAATAATGAATAAAACGTGACCAATCTCTGGCTTTTGCCGCGTGGGTTAAACATTCGGCACGTAATTTAGGTGCTAGAGGCGTATCCTGGTAGGATTCTAAAAAATCATCTATTCCCTCTTCATTCTGATAAGCTAACGGTTGTTGTTTTATTTTGAAATAAGACAAATAAGGGTATAAAGGATAATCTTCTAAATGCACTCTTAATTGTTCAAAGTGTGAATAATGTTTTGTTAACAGCGCCTGTCTTGCTTGCCAAAATAACTCGCGCTGCGTATAGCCATTACCGGCACAAGCCAGCGCCGAATAAAGGTTTAACCATAAAATCAGACCATACCGTATTTTTTTAACCATCTATTGTTTCATTAGGAAACGAGGAAAAAATGACAATCATTAGTTTTATATATATCACTTTAGGGCTGCTTACCAGCTTAATAGGATTTGCCCTTTTTCAGTTTTATAAATTAGGGCGTCAGCATGACAAATTAGTAAAAATGGAAAGCCATTGGCAAGATATTGGTCGTTTACTGAATCAGCTCAATGATTCACGTGTTGCCGATCAGCGCTGTGCAATAGAGTCAAAAGAACAATTACATCGCGAGTTAGCGCTGTATCGGCAACAATTTGATCAGCATCAGTTAGGCAATTTGAAATTGTTGCAAGACAGTATTCAACAAGGTTTGCAAGCGATTAGTCAGCGTATGGATAAATTAACGGAGAATACTCAGGAAAAATTACAGCTTATCAGTGGGCAAGTAGAAAAACGTTTATTTGATGGATTTGCCCAAACCACGGCTACCTTTACGGATGTGATTAAACGACTTGCCTTGATTGATGAAGCACAAAAACGCATTACTGAACTTTCTAACAATGTTATCAATTTGCAGCAGATTCTTGCCGATAAGCGTTCACGCGGTGTTTTTGGCGAAGTGCAATTAAATGCTTTAATACAAAACATATTGCCGACAACACATTTCAGCTTGCAACATACTTTGAGCAATGGCAAGCGCGTAGATTGCTTGCTGTTACTTCCTCCACCCACAGGAAGTATTGCCATTGACGCTAAATTTCCCTTAGAAGGTTTTCGAAAATTAAGCGATCATGATTTACCTAAGAGCGAACAAAAAGCAGCAACCGCACAATTTCGACAGGATATACGCCATCATATTCAAGCGGTTTCATCGAAATATATTATTCCTGGAGAAACATCAGAAGGCGCCCTATTATTTATTCCAGCCGAAGCTATCTTTGCTGAAATTCATGCGCATTATTACGATCTGGTCGAAGAAGCACAGCGTCAACGCGTATGGTTGGTCTCTCCGACAACGATGATGGCTATTTTAACGACAGCACACGCGGTATTGAAAGATGCTGCCACCCGCGAGCAAGTTCATTTAATTCAAGAGCACCTCACGGTACTGGCGAAAGATTTTTCTCGCTTTAGAGAACGCATGACTAAACTATCTCGTCATATTCAACAAGTACATACCGATATCCAGGAAGCCAAGACATCGGCTGATAAGATAAGTTCTCGTTTTGAAAAAATAGAACAGGTTGAATTAAACACGCAACTTGATTCAGACACGTCAAATTAATACAAACGGGGCTTATATGTTATAAAGGGTAACTGCCATTGCGAGCCCCGCACCTATTTTCACAGACGGTACAGCATTGGATCAGCCTGTTACTAAATGGTTGCAAAATAGATACGGGGCGGCAATCCAGAAAAATTTAAGGGACTGAGATCCCTTTTTTACAGCAACTCAGTGCACGAACTAATACATAAATAGCACAAAGCCCAATAATAATATAAAGAATTCTAGCAATTGGGCTGTAGTCCCCAAAGATACCGGTTATTAAATCAAAGTGGAACAAACCCACCAAACCCCAGTTCAATCCACCAATGAATAAGATAACCAGTGCAATCCAATCTAAAACACTCGGATTTTTGAACATAAATACTCCTTTACTAATAGATCTTGTTCCAAACACTATGGATTCTGATTTCATTTTGTCGCAACAACGTCTTATTTTTGGTTCAACTGACAATAGCCCTTATTACTGTAGCTCAAAAATTGGAGATAAACAAATACCGACTGCTTATGCGAAAAACCGACGCCAGATGCCAAACTACAATTTTTCACGTAAGTCCAGACAGAGTCCATTAGAGAGACTTATGATCGAGTATTTTAACAACAAGTGCATCACAAGAGAGATGGTGGATAACCGCACTTGCCGTAGAGCCAAACAATAAACCAATGCCATGTCTGCCATGGCTACCGATGATAATTAAGTCAACCTTTAAGGCGTTCATTTTATCTAAAATAACGACCTTAGGCGAACCTACTTCAACGTATTGGTGTTTATCAGGGATAGAAAACTTTTCAGCCAGTTGAGCTAATTGTTTTTTTGCTTCTAAACGCATCTCTTCTTCTAAATCGATCACTGCCGGATAGGCTTGCGCCACGCCATAGGCATTAATATGTTCTACCGCGTGAATAATCGATAAGCTGGCTTGGCTGTCTTTTGCTAATTGATGGGCGCGCTTTAATATAATTTCATCACACGTAGGGTGTAAATCAATTGCGACTAAAATATTTCGATAAATTGCCATTATTCTATCTCCTGCCTTGTTAATAGAAGCTAAAGTAAGAAGTTTTCTATACCCACAGCAATTAAGTTTCCGGCAAGGCGCCATCAGAATGAGCAACCGCAGTGTATGGAATGACAACACCGCCGAAAATTCAAATGCAAAGCGTATACTATAGCAGTAAACCTTTCTGCGAACACACGCTTTGTTATTGTAGTCTATTTTTTAACCAAAAATATTAATTTATACTAGTGATAGTAAATGTATTATTATATCTAAATAATTTTTAAGTTGATTAATATTATTTTCACCTAAAAAAAATAATAAAGGGAGCATAGGTTATGAAACTAAGTCCCATTTTAAATAAAGAGAAACTTTTTGAATTAACACCACCGCTACCTATTCATTCTAATGATTTGTCATCGTTACCTCAGGATTGGCTGACACAATTAGAAAATCGCTGCCGTGAGCAAATAAGTGACTTAGCCCAACATTGTTTTGACCACCATATACAGCAACCCTTAATAACAGAATCATTACAGCTTATTTATTGCTATCTATTTGGCTATCCTCATACTTTGTCAAATATGCCCTCAGAATCGAGTCAGACAGCTGTCATTGCTAAGCTTACAGAAGATATCACACTATGCACAGAGGGCTTTCATAATCGACTCAATGATATCTGTTTTTCTTTCACGACACCACGTTCTTTATCTGAGCTACTCTATCAAGTGAGAGTTCATTTGGTAAAAATCTTGGGCGCAAAAACAGGAAGTGTTCATACGGCTAATCAATTTACCAAAGTAGCAGCTGCGATAGGATTAGGCATTAAAGCTAATTTTGACGATGATCCTTATCCTGGATATTTATCGGACGAAGCGATTAAACGTATCTTAACCAACGAATTTGAACAACAATGCGTTCCTTTTCATTTACCTTTTTTATTAAGTGAATATTTGCGTGGTTTGTTACAAGAAGTGGGTTATGTGGGTCTAAATAAAGAAGAAACCGGATACAAGTATGGAATAACAGAAAAAATAATGGAACAAATTAAATGCTACTTACCTGAAGCGCTTATCGGTTGGGAAGCAATTTTTATAATTGACGAAAACTCTGCTATCTGCGATCTCAATTGGCACTACATCAGACATTGTTTTTTTTCCACCTTGATAGAAACCCATTATTTTGTTCATGCGCCATCGGATGAAGACATCGTTAGTCTGCTAGATTGTGCTTGCTTTAGTCATTTATTTTCTAATAACCAACTAGTGGGTGTTGAAAATCGCCATATCATTGAACTTAAAGAAAAAGATGACTGGCAACTAAAAAAAATTAGAGCAGATTTTCCTGATTATTGGGAAAAATTGAAACCACTTTTTAACGAAGTTATTTTTTCCATTATTAATAAACCCAGTAAAGAACTTAATAACAGCGATTTTTCTAAACTAAGTTTATTTTTTGAGTTGGATTTAATTAACTCAATAATGGATGATGACTTAATAACAAAGCTAATTAACTTAATAAAATTTGACCGTATTGAGGATCAAAATTTACTGCTGTGGGCCGTTCGTTCGCATCCGAAAGCTATAGGACCGCTATTAAACTTTATATCTCAACATCTTGATCAATTCCATCCAGCTACACTTTCGCATCTTTTTTTAGAAAAAGATGTCAATGGTCTGAATATCAGTGCATTAGCCGCCTATTGTGCACCTAGCGAAATGCCTGCGCTATTAGATTTTGTATCCAAACGTATTAAAGACAAAGAATTCGACCCCAAGACTTTTTCCTACATGTTCTTAGAAAGTAAAAAAAATACTTTTCATTTGGCAGTATATCGACCTAAAGTTTTTCAATCGATATTGGAATTTATATCCCAACATTTTGATCAATTTGATCCAAATGCATTGACTCAGATGTTTCACGCGCAATTGAATTCTGATCGGAAGATCGTTACAAGCCTATATGCGTTTAGAGAAGGCCAAGGTAATCTTCTTAAAGTGGCAATACGCAAGCCAGAATCAGTCAAATCTCTATTGAATTTTATATCTCAGCATCGCGATTAATTTAATTCGGAATCACTAGTAAACCTACTGTTGATAAAAGATAAGTACGGTTGGAACGTTTTGTTGTTAGCAGTAAAATTTTACCCCGATTCGGCTAAGCATTTATTGAGATTTATCTCCCAACACATTGATCAATTTGACTCGAATACGCTTGCTCAAATATTTTTAGCAAAAAATAAGATTAGCGGAGTACGAGATTCAGCATTCCCTGTTACTTTGAATTCCTTCAGTATCAGTATAGGTAACTTACTACAATCAGCAACACCTGAAACAAGTGAAGCGATAATAGAATTTATACACCAGCATTATGATAAATTTGATCGGAAGGCACTAGCCCAGATGTTTATTGAAAAAAATTTTAAGGATTCAAAACTTTTACTCAGTTTTGTCAAGCAAAATTTTGAAGCAACTCAAAAAATAGTTGAATTTATATTTCCACATATTGAATTAAATAACGTTGGACAAATGTTTCTAACAAGAAAAGAACAACATTGGAATTCTTTTATTGCTAAATTATGGCTAGAAAAATATTTAGCGGACCTTTATAGCCGAGAAGCAGAAAATATCACGCATACTACACGTTTTTTTAAAATTAATTTTGGATTTTCTACCCAAGCAAAAATAAAGGCGGCTTTAAAACTAAAAGATGCACTCACTTTAGAAGGATCGGCTCAATTTAACCACTTACGAGAATTAAGCTGTTTATCCATTTTTGATAATGGTAGATTAGGTAAAGTATTTTATGATTATTATCTGCTTGCGTATAAGGAAGCAAATAACCATGAACAAGCCCCTATTAGACCTAGGTAACTTTAGCCAGGAAACTGTTGGTCGGGGCGACTGGATTTGAACCAGCGACCACCTACACCCCATGCAGGTGCGCTACCAGGCTGCGCTACGCCCCGAAAAGGGACACATTGTAATGCCGGAAAGAAAAACTCGCAACTGACAGACTCTTTCGGTTACATCGATATATACCGATTGCTCTCGAAAATGCAAAATAGCATTTTCAAGTACGGCGGTATATTTACTTATCTTTAGGATTTTTTAATTTTGCTTTTAACTTTTGACTTGCTTGAAAAAGAACGACATTACGCGATGGAATTGTCGTATCAACGCCCGTTTTCGGATTTCGCCCGGGACGTGCTTTTTTCTTTCTAACACGAAAGCTACCTAATCCTGAAAATTTTACCGTATCGTCATTTTCCAAAGCAAAAATAATTTCACCAAAAAAAGCATCGGTTAATTGCGTTGCCACCGTTCCGGTTAAACTCGCGTCTTGTTCCCTTAAACAGGCAATTAAATCTGCTTTCGTTAAGGCTTTTACCATATACGCTATTTCCTTAATTGAATAATAAAATGCTGTTTGAGACTTTGAATAACTTGCTTAAGCAGATCATCCACTTCGCTGTCGACTAAGGTCCGGGAAGGGTGTTGCCAAAATAAAGCTAAGGCAAGGCTACGTCTTTCTTTTTCTTTTTCCTTATCATAATAGATATCAAATAAATAAGTATCATTAAGCCAAGGACCCGCATCCGTTCTCACCTGTTCTAAGATACACTGCGCGGTAAATTTTTCTTCTATCCAAAAAGAAAGGTCACGGCGAACGACAGGAAATTTAGAATAGGATTCAAAAGCGGGTAGATTCGCGGTTGTCAAGGCAGAAAGAGATAATTCAAATAAATACACCGCACCTAATAAACCTAATTCTTCGACAAGCTTAGGGTGTAAGGCGCCAAAATGACCAATAACTTTTTCTCCTTGTACTATCTGACTTGATTGTCCTGGGTGTAATGCTGGATGCTCTCCGGGTATAAACCGTATCGCTGCAAGTTGTCTGCTGACTCGAAACAAGTTTTCAATATCCGCTTTTACTGAGAAAAAATCGACTGATTTTTCAGGCAGTCCCCATTGTTCGGCAACCCGATTTCCTAAGGCAATTGCTGCTAAATAAGGTTTTTGCGATAATTTTCCTTGTTGGGTCTGAAAACAAAGTCCTGTTTCAAATAATCGTATGCGTGATTGCTGACGCTTTTGATTATAAATAGCGGCATTGAGTAAACCAGGCCATAAGCTGGTACGCATCACTGACAGTTCACTGGAAATCGGATTCAATAAAACGAAAGGGGCTTGTTGCGGATCAATGATTTTTTGTAATTCTGAAGAAGTAAAACTATAGGTAATGGCTTCGTGATAATCACGATCCATTAACAGATGACGTAACCTGGACAAGGGGATTTCGGTTTCAGGACAAGGTTGAAAATGCTGTTCAGCACAAGGAAAAGTTTTAGGAACTTTATCATAGCCATGAACACGCGCTAATTCTTCGATGATATCTTCTTCTCTATGGATATCGAAACGCCAGTTGGGTGGCGTCACTTGCCAAACCTGTTCTTTTGTAGTGTCATTTTCAGGTTGCAAAGTCATGCCTAGGCGCTGAAGGATCGAGGTGGTTTCAGCCGCTGTTATCGACATACCCAGTATTTTTTTTATCCGCGCTTGACGTAATGGAATCGCGACGGATTTGACACAGGCCGCCCGCTTTTCATTAACCGGACCTACCTTGCCACCTACAATTTCAATTAATAATTGAGTCGCTCTTTCTATTGCAGATACAGCTAAATCTGGATCAACACCTCGTTCAAAACGGTAAGCCGCTTCACTACTTAAACCAAAATGTCGTGCACGGCCGGCGAGAACCGCTGGATTAAAAAAAGCACTTTCTAAAAAAATATCAGTAGTCGTCTCAGTAACAGAGGCATCAAGCCCCCCCATCACACCAGCAAGCGCTTGTACCCGTGTTTTATCAGCAATAACGAGGGTATCTTTATCGAGACAGACTTCTTTACCGTCGAGTAAGACCAGTTTTTCATTTTTGTTAGCACGTCGTACATTAATTTCTGAATCCAGTCGTGCTAAGTCAAAGGCATGTAAAGGTTGTCCCAATTCCAGCATGACATAGTTGGTAATATCGACAACGGGATGAATCGATCGAAAATCAGCACGGCGTAAACGTTCAGTAAGCCAAATCGGTGATTGCGCCTGCGGATTAATGGCACGAATAATTCTTCCACAATAGTGAGCACAGTCCTCCGTCGATTCAACACTAATGGGATATGGTTCAGACAGTTCTACAGCGATACGGGGTATAGCAAGGTCATTAAACGGACTCTTCGTTAATGCGGCTAAATCGCGCGCTAATCCTTTTGCACTTAGACAATCCCCACGATTAGGTGTGACGTGAATATCAATGACGTGATCGGTTAATTGCAGATAGTCGCGTAAATCCTGACCAAGTGGCGCATCGATGGGAAGCTCTAAAATTCCTTCGGATTCCTGAGTCATTCCTAATTCCGTCCTTGAGCACAACATACCTTGAGAAAATACCCCACGAATCTTTGCTTCTTTTATCGTTACATTATTAGGTAGTGTCGCACCTAAACAAGCCACCGCCACATACAAATCAGCACGCGCATTAGGGGCGCCGCAGACAATAGAAAGCAAGGTTTCACCGCCGATATCAACCTGGCAAACCTGTAAGCGTGATACCTTAGGATCAGGATGCGGTGCGATACTTTTGATATGTCCGACCACGACTTGACTAAATCCACCGGCAACGGGATTGATTGACTCCACTTCTAAACCCACTAAAGTCAATTTTTCAGCTATTTCATTAACGCTTAAAGGCGGATTAACCCATTCGCGTAACCATTGTTCACTTATTTTCATATTAAAACTGCTCTAAAAAGCGTAAATCATTTTCAAACATCAAGCGTAGATCGGGAATACGGTAACGTAATAAAGCCAGTCTATCGATGCCCAAGCCAAAGGCATAACCCTGATATTTCTCCGGTGATAGGCCAGCTTTTTCTAATACCTGAGGATGAACCATGCCACAACCCAAAATCTCTAACCAACCGGTATGACTGCAAATTCGGCAACCTCCACCATTACACATAACACATTGAATATCGACTTCTGCCGAAGGTTCAGTAAAAGGAAAATAGGCCGCACGAAAACGTGTTTTCAGATCGTTTTTCTCAAAAAATCGTTGTAAAAATTCAGTTAATAAGCCCTTTAATTCAGAAAAATTAGCTGTCTCGTCAATGACTAAGCCTTCTAATTGGTGAAACATCGGCGTATGCGTGACATCTGAATCACAACGATAAACGCGACCGGGAGCGATAATTTTAAGTGGAACCTTCCCTGCTTTCATGGCACGTATTTGCACAGGAGAAGTATGTGTACGTAATAGCAAACCATTGGCAAAATAAAATGTATCATGTAACGCGCGCGCGGGATGATTGGCCGGAATATTTAACGTTTCAAAATTATGGTAATCATCTTCAATTTCTGGACCTTCAGCAACCGTAAAACCGACGCGAGTAAAAAAATTTTCAATACGCTCACGCGTTCGTGTGACCGGATGCAAACTGCCAAGCGATTGGCCACAACCGATTAAACTGATATCAACGGCTTCACTTTTTAATTGTGCAGCAATGCCCTCTTCTTTGAGTAAATCCGATCGTGTTTTAAATAACACTTCTATCTGTTGCTTGACTTGATTCAGGGATTGACCTAATTGACGCTTTTCCTCAGCCGATAGCTGAGTTAATTTTCTCATGTAATCGGTTAGTGCGCTTTTTTTGCCTAAAAATACAGCGCGCAATTGTTCTAGGTCAGATAAGCGCTGAGTCTGGGTAATCGATTGCGCGGCTTCATCGATAATGTTTTGTAACTCAGGAGTCATAATTAGCCTTTTAGCTTAAACGGTCATATTCTTCTAAAGATATTTTCCTGGCTTCTGTTTCTAGCATGATAGGGATATCATCACGAATAGGGTAAGCCAAACGATCAAATCGACAGATCAATTCTTGTGCCAATTTATCATAGACCAAACTTCCTTTACATACAGGACAGACTAAAATACTCAGCAAATACTTATCCATTTGGACCTCTTAAATGACAACACGCGCTAGGTAACTTTTTCTCTTAAATATACCGGCAGCGCTTGTTGTGCGGTAACGAATTGCCCTTTTTGAAAGGCATGCGCTGCCAGGTAAGCCACATCATAAGCCCTAGGATAACGTTGTGGTAGCCATTGCTGCAACCGCTGCTTAGATTGAATCGCTAATACTTCGTGGTAGGTATCCCAGCCACTTCCTACTCCGATAAATTTAGAGGAGCCTGTTACTTGGATGTGCTGAGGATCAGAAAGCTGTTCAGCGTCGACTTCACGCATAATAGCTTCACCCTCTTGCTGATAAGTTGCCCAATAAATTTCATTCATACGCGCATCAATAGCCGCTAAGACGCATTGAGCATTAAGTTCACGGTAAGCTCCCTGCGCTAAACACTGCAGACTAGAAACCAGCACAACCGGAATATCCGCCGCAAAAGCAATGGCTTGAACAATACTGGCGCTAATACGACTACCGGTAAAACTTCCTGGGCCCGGACAAAAAGCTATCGCATCCAGATCCGCTGGCTTTAAAGCAGCTTCAGCCAGTAAAGATTCCAGCATAGGAAGAATTAAATGGGTGTGCTGTCGTGGTGCTAATTGATAACACTCTTGTATTATCCCCTGGCAAAGTAAAGCCGCTGAACAAGCCTCTGTGATAGTTTCTAAGGCTAAAAGTTTAAGGGGCATTGACGAAACCTTTGTTTAAAAAAATCGAATAGTTTGTTTGAGTTCTAAGCGGATTGGATTTGAGAAGCTTTTTGTTTATTCTTCAAGGTATTGAAGTTTCTTTTCTACCTCTTTCCATTGATCCGCATCAGTCGGAGGATCTTTACGATGGGTGATATTAGGCCATTTTTTTGCAAGTCTTTCATTAAGTGGTAAAAATTCTTTATAATCTTCTGGTAAATCATCTTCCGAATAGATCGCTTTAACCGGACATTCGGGTTCACAAAGACCACAATCAATACATTCTTCGGGATGAATGACAAGCATATTGGGCCCTTCATAGAAGCAATCCACCGGACAGACTTCTACACAATCTGTATATTTGCAGCGAATACATTTATCGGTCACAAGGAAGGTCATTTGATTTTTCCTGAACTGGAAAGCCATTGAATGTCAGTATAAACAACGTTATAAAATAAAGAGACCATTCGCCTTCCGTACATAATAGTCTATTGGAATCTGTGGGTTATTTCAATTAACAAATTTACATTTTTGCTCCTAGCTCCCTTGAAATTAAAACTGCGACATAGTGCGGACTATTTTCTGCAAACTTAATCCGCGCAACTTGGTGGCGCATCGCTGCAATTTTGAGATAGGCCTAAAGAATCGGTTGCACTACTCTAAAAACAACATTTAAAGACAAAAAATTTATTTTTTATCTATTTTTTAAGGGGAATTTTTAATTTTTTGTTAATAATTTCTTAAGGTTATTTAATTTATACTTAATCTTATCTTAAGCTTTTGAAGTTAATTCATGGCGTTAGGATAATTTAAATTAGGATCTTGCATAAAAATAAAACGCTACAACATTTTATTGGCTTATTTTTAAGCAAACCAAAGATCCGTTACTGCAGTACATTTAAATTTTATAAGACAACCATAATAAAAACTTATTTAGGAAATAAAAATGCAAAAAAACTTAACAGTAGATGGCATCCTATCAGGAAATTATCCAGAATCGGCTAATTATGATCCTACATTATTAACAGAAACCCTTACTAAACTGATAACAGAAACCGAGGTTGGCAGCGGCGTACGCGCAAACATTTCGGATCTAAAATCTCAAGAATATATTAATTTTCTAGGCTTTGTTCAACATTATGCCTCCAGAATTGATGCAGAATTATTAAATAAATTATTGCATCACGGAATACACAGATTTACTTATCTACCTAACTTAGAAACGCATAGTGCGGAACAAGAAATAACGCGTTTAATAGATCTCTTATTAGTTGTTGCTGCCAACCCGAAAGTTCCTCGCGTTAATTTAATAAAAACCCTAGAATATTTTTATAGTATTTCGCCACACTTTATAGATATATTAAGTCAGTATGCCAAATTATCTGAACTTTTTAACGCTACTTTGGCTCAATTATATAAGGTGAGTGCGTCTAAAAGTACATTTAAACAGTTAGAGGACGATTACACCGAGATATTCTTATCACTAGATAGTTTGTTAATGCGTTGCTTGGAGAATGAGCGCTGTGAACAAACTTTACTTTTTCAGCCTAACCTTACTGGCTTTCAGCAATTATATAAAATAGACAATATTTTTAGGCAGTTGGCCGAAATAGAAACTCAGCTTACTCGTAATGGTTATCCGGATTCCGCCAAACAAGTATCGGGTATAGCCGCTACGCTATTCAACAAAATTTCTCGATTAGAAAAACTTAATGATAAGCTAATAGCAAGATTAGCTTACGAGTATTTTAAAGCATTAAAACTTAATCACACCGCTATACTCGAGGCTTGTCAATCTAAGTTTAATATCAATTGTGACGTTTCTAATCACGCGCACGCTGATTATTTTAACGGTACAGACATTGTAGCTCCTAAATCAACGGAAGCACCTGTATCGGTTTCATCCACTACAGACGTTCAATCTCCCTTGCCCACAGAAGCAACTGAAACAGTACCTGTATCTGCTGATACACCCACATCCACCAGTCGTGATAATTTAATGGGAAAAGCAGGCGCTGGTTTTGCGTCGGGATTGATTATTGGCACCAAGGACGCAGCATTGAACCAACTCTGTAGTTTTCTGGTAGAGCGAGCTGAACAAAGAAAGATATCCTCAATCTGTTATTAATTCTATTAAAGGCGTGTTTTTACTCGCTAACCCTGTAACCACTGCCATGTTGCCATTACTCTACACTTACCTTGCAAAACTCACTCAAGAATTTGAAGAAACAGAGGATGAAGCAACCGCACTGCAATTACTTACAAGTATCTCTATTTGTTTAATTGCTGATGTTATTTTAAAAATTCCTTACTATTTTTCAGAAAACCCAAGCGTTAAAAAGGTATTGAGTTATATCAACCCGCTTGTTTTTACTGGCATGTTAGCTCTGGCATGTTAGCTACTGCGAATAGCGTAACAGAAGCCGCTACTGTGTATAGCACAACAGCATTAGGTGGATTAATGGGTAGCGGCGTTACGCAATTTTTTCTGTCAAAATGCTTCGGCAAAAAGAATACAGTAATACCTTTTACAAGTAGGGAAATTGAGAACTATTTATCAAATAGTTCCTCATCAGATACATCCAGTGGCGAAGCAAACGTAAGTGCTACGAATATAGAGATGGAGCAACTCGTACCAGCATCACAAGCAAGCCACAATAGGTCGCCTATCTATGCAAGAGTGTTTAAAGAAAATAAATCTGCTTCTATGTTTAATAGCCAGCGCCAGTCTTCTTCTACCCATTCTAAACTTCCCCCTCCCTCTCCTGAACTCTTATATGATACTCCTAACCCTCTCTCCACTATAGGGCATAGTGCATAAGAATACGGTAAAGCTATAAACAAGAACAAGGATGTTCTTGTCTCCTTAAGGGGACAAGACCTGATTTAAGACTGGTGCCCGGGGCCGGACTCGAACCGGCACGGTGTTACCACCGAGGGATTTTAAGTCCCTTGCGTCTACCTATTTCGCCACCCGGGCAAGTTTCTATGGAGGCTAGGGCCGGAATTGAACCGACGTACGCGGCTTTGCAGGCCGCTGCATGACCACTCTGCCACCTAGCCAACTCTTTTAAATATCCTACTTGCCTTTGTTATTATTCCCGCCGTCATTGCGCGCGAGAATATTTATATTTATCGTCATTGCGAGCGCCGTAGGCGCGCGGCAATCCAAAAAAATGATAGATGGCTACGCTCATTATATTATTTGCTCGCCATGACAAAAAAGCTTGGAGCGGGAAACGAGGCTCGAACTCGCGACCTCAACCTTGGCAAGGTTGCGCTCTACCAACTGAGCTATTCCCGCAAAACGGCTGATATTGTAACTCCATCTAAAATACTGTCAAGCAGATAAATCACGCCATGCCACTTTTAAATAAATGCACATACTCCATAACGTTAAAAAAGCAGCAAGATACAATAAACTATAACCGACAATTTTAAATACCATCCATGCACCGGGTTTGTAAAGTAATAATGAAATAATCGCTAACATTTGCACCGTGGTTTTAATCTTTCCTAATGTTGAAACTTTTATGTGTATACGTTTACCAATTTCCGCCATCCATTCGCGTAATGCAGAAACCATAATTTCTCTTCCCACTATCACAGCGGCGGGGATAGCAAGATAAGGCAGGGCATGATCACCCACTAATAAAACCAACGCGGTCACGACAATTAATTTATCAGCAACCGGATCCAAAAACGTCCCTAACTTGGATACTTGATCTAAACTACGTGCCAAATAACCGTCTAACCAATCTGTCATGGCGGCGAAAGAAAAAATAACTGCCGCTACGATATGACTACCGCGAAAAGGAAGATAGAATAATAGAATAAATAAAAGAATTAATAGAATACGCAGAAAAGTCAGTAAATTGGGAATGCCCATGGACGAAGTTACCAGAAATTGAGAACGTGTCTTCAGATGTACGCTGACAGTCAAACTAAAGTCTAACTGGACTTACGAGAAAAATTGTATTTTGGTTGTAGCGCGCGCGACGCCAACTTTTCGAGGAACGGATCCTACGGTCAAGCCGCAGGACGGTGGTTTACCTACATGTAAATGAGTACCGTAGACAAAGTCGCCCCAATAAAAGTTAGGGGCTACACCAAAAGATGTTTTTTTCGCGTAAGTCCAGTCTAACCTTCTCCGCCCTTTAAAGCAAAATAAATACGCTTTGCCAATGTTTTACTAATCCCCGGTATCATTGCAATATCTTGTACACTGGCTGACTGTAAAGCTTGCAGACCGCCAAATTGACGCAATAATTCTCGTCTACGCTGTTTCCCTATGCCAGGGATATCCTCTAAAAGAGAAGTTCGTCGTTTCTTTGCCCGTTTAGCTCGATGTCCCGTTATGGCAAAACGATGCGCTTCGTCCCGAATTTTCTGTATCGCATACAAGGCAGGTGAATCTGCCGGTGGGTGTAAAGTTTTTCCTTGCGATACAAATAAGGTTTCTAAACCGGGCTTTCGCCCAGGCCCTTTCGCAACTCCTATCAATAAAATACCCGAGATTTGTAATTCTTCGAATACTTGTTCGGCTTGTTTGAGTTGACCTTTTCCGCCATCGATGAATAAGATGTCCGGTAAATTTTCTTCATGATATTTCAAATTTTTATAACGCCGCCTGATGGCTTGTCTTAATGCGGCATAATCATCACCGGGTGTAATTCCTTCAATATTAAAGCGGCGATAATCCATTTTACGTGGGCCCTGTGTGTCAAACACCACATAAGAGGCCACTGTGGCTTCACCTTGGCTATGACTGATATCAAAGCACTCTAAACGCTGCGGTAAATTATCACATTGCAATAAGGTTTGCAGGTATTCTAGCTGCTTATAAAAAACTTGCTTATCGGATAACTGCGACTGTAGCGCTTGCTTAGCATTTTCAGTGGCTAGTGCTAGCCATTGACTGCGTTCTTTGGTGGATTTATCGGATATTTTAATTTTACGTTGCGCCCTTTCCGTTAGCGCTTTAATTAACCACTCTTGATCCTGTATCTTTTTCGGCACAATAATCTCGGCGGGAATGGTATGCTGCATTTCTGTTTGTAAATAAAATTGCGTGATAAAAGCGGACAATACTTCAGCATCGGGCAAACTCACTGGGACCGATGGAAAATAAGCTTTGCCGCCTACTAATCGACCACTACGAACCTGCATAACATAAATGACATAATGGTTAAGCTGATGCGATAAAGCAAAAATATCCAGATCCCCCTGGTGGGTACTAATAACTTGCCTTTGTTGAATTTCTCTTAAAGCAGAGATTTGGTCACGCAAACGGGCAGCCGACTCATAATCAAACTGCTCTGCTGCCGCTTCCATTTGCTGCACCAAACCTTCAATCACGGTTTGGCTCTTTCCTTCTAAAAACAAAACTGTACGTTCAACATCTTTTTTATAATCTGCTGGCGTAATAAGACTGACGCAGGGGGCCGTGCAGCGTTTAATCTGATATTGCAAACAGGGCCGTGAGCGATTACGAAAAAAACTATCTCGACAGGAGCGAATCCTAAATAATTTTTGTAGTAAATTTAAGGTTTCTCTGACCGCCGCTATACTGGGAAAAGGACCAAAATAGCGTGACCCTTTTATTCTAGGACCGCGGTAAAAACCGAGACGAGGATAACTTTGGTGAGTACTTAGAATAATGTAAGGGTAACTTTTGTCGTCGCGTAGTAAAATATTATAGCGTGGCTTGAGTTCTTTAATCAGATTATTTTCAAGCAATAGTGCTTGATTTTCTGTTTCTGTTGTCGTCGTTTCTAAAGAAGTCACTTGACGCATCAACAAATTCAAGCGATTACTTTTTGTGGCCCGAAAATAGCTGCTCACTCTTTTCTTTAAGTTGCGCGCCTTTCCTACATAGAGAACTTCCTGCTTTTCATTTAACAATAAATAAACGCCGGGGCCGGTGCTGAGTGAAGACAAACGTTTTTTCAGATCATTTAGATTTTCAGAGCAAACAGAAGTCAAAGTTACACCTAAAACGACTTTTCCTTATTTTAACCGACATACCGTCCGTACTTGAAGATATGAATGTGTTAAATTCAAAACGAACGGTATATCGATCACCTGGCGGGTCCAAGCAATGCTTGTGCTCAGCCATTTAAAGAGAAACCGCGATTCTCCCCTTAAATATCCCATCACGCAAGGAAAACACTGGAAAATGCTATTTCGCATTTTCCAGTAAAATATAACCATTGAAAATGTCTTTTAGGGATTAGCCGGTTTTCCTAACTGATCATAGACATCTTTAAATTTTTGCAGGGTATTTTTTAAGTCAGGAAATTTATCAGAAAGTACCCCCATCAGACTTTCTAGGGTCGTAAAACCTTTTTTCTCATCGACTTCATCTTGTTTTAACGTTTTGAATATTCTATCTTGCTGTTCTTTAAGGACTTGCACTTCTTTACGTAATTGATCACAGCAAGAAATATCTTGTGCGGTAGCTGCATTTACCGAAAAAACCAATAACACTAACAACGCCATTTGTCTTAGTACAAACATAGAACAAAACCTCCTGACTGAGAAAGAGAACCCTACATCAGAGTCCTCGCAAGTGAGCTGGACGACTTAATAGACGGAGGCGCATTTTTGTACAAATTGCGCACTTATTTTAATAAGTAAGTAAAATAAGCGTAGCTTATAAGTGAGATTTATGCATATAACGCTGAAATCAACTGTACTTACGCAGAATTATGCAAGAGGTCTATTATTAATTTAGCAAAAACTAACCACTGTAAACTCCATACCTTGTACTTATCATTGTTTCAGCTTCTTCTTCTGAATCTGAATTAGAATAATTGCATTGAGAAGAAAAGAAGCTAGCAGATAAACGATTTTTTGATGCTTCACTGGATGTACTGAGTTCCGTCGATAAGGAAATTTGATTATCTTCAGAAGATGAAAGTCGCTCACTTTTAGCCGCCTGTATAAGATTTTCCGCATCTATTTTGCTCAAATTCTCATAAACTATGAATTTAGCATCACCTAGCAAAAATTTACTTTCTTTGTCTCCGATATCAATAGATGCTAAAGTTTTAGTCATACCTTTTAGTTGTTGTGCAAGCTCATCAATTTTATTATCTTTTAGAAAATCAAAATAATGTGGAAATTCTATCGCTAAACTCTTCGAATCCAACGCTTCTTTAATATTTTGAATATCGGCTAAAGAAAGTTCAAATTCATCTTTTATATTTAACAACTCAAAATACGTCAAATGCGTATGACTTATTTTTTTATTTTTCATGCTTTCTATTTCTTTTTTACATTCATCTGCAAATGCGCCTACTTCTCGCCTAGCTCTATCAAGGTCAGCAAGCATCTCTCCATTTTCTAAATTTTCTAAATCACTACTTTCTTCGATGTAAAATCTAAAATCAGTATCCGGCTTATTCGCCAGCGTTGCTTTTAGCATATATTCAACTATCTCTTTTCCCCGACTATTTTCCACATTGTTCCAATTTTCTAGGTAGCTACGTCATATAATGCTGTCATAGCTTTACAGTTTTCTAACGCAAGATTAGCGCCTGCTTTTACAAGCAGTTTCAGCATTGTTAGATTATTCGCTTCAGCCGCATAATGTAGTGCTGTGTCACCGTCCTTGTCTTGGGCATCAATATTTGCACCCGTTTCACAAAGAAGCTGGAATATTTCTGCATGATTTTCACTAAAGTTATATCGTAGGCAATGTATGGCTGTTCTACCATTTATTCCTTGTTGATTAGGATTAACTCGGTTTTCAAGGAAGGCTTTTACTGATGGCAAAGAATCGTTTGCTACCGCGTACTGCAGAGGGGTAAACGTTTGCGTAATACCGCAAAAACTAATGCTAGTAGGATCAGCACCCGCATCAAGTAGACGCTTTATTATTTCCGGACAATCACTACATGCCGCAAGATGTAGTGCCGTTCCTCCTATTCCGGAGTGCCTTTGGTTATTAATATTTAAATCATTTTCGCCGATTTGTTGAATAGCTAATTCCACTGCTGGTAAATTCTTGGCAGAAACAGCTTTAAAAAGATTAATGTAAATATATTGTGACTCTAGGTAACTCAACTCACGCTTACGTTTAAAGCTGACTCTCATATTTTATCCATTTTTTGTTCAATGTTAACAATTAATTATATCTTATAAAGATATTAAAATATAATTACCTGAAGCTATGAACTAAAAATGGATAAAATATTTGCATTGGAATCTTTTTAAGTCCTAATGAAAAAAATTTCTTTATTTTTTCATCATTCCTTCGCATCCAGCGGTTTCATATCATTACCCATACTGGGATTTCCATTACCATCTTCATCGACCATACCGTAGCGCATCGCTAAATGCGTCAACTCGACGTCATTATGAACACCTAACTTTTCAAACAAACGATAACGATAAGTATTGACTGTTTTAGGACTTAAACAAAGATGTTTTGCAATTGCATTGACTTTTAAACCTTGCGTTACCATATACATGACTTGCAATTCTCGTTCAGATAATTGGGCAAAAGGAGATTTTGCGGCATTCGAGACTTGACGCAAAGCCATACTTTGGGCAATTTCTAAGGTAATATAAATTTGACCGGCAACGACTTTACGAATAGCGGTTATCAATTCTTCGGCATTGGTATCTTTGGTAATGTAGCCAGCGGCCCCTGCGCGAACTAAACAATCAGGAAAAGGACCTTCTCGACAAACAGTAACAACAATTATTTTAAGTTTAGGATTAACACGCATCAGACGGCGTGTTGCATCAAGACCACCTATTCCTGGCATTTTAAGGTCCATTAACACAACGTCGGGTTTTACATTTTTCACCAACGTAATAGCTTCTTCGCCACTTTCAGCTTCGCCGATAACTTTAATATCGCGAACATCCTCTAATAGGCGTTTCATGCCTAAACGCACTAATGCATGATCATCAACGATAATAACGTTAATCACGGCATGACTCTCCTCTTTGTCGATTGCATTTTGGCGGAGGGGCAGGGATTCGAACCCTGGAAGAGGTTACCCCCTTAACGGTTTTCAAGACCGTCGCTTTCAACCACTCAGCCACCCCTCCCATACCAACAACTTGAATGCGCGAATCTGCAGCTTTGTAGTACAAGGTATATTAGCATAAAGTTTAGTAAGATGTAGTCTATAGTATCATGAGCAAAAATCTGAAGCGATAACGCGACACACTTAAATGTTTGGCCGCATTGTATTTCTTGCTAGGGTTATTAACCGAAGACGGTTAAGTTCAGATTATGAGGTATGCCGTCGACGCTGCAAAAAGAACTTTCTCAATATTTCAGCAGATTCACTAGCTAATACGCCATCACTAATAGAAAAATGATGGTTGATGCCCTTGGTTTGCAAAATATTAACTACACTTCTTAAAGCACCAAGTCGTTTATCATAGGCGCCAAAAACAAGTCGTTTAATTCTTGCTTGAATCAAAGCCCCCACACACATGGGACAAGGTTCAAGTGTAACGTATACCGTCGCTGTCAATAAACGATAATTATTTAAGCGTTTCGCGGCTTGACGTAAAACAAGAATTTCTGCATGTGCTGTTGGATCACACTGAGTAATCGTTTGATTATAAGCACTCGCGACAACTTGATGGTTGATCACTAAAATAGCACCGACAGGAACTTCTCCTTGCATTTCTGCTTCTCTTGCACACTGTAACGCCTGCGCCATGAAAGGGGTATCGGTATCCAGTGGGTTCATAGATGATTTGGAATAGATATTCTCGGCTTTCACCGAGGATGAAGTTTTATTTCTTATACTGAAAAATAGACCTCTTGCATAACTACGCGTAAAAGGCTCAATTTCAGCATTAAACGATACTCTACAATCTTCATTTACGTAAACTCCGGTCCTCGATTATCGTTTGCCATTGAACTCAAATCTTTTACTGGGTTATGCAAGAGGTCTATGACGTTTTAGTTTTTACAGCCACACTGTTTACAGTGCTCACAGGAACAACGGCAACCCGTGCCACGAGGACAACACAAGTACTTTATCAAAGCCCCAACCGCTAAGATCGGTAACATAATGTCAAAAAAACGAGATATGACGACGATATAGTCAACGAAGTCTGGCTTAGCGACACTAGCCGCAATGGCCATAATGACAGCGATAATAATAACCACTGCCGGAAAAAATCTACGGCACATATATATTTTCTCCTTTCAATTTAAGTGAATTAACTCTGTAGTGAAAGAGCGGAATCATACTATCATAGTCTATGTTTGGTCTAAATGTTACTAGCCCATCTTTTTGGTGTAAGCAGTATTAGGAACTTCCATCAAATAGATGGCTTTTAATACCAGTACCTGGTAACTTTTTAAGCAATTGAAACGCAAGAGAACATTAAAAGTGCCTGAATTACCTGAAGTAGAAACTACCTTACGTGGTATACAACCTTATATTGAAAATAACATTATTCAGCAGATTATTATTCGCCGACCTAATTTACGCTGGCCAATTCCTAAAGACAATTTACAGCGACTCACAGGATTCACGATTACTCAGTTAAAACGACGCGGAAAATATCTACTGTTATCGACTGACTTAGCTACTCTTATTCTCCATCTCGGCATGTCAGGACGCCTGCGTATTCTGAATACACCTTTAGTAGCCGACAAGCATGATCATATCGATATCGTTTTTAACAACAAAACTATCTTGCGCTTTACTGATCCGCGACGTTTCGGTGCTTTGTTATGGACAGATACCGATCCACTACAGCACCCCCTACTTAAAAATTTAGGCATAGAACCTTTGTCTCGTCAGTTTACTTCTCATTATTTATATGAACGATTACAGGCCAATAAACGTGCGATCAAATCAGCACTGATGGATCAACGGATAGTCGTAGGCATAGGTAATATTTACGCCACAGAAGCCTTATTTATCGCCGGTATCCATCCACTACGAATAGCAAAAAGCCTTTCATTCGTCGAATTAAAACCCCTTGTTATTGCTATAAAAACTATTTTGCGACGTGCCATACAGCAAGGCGGTACGACCTTAAAAGACTTTTTTAATAGTCAAGGTAAACCCGGCTATTTTAGTCAAAAATTACACGTCTATGGCCGTTCCGGGTTACCCTGTCATCGCTGCCAATCGCCTTTACAATTAATACAGTTAGAACAGCGTAGTACGGTGTATTGTGAACTCTGTCAAAAATTAGAGCGCGTCGTCTTGTAGCTCATGGTGACAAAGCAGGTATTTTCTGCCCCATCTCCGTGTAAACGGCGACACGTCCTAATTGCTTAAGGCTTCCGCTAATTCAGTCAAATCTAAGTCAGATAACTGAGTGATTTTTTTCACGAACTCAACAGGCGAACCCTCTGCTAAAAGATTCCTTGCAACTTCATAACGACATTTTTCAAATCCTTTTTCTAAACCTTTTTCTAAACCTTGCTCTAAACCTTGTTTTAAACCTTCCTCTAAACCCTGTTTTCGCCCTTTCTCTCGACCTTCTTGCAAGCCTTGTTGTAGACCTTCCTTACGACCTATTCGTTCAAAACTAGTCACATAACTCATCTCTTTTACTTCCTCCAATTCGCAGATTTTTAACTTATATTCAAGCGCAAGATCTTCTGGCATTACTAATACCCAGTCTATCACCTTGAGTAAATTTATCACATAATCACGGCTGTAGCCTTTTTCATATAATTGACGGGTCAGCTGGTATTTCAATAGAAATCTAGCTTTAGGATCTTTTTTTGTATTGATAAAGGCTAAGTGAGCTAAAACAACGATAGCAAAAGGATTCTCAACACCTGCAAGTTCTGGCTTTTTATCTTGGTAATCCAATAACTTGCAAGTTTGGAAATTAAAATTTAGAACAGAAAAACCCAAAGTTTCTCTGTGATACTGCTTAGGATGCCATGTATGATTATCATCAGTTAAAATAGCTGACGTTAAAATAGATTGATCGCGTTTCGTAAAAAGTTTACAGTAATACTGAAATAGACGTTTAGAGAATTCTTCTTCTTTTTTACCTTGAATTTCAATGTGAATCAATATAACTTCTTCTTGTCCTTTTAGGGTTTTTACTTTAAATAATTTATCAACAAAACGTTTTCCTATCATAGCATCCGTAGTGATTGCCTGAAGCTCTTTATCAAGCATTTCATAGCCAGCAAACCAATCAATCTTTTCTGCTATTTCAAGATAGAAAAATTCCATAAAAGCCTGGAAGTAAACATCTAAAATATCTTTCCAGGCTGAATCTTGATTTGTTCTCCAGTTTTTTTTAGACACCCTCATCTTCCTTTGTTATTCTTGATAGAATAATTTACCTTATTAAATATCTAAAAAGATAGTGTATTATCCTTTGAATTATTTTATTGAATAGAGTTAATGAGATTTAATCTTAGAAATTAATATTAAAAACTATTTATTTTTTAATCGTTTTTAGCGTCTTTGGCGCAGTGCTTCAAATAAACAAATACCTGTAGCCACTGAAACGTTTAAACTTTCAATGGAGCCTTGCATAGGAATGGCTAATAAACCATCGCAAAGTTCGCGGGTAAGACGTCGTAAACCCTTCCCTTCGGTACCTAATACGAGTCCTAGCGGACCTTTTAAATCGATATCGTAAAGTAATTTCTCTGCCCTACCATCCAGTCCATAAATCCATATTCCTGTATTTTTTAATTTCTTTAAAGTCGTTGCTAAATTAGTCACTGTAAAAATCGATGTATCTTCTACAGCCCCCGCTGCCACTTTTCGAACGATAGGCGTGATAGTCGCTGACCGGTCTTGAGTCATAATAACAGCATCTACACCCGCAGCATTGGCGGAGCGTAAGCATGCACCTAGATTATGGGGATCCTGTACTTCATCGAGTAATAACAAAAAAGGTGGCTTTTCTTGGTCGGCTAAATCAGCCAGTAAACTGAATAAATCTTTTTCTGGTTTAAGTGCGAGAGATTTGGCTTCTGCCAATATGCCTTGATGTTGCGCACCCTCAGTCCATTTATCGAGTTTACTTTTTACTACAGTTTGTAAAGGGATATCTTGATTTTTCGCTAATTCAATAAGGGTTTGTAAGCGCTTATCCTGGCGTCCTTGTTGACTATAAAGCTGTAATATCCTTTCGGGTGATTTCTCTAACATCGCGGCGACGGCATGAAAACCAAAAATAAATTCTTTCTTAAGCATGTTTTTTATTTTTAATAATCTGTCTTTTCTCTTTTTGTATTTTCTTTGGCTTTGATTCGTTTGCTTCTTTTTCATCTGCCAATTCAAAATCAATTTTGCGTTGATCTAAATCAACCCTACCCACTTTGACGCGTATACTATCGCCTAAACGATAGACAATACCTGTCCGTTCGCCACGCAAGCGGTGTCTTTTAGCATCAAATTGATAGTAATCATTACGTAAGGCCGTCACATGAACAAGCCCTTCGACATAGATATTCTTAAGCTCGACAAATAAACCAAATCCAGTCATGTTGGTAATAATACCTGCAAAGGTTTCTCCTACCCGATCGCGCATGAATTCACATTTAAGCCAGTCTAAGACTTCTCTGGTTGCTTCATCGGCACGTCTTTCTGTTGTTGAACAATGCTCACCTAAGCGGCTGATCATCACCGGATCGTAAATAAATTTTTTCGGCTTACGTTTCGCCAATACATGCCGAATAGCACGGTGAACAATTAAATCCGGATAACGACGAATCGGTGAGGTAAAATGAGTATAGGCATCGAAAGCAAGGCCAAAATGCCCTATATTGTCGGCGCTATACACGGCTTGGCTTAAAGAACGTAGCAAAACGGTTCTAATTAAGTGCGCATCCGGTCTGTCGATAATTTGCTTTAACAACTCTGAATAATTGCTAGGCGTTGGGACCTTGCTGCCGGGCAAACGTAATCCTAATTCGGCTAAAAAGGACCGCAAATCCGCTAATTTCTCCGCTGCTGGCGCCGCGTGAATGCGGTACAAAGCAGGAATTTTCGCCTTTAATAAAAAATGTGCCGCCGAAACATTGGCTAACAACATGCACTCTTCAATGATGCGGTGTGCCACGGTACGTTCCGTAGGCACAATCTGTTTTATTTTACGATCAGAATCAAAAATAACGCGCGTCTCCGTGGTTTCAAAATCAATGGCACCGCGTTTTTCGCGACTTTCTCGTAATAGCTGGTATAACGCATGCAGGTCATATAATTGGGGCAATAGTTGCTGATACGCAGAGGGGCATTTTTTATGCTGTAGCCATGCCGCAACTTCGTTATAAATAAGCCGCGCCCGTGAATGAATAATGGCCGGATAAAATTCAAACCGCTTAAGTTCGCCTTTTGTTGAAATCTGCATATCACATACCATGCATAAGCGATTTACCTTCGGTTTTAAAGAACACAATTCATTGGAAAGGACTTCGGGCAGCATAGGCACAACGGTATTCGGAAAGTAAACTGAATTACCGCGCGCTTGTGCTTCTTTGTCTAATGCGGTTTCTGGGATCACATAGTGACTCACATCAGCAATCGCCACCACTAAACGCCATTGTTTTTTTGGGCGTTCACAATAAACCGCATCATCAAAATCCTTTGCATCCTGCCCATCGATGGTAACGAAAGGAAGTGACTGTAGATCTCTACGTTCTATCGGATCATTCGGTAAAAAACCCTCTTCAAACTGTGTTATTTCACCTTGGACCGCTTCTGGCCAGATATGCGGGATATTATAATTCCGAATTGCTATCTCAATTTCTAAACCCGGTGCCATATAATCACCCAGTATTTCGGTGACCCGACCAATGGCTTGCTTACGAAAACTGGGATAGTTAATAATCTCAACAACGACGATTTGACCGGCTTTGGCTTGTCCTTGATCCTCAGCCCCCACTAAAATATCCTGGGTGATTCGGGTATTCGAAGGAACAACAAAGGCAACGCCTTTTTCAATGAAAAAACGTCCTACCAGTGACGGCGTATTGCGCTCTAAAATTTCAGCAATAACGCCTTCACGTCGATTTCGTTTATCCGTACCGATCACCCGTGCTAACACACGATCGCCATGGAAAACACATTGCATTTGATGCGCACTCAGGTAGAGATCATCACTACCATCATCAGGAACAAGAAAACCAAATCCATCTTTATGGCCAATCACCCGTCCGCGCAGCAGATTCATTTTATCGGGTAAACCATAACCTTCTCGTCGAGTTAAAACGATTTGGCCATCACGTTCCATTGCGCGCAGGCGGCGACGCAAAGCCTCCTGCTGTTCAGGATCTTTCTCTACCCCCAAAACATGGTAGAGCTCCTCACGCTTAACCAAACAACCACACTTTTTGAGATAATCTAAAATATATTCACGACTGGGTATGGGATTACTGTATTTTTCTGCTTCACGTTCGGCAAATGGATCAGCCACGAGGGGTTTTGGTTTCTTACCCATAAATCGCATTACTCGCTTTATCAATTGATATTTTCATCCTAGTCTAAATTTAAAGAGATGTCGCCAAATCGTGTTTGTAATAAAGTCAGTGCCACTAAACCGGCGGTTTCGGTCCTCAATATGCGTGGGCCTAATTGAAGAGGAAGATAATCTGCCGCTATCGCCAGCCGTATTTCTGTTTCTGACCATCCCCCTTCAGGACCCACCAATACAGCAACAGAATGACTCATCTTAGCCCATGACATCATAGAAGAGGGTTCTGCATGTGGCATTAGGATAACACGCCTATCGGCCTTTATTTCAGTTATCGCTATTTTAAAAGGAACTGCTCTAGTTATCCTGGATATCTGCGTTCTACCCGATTGTTCACACGCGTTTATCAAAATAGCTCGCCAATGCGCTAAACGATTTTTCCAACGTTCTGGTGACAACTTGAACAAAGAACAACGTTCTGTTATCAACGGTACAATGTGGGTTACGCCGAGCTCAGCGGCTTTTTGTAGGGTGTAATCCATTTTCTCAGGCCGAAGCACAGTCTGTGCTAGAATAGTTTGTAAAGGTGATTCCGGATTGATCGGATTGAATTTTCCCACTTGCACGGCAGCGATATTTTTTTGTAATGAAATAATTTTTGCCTTAAATTCTCCACCTTCGCCATTAAACAAAATAAACTCGCCTCCCACCACCAAACGAAGTACACGGACAAGATGGTGGCTGGCTTCTTTTGATAAGCACAGTGTTTCACCCTCGCTTAAGGGTTGTTGTTGATAGATACGCGTAAGACGCATAAAATGATTTACCTACCTTTTAATAAACAGATATGGACCTGTGTGCTTTCGCACAAGGCGACACTTTCATCCTTAGATTTCTGACTTGAATATGAAAAAGAGTATAGTGCTTATCTTAATGTTTTTTGTTAGTGGTTGTTCTACTTTTTTACAACCGTCTCCGCTTTACACCCCGAAACCCATTAACCATTATCTACCCTGGGCCCAACGCAAAGCACAACTCAATCGCTTACCTAATTGGCAAGCGAATGGCAATATTGCAATTCATGGCCAAAAAGGGTCGGGTGCTAATGCCTCATTTAACTGGCAACAAATTAAAACGAATTATCAGTTACGGTTATTTGGTCCTTTCGGCACCCAAAGTATTTTACTCAATGGAAACCCAACCCAGGTTACGCTGTTAGCGCATAACCAAACTTATACTTCTACCAATGCGGAACAACTCTTAACACAACAATTAGGTTTACATTTACCTGTGTTACAATTGTATTATTGGTTGCGCGGACTACCCGCGCCGCAATCGCGTTACACCATGAGTTTAGATGCCTATAACCGTCTGTTAAAATTACGTCAATCCGGTTGGCGCATTAACTATTTACATTATACCAATAGTGGAACACTGGATATTCCGGATCGTATAGAACTAACCAATAGGCAATGGGTGGTACGAATTTTAATAACGCACTGGGAGTTTAATTAATTTTGGCTACGCCACTTTATCACTGGCCATCACCCGCTAAACTCAATCTTTTTTTACATATCATACGGCGCCGTAGTGATGGTTATCATGATATACAAACCGTTTTTCAGTTATTAGATTATGGTGATGAGTTGGTTTTTACCCCACGTATGGATTCGCAAATTAATTGTACATGTCTTTCCTTGCTGAATCCTGTCACCGCAGCAATTATTCCCGATGAAGATAATTTAGTGATTAAAGCCGCCAAGCAGCTGCAAGCCAAGACAAAAACTTATCCAGGAATAGACATACTGATCAAAAAACGCATTCCTATCGGCAGTGGTTTAGGTGGCGGCAGCTCAAATGCCGCCACCACCTTAGTGGCATTAAATTGTCTTTGGCAATTGAACCTCTCCCAGAATGAGTTACTGACATTAGGGCGCTGTTTAGGTGCTGATGTCCCTGTTTTTATTACTGGTAAAACCAGTTGGGCCGAAGGAATCGGTGAAAAATTACGAGCCATCACCTTGCCAGAAACATGGTATGTAGTGTTGATGCCTCCCCTGTCGGTGTCGACCGCAAAACTTTTTTCACATCCACAATTGACATACAGCACAACAGCCATCAGAATACAAACGTTTTTAAATGAACACATAAAAACGCATAACGATTTTGAAGAAGTCGTTCGGCAGGATTATCCTGCTATCGCAGAGGCGTTAGATTTTTTAAATCACTTTGCACCGGCGAAATTATCAGGAACCGGATCGTGCGTTTTTGCAGCATTGGATACTAAAGCACAGGCAGAAGCATTGTTAAAAAAAATAAAAAAGCGTTATCAGGGATTTATTAGCAAGGGTTTAACAACATCCCCTTTGCAGAAAAAAACTGAACTCTTTTCCCATTAACAATGAAATCAAGCTAATGGCACAGTTTGGCAATAGAGAATTGGGGTGTCGCCAAGTGGTAAGGCACTGGGTTTTGATCTCAGCATTCCTAGGTTCGAATCCTAGCACCCCAGCCAATTGTTAACTATGCAAATTATCTATTCATTATTTATCCATCGATTAATTAACACAACGAGGTCCCTCTGTGTCTGAAATGATGATCTTTATGGGCAATGCCAATCGGTCGCTTGCTGAGAAAATAGTTAAACATTTAGACATGGAATTAGGAAAAGCCATTGTTGGCCATTTTAGTGATGGGGAAATTATTGTCGAAATTTTAGAAAATGTCAGAGGCCAGGATGTGTTTGTGATCCAACCCACCTGCCCTCCAGTTAATAATAACTTAATGGAATTAATCATTATGGCCGATGCTCTACGTAGGGCATCCGCTAAACGGATTACTGCTGTGGTTCCCTATTTTGGTTATGGACGTCAGGATAGGCGTATTCGTTCTTCACGTGTGCCTATCACCGCCCGAGTTGTTGCTGATATGATGACTGCTGTCGGCATTAGTCGCTTACTTACCGTCGATCTGCATGCTGATCAAATCCAAGGCTTTTTTGATATCCCCGTCGATAACGTCTATGCGACACCGGAGATTCTAACCGACATCAAAGCAAAAGCGATTAATAAAGAAAAGGATCCACTGATCGTTGTTTCTCCAGACGTAGGCGGTGTTGTTCGCGCACGTGCCATTGCTAAACGACTGAATGATGCCGACATTGCGATCATTGATAAACGCCGTACCGGCCCTAATAAAACGGAAGTCATGCATCTTATCGGAGACGTCAAAGATCGAAACTGTTTATTAATCGATGATATTGTTGATACCGGAGGAACCTTGTGTTTAGCGGCACAATCCTTAAAAGAAAATGGTGCTAAAAAGATCATGGCCTATTGCACACATCCGGTTTTGTCCGGTCATGCTATCAAAAATATTGAAGCTTCTTGTATCGATGAGCTTGTCGTCACTGATACCATTCCTTTGCACGATCAGGCGAGTCATTTTAAAAAAATTCGTCAACTTAGCCTAAGCAATATGTTGGCCAAGACTATCTGCCGAATTAATAGCGAGGAATCGGTTAGCTCGATGTTTGTTGATTAACATAGCTAAATAAGTATTCAGCAAACAAGGTAGAACAAGAGGCTATTATAGCTTATACACTTCTTCCGCGTAGCTTCTGTATTTCTTTAAATCACGATAAAAGTTTTCATGAACGCTTAGCGCAAGTAAAACTCTTTTCTTAAATTTCCACTCGTAAGCAAGTAATATACGGTGGTTTACCTCTATGTAAAATGAGTACCGCAAATAAAGTCGGTAACAAAGCACTACACCGAAAGACGGCTTTTCGCTTAAAGCCAGCCTAGTACTTTTCGTAAAATCCCAGTACACTAGGCGGCCTAGCCCATTCCTGGTCGCGGGAAGGGTTTGTTATTTTATTGAGGTATTAACCGATGTCTACACAATTTGAACTGTCAGCCCAAACTCGAGAGGCTTTTGGGACGGGTGCGAGCCGCCGTCTGCGCCGCCTTGAGAACCGAGTCCCCGCTATCCTTTATGGTGCCGGAGAAGCCCCTCAGCCGCTGTCTTTTGATCATAATCAAGTACTGCGTGCACTGGAAAATGAGGCTTTTTACTCACATATTTTAACCATTCATGTCGATGGTAAACCCCAAAAAGCGGTACTCAAAGATTTACAACGCCATGCTTATAAACCGCGTATCATCCATATAGATTTACTACGCATCACTGCGAAAGAAAAAATCACGATGTCCGTGCCCCTACACTTTAAAGGTGAAAATATCGCTCCTGGTGTGAAAGAAAGTGGCGGTGTATTAGCCCGTTTACTCAACAGCGTCGAAGTCCGTTGTTTACCAGATGCGCTGCCAGAATATATTGAAATCGATGTTTCACAGTTAGGATTGGATGAAGCCTTCCATTTATCGCAAATCGCTTTGCCTGCTGGTGTCGAACTCATGGCCCTAACGCATAATGATGACCAAACGGTGGTAAATATTCATCTGCCGCGTGCGGCTGTTGAAGAAGAAACGGCTGCACCGGCATCGGCTGAAGTTCCTGCTATTAATGTGAAAGAAGATACTGCGGAAGGTCAGAACGATAAGGATAAAAAATAGTTAATCCTGTATGTTGTGCCGATGACTTCTCCCCCTATTCAGCTGATTGCCGGCTTAGCAAATCCTGGACAAGCGTATGCAAACAGCCGGCATAACGCCGGGGCGTGGGTTGTGGAAGTCATCGCTAAACAAGCAGGATTACCTTTAAAAGCAGAAGCTAAGTTCCGGGGTTTAACGGCAAAGACAACTCTAGCGAATGAAAGGTGTTATTTATTAATCCCTACCACCTACATGAACCATTCCGGCCGTGCTATTAGTGCCTTGGCGAATTTTTATCAGATACCCCCCGAAGCCATTTTGGTCGTACATGATGATTTGGACCTACCCCCGGGTATTGCACGTTTTAAACAAGGCGGTGGCGAAGGTGGACATAATGGTTTAAAAGATATCGTTGCGCAATTAGGCAGCAAAAACTTTTGGCGTCTACGCTTAGGTATCGGTCATCCTGGGCAGCGCAACCGTGTCCACGATTACGTGCTAAGTGCCCCTTCGGTAGCTGACCGCCAAAAAATAGATGAAATCATCGAACAGGTATTAACCCTACTTCCCGCCTTTATCAGCGGAGAACAACACCGTGCAATACAGAACTTACATAGTAAAGAATAAAAGCAATAGGAAACGTTATGGGATTTAAATGTGGTATCGTCGGTCTTCCTAACGTTGGTAAGTCGACTCTTTTTAATGCACTCACCAAAGCCGGTATTGCGGCGGCTAATTATCCTTTTTGCACGATTGAACCCAATGTGGGCATCGTACCTGTTCCGGATCCTCGCTTAGCCGAATTAGCCCACATCGTTAAACCACAAAAAGTAATCCCTACCAGCATGGAGTTTGTTGATATTGCCGGTTTAGTAGCAGGTGCAGCCCAAGGCGAAGGTTTAGGTAACAAATTTCTCTCTCATATCCGCGAAGTGGATGCGATTGCGCAGGTAGTACGTTGTTTTGAACATGACGATATCGTTCACGTCGCTGGCAAAGTGGACCCTATTGCCGATATTCAAACCATTAATACCGAACTTGCTTTAGCCGATTTAGAAACCGCTGAAAAGGCCATTTTACGTTTAAACCGTGCGGCAAAAGCCAACGATAAACTGGCGAATCAAACCAAAAGTTTACTCGAACGTATTATTCCTGAGCTCAATCAAGGCCAATTACTGCGTAACCTCGCACTGAGTGTGGAAGAGAAAGCGCTGCTACAACCTTATCAATTGTTAACTCTAAAAGCGACACTTTATATTGCCAATGTCGATGAGAAAGGCTTTGTTAATAATCCACTGCTTACCCAATTGCAAACCTTAGCTGCAAAAGAACAGGCCACCGTCATCACGCTTTGTGCAAAGCTAGAAGAAGACTGTATTGATTTAAACGAAGAAGAAAAAAAGGAGTTTTTACAAGAACTCGGTTTACAGGAAACGGGTCTCGATAGACTCATTCGTGCCGGTTATGATCTCTTAGGCTTGCAAACCTATTTTACTGCGGGTGTGAAAGAAGTTCGGGCATGGACGGTACACCAAGGGGCAACGGCACCGCAGGCCGCTAGTCGCATACACACCGACTTTGAAAAAGGTTTCATTCGTGCTGAAGTGATCAGCTACGAAGATTTTATTCACTATCATGGCGAACAAGGTGCAAAAGAAGCCGGAAAATGGCGTTTGGAAGGTAAAACCTATCTGGTCAAAGACGGTGATGTTATTCATTTTTTATTTAATGTGTAACAGATGAAAAATATCGTCATGGCGAGCTAAGGTAGTGACAAACACGTTAAGTGATAATGTCATTGCGAGCGCGAAGCGTGTGGCAATCCAGAAAATCGTGACTGGATGGCCGCGCTCGTTACACTCGCTCGCCATGACGGTTTGTTTAATAACGTAACAATAACAGCTTAAATTAGTATAAAGATATGCGCCTACGGCGCTCGCAATGACAATCATTTATGATATCCATTAATCAACTGAGCATGGCGTATGGAGAAAAATTGTTATTCTATGACGTAACGCTCATCCTTTTAGATCAAAAACGGTATGCCTTAGTCGGTGCCAACGGTGCCGGCAAATCGACTTTCTTAAAATTACTGACCGGTAGCGAAGAAGCCATTGACGGTACGTTGTCTATTCCTAAAGACGCGACTGTAGGTTGGTTGAAACAAGACCAATTCCGCTATGAAAATACAATCATTACCGACATCGTGTTACAAGGGAAACCCATGCTATGGCAAGCGATGGTTGAAAAAGAAAAATTATTGGCCGCTAATCACTGGAATGAAAAAAACGTCAATCGCATCAGTAAACTCGAGGAAACGATTGCGCACCTGAATGGTTATAGTGCCAAAGGTTTAGCTGAAAAGCTATTAACTGGACTGGGCATTCAGGCAGATTATCATCAAAAACCGCTCAGTACGCTTTCGGGAGGCTTTAAATTACGTGTGTTGTTAGCGCAAGCCTTGTTCGAAGAACCGTCTATCCTGTTACTAGATGAACCCACCAATCACCTCGATGTCATTTCGATTCAATGGTTAGAAAATTATTTAAAAAATGAATTTAAGGGCTTACTGTTATTCATCTCGCACGATGTGGAATTTATTAATCGACTCGCCGACAAGATTCTGGATGTTGATTATGGTGAAATACGCGAATACAGCGGTAATTATGAGAAATTTATTAGTGAAAAACAATTAATTGAAGAACAAAAACTACATCAAAAGCGCCATGCGGAACTTAAAATTGCCGCCATGCAAAGTTTTGTTGATAAGTTTCGTGCCAAAAATTCAAAAGCGAGACAAGCACAATCGCGCTTAAAAATGATCGAAAAGATAGAGATTCCTGATATCAAACAATCCTCACGCGTCAGACCGCATTTTCAATTTAAACCCTTTCGTCCATCAGGGAAAGAAGTATTACGTGTTAAAAATTTAGCTAAAGATTTTAAAAACAAAAAATTATTTAAAGAACTCAACTTTACGATTAAGCGCGGTGAAAAAGTTGCGATGGTTGGCGAAAATGGAATTGGAAAGTCGACCTTGATCAAACTTTTATTGGGTACCATCATGCCCGATCAAGGTGAGTTTGCGTGGGGTTATGAAACGCATATCAGTTATTTTTCGCAAGATCATCATGATTTACTCAATAAAAAAGCCACCGTATTAGATTGGTTAGCCAACCAAGTCAGTGGCGCAGCAGAACAAACACTTCGTAAAACGTTAGCGCAGGTACTTTTTAGCAAAGACGATGTACAGAAAGATATTTTGTCGTTAAGTGGTGGTGAAGCCGCACGCCTATTGTTAGCCAAGCTTGTTTTGGAATCGCCTAATGTATTGATATTAGATGAACCTACCAACCACCTTGATATTGAAGCCAGCGATGCCTTGGCAACTGCCTTACGCAACTATACCGGTACACTGATATTTGTCAGTCACGATCGCCATTTCATCAATAAGATTGCTAATCGTGTGTTATTTATTTCACATAATAAGAAATTACAAGACGTAAAGTGGCTGGATGCTATCTCTTAATAACTAAGAAATTTGTCAACACAGCGATACGAAGTCGTTAACTTATTTAAATCGAATTTTTTTATCCTAATCCTTAATAACAATTCACCACATTTAGCCATTTTCTCTTGCTTTCATCCATTTTAGAATATAACGGTAAAATGTTTGGAGAAAACAATAAATGGATGCAGACAGAACGCGCGATATGGACTTTACGCCAGAATTTAATTCTGATAATTTTGCGGCTGTTCTTCATATGGCAGAAGAATACTCCACTCTTCCGCTGAGAGGCCAAAAAAACCTACTTGCTATCTTACAAGCAAAACATCCTCGAGCTGTATTTTTAATAAGAAAAAATCTGGAGTTTTTATACGAAAGAGATATATTGAACGAAAGTAATTTTGAACTTTTAATACATACTCCCCAAATAGAACAGTTGGACCAGCTATTTAATTTCTTAGCAAGACTTCCAACCAATAACGAACAATTATCAACATTCATTACAGAAATTACAGAGGCGACTGATGCTGAAAAACTGATATCTCGTTTACATACCTTAAAAACACAAGGAATAATTAATGGAAAAGTCAAGCGAGTCGCTATGCTCATGAAAAATTTTGGCCATCGTGTCCCCAAAATTAATTCGCATCACGCGACTGAAATTAGGCCGCGATTCGTCCTGCGTC
>CAYQIM010000047.1:0-3866 GCA_964417555.1 Rickettsiella sp. | reverse complement strand
GACGCAGGACGAATCGCGGCCTAATTTCAGTCGCGTGATGCGAATTAATTTTGGGGACACGATGGCCAAAATTTTTCATGAGCATAGCGACTCGCTTGGTTCCGTGATAATGGCCCACCCGACAAATGTTTATTCTTAACAGCAAAGTAGTTGGCTAGCTTCTTGATCTTTTCTTCCGTTAAAGGCTTTGACCAAACTTCATTAATACCTAAAGCCAGATACTCCTGTTTACACTGCTTACTGATATGTGCAGTCAATGCCACGATAAAAACAGGCGTCTTATTTTTCTTTTGTTCGAAACGGCGATATAAGATGACAAACTCATCGCCATTTATTTCCGGTAAGCCAATATCAGTAATAATCAGATCAAAAGGATAAGTTTTCACCAACTTAAGTGCATCAATGACATTTGTAGCGGTATGGAGCTTATATCCCGCATTTTCTAGAAGTATTTCCCCTATTTTTAACGCCATAGGATTATCTTCAATGAATAAAACCGATTTTTTGTTTTCATGTAGATTTAAACTGGAATTAAATGCAAATTCAGATGCATGCGCTAATTTTTTGGTGGTCTCTTTTGTTTCAATTGCTTTATCGCTTTTCTTAAAAACATCTGTACTCGCGATCTTCTTTTTTTCTATCTCGGGTTTATCTAACGGCATTAATAATGAAAAAAAGAAAGTTGAGCCTTTTCCCAACCTACTATTAACCTGGATATTCCCACCGAGTAAAGAAACAAATTTTTTAACTATAAAAAGCCCTACACCATAGCCCGAGTTTCCCCGATCCCCCCCCCTGATAGAAACGTTTTACTTGAAAAAATCGATCAAATACATGGGGGAGTTTCTCTGTGGGAATGCCTGGACCCGTATCACTTATGCTAAATTCAATAGGGATTGCATCTTGTCGAATGGGTGAAGCTAAGACCTTAACCGATAAAGTAATAACCCCTTTATCTGTAAACTTAATAGCATTGGTAATTAAATTTAATAAAATTCGTTCGAGTTTAATGCGATCGGTAATCACCCGTCTCGATAGACTGGTATCAACTTCTAAATGAAAACTTAATCCTTTTAATTTAATAGCAGGTAAAAAAAGGTCTTTTAAAGATTGAGAAAAATCAAGCAAAGAAAAAGCCTCTTTTTTAAACTCATTTTCATTGATTTGTTCTACTGAAGCGACATCCAATATACCATTAAGTAAAAAAAGTAATTGCTCAGCTGAATTATAAATAAGTTTGACGTCAGCTTTTTCCTTGCTTTTTTCCAAACGTCTTTCAAGCAATGTAGTCATTCCCATAATACCTGTAAGTGGTGTACGAATATCATGGCTCATATTGGCAATGAATGTGGTTTTTGCTTGATTAGCAGCTTCCGCCGCTAATTTAGCTTTTTTTAATTCAGTAATATCATTAAAAACCCCTAATACACCTATCACTTCTTTATCTTTATTTTTATCCTTGTTAAAAATAGGGACTTTATTGGTTAAAATAAAAACTTTTCTACCGTCAGGAAAATTTTGCTCTTCTTCAATATTTAATTTAGGAACACAAAGTTCCATAACTTCTCTATCATCTTTGAGATAATGTTCACCCAAATCTTTGGTTGCAAGATCATAATCTGTTTTACCTAGGACTTCCTCTACAGATTTTAAACCGAGCGCTAGCGCAAAATTATTATTACATCCACGATATACACCTCCCCTGTCTTTCCAAAAAACTGAAACAGGTAAAAGATTCAACAATTCAAAAATAAAATCATGATTTAACAATCTTTTAGTTAACATAAAAGCCTCCTTAAATGACGAAGCGGAAGCTTGGCTTTCGTCCGGCATGCGACTAAATATACTGCGCGTCGTGAAATTTCAAGTGACGCCACTTCAGATTCGAGCAGTATATCTCCTTAAAAATATTAGTTTTTATACAGCCTCTTATTTATATAATTTCTCATTTTGAAATTCTGAATCTGGAATCGCGGACAATTCTTTGCGATAAGAACTTTTAAAAAAAGAATTTTTTTCGAACAACGATTGAGATATATCCGATTGATTTGAAGCGCTAGTCTTTCTCTGTGGAAAAGAAACTCCTGTACTAGTTGACGGTTTTGCTGTTGGATTAGAAAAGAGTACTGTATTAGCACGATCAAACATCCCACCTTTAGCAAACCAAAAACCGTGATTATTAATGACCTTTGTTGAATCTTCTGAATCTTCTTCCATAAGCACCGCTGCTTCGGCCGCTATGTTAGGAATATGACTTATCTTACCTGGAAAGGTAGTGATTATACCTTGCGGATCTCGAACAACAAATGCACCACGAAAAGCCTCATCCGTTACCACCTTAGCTAACACTGTACTCTCATAGTTAAGATACATGAATTCCTCACCAAACGCTGGATAAAATTCCTTTATTGCCAGCTCACATTTCCTTCTGATTTCGTTAATATCATTATCTATAGTCGACAATCTTTTTTGAGCTTCTTCCAGGGTATCATACGCTTTCAACATAGAATGTTCCACGTGTGTTAACACGTAAGAGAAAGGCTCATGTTCAAAAACGCGGGTGTCATAGCGTGTTAATGACGGAAATGCACCGTCCATAACAATAAAAGAAAGGGGCGCAGGCAGATTCGAGCAATATTGATAGACTAAAGCTAAACAAGGTTGGTAAACAATATCTATATTGAAAAAAGAACTCAAAGGCTTTGTCACTAATGTTTGGTAACCGGTAGCATTAATCACGTGATTAGAATAAAAACTTTTTCCTTGTGTGTTGGTTATACAAAATCCCTTGCCATATTTAACTATACTTTTAACCTCAAAATTACAATATACTTCAACCCCTGAATCGCGTAGCTTATTTTTAAAGGATTCGCGCAAACGCTCACCCATAGCAAGACTGGGTTCATCCACCTCGGCTGCATAACTTATATTACAATATCTTCGCCCGTTGAACTGCAATTCATCTCCTTCAAGCGTTAATTCTCGCGTCTTCCCCGCGTTACAAACAGCTCGGAATTCTTCCGTAGTTACTTTTGGCGGTTTACCATTTGCATCAGTAATTCCCAATACATAGAGTGAAGTATCATTATTAACTAATTCAGGATAAGTCTCAGAAAATCTTTTAGAAGACTCTCGACATAACTTTTGTGTTAAGTCGGATCGTGGATAATGCTCACCATCATGCATTCTGTAACCAAACCTACCTGAAACTCCGTTAAATATATCCTCATTTTTTTCAAAAACAACGACTCGATACTCTGGATATTTTTTTTTTAAATCATCAGCAATTGCACAACCATACCAACCACCGCCAATGATACTTATTACTTCACCGGTTGGATCCTCTTGTCCCCACATTAGCAAGCCCTCCTCATAGAAACTCCGAGATCGGACTTTTTTTCTAAAGAATAAGCTATGACAATCGTGTTATTACTATCGACTAAATATATATCCATATTATTCCTATTATTTTTTTTACATACACTAATTAACTAATATTATTTTTTAAACAGTTAAACTTAGCTTTTTCCTATTAAATCTATCAATTCTATTTTAAGGATTATTTAATACTTAAATGATATATTTAGGATAAATTAGGTTAAGAATAACTTGATAAAACTTATTTTTTAAGAAAAATTCAATTAAATATAAATTTTATAAATAAAAGTATAACAAACTTATATCAAAAAAGTTTATAAAATAATATTCATATTAATTAATTGAAAAGAAAACAGGAAATTGCAAATTGCGTTTAACAATGAAGAATAAACAAGCGAGTCGCTATGCTCATGAAAAATTTTGGCCATCGTGTCCCCAAAATTAATTCGCATCACGCGACTGAAATTAGGCCGCGATTCGTCCTGCGT
>CAYQIM010000046.1:0-4951 GCA_964417555.1 Rickettsiella sp. | reverse complement strand
ACGCAGGACGAATCGCGGCCTAATTTCAGTCGCGTGATGCGAATTAATTTTGGGGACACGATGGCCAAAATTTTTCATGAGCATAGCGACTCGCTTGATTGTGAAAAGATCGCTCGGTATAAAAAAGGGCTTAAAATATACGAATAATAAATAATCTTTAAGCTATAGATAGTCGAAATAAAATCTATTAATAAAATTTTAAATAAATTTCTGAAAAACAATAATTATTATGTGCTTAAAGATTTAAACTCAAAATATATTGACTGTAGTGAATCTGTAGCGGAAGAAGCAGGTCTCGATTCACCTAAAAGTATTAAAGGTAAAGAATTTATAGAAAATAGAAAAAAGATAAAGGAATATGAAATGAATAGCTTAAATTAGGCTTCTTCTCAGCCTTGTTGTTTTAGTCGTTGTGCTGCGTTCATAATATCCTCAAAAAAATAATTTTTACTGAATTACTCATTGCTTTAATGCTTCAGCACACATTAGAAAAGGTTGCCAAATTTCACCCTGATCTTCAAATGACCACCAGGCAGCTAACGCGGCTTTACAAAAGGCCCAACTTAATACACGGGATCTATCAAATCCAGAAATCTCTATAAATTTATCTAGTTGGTATTTGATAAGCTTTTCGTTAATTTCACCTTCCAAACGAGGAAAAGGAATTTCATACTCACGTTCGCCTATTACTCCTTTGGGATCAATTGCTAGCCAACCATACTTATCTGATAGTAAAATATTCGCGTAATGTAAATCCCCATGCAACAATACGGGCTGGTCCATGGACATCAATAACTCATCGCTAATTGCTTGCGCGTGTTCAATCAAAGGTTTCGGAAAAGGTCCTGTTTTTCCCTGAAAATATTGAAAAAGGCGCTGAAAACCTTGAAACCAATCTGCTAAACTGGGAAATAAACCCTTTTCTTGGTAAGGTCGATGTAATTTTTTTATAAGTTCAACGCTGTTTACTACACTTTGTGTTTCATCAGAAAGCTCTTCTAACAAAGTACCCGGCACCAGCTTTTCTAATAACATAACACCAGCATCGGCTTCTGCCTCCAGTAGTTTTACAGATCCTACCCCGTTATAATGCTGAAGCGCAGCTACTTCATTCATAAACTCTTTATTAGGAATGCCACACTTTAAAACAGCAGAACGGCCATTATCTAAAATGGCTTCAGCAACTAAATTAAAACTGGCATTATTGAAACAGTCTTTAACCGTTAATTCCCATTTTTTCTCATAATGAGCCAATAAGTCGGGTAAACTATCTAGCCATTCATTACCCATTTTTCCATAGATATTTAGAATATTTTTGATTAGTTTTTCAGGAAGGTTCATAGTTTAGTTATTGAGCAGCAATAAACTTCTAGTTGCCTCTATTGTTTCTGTAGCAAGGCTTTTGTCTTTCATCTTCCTTTAAGTCCTCGTGTCAGCCTTGTTGTAGGCCCATTTGTTTTAGCTTCTGAGCAACACTCATGAAAAATATTAATCTTCCAGGCTGATCAAATCTTGGTTAGAAAGCCGGGTCGCTTTTTAAATAAAATCACGATCAGCCCTTATATCAAGCATTCTTTTAGCAACAGCAATGGCATTATGATGTTCGCCTTGTTGTATGCAAATGTCATAAGAATATCTTTATCCTCTAGGATAAATCAATAGTGAGAATTTGGACAAGCGTGCTGTCAAGTAATTAATAATCCCTTAATCTATATCTATTAGTTATATTAAATCAGTATTAATTAATTACATTATATCTTTTTTAATCGTTTTTATTAGCTTTACTTATTGTTTCATATTTAATGATTCATTTAGTAGAAAATGCAATATCGATCTAGTGTTAACAATATATAAAAATAAAATGGAGAAAGTAAAAATGAAACAAAATACAACTGAGTTAAGTGGGAGAACTTAAGAAGAAGAGATGTCAGTCGATGCTTTTTTGAAAAAATACATTATTTCTAGTGATACACCTATTGATTTCAATCACTTTTATCAGTCTAGTACATATCGTAATTTAAATTTTCTTCGATCCAGGCACGCCGCCGACGAAAAAAAATATACTGATTACAGATATAAGACTGTAGGTGAATATAAAGCAAATAAGAACTACCCTAACTCTAACAGCAAGGATCGTCGCCCGCTAAAGTTTAATCCATTATCTGACAACATGGGTGCTCATGGAACTAACTTTGATTCAATATTGAATTGTATTTTTAACACTAATTCGCAGCTTGTTCCTATGATCAAACAAGTGAAGCTTCAGGGTAGAGGCCCTTCTGTTGGGGAACGTAGTTCTGCTTTGAATATCCACAACGTAAGTACTGTGAGGCTAAAGTGTTCCGATAATTCTTTTAGAGATGTGATAGATTACGCAATGCTTGCTGGTCGTACTGGAAACTCTTTAAGTAATGCAGATATATTTAGCTGTATGCCTGTAGTTGTTATAGGGGATGGAGTTGATTCTGTACCTGTTAATGGTATACCTGACGAAGTAGGATATTCGAGATTAAACATCCGATCATAGCATTTCAAAATGAAGCGGATTTAGAAGAAGGAATAAAGTGGCTTAAAGTCGCAAAAAATAACGGATGTGATATAGATGAAATTAGGGTTTGTACTTTTGCGGAGCTTGATTACAAGAATAGTATTCAAACCATAGTGGAGTGCTCATCACCGATAAAAAATTTCTGCCAACCAGTAGTTTCTGAAAACTATTCAATTTCACAAGAATCGGCAATTTATCAAGAATTGTATCGATTAGGATCTTTCAACGACGATTTCAGTAGCAATAATGTCGAGAGACTTTTTACCTTACTTTCCAATATGGCAAACGGATCTGAAAATAGTGCAGAATCTCTCAATGTAGCGGTAGAACTTGCTGATCAAATAGAAATAGATTTATTGTCGAACCGAATGAGGTGGTGGAAAACAGAAGAACAAGCTCTTAACATGGCTACAATGATAAGCCATCTATTTAAATCATTTGACGAAGTTAAAGAGCTATTTAATAAAATTGAAAAAAACAAAAGCTTATGTCTGAATGAAAAAATAAAAAAAGAAAAATTATTAAAAGATACGGCAAGTTATTTTAGGTCAACTACCTCAAACGATGATTTCCGCAATACATGAATGTTACAAACATCTTCAGCTGTGCATGAAAAACAATTCAGAAGTTGAGTTGAAAAAATATAAGTTTATCATGCGGTATTTTTATAGTATTGTTAATGGCAATAGCTTTCCCAGTGACTCTTTTGAGAAGCAAGCAAAAAAAATATTTGGTCAAAAAAATCAATTTCAAGCCGAATATGTAAAATTAATGATGCATTTTCGTGCACAAGAAGATTCTTCAGAGTCGCCGATAATAAAGTTTCTAGAAAAATTAAATAAGGTATTAGATAATGTGTTAGTGAATAACTATAACTTTAAACTATTTAAATATACAAGTACAGAAAATACTGAAGCAGCGATAGCAAGCAGTTCAGCAAAATGCTCAATTATGTGAAGTCGTTTTAGTTCTTTCTCTAACTGTAAGTCAATATTGCCAAAGGACGGCAAGTTGCAAATTTTGAGGTAATCAGCAAGACGGATCAAACTTGACGAAGAAAAGAAAGCCACGTTAAGCTAAGTACCGCTATTAATCTTCGAGACTGAGTAAATCTTTATCAGATAAACCCGTCATTTCCTTAATAAACTCAAGATCGAGCCTTTTAGCTAGCATTTTTTTAGCAACAGCTACAGCTTTACGGTATTCACCTAGCTGTTCACCTTGCTGTTTTAATTGTTGTGCTGCATTCATAACATCCTCACAGTAATCTTCAATAGTTAAAAGGATTTCAATGACCCTTTGGACGTTGGAGGTCTCTCCTTGTAAAAGCATATAATACACCAAAGAACTAAACAGTTCATGAGCAATCTGGACTTGATTCGCTTTCATTAAGCTGACTAAGGAGCTAGCTATACTTTCTAGGTTTCTGGTAAAAATATCTTTCTGTACAATTTCTAATGGGCCTACCTTTTTGTGGCCAATGAATTGCTCATCAGGGACTTGGGTAATATCTGTCAATAGAGGCGGACGTTTGGTGCCCTTCTTCTCGTCCTTGCTGGAGACCTTCCTCACGACTTAAGCGCTCAAAACTTGTTATGTAACTCATATTCTTTTCCTCCTCTAATTCATGGAGTTCGTTGTAGCAAAAATGTGCTACAATAAAATTATAGATAGGTTATGAGGTTATATAATGAAAGCTGCAATGGTTAGAGCAAGGGTTGATAAAGAAGTAAAGGTATCAGTAGAACATATACTTGATCGCTTAGGGTTATCAGTATCAGAAGCTATTAACTTATTTATGTCCCAAATTATACTAAATAGAGGCATTCCCTTTGAGGTTAAAATTCCTAATAAAACTACCCTTAAAACTTTTAAGGATACCGATAACAACCGAAATTTGGTTCGATGTAAAAACTCAAAGGAAATGTTTAAAAAATTAGGAATTTAACGTGTTTGAATCAGTATTTACAAAAAGATTTGAAAAAGATGTAAAATTGGCTATCAGACGAGGAAAAGATATAAAGAAATTAAAGCTGGTAATTCGTTTATTAGAAGAAGGTAAGAAATTACCTATCAAATATAAAGATCATTATTTAATTGGTAATTATAATAATAGAAGAGAATGCCATATTGAACCTGATTGGCTTTTAATTTATTTACCAAGGAAAAAAGAAATAATTTTTGAAAGAACAGGTTCTCATTCTGATTTATTTTAAGGTATTGTACATTCCTAGATAAATTTGAAACCAAATTATTGCCAGAACGTGAAGTATCAGAGGCTACATTAAAATTCTATAGACAGATGCTAGTGCATATTCGTAAGCACTTAGGTGAAAATCTCATTGATGAATTATCCGTAAAGGAAATAGCCGAGTTTTTAAATAATTTTTCAAACAAAAGATC
>CAYQIM010000045.1:0-4142 GCA_964417555.1 Rickettsiella sp. | reverse complement strand
GGACGCAGGACGAATCGCGGCCTAATTTCAGTCGCGTGATGCGAATTAATTTTGGGGACACGATGGCCAAAATTTTTCATGAGCATAGCGACTCGCTTGTCTTAACCAGGTTAAAAGATATTCCTGTCGAATTAGTATCGACTAATCGAGGTGCTGTCGTACAATTGACTGATGAGATTTTCAAAGAAGCTCATCTTAATTTGCCTAAACGATTAGTCAGCCGGCTTGCATTGGCGGACGATCTTATAACGCAAGCATATTTAAAGGAGAACTGGATAGAAGCCCAACGGGCCATGCAGTTAGAGGATAGTTTTATTAAAGAGATACCTGAGTTAGCAGCGTCGTGTTTTCCTTGGTGTAAACGGCAAGTACACGCAATAGAAAAACGCAGTGTGAAGAATACCCTAATCGTTAAGAAAAATATCTCAGCAGAAAATATCTCAGCAGAATTAAAAAAAGATAAGGCTGCTTCGTATCTATTCAAAACAGCAACAACAAAACCACTCACTACTCAACCTCCTAATAGAACGAACAAACAACCTCAACATAACCAAACACTTCTTTCAGCTAAAGTCAATCAATCTATTAAGGTACCCGTCCTATTTCAAAGAAGAGAAATTAAGCCAGTAGGAAAGCATCTTGGTACAGCTGTCTATTCCACACCAAAACTAATAAGTGAAAAAAATACTCACTTCCCTTATCAAAATGTTACTAGACCAGGTATTTCTGGTGTAACCGCCACCAGCGAAGCAACTAGCACCTTTTTATTATTGGACACCCTCGTGCGCGCTTGGACAGGTAATCATCATCGTCCAATTCCACCCTCTCCACACACGAATAAAGCAGAAAGACAAATACAAAGTTTTATGGAAAGAAAACCTTAAGCAGATTTACGCTAACTGAAACTGTAATATTAGAAAAAACCATTGTTCATTAATAACTGGTACAAAATTGGTACATAAATCAATTAATAACGCTTTTGGAGCTAGCTGAACAAAACTAAAGCTGATAGAAACCCTGCACTTTTTAGCTATTTCGCTAAATTGCGGGGTGTAGCTCAGCTTGGTAGAACACTAGCTTCGGGAGCTTAAGTTTAATTTAAAAAATTATTAATAATCAATAACTTGCGTTACTTTGGTTGCTCAATAACATTACACAAATGACTACAATTTGCCTACATTGAACCTTACCTTGTGACAAATTTACTACACTAGTTTTTATATATTAAGATATCTAAATAATTAATATTATTCATCTATATTAATTCTATCTTTGATTTATCTAAACTATATATGAAGTGGTAAAATTACACTAAGGTAAAAAATAAGGAGGTTTGAATGAAAAAGATAACTCTGTGGTTTTTGCTAGTCTTTTTCCCATTAACTAGTATTAGCGCTTATGCAGATGTCTACGTCCATGGATACTACCGTGCTGATGGAACTTATGTTAAACCACGCTACCGTAGTGATCCGGATGGAGACTTTAATAATAATTGGTCAACCAAAGGAAATAAAAATCCACACACTGGAGGATATGGGACAAAAAGCAGAAAAGAGCAGAAATGAACATCTAAATAGTTTTTCGAGTTTGAATTCGAGTTTGAAATAGTTCAACCAAAAAGAGTCTCTCAAACAGGCTCTTTTTAATTAACTGGGCGAACAAAAAAGAAGGAAAAAACGGAGATTAACCAAACAGGCATACTAGGCAATAACTATGATATACTAATAAGCTTTAGTAAAAATTAAAATAACTAATTAATTAGTAGAATATATGACAAAATATTTTAAAAAAGCACCTAGTTACAGATTATCCCATTGTGGCATCTTTCCTAGCTATGAATTAGATGGCTCGCCATTAAGAGATAAAAGTATTGTTTATCTTGTTAGTGTAGGCAAAGATAAATTTGAAGATAAATGGGCAACACGATTTGTAAATTTCATTGAAGAAGTTAAACCAAAAAGCGTTTTTATTGTTGTGGCTGATACTCTACAACGATTCAATATTGAAGTAGATGAGAACTTGTCTGAAAAAGAAGCATTACAAGTATCTAGGCTTCGAGGAGAATCATGGATAGAAAAGTATAAACCATATTTTGCTGGAATAAGCACTAAATACGAATTTATTTGTTGGGATAGTTTAAAGAAAGATGAGGATTATGATAGATTCTACAAGGACGTTGTTAATATGAGCATAGAAAATGATTTTTTTAAGAAAAATCTCTTAATTTCATCTGAGGAATATATAAAACGACCTTCACGATTAAATAGTACTAAAGAATTAGCATTAGAAAAATCAAATGAATTTTTAAAAGAAGAATGTGCTGTCCTAAGAATTTTAGCTAAGTGTAATAATACAAAGGCCATTCTATATCCAGGCAAATCAACAGACATTCTTAGCTACGCCATTCAAAATATAAATAATTTAGATAGAGTAGTTAATAAATTTCATTGGATAGAATTAAGGCCTACTAAATGTAAAAGCACCAATTATAAAAAAGAGCCAAATGATTTTTTCTTAAGAGATCTTCCTTTTTTTAATTCTTCTATACCTATTCCTGCTCATATAGATATAGACGAAGTAACTACACATACAAAAAGACTTACAATTAAATAGACTTCACAACTTCACCTATAAAATAAACAGGTGTATGAAAAAAATATATAAAGATAATTTTCTTAATATTTTAGCAAAAGCTCCGGGACATTTTTATTGGAAAGATGAAAATGGAGTTTATCAAGGCGTTAATGATGCGCAAGCTATATTCTTAGGCTATCAATCAGGTTTAGACATAATCGGGAAGACTGATTTTGACTTACCATGGAAAGATAAAGCAAATAGTTTAATGGAAATAGATAGGAAAGTAATGGACACAAGGGAGGAATATTCAAGTAGAGGAAACTGTTTTTGATTGTAAGGGTCAAGAACGTGTATTTTTTTCTCGTAAGATTCCGTTACTTGAACCGCATACTAAAAAAGTGATTGGAATAATAGGAACTTCGTTAGATATAACAAAGCAAAAACAAGCGGAACAAGCAAAAAGTGAATTTATTATGAACATGGCACATGATATTAGAACACCTTTTTGCGGCATTGTAGGTTTTGCTCAAATTCAGAAACAGGGAGCATTAAAAACACCTGATGAGGTAAAAGAGTATGGAAGGATAATCCATGAATCAGGAAATCAATTATTGGAAATACTCGATTCTGTAATTGTTGCTCTTGATAAAAATGATATCAGTGATATAAGGAAGGACAAGATAGATTTATATGCATTTGCTAAAGAGATGGAAGCACTTATAAAACCGAATGTATATCTGAAGAATTTAGAATTTGAACTAAAAGTAGATAATGATATAGGAAAAATTGTTACTGATAAAATTCGATTGAAACAAATTTTAGCTAATCTTCTTTCTAATGCGGTTAAATTTACCCCTAAAGGTAAGGTTATTTTATCCTTTGAATGGACTTATTTAAACAATAAACGAGATAAATTAAGAATAAAGGTATCTGATACAGGCATTGGAATTGATAAAATCAATCACGAGAAAATATTTGATAAATTTGAAAAAATTAAACCTTCTTACGAGAGTTCAACTTATACAGGATGTGGTATAGGTTTATATCTTGTTAAACAGCTTTTAGATCATTTAGAAGGAACTATTAGCTTAGAAAGTGAATTAACGAAAGGTTCTACATTTACAATAGAAATTCCTTTATTATCATAAAGATAGGACGACCGGTACTTAAACCTTAAATATAGCAGTAGGAGGAGTGGAGTAGTAATTTAAGTCTTGATGAAGTTGATAAGATAATTCCTAAATCAGGTTTCAAAGATATAACGCCTAAAGATGTAAAAATACGGCTTTACTTTAAAGAAAACGTTTGGGATAAGGTTAAAAAAAATTATTCATTATGAGGGAAGTATGGATGATTTAATCAATAAGGACAATCAAAATATTATTTTACTATCAAATGACAATCCAATAGATTGTCTTTTAAGGTATTGTGAAAATATAAGATTAGGGTTTCATCCAAAAGATGAAACAAGCGAGTCGCTATGCTCATGAAAAATTTTGGCCATCGTGTCCCCAAAATTAATTCGCATCACGCGACTGAAATTAGGCCGCGATTCGTCCTGCGTC
>CAYQIM010000044.1:0-4189 GCA_964417555.1 Rickettsiella sp. | reverse complement strand
TACGGCGTGATGCGTTTCCTGCTTCGCCCGTCAACGCACGCCTATCGCGGGCTCCTCAACTTCGCATTGCTTCCGCAATGCTCTCATTGTCTCGTCGATAGAATGCATATAAAATTGCATAGTTTTCCTAAATTTTTTACAAGCAAAAATCAAATTTTCCTCATTAAAGTTTGGCTCTTCTGCAAAAATCCTGCACACCCTTAGTTTCAATAAAACAACAGCAACAAAAAGTTCTTTTAAATATTTAAAAACATCTTCTGTAATAATTGAGGTAAATAAACTTTCTTTTACGAAAAGATCGCTACCATCCATAAAACTAGTCACGGATTCCATAAAATCTCCTTTTTATAATTAAATGTATAATTGATTATAAGCGGCGTAAAGTGCTCTAGGAAAAAATTGTGAACTATAATTTTTCTCGATATTTTCTAAATCTTGAATGTCTTTTAAATCATTCAAATCAATCACTCTATCATTAATTACAACATCCATAGTAAATCCTAATTCATATTTTTTTAATTTGTCGCTTAGCAGCTTAAACTGCTCTTCAAACGTATCCAGACTACCCTCTATATACTCCAAGTCATCACTATCGATATCCGTTTTCATATCAGCAGCTGACTCTTTCAGTTTGTCTAAAGACATGGCAGAGTTATACCAGGCACTTTTTAATCCAATAAATTTATCATCAACTTCAGAAGCTTGTTCTAGCACTTTTTGATATTCTGTTATCAATGAAGCCAATTGTGTTGTCTCCGTATCAAGCTCATTCTTCCTTTTTTCATAGTTAAACTTTCTTTCTCTCAATTCCCTACATTTTCTAGAATATTGCTCAAATTTAACAGAAGTAGCTATTAACGACGCGACTTCAGCAACCGTAACGAAAATAGTGACTCCACCGAAAAGCTTACCCCCTAATTTTCCACCAATCGATTTAATAATTTTGCTACCGGATTTCACCATCAAGTTTCCTAAGCCTTTTAATCCAAAATGTACGACAGGCGTAAGAACAATACCTGCAGAAATCCCTAATGTTAAATATAAAAATTGATCATATATTTTATCTGCGGCAGTAATATCCGAATTCACTTGATACAAATCATGTAATGTTTTTTGAAATTCGTCATCTTTATTCTTTTTTTCTTGTCTTATCTTAGGAAGCACGGTACCGAACAACTTATCCTTATCGTTTTCAACAGAATTAGTAAATTTTTTTAATGAACTATTTGCCTCATCAAACTTAATTTTGCATTCGTTTAACGGTTTATTAATGTGATCAAAATATTTTAATATTTTTTCTTTACTTACTCTAGGATCGCTATGCTGATTTAGCATTTTCTTTAAAATAGGATAGTCATTTTTATATTTTGTACAAAAAAATTGTAATGTCGATATGCTATTTAAAAGCTTATCGTACGTCGTATCTTGCCACAGTTGTTTCGTGCTCGCTAAGTTCTCTGGCATACCGCCGAGTAATGGAGTAAAAACTTCATAAACAGGTATTTCGCCGATTAAAATCGCAAATCTATCAGCCGCTTTTACCTCTCTAGTCAGTATATTGGCAGCGCTGTCAATTTCCTTAGCTTTATCTGTTTCATGTTCAGCAAAAGACAGATAGATAATATTATTTTTTTGCATAAAAACTCCTGTAAAATATTTTTAAAGCCGCTGATTCAGTTTCATATAGGCAAAACTAAGCGCATTAGGTGTCCATAGCTGGTTTTCCATTTGTATCGGTACATTTAAGGATGTATGTAGCTGGCTAAAACCTTCTTCCATTAATAAAAACTCCTCGTTAAGTGTTTCTAGATCTCCCATTATATACTCAATTGCCCCTTCACTATCTGCACTTAGATCCTTTAAACTTTCTTGAGTTTTATCTAATTCTGTAATTAACCCTAAAAATTTATGCTGTAATAACGTAAATTCATCAACAAGGCTACGTCCCTGGCTTAATAAAGTTTCTAGTTTGAGGTGCAAATAACTTAAAAAAGAGAGTAAATGATTGTTTACATTAATCTCATTGAACAGAGTGATTTTTTTATGTTTATTATCTTCTAACTCCTGGTTAATAGTAACAATACGTGAGGAAATAACGCCTATCCATATAATACTTGCAGCCATTAAAAAAAAACCAAAAAAATCACCGGTTAAAATTTCTAAAGCACCCATACTAATTCCTATAGCTGCGTCCTGCAGTTGGTTGGACCACTTTACCAACTGCTTTTCTAAAGCAATAATATTTTTCTCAACTAATTTTAGCTCAGATAATTCATGCTCAACTGATGTCCGAAAATATTTCATCCATTTATCTAGGGAAACAGATAGATTGTTCAACTGTGCACGGCCTAATTCCAATTCATATAAAAATTCCCTTGATATCTTTTTTATCACCGCAAAATCATATTTACATAGGTTTAAATCTTCCGAAATATATCCTACAAACCTTCGCAAGTAATATTTTTGATAAATTTTAGCCGTATCATTCAAAGTACGCTTTAAAGCAAAATAATTCTTACTATAGTTAGTAAATAAAAAATTAGCGTTAGCAATCGTCTGTCGTAGCCAATCTTTAAAAACTAGCCACTGATGAGCAGGCTGTTGAATAATATCAATCGAAAAGCAGCACTTTTCACCGCCTAATAGAGAAAGTAAAAATCTTTCATTTGTCGGCATGTGCAGCAGTGTAGCCGCATATTTATCAGCAAGAATTATTTCTTGTGCTAATGGAAGAAAATGATGGGTTTTTATTTTTTCTTCTATAAACAGAAGCGGGTTGGCTTTATTTTTCATACTTTAATTATGCTAAATAAGATTAGCATAAAATAATAAGTTAGAAATTTAAATATCCATCTATATTTCGATACTATCAATTAGTCTTATGTTATTCAGCCAAACTGCTGCTAAACGTCGACCCCAGAGGTCGGCGATATAGTCCACATTGAACCCTAATTTTTCTAATTCTTTAATGGCATCATTCTCTGAGTTTTCTGTTCGCAGCAAAATTTCTGCAAAAAGCCGTGCTTTTTTTCGTTGTTCTACAGTTAAACGTGAGTTTCGTGAACTTAAGGCCAAGCCATCTTCTGCACGTACCGTCGGACAGCCAATAATTTCTGTTTCTAAGAAAAAAGCCTTTGCCATTTTTTGAATAAGTAGCAATTGTTGATAATCTTTTTCACCGTAATACGAACGAGTCGGCTTAACGATATTCAGATATTTCAATACCACAGTTAACATACCCGTGAAATGGCCTGGTCGAAATTGTCCTTCATATAACTGACTTAATTCCGTAGTTTCACTGACTTTAAACTGATACTTATCGGGATAAATAACCTCTGCATCGAATAATAATAAATAATCTACACCTTGAGTTAAAAACAATTCCTTATCTTTTTCTAAAGTACGAGGATATTTAGTAAAATCTTCATTTTGATTAAACTGTGTAGGATTAATAAAAATAGCCGCCACGGTAATTTCATTATCTCGCTGAGCACGCGCGCATAGGCTTAAATGACCTGCGTGCAAATGACCCATGGTATGCACAAAACCTATACTTTTATTTTCTATTGTTCTTCGTATACACTGCCATTCAGTAAGATTAGTAACTGTGCGCATGGGTTGGAAATTCTCTTTGTTTTACTGATTGGACATAGTGATCAATGCTTTCACTCACTAATTGACTACCACTTAAAAAATGTTTGACAAATTTTGGCTTAAAATCAATATTTAAACCTAATAAATCTTGCAACACTAAGACTTGACCATCGGTATCTACACCAGCGCCAATACCAATGGTCGCTATATTAAGGTTTTGGGTGATTTCTTTGGCGAGCTGTGCCGGAATACATTCCAGCACGAGTGCAAAACAACCGGCGGCTTGCAAAGCCAGTGCATCTTGCTTAAGCTGCTCAGCGGCTAGCATTGTTTTCCCTTGGACTTTATAGCCACCTAAGGTATGGACGAACTGTGGCGTTAAACCGAGATGACCCATCACCGGAATACCGGATTCAACTAAATGGGTGATAAGCCTAAGATTTCCAACAGCACCTTCTAGTTTAACCGCCTGTGCACCGGCTTGTATCAGTTTTTCACAAGCGAGTCGCTATGCTCATGAAAAATTTTGGCCATCGTGTCCCCAAAATTAATTCGCATCACGCGACTGAAATTAGGCCGCGATTCGTCCTGCGTC
>CAYQIM010000043.1:0-51161 GCA_964417555.1 Rickettsiella sp. | reverse complement strand
CGGCGTGATGCGTTTCCTGCTTCGCCCGTCAACGCACGCCTATCGCGGGCTCCTCAACTTCGCATTGCTTCCGCAATGCTCTCATTGTCTCGTCGAATGAAGCAGGATTTGAGTTGACTATACTTAAGGATCCTAGGCAAGAAAAAAAAGAAGAAAAAACTGAGACTACAACTAAAAAAACTAAGGAAAAATTAATGCCACCAACAAAATTTGATCTTTCGCAAGTACAAATCAATCAGCCCATTCAAGCAGAAAATCAAGTTCAAACATCCAATCTAATTGAGGAACCCGTTATGAAACCGATAAATCAACAAAACCAACCAGAAACTGAAGCAGCTAAAACAACTCCGCTTGAAGAGCCAGTACAAGAAGAAAATAGTATTGAAGCGATTATTCAGTACACAAAGTCACTTGCTCAACATCTTTCACAAAAAAAAGTAGACTATGCCGCTTACTCTATTGTCTTTGATCAAGAAAACCGATTTTATAATCAACTTTTATCAATTCAGCAGGCACTAAGCTCAGGGGATAATATCCCTGCTTTAAACGGAACGTTATTACAGATCGATTTTGCTATGACTGAGCATGAAATAATCCTGTTAAAAAGCTTAATAGAGTTCTTACAAACTAAATTGTCTATTCCAAACACTGAGAATAAAAAGTTTATTGATTTACGCCAAGACATAGAAACTATACAAGAAACATTTAAGTCATTCCATGGTAAAGCTATCGATCAAACGCTGATAGAACAGCATAAAAAATGTGTAGCCGCTATTTCGACACTCAATGAAAAAATTAAGCATACTTTCTCTGAATTTAAATCTGTAAGAAATGATACCATTACAAATATTACAGCAGTCGAAACGGCGATCAATACTCAGTACGATGCGTTAGATGATACGATAAAGCCGCAAATAGATAAGAATAGCTTTATTAATGCTTTAACTATAAAAAAAACCGAGCTCAATTCACCTGAAGTTTCTTTTTATACTATTATAGAAAAATTAAAGCATTTACTTGATCAATTTGAAGAAAAAAAGAATGAAGCTATCAAGCAACACGCTTCTATTCCTTCTGTTGAGCTTGAGCGCCAAGCAGTATCCACTGTGCAAGAACCCATTGTGAATCATGCTAATTTAACAAAAGCACTCAGCGTTGTTGAAGAAAAAACGCAAGCAATTAGAAGCAAACAACAAAATCTAAGCTATGGTTTTTTTACCAGTTTGTTTTTTAGCCATGTTAGCCAACAAAAACAAAGGGCCTTAGATGAAATTTTACAAGCCCAAGATACTGTATTTGCGAATATCAAACCGCTAATTCAGAATACAGATAATACCGTTCAGGAAAAACAAGCTGAAAACCTAAAATCAGCATTAACCAAGCTTTACGCAAGTATCGATCAAAATATGGCAACCTTAAGCCAATATCGTGGCTTCCGACCTCATGGTAAAACCACGAGTGATAAGATTGCTCTTGAGTTAAGAGTTGGAGCACAGGACTTAGAAAAAATAATTCCTTCTATGTTAACAAAGTAATTTGAAGCGTGGCTGGAACTTCGTTCCAGCCATTATCATGACAACAATTAGCTTTGCGTATGAGAAGAGGATGCAAAATTATAATAAACTTCAGAACCTTGACTTAAAGCGTTATGAGTATCAACTTTCCCAGGTTGGTAAAATCCTCTATTTAGAGAAGCAGGAACAGCAACTTTTTCTACCCTAGACTTTGGCAGTACTGGCGGTTTTGGCCTTCTACTAAATTCTTCACTAAAAAATCCAGAGGAGGCCGATGAACAAGAAGAAGCACTTGAATGCCTAGGCATGACGTGTGCTCCTTGTGCTAATGTCCTATCCAATAGAGGTTGTTCTTCCGATTTTAATGCTAAGGCTCTATTAAATCCTTCTTCGATACCATTTTTATATTGTATATCAGCCTCTAATTTACTTTTGAGTTCACTAATACTGACTTGCATTGACTGAATATTATTCGTCAAAGTTTTACGGACTACTTTATTTTTTATTTCATCTACTTTTGAAACTAAATTATCAAGCACATTAAGAATAATCCTTAGCTTAGGTGGCAAATCAGAACGTAAGTGTTTTTTCAAACATTCTTTGTTACTTCTACTATCCAACTCGGCCTCTAGTTCCTTATTGGTTTGTTTATCTGTAGAAGGAATTAAAGCATTTCTAATTGCGCTAAATTGATAAGTCTCGTAATAACTTGCAATAGGCTTAGCATCAGCTGAATCCGCTTCATCATAAACTGGGCTATGCGCAAAGAACATAGCATCATATAAACTGGTTTCTAAATCGATTAAACGTTTATATAATATAGAAATTAAGTCTTTCCTTTCCCCAGATAAATTTTCTAGCTCCTTTCTTAGCAATTCGCTCTGTCCTTGTACACGGTGAATCATGATCAACAGACCATTCTTAAGCGGATTCTCTAAATAGCTTATAACTGGCTGCCTAGACGTTAAGTTTAAAAGCCGAAAACGCTGTGCAAGCGAGTCAATAATAACTTTGGCACTTTCAATTTCACTATAACCCTTCTCACATTTCTTTATTTCTTTTTCTATTTCTTTATTTTCCAATCTGAATTGTATGTTGGCTAATACAGATAAACTTTTTTCAGCTTCCAGCCCGATAAGAGGACGCAACTGTTTAATATCGTCCTCAAATCGCCAATAACAGTCTAAAGGTTTTAAAAAAGCCAAGCGTTTTCCTAAGATGTCAATTAGGTAGTTTCTTTCTTCAGTAAGGTTAATTAAATAGGTCGTTTCTATTGTTCCTGAAGGCAAAGTTTCTTCTCTGTAGACAAGTCCACGATTAACGGGAACTACTTTATACGCAGCAGTTTGGCTGGCATTACTACTTTCCGCGATAGAACCACCATAAGCTGAGTCAGGCGGAGTTGTCACTAGCGTATCCAATTCTTGGCCAGGAAAAGCACGCAATTTATTATTTTGACTTTTGTTACAACGATAACCTGCCCAAAACGCTACGCCGACAACACCAAGTCCAACAGCCGTCATACTCGCTATTTTCCACCAGGCAAAAGAAGTCGCCGGATCCTCTTCATCAGGGGAGTAAGTTGATGTTGTAGAAGTAGTTAACAAATTTATAACTGTTGTTCCTACTGCTACGACACCAGGCACAGTTGTGCTTGTTACCGTTGGCGGAACAAGCACCGTACCATCAGAAGGATTAGGTAACCGAGCGGCTTTCGCATCATGCTGCCAACGTTCCAGCTTCTCTAGATTTTGCTGACTATACGAAGATCTCGCCATCGCATAGGCGGTTATACGTTTATTATTACACGTTTCTAAGGAAGCACCTTCCAAAAAGAGCTTCCATAATACACCCCAATTCTTAGCACGTACGGCATAATGGATAATACGATCGCCATTGGCATTAAGGGGCGCATAAATATTTTCTTGCGTAAAATCGATTTTTTCCATTAACTCGCGAACATCGCTAGCATTATTTTGCAAAGCCCTTGCTAAATCGGATAAAGTAGTCCTTTCAACAATTTCTCTCCCACGATCTCGACCAGGATTAGCCGTAACTGCTTTTGGTATCGAAAAAGGTTTAATCCGTCTAGAGGGTAGATTTGAAGAAGTATTTTTATCGCTTGTATCCTTCACTAAAGAACAGGTATGAATAATTCCTTTTAGCCAGCGACTGAAATGTGCCTCTCTATCTTCACCCGCAATCCACTGCTTAATCAAAGTCGTTATGGTATCTGCTTTTTCACCGGCTTTGGCAGAATTGATGATTTTTCCGAGAAAATTTGGATCCTGCTCTAGCATAAAACGAAATAGTGCGCTGCCAAAATAGTAATGATCTGCACCGCTAGCATAGGTCATCGCATTTATTTTTTGCATGGAAGGCAGCTTATCTTCATGCCGTTTAATGTAATCCGCTTCTTCTTTAAAACAAGGCTCATTACCTAAAGCATTGGCGGCACCTTCCACCAACCATGAAGGCAAATGATGAAGTTCGGCATGACCAATCCAGGCATAAAAAAACTTATGTTGCACTTCATGACCTAAATTACGAAAACCACGCCCCTCTTTATTTTCTCCATCTCGCCTGTCACCCTGCGGTTGCTTGTAAACAAAAGCCTCATACCATTTCTCATTTTTATGCTGTTCATAATCGAATGGCCTTTCATCTACTTCAGGAAAACGAACATGAGTATAACCACCGCCAGCGGTATTAATCCTCCATAAAGGGCCATACTTTACATAGGCATCGTTATCATTATAAATATATAAATTAAAGGTCGTATCTTCTAAAGACACACTACTTTCCTGACTATTAACCGCTTGTTTTAATTTTTCCACTCTAGCGTAGGTATTTTCAATAGTTTCTTCAAGAATACTTTTTTCCTCCCCAATAAGAGGCTGTTGTAAAAAAATTTTAATACGTGTTCCAGAGATAGCATAAACGAATGAATTAGGAAAAACTTGTTTCTTGCTCACAACCTTATATTTTCCAGCAAATAACGTTGATTTTTCCTCACCTGCAGGAAGGTTTCTTACATATTCGATATAAAAACTTTCCTTGATCGCTTCCTCAGCTATTAAATAATGTTTTGACTTCGCTAAGCGCAGAATATAATCCACCAAAGCGCTAGAAGAATGATCAAGTTCACGGCAAATGCTGGCATTATTTTTATACCGGCTACGCAACCGTCTCATAACAGCTAAAGCAATTCGAAAAGAAAAAATAGAACTGTTATCCCATCGATCAATATTGCAGTTAAGTGATTGTAGTTTAGAAAACAAATCGCTAAAACCTTCAGCGTTTATTTTTCCACCATACCAATCAAAATTAGCCTGCAGTATCCAAAAAAATTCTGTAAATGCCCGTTTATCTTTATCGTTTATATTCTCTCTACTATCAGCGATACGTTTAGCATAACGGCTAACATCGGCAAGTATAGGATCGGCATATCGCTCGGTAAAATCCAATCTTAAATAGACATTAAATAAATCATATAATAATTTGAGATCATCACTATCACTTATATTATAACTTTGATTTAATAAACGCTGTGTTAGATTAAAAAGTCTTTGCTTATCCTGTTCCAATAATCTATTTTTTACACCCCCATCTAACGCATATTTTAAAAACTCGAAGAAATTACGTTGCGTTTTCTTATCCAGCTGATTCAATTCCAATTCACGATCAAATTCATCCATCATTTCATCGAAAGCATCATATAAACGATACCATTCTGATTTTGCTAGCGTTTCTATTTGCTTTAGATAACTCGAACTTCTCTTTTGTATTAGCCGATAACCAGCGACAGGATTACTTGCCAGCGTATACATGGTTAATACCGCCATAGACTTTGCACTGGAGAGTGGATCTTTTAAAGCGGAAATAGCCGTACTATTTATGCTCTTAGCAAAATTCCAAGTACTTTCTGCTACATACTCAGAAAATCCTTTCGCTCTATCCACCCAATACTGAAACTGTTGTTGATGTGAATCATCAGCAGACAAAACTTTTTCTTTCAGGCTACTACTTTTTTTTAATTCATTACGAATTTTTTCTAATTCATTCAATAAACGCTTATATTCAACTTCAACAGGTGTACCTGAAAGATTAGTCAATGAAATATCAAACTCTTTTGCCGACGAATCTCTATCAATAATAAAAGAGAGGAGATAATTTTCAAAATCCTCTAAAACCTCGCCAAAACGGGGTCTATTTTTATTATTTGCTAAATGTTTATAAATTTTACTGAAATTTGGAATAGCACCGGATTTTATATACTGAGCAATCTCTAAGTTAATTATTCTTTTTAGTTTTTCAGATAGCTTTTCATAGTAATTTTTTTTACGGCGACGCTGACCCATTTACTACACCCCATTTTTTTAATTTATTTGAGATATAATAGATCGTTAAAATTAAGGGTTTATTAAACCCAAAATAAGATTAGCTAAATTTTTTATTTAACTAAGCAATGTAGAAATCAAACAATTTACCTTATTAAAAAAATGGTGGGATCTTTCAAATAGAAAAAATAGACATTTTGCTTATCAAATAAACAATAATAGGTTAAGCAAAATTGTTACTTTATAATTGAGAAAAGTAGTTATATTTTAGAACTATTCAGCCTACGTTAAGCATTAACAAACAATTAAAAAACCCAAAAAAGATAAAAATACAACTTAACTATCTATATAAAAGTAAAATTTTTTATAAATTTTATTGATTTATAAAAACAAAGCACCCTAATAAAAATAATTTCAATTTATAACTAAGGTAGTTAAATATGCATCCTATTTCTACAACAATGGGCAGCTCTCTCTCGGAACAAATAAAAAATAGAATTCTTTCAGGGGATACATTGCCAACTGACTTTACATTGCATAACTTAAGGGGAATTGCTGAAGTTGTTGATATCCATGCTATAAATACAGATGAATTTATCAATTATAATAAGTTCTTAACTCATTTTTTTGAACAAATTGAAAATATAGCAGGATTAGAAAGGGCAGATATTCGTAAAGTGTACCAACGATTTCATGATGGGTTAGGTAGATTTGTGGCGTTCACTGGACCTGATGAAAGTTATGGCAAAGAAATAGAAAGTTTAACTGAGTTATTTAGTAGTATTTCGAAAAGTCAAGTATTCATCAAATTTCCCTTAAACTACGACCATATCACTATCTTCCAACAATTAGGCATGGCTTTAAAGGAATCACTGACAAAACAAATCAGTCACAATACAGAAAAAACATTAAAATTTTTCTTTCAAGCAGCGCGCGAAAGCATCAGCAATGCTAATTTTCTACGGCAAGAATATTCACAAATTGCTAGATCAATCGCTTTCATAGGCGACACTTGCTTTAGTGTACAAAATTGTAATCATCATTTAGCTTTCAGTGAAAATTTACGCCTATTAGGAGATATGACACGTGAATTAGATTTATTAAATATGAGCTATGCTTCTAACGAAATATTCCAGCACGTATTAAAGCTGCAAAAAAATGCGATTCAGCAGCTAACTCCACCCCAAATCACTGAAGCAGTCTATTTGTTTCTTAATAATGCTTATCCAGGACAAAACCAAACGGCTATTGCCAGTCAATGTGCAGAACTATTTCCAAACCACTGTCATTTACCCGAATCTACTACCGAAAGCTCAACCAGCATGGCTAGTACTAATGAAGCAGAAACCACTACCATCGCTAACGATCAACCATCTAATTTACCCGATGAAAATAACTTGCCACAAAAATTAGCCAGCGGTGCTATCGTTGGATTTACCATGGGAGTGAAAGATGAATTGATAGATGCCTTATGCAATGCTTGTGTAAATGCAGCGATAGCAAAAAAATATTCTCCGCTAGCCGTTAATAGTATTAAGACCACGTTTTGGTTGATCAATACCTTTTCTAGCACTGCCCTGCCTTTGCTCTACTCTTATATTTACAATATCATGCTCGCTGATGAAGAAAAAGATCCATTAAATACTTCACAGTTAATTATCAGCACCTCGATTTGCTTTTCATTAGAAGCGCTTTCTGCCGCTACTTATTTACTGCCAAAAAACTCTAATATTAAAAACATTCTGGACTATATAAAACTCCCTTTAATTTTTTCGTTTATATATGCTACATCGGAGAACATAGGAGAAAACGCTTTAGTTTGGATTACTAGTAGCGTAGCAGGAGTTGCCGGCAAGGGGGTTACTAAAGCGGTTAGACAAACGAGAAAAGGGGAATTTTTCAGAGAAAAAAAACAAAAACAACATAATCCCGAAGAAGGGATGGAATTAATATCTAGCTCCCCTTCTCTTAGGCATTCTGATACTTCTTCTGATGCTGAGACAAGTTTATCTGACACTTCTTTAAGCTCTAATCGTTCACAATATTATTTTTTAACAATGGAAACACTTTTAGAACTTCGCCAAGAATTAACTTCCATAGAAAAGAATTTACATGAATTCCTTAAAAATTGTCAGGAACGTATACATTCTCAAATTGATACGATAAACAAGGAAGGCGATCAAGCACGACAATTAACGATGCAAGCGATGCTGATCTCTATAGAAAAGGAATATGACCTAATCCATTCTATTTTAAATGAAAAACTTATCACTGTAGGCGAAAAACAATTAAGTCAATTAGACGCTATCGTAGAAAATTTAAATGATCCAATCCACGATAATGCCTGTAAAGGATTTAATTCTGAAACAAATATTGTGAAAGATCCTGAAATTGTCCTTTCCAATAGTTTTTTAAACCAACTTAAAAACGATCTAGAAGCGTTAAAGATAGCTGTAAATATTTACTCCCAACATGATTTAATACAAAAGGTTATTGGCTCAAGCACAAGTATTGTTAAAAAAATAAGTGTACGGATCGACAAACTTAACCGCCAAAAAATAGCTTTGGAAGCACGAAACCCATTAGGAGACTCACAAACTACGAGTACTAACCCAAATAACTTTTGGGGAAACATTCAAGATTCGGTATCATCTCCTAATTCAGATATCAATACCAGACGTTTTACTGCATTGATGTAAAAAATAAAGCAAGAACGCTTATTTTTTGGTTATTATCCTTCTAAAATATTACGATAATCCACCGCAATTTTTTCCAGATCGAGTTTATTCAAAAATAAGGAATAGCACATCCAACAGCTTAATGCCGCTAAATCTTTAAATTGATGAGGAATAATAGGCGGTGTGATAATGAGTCCTTCATCGAGCAAGTGGGAGAGTAAACGTTGATCTTCTAGACTCGTTTTGCCAATGAATAATAAAGGAATTCTATCGACCAAGCCTTCTTTTACCGCCAAACGCAGATAATTATAGATCAAAATAAATCCCTTACTATAGACCAAATCTTTGGTAAAAGGGCCTTTATCCGGCAGGCTACCGCGAAAAATCCGCACAGAACTTTTGTAGCTGTCTTCTGGCGAAAATGCTTGTGATTGGAAAAAGTTAAAAACGTCTAAAAAATTAGCGCCTGCTTCGGCCATGGCAATGGCTGTCACGCGGTCAGTCAATTTTTTAATTCGTAAAGGCGAGGAGACAAAATGGAAAATCTCCAGAATAATCGCTAATCCTTCTTGCATCAGCGTTACTGAAGGCGGACCTTTACTCAAAAAGGTGCAGATGGGTTGTTGCAAACCATTCAATGTACTGCCCATATGTACCCATCCTTCATGGACTTCTAAAATCTTTAAATCACGTTCACTAAAAAGTGCATCTTTACGTATTTTTATTAATTCTGCGCCTGCTGCCGCGTCGGCAACGATGCCATCACTCACCCTTACCCAAGATTCAGTTCTTTTCACATGGGCAAAATAATGTGATAAGCGTTGATTGAGAAGTTTTGTGGCTTCTTCACTGGTATATTTTTTTCATCGAGTTCATTGACTGTTTTATCTTTGATATTATCCAGTGCCGCAGAAACAGTTTTTGCCAAATCTTTTAAACGCGGTGCATCAACATAAAAGGCATCATCCGCACTTCCATAAAGTTCTTGCGAAAGCAAACTAAATTCCGCCGTGCCGCGTGCTTTTAATAAACGCAATACATACCGATATTCTCGACACGTTCGCAACATAATACTACCGACAGAACTAAACTGACCGACTTGTTTACTAATGTCACGTTCTAACAATTGAAATTCTTTCTGTTTTTCTGCAAAATCAAATGTAATCGTATTTTTTTCATAATAATTTTTATCGACCAATGGCAGTTCTTTGCACTTTTTGGCAAAAAAATGTTTTTGTATCTCACTACTCCACTTAATGCTATCTAAAATACGAATAGGCTGCTGCGCTTTGACAATGCGATCCGATAGTTCGCGTAAAGTTTGACGATAAACCTTTTCATATTTTTGCATAAGACTTCCTCAAAAATGCGGCTGTATTTGATAATTAAGTGTCATATAATAGCCGTTATAGTTAATCTTATTTATACAATAATAACGCTAAAGTACAGAAAGGAGAATAATAAAAGTGAGCGCGCAAGCAAAATTATTTGATACACTCCATTACGCTACCGAATTAGAAAAGGTGGGAGTTCCTTCCCTGCAAGCAAAAACACAAGTCAAATTATTATCAGAAATGTTAGAGAATACCGTGTGCACAAAACAAGACCTAAACCTACTTGAATCTAATCTAAAGCAAGAAATATCGCAGCTAGCACAAGGAATTTTAATTGTAGAATCTCATCTTAAAAAAGATATGACGGTGATAGAAGCTAACATTAGACAAGATATGACCGTAATGGAATCCAGTATCAGAAAAGACATGTCTGCTATGGAAGCCAACATCAGACAAGACATGTCTACTATGGAGACCAACATCAGACAAGACATGTCTACTATGGACGCCAACATCAGAAAAGACATGTCTGCTATGGAGACCAACATCAGACAAGACATGACAGAAATGAATGCTAACCTTAGCCAGGACATATCCAAACTACGCCTTGAATTTAAAGAAGATACAGCTAAACTGCGTACTGAATTTAGACAAGAATTTTCTCAATTTAGAGAAGAATTTTTTGGTTTTAAATATGAAATAATCAAATGGTTTGTCGGAACTTTCCTTTTAGGCATGGGGACTTTAGTTTCACTGATTAAATTGCTAAAACTTTTTTAAAATGTAGTTTGAATCAAGCTAGCCAGTAACTCACTATGTTCATTGCTAGCATTCAAAGCTGGGATATAATGAAAACTTTCCCCTTCTGCCTTTAAAAATAATTTCCGATAGCGTTGTGATATTTCTTCTAAGGTTTCTAGACAGTCGACGGCAAATCCTGGACAAATGACCGCTACCCGCTTTATTCCTTGTTTTGGCAGTTGCTGTAATACAAACTCACAATCAGGTTGTAGCCATTCAGCTTTTCCAAAACGTGATTGAAACACAAGCTGATAATGATCAGAGGTTAAATTCAATTCTTTTGCTAGCAAATTCACAGTGGCAGCACATTGCTGCGCATAGGGATCACCCAATTCAACAGCACGCTTAGGTAAACCATGAAAAGAAAATAATAAATAAGCACTGGCGTCATGCTTTTGCCAATAAGCACGAATTGTTTTTGCTAATGCGTTGATATAAAAACCACAATCAAAATAAGAGGAAACAAAGTGTAAAGAAGGAATAAATCGACGTTGTTTTAATAGTCCTGCAATGACATCAAAGCAACTGGCTGTCGTCGCTGCCGAATATTGTGGATAAAGCGGTAAAATTATCAATGACTGAATTTTTTCTTGTAATAAACTGTCTAAAGCAGTTTGCAACGAAGGCTGGCCATAACGCATACCTAAAACAACCTGATAGGAATCTCCTAACTGTTGTTGAACTTTTCCAGCTAATTTTTTTGAGTACACCGCTAAAGGCGATCCCTCATCCAGCCAAATGGATTGATAAAGTCTTGCCGAACGCTTGCAACGAATAGGTAATACAATAGCCTTTAAAAAAGGTTTCCACAGCCAAGCAGGCCATTCAACTACACGCGGATCAGTGAGAAATTCTGTCAAATAATGGCGTACTGCCGATGTCGTTGCTGCGCTAGGTGTACCCAAATTAATCAGTAACACCGCCTTCTTAGAAGTTTTAATCACGTACGAATACCTTTTCCTCTATTCAATAAATAAAGATTGAGGAAAAACAGACCTAGACAACAGAAAAAGATAATGATCAAAGATTGCATAACCGGAATATCACTAATGCCCAATAATCCATAGCGAAAAGCATTAACAATGTAAAGAATAGGATTAAAAAGGGATAAATACTGCCAAAAAGAAGGGAGTAAATGAATCGAGTAAAATACGCCACCTAGATAAGTCAGTGGCGTTAAAACAAAGGTAGGAATCAATGAAACATCATCAAACGTTTTTGCAAATAAGGCATTGGTAAAACCGGCTAGCGAAAACAAAATGGTGGTCATTGGTACAATCGCCAGCAACACAAAAATACTGTGAACCTGCAAATGGGTAAAAAATAAAGCCAGTAAGGTCACTAACACACCGACAAATAAACCTCGTGCAACCCCTCCCGCAACAAAACCAGATAACAGTAATGCATTCGGTAACGGCGCAATAATAAGCTCTTCGATACTACGTTGGAAACGCATGCCAAAAAAAGAAGTCACCACATTGGTATAAGCCGCGGTAATCACTGACATCATAATCAGACCCGGGGCAATATATTGCATATAACTAAAACCTTCAATACGACCTAAGCGTTGTCCAATCAATCCACCAAAGATTAAAAAATACAGTGTCATGGTCACCAAAGGCGGTAATAGGGTCTGTACCCAAATCCGCAAAAAACGCTTAATTTCTTTGCGTAATAAGCTGATAAAAGCTATCCAATAAATCTTAGCTCGCATACTCAAGTGCCTTCTTTTTTATTTGCTGCAATTAAATGCAAAAACAGTTCCTCTAGACGATTCGCTTTATTACGTAAACTCGTTACTTCAATATGATGTCCTTGTAAAAAGCCAAATAAATTATTCAGTGACTGCTCTCTAGCAACGTCTACCTCTAATGTGCTGTTATCTAATAAACGCATAGGAAATGGGGAAGTTGATTCAGGTAATGTTGTTAAAGGGGTTTTCAGATCAAAAACAAAAGTTTCCATATTTAAGGTTGCTAACAAATTTTTCATACTGGTATTTTCTATAATGCTTCCTTTATCAATAATAGCGATATTTTTACAGAGATATTCAGCCTCTTCTAAATAATGGGTTGTTAAAATAATCGTTGTTCCTTGTCGATTAATTGTCTGTAAAAATTCCCACATCGAACGGCGTATTTCAATATCAACACCCGCCGTTGGCTCATCTAAAATGAGTAATTTAGGTTCATGGACCAAAGCCCTTGCTATCATTAAACGCCGTTTCATTCCGCCTGAAAGGCGCATGGAAACTTGATCACGCTTATCCCATAAATCCAATTTTTTCAGATAGGTTTCGGCACGTTGTTTCGCTAAGCGCGGCGGAACACCATAATAACCTGCCTGATAAACAATAACGTCCATCACTTTCTCAAAAATACTGAAATTAAGTTCCTGGGGAACAAGACCAATACAACTTTTTGCGGCTTCTAATTCCTTATCAAGGCTATGGCCAAATATCTGGACCTGCCCTGCCGTTTTATTGATAAGAGAAGAGATAATACCAATCGTTGTCGATTTTCCAGCACCGTTGGGTCCTAATAAAGCAAAAAAATCGCCTTGATTAACCACTAAATCAATGCCTTGAAGTGCAACCACACCATTAGAATAGATTTTAGTTAGGTCTTCGATATTCAATGCTTGCATAAGAGTAATAGAGCTTTTAAATTATAGGGGCAGAAAAATTTAGATTATAACATGACAATGATACCCTTCCCTTTAAAGCCGCAAGCGACCCTTCTACTAGATGGTCCCGTCGGTCAACTCGAAGTGCTAACGACATATCCCGAATCGGCCCGAATCCCTCCCGCTATTGCTGTTATTTGCCATCCGCATCCTTTGTTTGGTGGCACACTCAATAACAAAGTCGTCACCACCTTAGCACGTAGTTTTCAAATGCTGGGGCTTAGTACGCTGCGTTTTAACTTTCGCGGCGTAGGAAAAAGCCAAGGCCATTATGATCAGGGGATCGGTGAAACAGAGGATTTATTAGCCTTGCTACAATGGCTAAAAAAGGCCTGTCCTCAATCAGCTATTTGGTTAGCAGGTTTCTCCTTTGGTGCCTATATAGCCGCGCGTGGCGCCAAAGAATGGCCGGTAGAACAGCTTATCTGTGTAGCACCACCGATAGAAAACTTTCCCTTTAAAACACTTCCTCCTTTCACCTGCCCGTGGTTAGTAATCCAGGGAGATAAAGATGAAATCGTTGCCTCCACTGCTGTGTTTTCATGGTTAGAAAGCTTAGCTAATCCTCCTACACTTATCCGGATAAAAGATGCCACCCATTTTTTCCATGGCCATCTTATTGAACTACGTGAACGTCTTATCACCTCATTAAGCTCAAACTAATTTTAATGACTCCTCTACAAGCCTATTATCAAAAAATCCAACAAAAAACTTTACAGCCCGATCCTGGTCAAGAACTAGCAATACAACATTTGCAAGAAGTCTACGATTCACTTTTAGTAGCAACAAAAAAATGGCATCTATTCCAAAGAGAAAAACCGAGTAAAGGACTTTATTTATGGGGTGAGGTAGGAAGAGGAAAAACTCAGCTCATGGATCTATTTTACCACCATCTTCCCCTTGCCAAATTACGACTGCATTTCTATCAATTTATGCAGCAAGTACATGGCAAATTAACGCAGTTACAAGGTCAAGCAAATCCACTGAATCGGGTTGCTAGCGATCTAGCACGTACAGCAAAAGTCATTTGTTTAGATGAGTTACTCGTTCATGAGATAGCGGATGCCATGCTACTTGCACAGCTTTTACATGCCTTATTTCAACAGGGTATTACCTTAGTCACTACCTCAAATACACCACCGGAACATTTGTATCAACATGGTTTACAACGCGAGTTATTTTTACCGGCTATTACCCAGATCAAACAACATCTCACTATTTTCCACTTAGATAGTCCTTTTGATTATCGCTTAGGCCATGATGTTGAAAAAAGTAGCACTTTTGATTGGCCAATATCAACGATGACTTTACAGCAAACTCAACTTACGTTTGATACACTATGCCAAGAAAAAACAGTTTCCTATCAACCACTTTCAGTTCATGGGCGCTTAATCTCGCATAAAGGCTATACAAATAATACGATCTGGTTTGATTTTACTTCGATCTGCGCTACACCGCGTAGTCAGATTGATTATTTGGCTATTGCAAATCGATTTTCTACGATTCTCATCAGCGACCTTAAACCCATCAGTGAACACGACGATAACAGCGCTAGACTTTTTATCCATTTAGTCGATATATTTTATGATGCAAATATTAAGCTGATATTAAGTAGCGAAATTAAGCATGCCGATCTTTATCCTAAAGGGCGCTTTCTTTTTGAATTCAAACGTGTAAAAAGCCGTCTTTGCGATTTTCAAAAAAAATTCAACCACTCCTAAAACTGAGTAACGGGCTTTTAGTGTATAAAAAAAAGGGTGTATAAACACCCTTTTTTGAGATTAAACAGCTGCTTTTAATTTTTTCAGCGGTTTTATTTTGACGATTTTACGAGCCGGTTTCGCCTTAAAGGTTGTGGGTTCTCCTGTGAAAGGATTAACACCTTTACGTGCTTTAGTCGCCGGTTTTTTTACCACCGTTAGTTTAAACTGGCCCGGCAAAGAAAATGGGCAACCCGATTTTGCGTGTGCATGCATAACAGCTTGCAGGGTTTCAAGGACTTCTACCACTTTTTTCTTAGGTAATTCAGTATGCTTAACAATACAACCGATTAATTCAGTTTTAGTATAAGATTTACTAATAGAAGCTATTTTTTTGCTGGATGTTACTTTAGCTTTTTTACGAGCTTTTGGCGTAACGGCCTTTTTCTTAGCTAACTTTTTAGCCATGGTTCATATTCCTCTTATATTAAGGGATAAACAGAAGGTTAGGATTCTATAAAATAGCATATATTTAGTTTTTTGCTAGAGGGGTACAAATATTTTATAAAAAATTTTTTATTGTAGACAATTTCCTAAAGATGCTGGATGAATTGAAGAACGATCTCAATAAAGATTAATAAGATAATCACAGACTCTAAAATACTGGAGTAACGATGCTCTAATTGGCTATTCAACATTTCTAAAATTTCATGCACTACATCTAGTTTATGATTCAGTGCAGCTACACGCTTTGGGATATCGAGAAATTTTTCTGTCATCACATAGTACGCTTCAAGATTAGAATAACGCCAAAAATACTCTGGCACGTCAAGATATTCACTACTCAAATTGACAGAGCTTCGCGTTAAAAAAATTTCGCCAATTCGCTTCGATATGGCTTTACGTGAAAGCGATATTTTGCCATCTCTAGCCAGTTCTTGAGGAAAATGGCTATTAGCCCGTATCGTTTTCTGGATAGATTCTTCATAAAATTCTAATTTGATCGATTGCGCTAAACCATACGAAATCGCCAATTTTATTTGAATATTATCGATCTCACTTTTCTCCAAAGTAATTACATCGACATTAAATCGTTGGTGTGGAAAAATTCGTGTCTCTTTATCTATATAATAAATAAACCGATCCGTTTCTATTTCTGTTTTTAGTGGCAAAGAAGCAAAAGGTTTTATTTGCTCTATTAATCTTTCTTCTTGTTTTTTACGTAAACCCCATGTAACAAAACAACCATGACTAAATAAAAAGATATCCATATTCTTGTTATTTTTAGTCACGTATAAGACATTACGAAACAATTTGGCAGTATAATGGCGACTACGAAAAAAATCAGCCAGCGCATTCAACTTATAACTTGCAGCCGTACAAAAAGAGACACAACGCATAAAGTTTTCTGTCGTTAAAGATTCTGTTATAGCACTTAAATATAACAGGAGTTTCGCAAATAGATATAGTATTTACCATTAAGGTGGTTACATTACACCAAAAGCGTCGCCCCGCTACTTGATAACGGGGGAAAAACTAAATTCTTCTAAACGCTAGTTCCCTGGATACCGCAGTCAAGTCGCGTACAACCTAATAGTTGGATCTGTACGTTAAAAGCTATAATAATCCCATTTCTTCTAGAAATGCTATTTCGCATTCCATCCATTATTAGGTATTATTTTTCTAAGGTATAAGAAGAATTGTGAGATACACTTTTTAAAGCGTTTTTGTGATACCCAATTATCTGCGGAATCCCATTTTGTTCCGAAGCAATCTTATCAACAGATTGCCATTGTATTTTAGCAGCTTGAGCACTAACTATCAGCTTGTTCATAGCCCTATGTTGTGCCGCCAACCGCCCTTGTAATGGTACATGCACTTCTAAATAAAGTCTATTTTTACTCCAACCCACCTTATAAGGAGAATCAATAATATAAACTTGCTCTTTACGCTTAACTTGCGGGAAAAAACTTTCAATATCTTCTGGAAACATACGAATACAACCGGCACTACTACGACGGCCTACCCCTTCGTAATCATTCGTACCATGAATTAAATAAGTCAATTGTTTAAGTCGCATCGAATAACCGCCTAAAGGATTATCCGGTCCCGGTGGTACTTTTATGGGCAAATGAACACCGTCTTTCTCGCGATCTTTGCGAATCGATGGTGGCACAATCCAGGTAGGATCAACTGTTTTTTGTGCAATCCAAGAAGGACCTAAAGGCGTATCCCAACCTTCACGCCCAATGCCAACCGGATAAGTAATAACTATATGGCGATGAGGAGGATAATAATAAATACGTAATTCAGCTAAATTAATAACAATGCCTTTACGTGGTCCAGGTGGTAATATAAAACGGCTAGGAATAACGATGATCGTACCCGGCCCAAGATGCATAGGATCAAGCGTGGGATTAGCTTCAACAAGTTCAAAATAACCTACATCATACCGACGCCCGATTTTATTAAATGTATCAGCAGGTAAAGCTTGTGTCCACTGAATAGAACCTACCACACTGTCTCCACGCGGGGGCAAAACAAACGTTAATGCCGACACAGGCGAAATTAAAATCCAATAAAAAAGAAAACCACCAGCAAATTGAAAAAAATAATGCTTAAAATTTTGCATGCCTTCATCTACAACAGTATAAATACTTTCACTAAGCTCCCTCTTTTTTTAGCCAAAGGACAAAACAAAAATAGCGGATTGTAAGAATCCGCGTATTGTACATCGAATTGCCAATTACGCAACCAATACAAAAAAGTCGCTAAGATTTGCTTAAACTTTGTTACATTTGAACTAAAGCATTTAAGCTACAAACTCGCAACTTAAAGTGCAATGGGTCTATACTACGACTGGCCTTACGGAAAAATTGTATGTCGTTCCGACAAAATGGGCACCAAAAACGACTTTTTAAGTAAAGCTCATACCGTATTTATTTTTAATTAAGATATAATTTTTATGTTTGAATTTACAGCCTATCGGCGTCGTTTTGCTAGACATGGGGCAAAGGAATTCTTCCACATCGATAAATCCCTATTAATAGCGCTAATTAGTCTCATAATAATCGGTTTATTTGTTCTCTATAGTGCAAGTAATCAAAGTTTAGCATTAGTCAGCAAACAAGCCATTCGGATGTTGTTTGCTTTTATTATAATGATTTTATTTGCGCAAATTCCTCCTAGCGTTTACCGGATGTGGGCACCATGGATATTTTTGATTAGCTTTTTACTTCTTGCGGCGGTTTTACTCATCGGTGTGGTTGGCAAAGGAGCACAAAGATGGCTCAATCTTTGGTTATTTCAATTTCAGCCTTCTGAGCTCATGAAATTGTCTGTACCGCTGATGCTAGCTTGGTATTTACATGACAAACTATTACCTCCCTCTTTTGGGCATTTGCTCGTTCTATTAGCGATTGTCCTCATCCCCACTTTATTCGTTATTAAGCAACCGGACTTAGGTACGGCGTTATTAATAACCATTTCAGGTTTTAGTGTTATTTTACTAGCCGGCATTAGTGGACGTCTATTGTTATTAGGTGGTTTATTAATTTTGGTCATCGCACCTATTGGTTGGCACTTTATGCATGATTACCAAAAACTACGTGTATTGACATTTCTCAATCCAGAAAGAGATCCACTGGGCGCGGGTTATCACATCATTCAATCTAAGATCGCCATTGGCGCCGGTGGTTTTTTTGGCAAAGGCTGGCTACAAGGAACACAATCGCATCTACAATTTTTACCGGAACATACAACGGATTTTATTTTTGCAGTTTGTGGTGAAGAATTTGGTCTATTAGGGAGTCTTGTTCTACTAATTCTTTACTTTTGGATTACAGCAAGAGGTTTTTACATTAGCGTGAATGCACAAGATACATTTTCTCGTTTATTAGGGGGAGGCTTGAGTTTAAGTTTTTTTATCGCTGCCTTTATTAATATCGGGATGGTAAGCGGGCTATTACCCGTTGTTGGCGTACCATTACCTCTCATCAGTTATGGCGGAACCTCATTAATTACTTTAATCGCAGGCTTTGGTATCCTCATGTCTATCCAAACACATAGAAAATTAGTGGGCAACTAAAATTGGGAGCTGTTGTATGAAAAAAAACAAGATTCGTTTTATTCTGCAAACATTAGCTTTATTAATTGGTCTTTGCTTAACAGCTTGTACGGCTTACGCTGATAAACCCGAGGTACATCGATTTATTGATAGTATGGTTAAAAAATATGGCTTTGATCGTCGACAATTACAAATACTATTTAATACCGTCAAACCTAACCGTTCCATCATCAGTTCTTTTGTAAAGCCTAAAGAAAGTTTAACCTGGTCTGATTATAGACCGATTTTCGTCACCGACAAACGGGCTCGAAAAGGCGTTAAATTTTGGCATGCGCATCAACAAGCACTGACCTATGCGCAAAAAAGTTATGGCGTTCCTGCCTCACTTATCGTGGCTATTTTAGGTATAGAAAGCCGTTATGGCGAGGTAAAAGGTAACTATCGCGTCTTGGATTCATTAAGTACCTTAAGTTTTAACCATACCCGGCGTTCCCATTTTTTCCAAAGCGAGCTGGAGCAATTTTTATTATTAGGTCGTGAAAATCCAGCTATTAATCCCAAAACAACGAGAGGTTCGTATGCCGGAGCAATAGGGCAAGTACAATTTATGCCAAGCAATTATCGACACTTAGCCGTAGATGCTTCCCATAAAGGATATAGCGACCTTATTTCCAACTCAGATGATGCCATTCTTAGTATAGCCAACTATCTTAACTACCATGGTTGGGTAAAAGGTGGCCCTGTTACCGTACCGGCACGATTCAAAGGTCAAAGTATTCAGCATTTACCTAGTGCTTTAAACGGATTTACATTGCAAAATTTTGCAAAATATCATATATACCCAAAAAATCCTTTACCAAAGCAACTAAAAACCACCTTAATTGCTTTACCTATTCGACATGGGAAAGAATATTGGTTAGGATTTAAGAACTTTCAAGTCATTAAACGATATAATTCCAGTTCACTGTATGCGATGGTGGTCTACCAATTAAGTGAATTGATTAACCATTACTATCAACACGAGCATCACCCTAATGATATTAAAAAATAATGCTAGGCAAGGAAGCTTATTTTTTAAACACGTAATAGGATTTTTTCTTTTCATTCTTATGCTGGCCTTAACCGCTTGTAGCAGCACAACAAGCAGTATGCGACGTTATCCCTTACGTTATGATAAACCCCCTACCTTTAGAATTAACGCCAATAAAATACCCAACGCCGTACCAAAAGCAGAACCTTTAAGCAAACGTGGCAACCCTAAATCCTATGTTGTTTTTGGGCATCGCTATTATGTGATGAAGAATGCAAACGGTTATCATGCTAAAGGGATTGCCTCTTGGTATGGCATGAAGTTCCATCGCTTTCAAACGGCAAATGGAGATATCTATAATGTAGCAGGAATGACTGCTGCCCATAAAACACTGCCGCTCCCCACTTATTTACAAGTTACCAACCTGCATAACGGGAAAAAAATCATTGTAAAAGTCAATGATAGAGGGCCTTTTGTTGGTAACCGTCTCATCGATCTCTCTTATGCGGCTGCCAAAAAATTAGATATGACAGGGTCTGGAACAGCTCCCGTCTACATTCGTGCTATCACGCCAGGAGTGACTCGCTTAGCGGCAAATACACATGCTAAAACAACCTCCTCCTTACCGAATAAAACTAAGCCCTATATTCATATAGGACTTTTCAAGCAGCACGCCCAAGCACAAGAACTTGCTGTTCTTGTTAAACACTGGACCCATTCACCTGTCAAGGTAGAGAAAACTCCTATCCACCATCGGCTTTATTACCGAGTGGTAGTGGGTCCCTTACCCAATGCAAACACTTCCAAGCAACTACATCATCAATTGCAATTAGCGGGACTTAACATCAACTAAAAAATTTAATTAAATGTAATTTTAAAATTAAGGATATTAATTGGCAGAAAGTATTCTCCAACTTTTATGATATCACTAAAAAAAATCGCTCAATTCTTTTTGTTTATATTCGGGGTTTCCATCCTAAGCGGATTATTTTTTCTTAGCTTTATCTATCCGCTTACTTTGGGTAAAACCAGCATCCTTTATAGTGATTATGGAAAGTTTTATCATTCACAACGGATGCTGATTCAAGGAAAAAATATTTATACACCAATTTATTTTATTAAAAATAAAAAACAGACCGAACCGGGACATTCAATTTTAGCTGCACAAGAAAAACAACAAAAAAAACCCATTCGTTTAGCAGGAAATCTCAATCCTCCTTTCTTTACCTTAATTAGCTTCCCACTCGCGTATTTGAGTTACCCGCATGCACTTTTAGTATGGACTTTTCTTTCCATACTGGCTGGCTATTTAAGTATTTTATTAATCCAACAAAAGCTCGAACCTCATTCTATTCACTCATTGTCCACGTGTTTGTTACTGTTAATAGGCTTTACTATTTTTTTTCCAACCTTTGCCAATCTGCAATTTGGACAGGTTAGTTTACTCCTGTTACCCTTACTCGTATTAGGATGGCGTACCGCCCATGATCAAAAATCTACAAAAACAGCTATTTTTCTAGGTTTGGCTACCAGCTTAAAACCTTTTATTAGCTTATTCTTTTTTTATTTTTTAATCCGTAAAGAATGGCGCGCGCTATCGCTATTTATCTTAACCATCCTTATATGCGGTTTAATAAACACCGCATTTTTTGGCATTGATATCTATTATCCTTACTATCAAGCCTGCCATCAAATAGCTTGGGCTGCTTCCAGCTGGAATGTTTCTATTTACGGCTTTTTATTACGCCTCATAGGCGGACCTGAAGCGAATACACCGTTGTTCCCTCTGCCCGGGCTTTTTAGCTTTGCTTATCCTTTTTTATCTGCGTTATTAATAGGCGCACTGCTATGGTTTTTACGACCGCTTCCTGGCATGGATCGACAAAAAAAAACGGATCTGGACTTTTCCATGACTTTAGTCGCTATGCTATTACTTTCTCCATTGGGTTGGCTATATTATTTTCCTTTCCTCAGTATTCCGTTGCTAATTTTGTGGGATTTCTCGAAAAAAGGCATTTACCCTATTATTTTACCGCTACTATTAGCTACCTTTCTTTTACTCTGTAACATTCCGATTCCGTTAATCCCCACTAACGAAATAAAAACCAATAATGTCGTTCCTGTATTTTTAGGTTCTAGCCTTTATTTTTCAGTATTAATAGGTTTAATAGGACTATTTTTTCTGCTACGCCGACCCTTAGTAGAAAACCTTGCATTAGATTTTGAAAAAATCCCCTCTAGGCTGCTATTATTGGTCTGCATTGTCGCTTTTTTACCTTCACTTCTTGGCATCACAAAATCAACTAACAATTGGATGCGTTATACTGTTAATTACAGTAGCGAATATAGATTAATCTCCCATCAGGACTAAATTATGTTGCCCACTCCTTCCATCAATCCCATTGCTTTTAGTTTAGGGCCACTCAAGGTTCATTGGTACGGCTTAATGTACGCCGTCGGTTTTGTCGGCGCTTGGATATTGGCAACGTATCGTGCCAACAAACCTCATAGTAGTTGGACCGCCGATCAAGTCAGCGATGTTCTTTTTTATGTCGCACTCGGTGTTATTTTAGGTGGTCGTGTTGGCTATATGCTTTTCTATGATTTTGGTAATTTTCTAGCGCATCCTTGGATTATTTTTCAAATCTGGCAAGGGGGCATGTCCTTTCATGGTGGATTATTAGGCGTACTTTTAGCCCTTTATTTATATAGTAAAAAAACAGGCAAACACTTTTTTGATATCACCGACTTTGCCGCGCCATTGGTACCCATTGGTCTCGGTGCCGGTCGCATTGGCAACTTTATCAATGGTGAATTATGGGGCAGAGTCACTGATGTACCGTGGGCCATGGTGTTTCCACATGCAGGGCCATTACCCCGACATCCTTCGCAACTGTACGAGTTTTTCTTTGAGGGCGTTGTATTATTTTTGGTTCTTTGGATATATTCCAGTAAAAAACGGCCGCGTATGGCAATTTCTGGCTGGTTTGCACTTTTATACGGTGTTTTTCGTTTTATACTTGAATTTTTTCGCCAACCGGATACACAATTGGGTTTCATTGCCTGGAATTGGTTAACAATGGGTCAACTACTGTCGTTACCGATGATCCTTGTGGGAATAGTATTACTTTATAAGGCGTATACTGCCCGCACCCGTTAACACGTTTTATCAACCACGTTTTATGTCAAACCAAATTATTCAAAAAACCTTTTTTTCAGAAAGCAAATTATTATTAGTGTTAGCGATACCGCTTATCTTAAGTGGACTTGTTGAAACCTCAGTCGGTTTTTTCTCTAATATTTTTCTTGCTCATCTAGGAACAGAAAGTCTGGCTGCTGGCGCCCTCGTTAATTGGGTATTCACGACCATCATGGTAATTATTTGGGGCACCCTTTCCGCCATTACAACCTTGGTGGCACGCTATTACGGCAAACAACGCCTGGATCAAATACAAGATGTACTGTGTGCTGGCTTACTCTTGTCTACGGCATTAATGATCCCGGCTATGGTTTTGTTATGGAATCTCGCACCTATTTTTCTGTTTTTTGGCCAAGACCCTAAAACCGTATTATTAGCCAAACCGTATCTGCACGGACTTACCTGGGCAGTCATCCCTGACTTTATTTATACTGTAGCTATGCAATTTGTATCGGGCCTGGGCCGGACAAAAATTAATATGAGTTTTAGTTTATTGTTTGTCCCGCTTTGTATTTTTTTCAACTATGCTTTTGTTTTTGGCGTATTTGGTTTCCCTAAACTGGGCATCGCAGGCATCGGTTGGGGAACAGCGCTCGCTTTTTGGATCATTGCTATTCTATTTATCATCTACTTCTTCTTAAAGAAAGATCTTCGCATTTATCTAAAAATTTCACATTTAAAAAAAATAACGGTCGCTCTAAAAGAAATTTTTCAAGTCGGTATTCCTTTGGGCTTAATGTATTGTGTTGAAATTGGTTTCTTTCTTGTCATGACTATTCTGATGGGACTCATTAACCAAGATACGTTAAGTGCTAATCAAGTAACCCTACAATTTTTCTGGTTATTTTCTATTGTAACCTTTGCTTTAGGCCAAGGAATTACTATTCGCGTAGGGCATAGTGTGGGTAGAAATGATAAAAAAGCTGTCCATTACGCGACTTATGTGGGACTATTCTATGCTTGTAGCTATACATTTTTGGTGGCACTCATGTATTGGAAATTCCCCAATACCCTGATCGCCATTGATTTTAAGGTTAACGATCCAAACAATGTGGTTATTATTCAACTAGCCAAAGAATTTCTCGTCATGGCCGCCTTAGTGCAGATTGTTGAAGCGGTACGCTTTGTTTTTTTCGGCTCACTACGCGGTCTCAAAGACACCAAATTTTCGCTACTTAATTCTATTTTAATTTTTTGGATCGCGGCTTTCCCACTCGCTTACCTCGCTATCGTTTTTGGCCTGGCTGGATTAGGGATCTGGTGGGCAACCTTAATCGGTGAAATAATAGGGATCCCACTGTTGATCTGGCGTTATCATCGCAAAATTGATGAATATCTTTTTTAGGTACATTATTGATGAACAAATCTAAACGTCCTAAACCCGTTATCTTGATAATCCTCGATGGCTGGGGTCACCGTGAAGCAGATAATCACAATGCCATTACACTGGCAAAAACACCACACTGGGACCACCTAATACAAACCTGCCCTCATACCTTGCTAAATGCATCGGGTCTATTCGTAGGTCTACCCGAAGGTCAAATGGGAAACTCCGAAGTGGGGCATCTCACCATGGGTGCGGGTCGTGTTCTTTACCAGGATTTAACCCGCATTAATAAAGCCATTGCAGACGGTGACTTTTTTAACAATGAAGTATTTTTATCTGCTTTAAAAAAAGCAAAAGACACTCAAAAAACAATTCACATCTTAGGACTATTATCACCCGGTGGAATTCATAGTCACGAGAAACAAATTTATGCTTTATTGCAACTGCTCGCGCAAAAAGAGCTAAAAAATTGCTATATACACGCTTTTCTCGATGGTCGTGATACACTGCCAAAAAGTGCACAAATTTCGATTACTGCTTTAGAAAAACAATGTCAAAACTTTGGCGTCGGTAAAATAGCCTCACTTATTGGCCGCTATTATGCCATGGACAGAGACAAGCGCTGGCAGCGCACGCAAGCCGCGTACGATTGTTTAACCAGCGGCAAAGCGGATTATCATGCCGCCACGGCGTTAGAAGGACTACAACAAGCCTACGATAGAGGTGAAAGTGATGAATTTGTAAAACCTACCTGCATTCACCAACCCGACGAACCTGCCGTGAAAATTCAAGAGGGTGACATCGTTTTTTTCATGAATTTTCGTGCGGATCGCGCACGCCAACTAAGTCGAGCTTTCCTTAATATAGGTTTTTCAGACTTTAAACGCCACTTACATCCACATTTAAGTGATTTTATTTCTTTAACGCAATACGCCGCCGACATTCCTAGTCACGTTGCCTTCCCACAGCAATCCCTAGAAAACGGCTTGGCTGAATACCTTGCGAAAAAAGGCTTAACACAACTCCATATTGCCGAAACAGAAAAATACGCCCATGTCACCTTCTTTTTTAACGGTGGTATTGAGGCACCTTTTGCTAATGAAACACGCGTGTTAATCCCTTCAAAAAAAGTAGCAACCTATGATCTAAGCCCTAAAATGAGCGCACTCGAAATTACAGATCAGCTCCTAACTGCGATAGAAGAAAAAAAATACGATGTTATCATTTGCAATTTTGCAAATCCTGATATGTTAGGGCACACAGGAAATCTCAATGCGACTCAACAAGCCATAACCTGCATTGATGAATGCATCGCTAAAATTGTTACTGCGCTAAAAAAACAAGGTGGTGAAGCGATTATCACTGCCGATCACGGTAACGCGGAATGTATGTACGATACAAAAACACAACAAGCTCACACCGCTCATACCACAGAACCAGTTCCGTTTATCTATATCGGCCGCCCGGCAAAAATAACTCAGCAAAACGAATACGGCACATTAGCCGATATAGCACCCACCCTCTTAACTTTACTCAATCTCCCTAAACCACAAGAAATGACGGGTAAGAGCCTACTAAGTTTTGAATAAACTAGAACATGTCGTCATTTAGCACGATGATGGTCACGAAGCGTGTGTTTTCTGCCTCATCCCACGTAAATGACGACACACCCTAGTTCATTGTTAGGATCTTGTGATCTTCATTGTATTCTATTAATCTTAAACATCATTATAAGGAAAAAAATATGGATATTAGAATTCTCTCTGCTAGCGATGAAGCCCTCATCAATCATCTCATTTCTTTAGCATCCCTCAATCTCTCTAAAAAAGAAATCACTATTATCAACCAATGTATTGAAGAAATAGAAAAAATTGCTGTTCTTCGTCAAAATCTCGCTGAAATGAACAGAATCGGTTTAGAAAAAGAAATAGCTCAACTAAATAATATTGAAGATCAATTTAAAACCTATCTTTATCAACTTATCGCTGGTGCAAAAATGGTCTACCATTCACCTCGTAATACTTTTACGTATTTCTTTGCTGGTTTTACCTGTTTTACCGCACTTACTGCTTATATAACACTAAGTACTGCCCTACTCATACTCCCGCTAACTCTGCTCACTGGTGTTCTACTAAGCTTTTTATTAATTAGCAGCTACATAATTTTCCAAGTAAACGCTGTCCAGTTACTAGAAAACAGAACGCTTGTTTTATCCAACCTAAAAAAACCATTCTCCGCACTCATGGTAAATTTAAAAAATATAGCGATAGAACTAGGTCACTCTATCAGCATGCTAGAAAGTAAAATAAATGATAAAAAGAATCAGTATTCCAGTTTCATACTGCCCTACAGGAATGAAGAATGCCCACCCCCTCCTTATACTCCCAATCTAGCACTTTGTTCTCACCCCAGTTATTTTAAACACAGTTCAGAAAATAGCCATCATAATGCCGCTGAAACCCAAACAACAAAGTCTTTTAATATGTAATTTTTTTCTCTCTGTAGCGTGAAAAATAAGAGAAAATTGCTAGCAATAAAGGGATAGCGCTTTCAGCTGTGCAATAAAGAACCAATTTTTCACTACCAACTCGCAAATTCACTAAAGTAAATTAAACTATAAATAAGTGCATTAAATCGCTAATTTACTTATAGAAAATCAGGAGTTTCACGAATAAAAAAAATTCACTGGTATTGTCCGTCGGGTGACGTGTAGGCTAATCCTACACTTAATTTGTAAGAATTAAGTGCAGGATGCCGACAGCGGCAGAACCCGGCCATGCTTGAGATTTATCTATTCGCGAAACTCATGAAAAATGATAAGAGTCAAAAAAACACAGCATTTTCCTTGAATGTGGCTGTTATTGCTTAGGAAATACGTCCATGAGATTAAAAATTATACCTTTTCTTCTTATCAGCTGCGCTTTATTAGGATTTAGCACGCCTTTTTCAAGTAGCCCATCTAATCCAAAACAACCAACTCCAACAGAAAAAGAGAAACTTTCTCAAGATGTCCTACGTTTTAATAGAGAACTTCAAATCATTAAAACCGAATATGTACAAACGACTTCCGAACACCAATTACTGCAAAATGCTATGCAAGGCATGGCAAGTGGATTAGATCCTCATTCCAGTTTTTTAGATGCTGACGACTTAAAAGATCTGGAAACAGCTACCACAGGCCAATTTAGTGGTTTAGGCTTAGAAGTTACTATGGAAGAAGGTTTACTCCATGTCGTAACCCCGATTGATGACGGACCTGCGCAAAAAATGGGGATCAAATCAGGTGATTGGATTTTACGAATCAATAATAAGCCTATTCAAGGTCTCACTTTACGTGAAGCGGTTAAAAAAATGCGCGGTCAAAAAGGAACTTCCATTCATCTTACCTTGCTTCGCAAAGGGTTACATAAACCATTCACGGTTGATCTGAAGCGTGAAGTTATTCACGTCCGTAGTGTTAAAGGACGTATGCTAGAACCTAATCTTGCTTATGTTCGTATTAGTAGCTTCCAAGAAGGCACACGAAAAGATTTAGATAAATTAATTAATCAACTACAACATATTAATAAAACGCCAATCAAAGGTTTAATACTTGATCTGAGAAATAACCCAGGAGGATTATTAACGGCCGCAAGTGACATCGCTAATGCCTTTCTTGACCCCAATAAAATGAAATATAAACAATTAATTGTTTACACCCAGGGCCAAACGCCAGAAGCCAACATGAAAATTATCGCTAAGCCTAATAATCAAATCTATCAGCAAGCACTGATTGTTTTAATTAACCAAGGTAGTGCATCGGGCGCAGAAATTGTCGCGGGTGCGTTACAAGACAATAAACGTGCTATTATTCTAGGGACCAAAAGCTTTGGCAAAGGCTCCGTACAAACTATTATTCCGTTGGATGAAACCGCTGCTCTTAAATTAACGACGGCACTTTACTACACGCCCGCAGGTCGTTCTATTCAAGCCGCTGGAATTTCACCTGATATCACTTTAAACGAATTAAAAGTTAATACCATGGACGAAGATCCCGTTGATTCCATTTACCTCCATGAATCCGAACTTAAGGGCCATTTAAAAAATGGAAATGGCACACCGAAAACAATCTTTGAGCTACCAACAACCATAGAAACAAATGACCTAGTAAAAACGGATTATCAACTTTTTGAAGCATTCAATTTATTAAAAAGCATGGTTGTTTTACAAGAAACAGTGATGAAAACTTAATAAACTGCATTAAATGTGAATGTCACAACGCACAATTGCGAACACATCGACGACCTTCTTTCTTTGTCTTGTCATCCATCCCCTCTGTATTAGGTTTATGCTTGAAAAAAAAATAATTAGGATAATATTTATTTTTTTGCTGACTAAAATTACCTTCTGCATTCATCGGCATAGCGACAGCCGTTTCGCTTAATAAACTGATTTCTACGTCCGTTTGCTTTGTATCCGATGTCGTTTGATTAGCTTTGCTAAATCCACAACCATAATCAATTATCGATTGTGTCATCCGCTCACCTATTTTATACGCCATACCATTGAAACACGCCGTCATCAGTAATAAGGACGTTTGCAAGGCAAATTCTTCGCTGGCAAACAAACTGGGATTCCAAAAAAATATCCAAGTTAACGTTTGAAGAAAAAAAGCAAGCCATTTGTTCGATACTTTTTCCACAAATAGCTGATCAATGGGTTGTGCTATCAAGAACCCAAAGTAATTTAAACCCATACAAGAAACAAAACTTCGCCATCCATTTTCAAATTCTAAGTCATGTGAATTCAAAGAAGAATTAAAACTTTTCCATCCATTTTCAAACTCTAATATACTTGAATAGGTTAGTAAGAAGCGGTTACTCACTGCACTTAGGGATGACAATAAAACGGGTTTTGCGCCATATTGAATACCATAGGATACATACCTAGAATTACTGACATATTTTTTTTCTAGTTTATTGATGATAGCCGTCAGTGATCCACCAAAAAAAGCAGACAAAGGTAAACCTATAATAATGGCTATTGTATATTTTTTAGGTTTGTGGACCACTAAAGCAGTTTCATTAACTGGCAAATCCTTATTGCCATCAATGATGGAGGGTAATGAACGATAATACCGCGGTTTCCCATAGGAAATACTGACGGCTTCTCTACGACTACGTGTACGTGCAGCATTATGTTTTATTCGTTGAGGATCGTCCTCGGATAATCTTTCGGACAAAGCCAAGGCACTCCTCCCTGGTATAGATAAAGAAGAATTATTTATAGGATTTGCGTTATTATTAAGGTGCCAATAGAGTTTCCAAAAGTCAAACTCCGCTGCATTATTTAGCTTTGTTTCATGTTCACTCAAGATGAGTTGTTGATCGATAAAAGTAAAAGGAATAGACAATACTTTTTCTTGCATTGCCGCTTTTTTATAGAATTGGCTTAATAAAATAGTACAAAGATCAAATTTTGCGACATTCGAATCTAATAGGTTAGTAATAATAAGATCGGTTCCATTGTGTCGCAGAAAAGTGTAATTACCTATATTTTTAAGTAGGTATATTTCAGTTTCTTTTTTTATATCTGGCTCGGTAAAAACAATAATCTGTTGATTTCTGCCAAAAACTAAGGGTATGGGGCTGATATCCCAAACAGTATTTTCTTTTTTAATGATGGCCATTGGATGTTGTTCTTCTAGTAGAACATCGACGTTTTGATACCAAGCCTCGTCATCAAGTGTATCGTTTAATTTAATTGTCGCTATGCTCCAAGGTTCTGATCGATTTTTACAATGACTTACTACGAGATCGCTATAGGTCATTAAACTTATCATTAAGTCGCTGCCACTTTCAGTAATACGAGGAAAGACTGTTTGTTCAGGACATATTTTTTTTGCTGTTTTGATAAGGGAGCGTAAATCCAAGGTATCTGTCCCTTCCAAATCTGTTTCGCCTGTTTGATAAAGCGTTACATCAAGGATAGGAAAAGGCTTAGTTTTATTTTCTTGGCTTGTAATGACATAGCTAGTATCGCCATGATTACCTATTAAATGATTCTTAACAGCAGGGTCAGTATATAAAATCTCATGTTTATTACTAGCAATTAGCACAAGTTCTGTTTCATTGTTATTGTTAGTATGTTTAATGTGGAAACTCATATCGAGGCGATGTGCGGCTAATGAATAATCACGTATTATTTCTTCTAAGCTTGTATTGGTATGCTGTTGAGCATAAATCCTTTTGCCAAAGAACCGAATTCCTATACCTTCTTGCAAACTACAATAACTATTGATAGGAAGTGCCGTATTATTTACGGTTTGCGTGTGATTTTGTGCCGAATAGTCTTTAAGTGACACAATAAATGTTTCTTTAGTTCTTCCAATTCCTTGCTGAGATAGTGTGAAATTAACTTGATGGTTTTCAATACTAATGGCAATTAATGCATGCAAAGTATAGTCAAAAAAGAATCGGTGTTGTGTGGGTTTGGAGAAAGGAAATTGGACAACGGTTGTCCCTGTCCCACTCACTGGAATATGGTAACTTGCAGAATCAACTTTATTATCTAAATCAAAAAGGATAATACTATTGTTTCGTAAGACAAATTTAATCTCTTTACTGCTTTTATTGGTTACCAGGGTGTAATCCAGGTTTTGCTTATTCTCTCCACCATAACCGTCTACAAAGTTAATAGGTGCATTAATATAAAGAATATCTTTTTTATCCTTTCTGCCATAAATATAATCGATATTCTTAAGTTCAAGTCCTTTTTGTTTAGAATCGCAATGGTATGTCTTAACCAGGAAACTAGCATTCCCACCACACAAAATTCCTTGCTCATCTAAAAGAACATATTCACTGGAGTGGGGATGAAAATCGCTCATTAAAATGCCGTTTGTTCTTTTACCACCTTTAAGAAGACCTGTAATGGCATTACCTTGTAAAATAAATAAACTGTTATCCGCTTTATACTGTTTTGTTCCGTTGTTTACTAGAATATAGGTCGGTGCGTTTGATAATACCACGGCTTTATCATCACCTTGCGCCAGCGCAATTAAGGTAGCATCGCCGGTTCTATCGGCTAAATATTCAACACCAATTGCTTCATTACACAGGTAGATATCTGTTTTATATCGATCACTAATAAAAAAATGACTTGATTTTTGTCTGGATAAACAAATTAACGTACCTTCATTCAGATCATCTGGCATTGTCTCACTGAGGGTAATATTTACCTGCTTATTTAAATAAACCTCACTCTTTAGGTGTAAACCTTCAGTCTCATGCCAAGCAGGAAAAACATAGCGTTTAATATCGGTATGCTGTTTTAAAAAATCAATCGCCTTTTGTACTAACTGATTATTAGCTGCTTTTATTGTAATATAGTGAGAAGGTTTCAAACTAAAAAATGCTCTCAGACCTTGGAAAAACGCTTCCTTTGTCGTGAGATGGACATGTTTTTCAATTTCTTGTAGTTGTTCCTTAACGTGATAACCCTCTATACCTAACCAAGCAACAACACTTATTCCTTCACCAATAGGACCAGTAAACGCCGATACTTCACTGATTAAACCTAAGATTTCCGCTGACTCTATTCCTGCTTCAATACCATCCACACCTACGATAACGCCGGTAGAAATAATATCAGGCAACAAAAAGGAATCACCCTTTTTATATGCATTTATTTCTTTTACCAGATCGAATATAAAAAGCGCTGAAATTCCCCTAGCAATAAAAGGCGATGAGACTTTCAGCATATTACCTAAAAATTTCCTTTTCCCGACCGCTATGACATCCTCATCAAAAAGAAGAGCTAAGGCCGCTTTATCTTGTAAAAATACTTCTTTTTCCAGTAAAATTTTTTCATCAGCGCTCAGTATTTCACCCGCACTCAGTAATTCATTAGAAATTTTTCCAGCAATAATACTACCGGATAGCAAAGCAAAATTAGCCGCTACACTATTAAAATCACCTCTTAATAAGGCAGATAATATATCTTTTGTGAACAAGCCTGTAGAAGTAAATTTTACGATAGTATCCAGCATTTCTATGTGTTTATTGCTTATTGCTTTTTTAACCCGCTTCTCTTCTTCTAATGATAGTGGACAGTTGTCTATGCTTCTTGTTTTTCTAGGTGATGGACAATCATAAACTTCTTTTTTTAAAAATAAAGCAATGTCCACGAGAATAGTTAGCTGTATGTCTCTCTTTTCTACACTGTTTGATAAACGTTTTATTGGATCATAATCTTTATACTCAGAATAAGGATTATAAATAGCAAGAATGTTTCTTAGCTCAAGGCGTGTTAATATTCCTTTATCTTTTAAATTTTTAAGATAATTTAATGCAGTCGCTGTAACAATCTGATCAGCTTCTTTTATGTAAAAAACGAAAAATTGTTTTAAAAAATCAAGATAGATTTTTCTTTCAAATGTATGGCGCGCTATATCTAAAAAATCTATTAGATTAACTTTAGTATAAATTTGTGTTCCCTTGAAGATTTTTTTAAATGTCGCTTGGCGAGCTGAATTTGGTTCTAGTGTTTTACGACTGTTCATACCGAACAAAAAATAAACAAGATGCTTAGAAATTTCCTCATCTTTATAGGCTGTTTTTAGTAAAACATGAAGTTTGTAACTTCTATTCTCGAATAATTCTTGTGTGCTTTCCAATTTAATAGCTGTTACTTTTTGAACCAGTCGATGTATGGTAAAGTAATTTTCTTGGCTTGCTTCATTAAGCATGGCATAGTTTTTCAACAAAGAAAATGCTTTGATTAAATCTTCAGTATCATAGAATTTTGAGTAGAAAAGATTCGCTGCAATACTATCCGGACAAAGATAAGCCATTAGGTCCAAAAGCTCAGTAGCTATCTTACCAGATGGATCTTGGTTTATTTTTTCTAAGGTTATGTCCCAGGTGGTATAGATGGTTTTGGTATAAGGATCGTTACTGTATTGCAAAGAATCAAAGTTAAGTAAACCTAATGCTTTACTTTTATCTTTAAATAATTCTATATAGTCTCTTATCTCAAACTTTTCGATAATTTTTCTATTTTTAATATAGGAAAATACTTGTTGTAAAGCTAAAGGAAGTCCTTGAACTAATCGATGTAATTCCTTTATTTCCTCATCGTATATCGTAGTTTCTATATTTAACACTTTCCTCGCTAATTCGATAGCCTCAGATTCCGAGAAAACATTTATCTCAATAACCTGTGCAATATTTATCCAATTACTATAGCGCGAGGTAATTAATACATTCGGTTTGTTGCCTGATATTTGTTTTGATAGGAAAGGCGCGAGTAATTTATAATTTTCAACATTATCAAAAATAAATAAGCTTTTTTTATCAGAAAAATACTCATAGATTTCTTCAATAAGCAATTCAATATCTTTTTTAATGCCGTATTTATCTTGTGTGTCTAAATTTAACTTAACGGCTAAGTTATGAAATGAATTAGCTAAATCAGACTGTGTTTCGGCCGTAATCCATAGAATATTATGATCATAGTATCCGGCATATAGCTCTGCATAGTGTAAAGCCAATTGGGTTTTACCAATACCCCTAAGCCACTAAGAGAAACTTGAGAACTACTACTCGCTATCTGACTAGAACTAGGGGCTATAGATAATCTTGATAGGTTGGTTACAATGGCCGTTGCGTCGCTTGTTAAGATCTCATGAAGTTTAGTCAGCACTGTTCTTCTGCCAGTAAAAGTACTAACAGGCTTTCTGAGATTGAATAGTATCGATGTTTTTTTACTTACTTTGGGAGGAAGATCGGGATATTTATTGTTAAGTTTTTGTATTATTTCAGTAACTTTTTCTGGAATATTTGCTTGCTGCAACAGGTAAGCATAAGTCCGTGAATGAAGCTGAAATGCAGTTTCCTGTTCAAAACTTGTTACTTGTTGATAATCTTGCATGCGCTTTAATTCGCCATTTTCATTTTTTTCCCAACTTAAAGGAAGGCGATAACCATAGCGATCACTATTGGGCTTATTAGCTTTTTTATAAAATCGCTTTGCTTGATTCTCTATTTGGACAACCCATCCTGTTTCCTCATATAAATCGGCCGTATTAACGCTATTACCCTCATTATCTTGTATGGAATAAGCTATTCTCCTTAATTGAATCTTTTTAATACTGGGATCAAAATAGCATTCCGATTCACCTAACAGAACCCCTTGAGTAATAAATTCACTCTTAATAGCCTCATCCTGCCAATTTTTGGCGATATAATTGATTAATCGACTCGCTGCATCTTCAGCAAGTTTTTCTATCGCTATTTGTTTGCCGGCTTTATCTGTCACTTGAATAAATTGTGATGAAAAACTCTGAAATACTTCTAGTGCCGCTTCCGCTAAAATTTGATTGCAGCTATTCGGTGGTACATTCGAGAAAGCGTTTGTCGTTTTTTGTGCTTTGCTTTTTGGTAAAGGAAACTCAGAGCTAATACGGCGAATGGAAGCAACCACAGACGGTATAGTTCCTACCTGACTTTGCGCAATAGCGGCACCCAATAATGCAGCCATCGTTGTTGTTTTTATTTCGTTGATAAATACATGCTCTGTCAGTCCTTGTCCTCTAGCAATTATTCGTGCCGCCGTTATTCTTTTCACACATTCACTGATGAATGTTTCGACAAAGCTTTCTGATAGCTCATCTAATTCATCTGCAGGTAGTTTTATGCGTTTGGAATTGGGTTCGCTATTTATTTCAGATTGAGGTGATGTATCTATTGATTCATCCCTAAGCCTAGTATTACGTATTAAATCAGCACCGAGTTTTCTCGATAGCAATTGCCGTTTTAGGATAAAATAACTGCTATCGCGTGGACTTTTTAATAAACCGATTACCCAGTCAAGTGGTTTATTTTCATAAAGCATTTTGTTCAAGTCATATGCATTTTCCAAGGCCCATAAACCACAATTACTGGCGTCCGTTTGCTGTTTTTCAGCAAGCGGTCTAATAGGTCGAATCCCATAAGCGAGTAAATGCCTAGAAACTTCCTCAGATAATGCAATACCTAGGGAATCCATATAATAGGCATTATAAGATCGATTTTGATAGATAATAACCAAGGTTACCCAATGTTGGTTAGCTAGGTTAATAATAAATGTAATCCGTGGTCGTTCTAGTTGGGAATTACTGACTATGTTCTGAAACCGTTCTATTTGTCTACCGAGTTGTTGCATCGAACCCAAAATTTCAAATCCAGCAGGGTCAGGATATAAACCGGGAAATCTATAATTGCTATACAAAATACGTGCTATATCCGCAATATCCTCCTGCGTTAGCCAATAATCATAATTGCCTTCTGCAGTCGCTTTTTCAAACGTCTCAGTTTGTGATCGTTTAACACGAAATTTAAGATCAATAGAAGACAGATTTGTATTAATTTCTAGCATAATTATTATTTCTTTAACTAATAAGTTAAAAAAATAATACCCAAACTTGTTTTTTTATAAATAGTTATCGATATTTAGCGATCTAAAGGCTATATACTGCCTTTTTAATGATAAGATTTTTTAGACAATATTTACAAAAAAGTGTGGTGCGTCGTTATGTCCCGGCCAAAGCCGGGACGCAATCTAACGACTAGATTCACGGTCAAGCCGCAGGACGATGTATCGGTAAAATAGAATAACGCTTATTACACTCCGTTATTTTCTCATGGTTTTTATTATGCTCCTGTATATAGCGTAAATGCTTAGGGAAAAATAGCAGATTATTATTAATGTCACTATCCATTTTTACTGAATCCAGTTTCTTTTTAATAAATAAACCTTTTAATTTTTCAAACAAACGTGGTTTTTCTTGGCAACGTTGCTGAAATATTTCTTCAGTTGTTTTAAAGCCGTCATCAATCATCTTTTGAGCCTTATCCACCGTCGCATGTGCCTTAGGATCCGCTAGCCATTGTTCTAATACCTGCGTTTGCAACGCGACCGTGATATCGAATAATCGGCTATAACCTTTGCCGTTACGTCGACTATTCCGATCAGATTCTAAAATTTTCTTTTGTGTTGCCATTATCGTCGCCAACATCTGTTCATAATAATTCTCTTCAGCTTCATCAATAGCACTCATTTCCTTCATCAGGTCTTTGGCTTGTCTATTTCGCAAACGACTCGCCGTGGAAAAAAATCCACCGTAAGGTGAGAGTGTATTTTTACACTGCTCTTTCAGTTTTTTATGTACTTCTTGTTGTAAAGCTTCAGCATTAATTTGGCAAATAGAAGAAGGTTTATCCTGTAAAATCCAACGGAATTCCACCATTAATTTTACGATGTTAACAAATGCATGCTGTTTCATTTGACGTAATTCATTACGCGTCGTCTTTTTTGCATGATCTATTTTTACTGCTTCATTAGCCAATTTTGCTAAAGCCTCATAACAAGCGTTTCGTATTGCATGATCTTGATCCGCCAGTAACCCATGATGCAGTAACCATAGTAACGTCACACGCTCACAAGCTTTTTCATTCACTGTTGAGAAAAATTCAGAAAAATCATTAGCGGCTAACTTTTCGGTGATAGCCGAGATAGCATTCACTACCTCTGTAGACCACTTGGCATCTAAAAATGGCAAGGTTTTCCCTTCGATATAGTGTAATTGTGCACCAATTTTTTTCGCATTTTGTAATATCTCTTTTAATTCTTGGCTAAACCTTTTCTTATAATGCGCGTCGGCTAACTTAGCTAAAATTTCACTATCCAAGTCATAGCTTTCCTCCGCATTAAGCGCATCAAAAAGTTTACCGGATTGATTAGCAGGGTTTTCTCTAAATAACTTTATTAATTGACCGCAGCTGCTTTCGTCTGGATGAGAGGCAATCTGTTTATAATGATCAAAGAGTCCGTCATTTCTTTGCTCAAGATAGCTTTCAAATCCTTTAGCTGCTTCATCTAATGCCACCAACTGCGCTGCCATTTTGGCAAGGTCTTTCTCTCCTTGCTCATTTTCACATTGCTCAAACGTCTGCATAATTTGCTCGCTGGCAACCACACCAGGAAGATTAAATAAAATCTCGCGTAATTTCGCCTTAGTTTCATCATCTTCTGCGGTCGCTTCAAGGAAAATACTCATTACCAATGGCAAGAAATCAGGTTTTTGCAAAATTTTTTGCTGATATTTCACTAAGACATCAACAAAAGAATCCAATCTCGCCTTTAATGAATCGGGATGACGATCGTCCTTAATAATTGAAATTAGCTTATCGATAAAGGGTATATTGGATTTCTGATCAAAATTGGTCAATAAAGCCAACTGGCAGACAGCTTCATTATCAATAATACACTGGCGAATATAATCTAATTTTACCTTATCCAGTGGCCAGTGATTATTTAGCGAATCAAGTAAAGCACCTAATAAAAGCACAAAAGGCTTTGGATCCTGGTTTTTACCAACATAGGATAACAAGCGATTCACCATCGTACTTAGCACAGCAAAACTTTCTAGCACATCACAAGCAGGTTCTTTGCCTTGACATACATCATGAACAAAAAATCTTTTCAACAGGTCGATTTGTTGGTCTAAGTTGTTTTGATTTTCATTATCAATCAATGACTGTAAAAGTTGACGGCTATTCTGTAAAGGGATCAACAGCGATGTCTTAGTTTGAAACATCTGATAGAGATCGGACTGATAGCCGCTCAAATGCTTTTTGCTTACTATCACATCAAAACTTCGATAGAAAGCTTCGAGTGTTTGCTGATCACCGATATAAACCCGTTGTAAAGTGGCATCGTCAAACTTATTTTCTCTATTCCAATGTTGCCAGTGTTTTAATAATTCAACGTTTGCTTTATTTTGTGGCAAGGTTTGCGCAATATCATGATGACTACTCCAAATAGTTTTTAGTAATGCCCATGGATCGGTTTTAGCTAATTTTACATCGTACGGAAACTCGCCCAAATTATGATTCCAAAATTCGGCAATGGCATCAACAAATTCGTTATAAACCGTTATCGTTTCTGCTTTACCGCCTTCTAGACGATTATCCCAACGGGCATCCATTTTTTTACGGAAATCCAACCAGGCTGCGGTATCGGCTTGACCAGAAGCTAATGCCTGCTCGAATGCGGTTGATAGCTTTGCCACCAACAGTTCTTTGGCATAACGAATGCTATTCGCTTGCTTGCTTAATAAATCCTGGATTACCGCCACGGTTTCTGCTTTTGCCAGCTTTTCTTGCATGTCTTTTGGAGCCATCCAAGAACAATCTTTCTTTTGTTCTATTAATTTTTGTATCCTTTTTGCTAGTTTTTTCTGATGATAACTTAGACATTGCTTAACTTCATTCGGGCACTGTTTCAATAATTCGTTATAATCTTTCTCTATTTCAGACCAATCGAATATATCGACATGACTTCCCGCCATACCATTACGTCCTTGGCGACCGTATTCTTGTTTAGCTGTCCGTCTATCGGCTACATACGTTCGAATAACTTTCAAACCTTTTTCAGATTTTGGCTTAATATCAGTACCGCGTCCCATACGTGAACTGAAAGTCACAGCACCCGCTTCACCTGCACGCTGTAATAGATCCGCTTCCGATTTATTATTATTATTGGTATCTGCAATCAGCTTACTTACGTCAAAACCCAATCCTTCTAACTGTTGTTTAACGGCTTCATAGAGGTCCAATACAGCTTCATCATCACGGCAGGTGATTAATATCGGCTGATCCTTTGAATCTATAATCGCTTGTACAATAGCCGCTATTTGCGCTGCTTTATCTGGCGTAAACACACTCGCTAATTGCATACTGTTTGATTCGGTATGCGTAGGCAATTTAATAATAGCATTAAGGCCATATGTAGCGGCTAAGAAGGCACGCTCGGCGCAATTACCCGCCGTACCGGTGAATCCTTCAATACGCCCATAATTTACCTTCAATACCTGCTGCGCGTTTTGTGACAATGCGACCTGAGTTTTAGGATCAATAAAGAAATTAGCCGGTTCACCCTTTAGCACAGCCTCTCTATTCAAACGTGTATGCAAAAGTTGCTGCACTAAATTACTATACGTTGATCCTTCTTTCGGCTGATTTTTAATTAAAACTCTGGCAACTCGCGTACGAATTAATTCACCAGAAACCATCCTTGATTCTTCAACGATACAAAAATGTTTATTTTTTTCTAATTGTGCCGCTGAATGGGCTGCGCCCAGCAATTCTAGCAAACCATTTTCTGTTTTTTCAGGATCCGTTTGTGGACGATCAAGATGATAGAGGGCAATAAAATTTGACTTTTTAGGACTGACATAAGCCTCTTTTAGAATCGCTTTAATGACCTCGTTCAGATCGTTGGTTCCAACAACACCATTAAATCGTTGCTTATTTTCTTCATAAAACTTATTAACAATAGGATAGATCCAGCTATCATAATTAAATACATCACTATTACCTGCCGTAAAGTTAAATTGCGTGTCTTCGTCAAATAAAATATGATCGCTTTCATCTAATAATGCTACGCTGTCTTCTTTTGCCGCACCCGTTTTTTCGTGATTCCAAGCACATTTCGACCTAAACAGGGAAAGTCCACCGATGGTAGCGTAATTAACAGCACCTACGCCTTTTGCTCCTGTTTTAACTTGGTAATCTGCCGATAAGGAATTTTGATCGACATAAGCTGAAGCAATATCCATTGCGGTAAATACATGCGAAAATTCAGCATGATCACGTTCTGAAAGACTTTCTTTTGCACTTAAAACATCGACTGTTTTACCACTCATTGCCAAAAAGGCCGCACGCATAAAGCTGATAATACTCTTACCTTGCCCTGTTCTCACTTGATAGAGTAAATTATCTTCATGAATCGCCGCATAGATTAAAGTCAACATCTGCGTGTGATTCGCCCATTTTTCGGTTTTGCGCAGTAAAATCTCTCGCATCACCGCCAACAGTTTGACTTTCGCATAATCATCTGTCGGATTAGTACGTACAGCTTCACCTAAACGAGCGAGACGGTCAGCTAAATCTTTTGCAGACAGGTCATCTAATTTTTCGCATCGACTATAACTATTGGCAAAATAGAGAAGATTAAGTAAATGTTGCTGCTCCCGGTCGGGTAAGGCATTACCACCCTTCAGTTTTAATCCTGACAAAATACGTGTTAGATTGACTTCATCCTGAACGTCAACACTGTAATTTCGTTTACTATCTTTGTTATAGTGCGCGTCAAACTCATGACATAGCTTAGCCATATCATTCAATTTATTTCCGTGCTTCGCGGCATAATGCTGCAAAAACTGAGCAGAGGGTTTTAGGCCATTTTGATATTGACCCGCTAATGCTTTTAGCTGATCAAATGGTATATCCTTCAGTAGGCCTAACAAATCATCTGCTTGTTTAAACCAAGCTTCACTATCGGTCGTAGCGGCAACAGCATACGATAAAATAATTGTTTGCTGTTTAAAAACCTCGCCTACTGTTTTATTTTCCATTTCAAGGAACTTATCCCAAAAATGACTTATCGATTTTGCTTGTAAACTATGTCTAGCTAAATGCTGTAAAGTTGCAAGCCAAAATTTATCTTTTGACGCAGGTTCAATCAGCCTTTTAAACAGGGTAATAAACGCTCGTCCCTGTTTTAATTTATTAGGATTATTATTTGCCTCTTCTGCTATTTGTAAAATAATTTCCAGATAGGTTGAACAAGCAGGCGTTGATTTTTCTGCGGCGCTAAAGAAAGCTAAACAGGCATTGAAGTACGCATACTTATCACTATTAGCATATAAAGCCAAATGAGCTAACTTTATCTTTTGTTGTGGGATAAGAGTAAAATCATTCAGCCGTTGCAATGCATTCAATAAATCTCTATCGGTTTTATCTGTCAGTGCAGCTAAGTCATTATTGATTAAGGTCGATTTAGTATTTTTATTTTCCTTGTTTAAAATTTCACTTAAAATACCAAAAGGGTAGAGTCTTTCTGCATCGTCTTGAGCGTTTTCTACTAATAAAGTTTCTAATATTTTTACTAACTGCGGTAAAGCATAACGTTTTTTATGGGCTGCCGAGTCCTGTAATAAAGTGATTAACTGACCTAATACATTAAAATATTCTTTTTTATCCATTTTTAAAAGAAGCGTTTTAAATTGCTGTAAAGTGGCTTCACTACCGCTTTCTCTAGGAACAGCAATAAATTCTGTTAACAATTTATATAAGCTTTGTTTATTTTCATCACGATAACAGCGTAATAAGCCCTGTCCGCTGAGTATTTCATCCATAAAATTAGCAATCTCAGTACTTTCTAAAGGCCGATATGCAGCATCTTGTAACTGAATGGTGGCACCTTTTTGTATTTGTGCACTAACAAAATTTCGGCGTGTAGTAATGGCCTCCTTTTCCGAAGTGGCGGAATTCATCGTATTTAACACATTTTGTAAGCCTTCTGCGCTTGGTAAGAAAGTACTCTCAGAAAAATCTAGCGAATTTAATTGTTGCAAAAGTAAATCGAATTGCGCTTTATCGCTTGCTTGCTGATATAACTCGATTAATTTTTTTGCTGTTGCCGTGTCTTGATAGGGATAGCACAACCAGCCTAACGTTGTGAGTAAAGGCGAGTTAAAATCAAGTTCTATTCTTCTTGCAAATTGATAAAACTGGCTAAGATTTTCGGTAAATTGATTATTGTCCGCAGCTGAACGGCCGGTAATATAACTCAAGGCGCTATTGGCCATAGTATAGGCATAACCTATCCAGCTTTGATTAGCCGGTTCATTCGCAGATGGTTTATAAACAAAATGACTGCTAAAAAATTGTAATAACTTTCCAGAACTATTGATAAAATTAAGGTTAAGGTCTTGTTTAGAAAGAAGCTCATTGCTCAAAAGAGCCTTATAAAAGTTTAAGCTATCGTCGAACCGTAATTGTAATTGTCCTGCTTCGGTTTTTCCATCTAAAGTCATTAAATTATTTAATGATTTTAAATAATACAAAAAACCGTGCGAATTGGGCTCATCGGCACTTAAAGTAGCTAATAACCCACTCTCTATTTGTAGATTTTCAAGTATATCTATGCCATTACCAGTACAGTTAAGTAGTAAACGTGCAAGATTACGTTTAGCGTCTATTGCAACAGGCTTTTCTTCAATGGCTTGAAAAAATTTATCATAGTGATGCAATTTTTTTTCTGAACTTGTTAAACGTGCAACAAACCGTAACGCGTGGAGACGCCATTGTTGATTCGATGACGGCGAACTCAAAGATGGAATATGGGAAGCAGCGCCTACGGCAGTGAATTTATTGAATTGTAAACGTTTATCTAAGCACTTAAAATTTTCTAGTGCAATCGCATAATAGCTACCCGTATGTGAAACATCAATCTCTGCTAAATCATCTAGAAATCTTTGTTGATTAACATGTCCATCCTCTCCTTTAGCCAATTTTTTCAAGATGGAAACCATGCGCTCACTAAAGATTTGCATCTGAAAATCAGGATTATTTTTTAAACATTCATCCAATACGTGTTCGGATAAAACTAATTGATTTTCCTCCAGTGTAGTTATAAACGCTTTAAACGCCCGCCATTGTTGTGCCATGCGGCTATAACCGGTTGCTTCAGCATTTTTTTTGACTAGTTTCCACCAGCTATTAATATAAACCTGCTTTTGAAAACGGGGGTCTTTAAAGGTATTCATGCAGTCAACAACCGCATCGACTTGTTCTTTTTCTAATAATTCGGCGAGATTAACTGCCGGATCAACAAAACAGGTTTTCCAATTTTCAAAAAATTCTTTGCCGAACGTCTTGTAGATCGCATGCGCGAGGATAAAAAAGTTGAACGCCCCCTTTTCATTTTGTGATCCCGAGTTGGAAGGAACGCCATAATGATAAAATAATTGACCCAGACTTTTTAAATTAGCTCCAGTTAAGCAATAGGGCTTATCTTCACTAAAAATATATCCAATAAACTCTTTAGATAATAAGGTATGTTGTTTATTTGTTTTCCAACTTTCTACCCAAGTTTTTAATAATGTGCGTACTTTAATTTGATCATTTTTTAAGACAGGTTTTTGATCTACACAATAAGATTGCATGTGTAAGGCGGCGTTTCTTTTGTTTCCTCCACTATCCGCTTGATTGCCATCACCATTGAATAAATAAACCGCTTGCTCAGCAGAAATCTTGTTGAATGCGGTTAGTAACTCTTTTCTGAGTTCAAGATTTTCTTCAGCCCATTCATTCCATAAAGCCAATGCCGGTAATTTTTGCTTAGCGACCAATTCATCATGTAGTCGATAATCGCCTTCTACCAAAACCGCTGGCATTTTTGTTTCAAGTTTAAGCGTAAATGGATTAGCACGCTGTCCTAATTGTTTACGTTTAACGAGATCGAGTTGTTCTTGCTGAGCACTATAACGTAAGATTAAACGATTATCTTGCTGGCTCTTTGCTAACGAAAATCCAGCCGGCAAATTATTTAACATCACCCCAAAACGGAACTTAGCGGCATGCGCCAGGATTTTATCCATCGCTGCTGGCTCAACTTTAGCGATAACGTGCTCCGCATCTTGCCCACTTCCTACTAAGCGATTAAATAAAGTAATTAAATCCTCTTCATTACCTAGCAACGACTGATTTTCTTTCGATAAGCTACCCCAAGCACCACCACACTTCAGCTTAATGTTTTCTCGCGTTATGAGTTCGCCCTCATCGCCCTCATAAGAGGCGATATGCGCCTCTTGCTGCTCTTCTTGTTCTTGCTGCTGCTGCTGATCTTGCTGTTGTTCTTGTTGTTGCTGCTGCTGTTGTTGTTCTTGTTGTTGCTGTTGTTGCTGAATTGCTGTATCGCGTTTAATAATTAATGGCCAATGTTTATCGCCTTTTAATCCCTGCCCATCACTGATTAAACATTCCGTTACTTGTAATTTTTCTAACGCCTGCGTATTTTCCTTTAATTGCGGCTGCCGTACCTGCTGCCGATGCTTCACTATGTTATTTTGTAACGCTTTATATCGTCCCTTGAAGAGGGCTTGCTTATCGCTAAAATCAGCGCGATCGAGATTAGGAATAACGATCTGGGTTTTTATTTTATGCGTCTTAATAAACTTTTCTAATTCAGAAAATAACGTTTGATGCTGAGCATTATTTAAATCAAAATTGTGTAAGACTAATGCTTGTTGCAGAGAAAAATTGTCTTTCTCATCAAGCAAACCCAGTATTTTCACAATGGATTGACTATCCAATGACTTATCGGTAGGCAGAATGAGTGCCAATTGTTTGAATAAGGAATGCTTTACCTGTTTTTCTGCATGCTTGGTAAAATAATTATTTAATTGCTCATGAAGATAGGGGGTAATATCACCTTCAAATCGATTCCCTTTTAAATCAAAACAGGCATTTAAATTTACGCTATTTGCCGTCAGCGTTTTAAAGAAATAATCTAATCCTTGCTTACCCATTTGGGTAAATTGCATAAATTGCCAAAGTGAACTATCTTGTATTGTTTGGTTAAATTGATAATGACAGTCCGCCAGCCACTTTTCATTATAGGCAACGTATGATTGGATAAATTCAGCATTTATTTCAGGCTGCTGAAAAAATTTCAACATCGTGATAGCAGCGTGATGCCATAGTAATTTACGCTTATCAACCGAGTTATAATACTCCGCGATAGGCTTACCATGAACAGCGGTTAATAAACGATTACGTGCCGCACAACTATCCCCGTAAATCTTAAGCTCAGCATTAACTTCTTTTTCACAATGGAAGGAAAGAATATACGGATCGTACTGTAAAAAAAGTTTACTCAGCTGTAAAAATTTCTCAATATTAGAAAATTTCGCTGCTTTACTCTTTTCAATAACCACTTGAGCTAATTGATTACGGTATAAACCCAACGCTAATTGATAAGTACTGCCAACCTTTAATAATAATTTATTACTATTTGGTTCACGTGTTATGATATTATCATCATAAAATTGTAATATTTTTTCGTAACTTATTGCACTAGGAAGCTGTTCTTTAAATGGCGATGGGAAATTTACCAAATCATCAGCGGATAACGCCATCATTTCTTCTGCGGATTTATCTGCATAAGGTTGGCTTAGCACCAATGAATGATGTAATGATGACTTTTTTGTTGTCGACCCAGCCATCTGTTCAATGACATAAGCTTGCATCACCTGATAATCGACTTCATGCCTATATTGGGCAATATTCTGCTCGCTTAACAAGCCTGGAATAACCTTACCTAGCAAACTATATTGCGATCGCTGCCAGACATCTCCCAACTTCTGTGAAGCAAAATCTAAAGGAAATGTATTTATTTCAACGTTAAGCGGTTGCGAAGCTTTCTTTACTGCTTCGCTCGCATCTACGTCGGGTATATTCCCTAATGTTATTTCACCTACATCATGCCCTTCCGGTAAGTAAGCTCGCCATTTGCCTGCCGTTTTATAAATACAACCCCATTTAGTATTTTTTTCATCACCAAAATTCACTAGCATCAGCGAAATAAAATCTAGCTGATTACGGGGTAGTTTGTTTAATTCACTGGCATTGATAACGGTTAATTTAGAACACCATATTTTTTCTTCGAGATGACGTACAATTTGAATTCTAATTTCTTGGAACGCTTGCTGCGCTTGTAAAAAGCTGGCACGCATCAAGTAACGATACATATCAACTATCGTAAATCGATAATTGGCATAAGAAACTTGACCAAGTTTTTCTTGTAAGCCGGAAGTAGAATTTGATAAATCTTGCTCAAAATATTTTTCTTTTAATAAAATGGTCGAATAACCACCTATAAATCGGGCCGCTTCGCGATGACAAACACCACCATTAAGGCCAGTACACATTTGTTCAAAAAGATAATCGATATACACTTTTTTAATCGTGCTATAGAGGTACCTTATTGCCATACACGATTTTTTACTGCACTCTTCAACGGAGGCCGTCTCTAGGGCAGAAAAAACCCAAGCCGCTTTTTCTTTTAATAAACCAAGCAAATTAAAAAATTTTCCCTGGTCATCTGCTAAGTGTAAGGAAAAAGGCAGCTTTTCTTGGTCATTAAAAATCAAACAATTTTTTACCACGGCCGGTAATTTTGCTGTTTTCCCTTCATTAATAATGGGATAATCAGAAAAATACTTATTTTGGATTTTGGATTCATCAAACGTCAATAAAAATCTTATAAATTTAGGCAGTTCTTCCCAATTTATCGCTATTTTACTATCTTTTAATTTTTTAGTTTTTAATTCCTCCCATTTTGTTCTTAACCTTTGTTTTTGTTCTCGAAATTCTTCACTTTCCTTACCCCTCGAAGTACGTTGTTTTTCCTTAGCTTCCTCATAAGCCTCCTTTGCTTTTTTTATTAAATCTGGCAATTTTTTTGATTCTGCAGATTTAAGTAGAGTTGTTATTTTTATGGAATCTTTGAAATCTTCCTTAAATAATTCACAGATTGTATTCACAATCGTGTCTATTTTTCTTGAATCGATTGGCATAAAAAACTCCAAAAAAATTAAGCAATAAAATAATTTTTTGGAGTATATGCCTTCAATATTAAAAATATATTAACAAATAAAAAATTATTTTTTATAATAGAAAATTTATTATTAATCATTTTGATCATGCTATATAAATTAGGATCTACTGAAAAAATAAATAATTTAAACCAAAACCTAACTGAGATTTTTATTAAAAATATTAATGTTTTTAATTTTTTAAATTATTTATTACTTGCCCAATAAAAATTATTCAGCATTTAAAATGCTGAATAATTTTTATTATTTAATTAATAATTCATATGTCTGCTGATGGAGCATTTAATGAACAATTTTTATACAAAGCCGATACTATTGGCTAACTTTGATATAATTTTGTTATGAAAAAACTTTCACCGACAGAAAAAGCAGTCATCTTACACAAAGGCATCGAACGTCCATTTTCTGGTAAATATAATCAGTTTAATGAAGCAGGGACCTATTCCTGTAAGCAATGTGGATCCTTGTTATATCGCTCCTTAGATAAATTTGATGCCGGCTGTGGCTGGCCTAGTTTTGATGATGAGATACCCAATGCCATTAAACGCTTACCGGATGCTGACGGGCATCGTACAGAAATTACTTGTGCTAGATGCGGTGCGCATCTTGGCCATTTATTTACTGGCGAAGGTTTTACTCCTAAAAATATTCGGCATTGTGTTAACTCAATTGCTTTGGAATTCCAGCAAGCACAGCCAGAAAAAAACTTATCCCATACAAAGAACGGGACTCAAACTGAAACAGCTATTTTTGCTGGCGGGTGTTTTTGGGGAGTCGAATATCTACTAAAATATCTACCGGGCGTTATCTCGGTAGTATCGGGGTATACCGGCGGCACCACCCCCAATCCCACTTATCAGGCTGTAAGCGACCATCGTACTGGCCATGCTGAAGCGGTACAAATCATTTTTGATCCCAACAAAATAAGCTATGAAGCACTTACCCAACGTTTCTTTGAAATCCATGATCCGGAACAAGAGAATAAACAAGGTTCCGATATCGGCGAGCAATACCGTTCAGAAATTTTTTATACTACCGCCAAGCAAAAAGAAATTGCTTTAAAACTTATCTGTATTTTAAAAGACAAGGGTTACCAAGTTGCTACCAAGGTCACCCCCGCTACACACTTCTGGAAAGCAGAGGACTACCATCAAAATTATTATGAAAAAAATGGCAAACAACCTTACTGCCATCAGTATATAAAAAAATTTTAAAAAAAATACAACGCAGCGACCGACCTAACACATCGTTTCTAAACTATTTATTGCACACATAAAAAACCTGATAGATAAAATTAAAACTTTCATCTACCAGGCTGTTTAAATCTCAGGGCCAACGAATCTATCCTTTTAATTTTTCTTCTACACTAGCTTTTTCTTCTTCAATAATTGTTTCTAATTTATTTAATTTATATAACTCCGCTTCTAAATTTTATTCAGAGCTCTTAAATTTCGGTCGCATAAACTCACCTCTATTTCTAAAAGAATATTGAGGATGACATGTCCATTGATAATCACCGCCCATGTTTTCCCAATAGCAACCATCGGCATTTTCACTTGTACCAGCAAAACTAGGTAATACCATTACAGAAGCACCAATGAGTATTACCGAAGCTAATATAGATTGAGTTTTCATAAAATAATCCTTTTTTAAATTTTTAGAAACTTTATTTTAATATATATTTTTTAGATAAAATATCTTTTAATTAACTAAATATAGAAAAATCAATAAATAGAATCAACAAACCTAAATAAAGGACTATCCCTATTTAAAATCGAAGTAAAGTCTTTCTTATGACTGAATGACTGGTGGGCCGTGATGGAATCGAACCATCGACCAATAGATTAAAAGGCCACAGCTTAAATTGTAAGTTATTGAAAAAAGAAGATTATTCATGGTGGCGTTCATTACAATTTGTAGAACAATGTATAACAAAATCTCACTTTGTCCCGCAAAAGTCCCGCAAGGATTTTTTCCTTTATTTATTTGTAAAATTTATTAGAGTAGATTGAGCTTATTAATTCCTCTTCTTCTAACCCTGTATAATTTCTAATGTTGCAGGAATCAACACCATCGTTGTACATGTGTAAAGCTATTTTACAAACATCTCGTTTAGCTGCTTTTTTTAGAAACCGATTCCACAAGTTTAATAATAAAATCTTTAGTCGATTGATCAAGCTTCTTTGCTTCACAATAATTATTAATAATTTCTTCTATTTGGTTTTCTAAATCAGTGTGCATGGTAATTCCTTATATTTATGTATTAAAGAATTAATTTACCATAACCTGATTGTCTGCAGTTGTTCAAATTTTGTCGAAGAAGCTCAAGGAGATCATGTTTTTTGTATTAGGTTTTTTTGAACTTCTTCGATCTTCTTCAAGAAATAGTTATTTACAGATGCATAATCCAGTTTGGGTTAAGCTGATAGTACATTGGTTTTTGTCACAAGATCACAATATGTCAGAGAAAATATAAGTTCAGCTTCTACTGTTTCTAAAAAATCTTTAATATATTTTTTTCTATCTTGTACATCAATTTTTTCTTCTACGAAACGTTCAGCAAATACGTTAAATAATAGGTTATTAATTAGCGCATTAGCTGCTAACTTTTTAAATTTAACGCCATATTTATTATAAACATAGAGCAAAAATTGAACTATTTCACCTAAAGGATCTTTTAAATGGCAATCAATTTCTTTACATATTTCTAGGTCAGTCGTTTTACTAAAGGATTTTTTTGATATTTTTTCAAAATCCTCGATAGACAAACCTAATTCTATTAATTTTTTCTTTAATCTCTCATATTGTTGCTCACCGATTGCAAGACTATCTCTTTCGATGTCTATGTTTTCTTGTTTAAGAAAAGCAAATAACTGTTGTTTGACGTGTTTATCAAGTTCCATAATAACTCCCTCTAAATTAATGTAAGGTTTTGGCTTTAGACTGTCTTTCTTTAGTCATAGAAGTAAGCCTATTGATGATGCTCTCTTGAAGCATTTGAAAATTTATCTCTATTGTTTTCTTAAGTCATCAATAGTTAATGTATTATTTCTTGCATCTTCTAGGCCAAAGAAATAGTGGATCGAAATGAGTTGTAGATAATTCATGAAAAATTGAAGGGTAAAAAATTCTCCTTCTTCTTGCTCCATTCTATCAATGAGGCCTAGAAAGATTTCTCCTTCTTCTAAGACTGTTTTTCCTAAGAGCTTAGAATCCAAGGTAAAGGAATCTTGATCATCCATAATTTAGAAGGCTTGGGAATAGATATAGATATATTATATTTAGAATAATTCTGATACAGAACTACTACCTAAAGTACTTTTTTTAAAAGTAACTCTTATGGCTTAAAGGACTAAGTACAGATAATACCTAATCGTTCGTTTGACATTAGTGTTTATTCACTAAATCCATTACTTCATTTTCAGGTAGGCCGGTTAGCTTTTGGACAGTCTTAGGGGGGCATGCCTTCTTCAGTTAAAAGCCTTTTGGCAATCAATAAAATACCTTCATGCCGGCCCTCTTCTCGGCCTTGCTGTAAGCCCTGCTGTAGGCCTTCTTCACGACTTATGCGTTCAAAACTTGTTACGTAGCTCATATTTTTCTCCTCTTCTAGGAGATATATTAATCTTCGAGGTTGAGTAAATCTTGATCGGATAATCCTGTTATTTCCTTGATAATTTTATGGTCAAATCTTTTGGCTAACATATTTTTAGCAATAGCTATAGCCTCCTCGTGCCGGCCCTCTTCTCGGCCCTCTTCTCGGCCCTGTTGTAGGCCTTGCTGTAGGCCTTGCTGTAGGCCTTTTTGTTCAAGTTGTTGTGCAAATGTCATGATAATATCTTTATCCTCTGGTAGATCAGTGGTGAGAATATGAACAAGTTCATCGACTGCTTCTGGTTTACTCTCATCTTGGGTCTCGTTTATTACAAATTTTACCATATAACGACGAGATTCTCTGCTTAATTGCTTAAATAGAGCTCTAAAAGCCTCTCGTCTTTTTT
>CAYQIM010000042.1:0-2585 GCA_964417555.1 Rickettsiella sp. | reverse complement strand
GACGCAGGACGAATCGCGGCCTAATTTCAGTCGCGTGATGCGAATTAATTTTGGGGACACGATGGCCAAAATTTTTCATGAGCATAGCGACTCGCTTGTAACGTACATCACCGCTTGGGTTGATAAAATGGGTACTTTACATTTCTGGGATGATGTTTATGCGCGTGATCCTATTCAAAAAGAAAAGTGAAAAAATGAGTTGCCATTTTCACCGGATCAATAAAGCGCCAGCAACCTTGCGTCCTTCCGCCATTAATACGGCATAGGTACGACAAGCCGCTGCTGTAGTCATCACTTCAATGCCAATTTTTTTAGTGTAAAAATCTGCTAAAAGCGCCGGTGCTGGAAAGGATAAATTCTGTCCTGTGCCGAGGAGAACAATGCTGGGCTTCAAATCGTAGAGTGGTAAAAAATGTGAGGTATTGAGTTCAGAAAGTGATTGTGGCGGCCAGGTGATAAGTTTAGTTGGCGTCACAATAATACTATAGTGAATTTTTTCATCATTGATTTGAATAAAGTCTACACCGTAGCCACGAATATGATATTGACCTTCGCCAGTGTCTTGCTGTAATTCCATAAATGATTATCAGATTGAACCAGTTCATTGTAAATTATACCTATTATTCATTGAGTTAGTCATGCAAAAAATATGTCTACGTCGTTCGACGGCGGGTTTTCCTCTATTGGAAGATTTACACCCTGTCTTAGCTAGAATCTATGCTGCACGCGGTATCCAGTCTCGGCATGATTTAGATTATCGTTTAACCCATTTACTGCATTATCGATCGTTAAAAGGGATAGAAATTGCGGCATCTATTTTGGCGACAGCACTGATGCAAAAACAGCGTATCCTTATCATTGGTGACTTTGATAGTGATGGTGCAACGAGTAGTGCGTTGGCGGTCAGTGCTTTGCGAAGTTTTGGCGTGGAATACGTGGATTATTTGGTGCCGAATCGATTTGAATACGGTTACGGATTAACTCCCGAAATTGTTGCGTTGGCGTTAGCGACTAAACAGCCGGATTTGATTATTACCGTCGATAACGGTATCGCGAGTCATGATGGTGTCGCGGCAGCAAAAGAAGCCGGTTTAAAGGTCATTATTACCGATCACCATTTGCCAGGACTTTCTTTGCCGGAGGCGGATGCCATCGTTAATCCGCAACAAGCAGGTGACGAGTTTCCCAGTAAAAATTTAGCGGGAGTAGGTGTTATATTTTATCTAATGCTCGCCCTACGCCACGCCCTACGCGAACAGCAATGGTTTAATGAAAGTACTCAGCGCGAACCTTCGATGGTGCAATTTCTGGATTTAGTGGCATTGGGAACGGTCGCTGATCTGGTGCCTTTGGATCATAATAACCGCTTACTGGTGCAGCAAGGTCTACAATGGATTAAAGCCGGCAAAGCTCGGCCAGGGATTTATGCTTTACTTAAACTTGCTAAACGCCAGGTGGATCAGCTTATCGCCAGTGATCTGGGCTATAGCGTTGCACCGCGTTTGAATGCAGCGGGGCGTTTAGCAGATATGTCATTAGGCGTTGCTTGTTTGTTGGCCAGTGACGACAATGAAGCGTATGAAACAGCTGTCAAGTTGAGTCAATTAAATGAAGAACGGCGCACGATTGAAGAAGGAATGCGGCGTGAGGCATTTGTGGTATTAGATAAAATGATAGCGAAAAAACCTTTACAAAAAGGTATTTGTTTATTTGATGGACGTTGGCATCAGGGTGTTATTGGTTTACTTGCTGCACGTATTACCGAACATCTATATAGACCCAGTATTGTTTTTGCACCAAGTCAGCAGGGTGATGAAATAAAGGGTTCAGCACGTTCTGTACCTGGCGTGCATATCCGTGATGTGTTAGCAGCGATTGCAACGCGCGCGCCACAAGTGATGGTTAAATTTGGTGGTCATGCGATGGCGGCCGGTTTGACCTTACGACGGGAAAATTTTGCTAATTTTTCTGAACTTTTTCAATTGGAATTAGATAAAGTGGATGAAGCGACCTTGCAAGGTCGATGTTATACGGATGGTGAATTAGAATATGCCGATTTTTGCTTAAACCTAGCAGAGATTTTGCGTTATCAAGCGGGTCCGTGGGGCCAAGGGTTTCCAGAACCTCTTTTTGAGGGGCGTTTCAATTTGTTATCTCAGCGTTTAGTGGGTAATAAGCATTTGAAAATGACATTAAGTTTATTGGAGTCGGGTTATCAAATAGAAGCCATCGCTTTTAACGTTAGACTCAGTCACTGGCCTAATCATCGAGTTGAACAGGTGATGGCGACTTATCGTTTAGGTGTTAATTACTATCAAGGACGTAAAACCTTGCAGCTAATAGTAGAAATGCTTGAGCCAGTCGTCCAACAATAAAATAAAGTGCTACGCCAAGGATTGCTTTTTGTGTAAGTCCAGTATAAAAAAGGTCAGTGTATACACTGACCTTTTTTAACGAATGCTGAAAAAATTAATTTTTAGCCGCTTCGTTCGACGAGACAATGAGAGCATTGCGGAAGCAATGCGAAGTTGAGGAGCCCGCGATAGGCGTGCGTTGACGGGCGAAGCAGGAAACGCATCACGCCG
>CAYQIM010000041.1:0-2450 GCA_964417555.1 Rickettsiella sp. | reverse complement strand
ACGGCGTGATGCGTTTCCTGCTTCGCCCGTCAACGCACGCCTATCGCGGGCTCCTCAACTTCGCATTGCTTCCGCAATGCTCTCATTGTCTCGTCGAACGAGCTAACTGCGCAACTTGAGTGATAAGTATATACCGCTCGTGCTTGAAAATGTGAACTAATCAAATTCAAAGCGAGCGGTATACCCTACCATATGACGGGCGAAAACCCATTTTCTGCTCCGTCATTCAAGGAAAGAATCGCGGTTCTCTCCTTGAAAATCCTCATCGCGCAAGGAAAGCACTTGAAGTTGCAAGTTCGCAACTTCAAGTGATGGGTATATACTAATGAAAGACAGCTATAAAATTTTAAAATCGTAAGAGGTTCCTCATGCAAATTACTATTACAAATGATGGCATAGAAGTCACCGATGCTCTGAAACAATATATATTAGATAAATTTAAACGCTTAGAGCACATCATAAGTAAATCTTCTTCTATACATGTAACACTAAGCCTAGAAAATTTAGAACAAGTTGCCAAGGCTTTAATACACGCACATGGTATCGAGTTTTACGCAAGTGCTGAATCTAAAGATCTCTATGCGGCCATTGATAATTTAATTGACAAAATGGAACTGCAAATCAATAAACATAAGCAAAAAGAAAAGGAAAAACGACGAGACAAGTCAGAACAGTTTAACGCAGAAGAGGATGACACTCACCCACTCTAATTACAGAGTGGATTATACTCTCAGCAACTGCGTTTTTAGCAAGACGCCCCAAAAATGGAACAAATACAATGTATATGAAATACATGAAAATTGAGAAACTGGCAGCATTGCTGCCAAAAATTCATTGTAAAGAGTCTATTTAAATTTAGCTTAACGAGGTGGTCGTGCAACTAAACCCTTTAACTGCAATCTCTCCTGTCGATGGGCGGTATTTTGATAAAACATCGGAATTACGCCCCTTATTTAGCGAATATGCTTTATTTCGTTTTAGAGTTTTAGTTGAAATTCGTTGGTTGCAAACCCTTGCGGACAACCCGACTATTAAGGAAGTTACCCCTTTTTCAGAAAATACAAAACAACAATTGGATGCGATTTTTAACAATTTTAGTCTCAGTGATGCACAACAGATTAAAGCCTTAGAAGCAACAACGAACCATGATATCAAGGCTATTGAGTATTTTTTAAAAGAAAAAATACTCAAAAATCCTGAGCTTAAAAATAGCAGTGAATTCATTCATTTTGCTTGTACATCAGATGATATTAATAATCTTGCCTATGGTTTGATGCTAAAAGAGGCCAGAGAAAATTGTTTAATCCCTTGTATTAAAAAACTCATAGCTAAATTAAAAAGCTTGGCTAAAGATTATGCCTCACATGCCATGCTTGCTCGTACGCACGGACAAGCCGCTGTACCAACTACCATGGGTAAAGAGTTAGCCAACTTTGCATTCCGTTTAAACGTACAACTTGAACAATTTTCTGAAGTCTCCATACGGGGTAAATTTAATGGTGCAATCGGTAATTACAATGCACACCGTATTGCTTATCCAGCGTTATCTTGGCCAGAGATTGCAAAACAATTTGTTACTTCACTTAACCTAACTTGGAATCCTTACACAACACAAATTGAGCCGCACGATTATATTGCGGAGTACTGTGATGCACTTAAGCGAATAAATAGCATTTTAATTAATTTGTCCGCGGATATCTGGAGCTATATTTCATTAGGTTATTTTAAGCAAAAGTCAAAAGAACAAGAAACAGGTTCCTCCACGATGCCGCATAAAATTAATCCCATTGATTTTGAAAATGCGGAAGGTAATTTTAGCTTAGCTAATTGTTTGTACCATCATTTTTCTATTAAATTACCTATTTCGCGTTGGCAAAGAGACTTAAGGGATTCTACGCTCTTGCGTAATTTAGGTGTTGCACTTGCGCACAATTTAATCGGCTATAAAAGTTTACAATCCGGTTTAGAAAAAATTGCTATTGATGAAACAAAATTAACTGAAGACCTCGACCAACATTGGGAAATACTGTCAGAGGCGATTCAAACTGTGTTAAGAAAACATGGCGCTGAAATGCCTTATGAGCAATTAAAAGCCCTAACTCGTGGGAAAAAACTTGATAAAGAAACGTTACATCAGTTTATTCACCAACTTAAACTTCCCAATGCCGCAAAGCAACAGCTGCTCGATTTAACACCATTTAATTACTTAGGCTATGCATCAGAACTAGCAAAAACAATATAGTCATAGTAAAAAGCTAATTACCTCCGCCGTATCAACAGAAAAAGTCAAGGAAGCCAATGAAATTTAACCGTTCAAATAAGCTACTAACCGTTTTTATTAATTGGCTTAACCAAGCGAGTCGCTATGCTCATGAAAAATTTTGGCCATCGTGTCCCCAAAATTAATTCGCATCACGCGACTGAAATTAGGCCGCGATTCGTCCTGCGTC
>CAYQIM010000040.1:0-4208 GCA_964417555.1 Rickettsiella sp. | reverse complement strand
TACGGCGTGATGCGTTTCCTGCTTCGCCCGTCAACGCACGCCTATCGCGGGCTCCTCAACTTCGCATTGCTTCCGCAATGCTCTCATTGTCTCGTCGGCGGCAGAAACACTTTTACTGAGTGTTTTTCGATAACTTAAAAAAGGCAAATCGCTGATGATAAACTTAGAATTGGCACCACGACTCACGGCAGCGGTATGCAATTCTATCATCTTCACTGTCGCCATTACGGTGTCTTTAAAACCGTGTATAGTCATGGCTAAGCTATCGCCAACGAGTAAAGCGTCTATGGAAGAATCGTTAAGAATTTTTGCTGTGGTATAGTCATAACAAGTCAGCATAACGATCTTCTCTCGATCCTTCTTTTTTTGAGAAAAAAGCTGACTATTCACTGACCACCCTGCATCTACAGATGTGGCTTGAATAACTAGGTACCTGTCGCATGATCAAGTCCTCATTATGAAAGCATCTTCAAATGCACGATGATGGTCAAAAACCCTTGTTTTTCCGCGTTTCGCTACTCACATACCTCATGTATGCTCCGTTGCAATACTCGCAAAACAACGTTTCTTGTCTCGTCCTAGCACATTTGAAAACGCTTTCTAAGTTAATTTGTATGTTAAACGTTCAACTTGTCTTTGCTATTGAGTCAAAGCAAGTGGCATCAGTCTAATGCAGCCTTAAGCACTTCGCAAGTCAATGAACTTTATGCTAGCTTAGTGGCGTCGCCTTTTTTAAGAGATAATTATTTTCTCATGCGTATTTTAATCATAAAAATGTCTTCTATGGGTGATATTATCCATACACTACCGGCTATCAGCGATGCAATCAAAGCACGACCTGGTATCCAATTTGATTGGGTGGTTGAAGAAGCCTTTACAGAGATTCCCAAATGGCATAAAGGCGTGAATCAAATCATACCCATTGCTTTACGACGCTGGCGAAAGCAAATCCGACAAAGTTTACAGCAGGGTGAAGTAAAAAAATTTTATCAACAATTACGATTACAGCACTATGACAAAGTCATTGACGCACAAGGCTCGATAAAAAGTGCAATAACAACGCGCCTAAGTCGCGGCTATCGTTTAGGCATGGATAAAAATTCGGTAAGAGAAGTTTTCGCCGATCTCGCTTATCAAAAAAAATTCTCAGTACCGCGAAAACAGCATGCCATTGATCGGCTACGTCAATTGTTTGCTAAAGCACTAGAATATCCCTTACCAGAAACTTCACCCTATTATGGTATCAATAAAAGTTGCTTAAGCTTAGAAAGCCTAACAAATCTAAAGTTACCAAGAAATTATCTTGTATTTGTACCTAATGCAAGTTGGTCCGCCAAATGTTGGCCAGAAGCCTCTTGGTCTTTACTATTAGAAAAAACAACGCAGGAAGGTACACCTGTATTTGTTCCCTGGGGTAACGAAGAAGAGAGAAAACGCGCCATACGAATTTGTGCTAACAATCCACAAGCCCATGTGTTACCGCATTTAAAATTACCCGAACTAGGCCGCCTGTTTGTGCAAGCCAAGGCAACAGTCTGTGTAGATACGGGGTTAAGTCACTTAGCTGCTGCTTTAGGAACACCAACAATCACTTTATATGGTCCAACCGACCCTAAACTAATAGGAACGATAGGACCATCACAACAACATATACAATCACCAGGCTCTCAATTAACAATGTCTGCAGAAACAGTATGGGAATCACTCAAACAGATTTTAGCAAGTTAAGTAAATGTCATTTATCTTACGAGTTGCACTTCCAGTCCCGATAAATCGCTATTTTGATTATTTAGCCCCTAAAGATTCGCCCATTGAGCTAAAAAAGGGGCTGCGAATATTAGTTCCGTTTGGCAAGCAGGAGAAAATTGGTTTTTTAATCGAAGTCAGTGAAACATCCAAGCTACCTTTATCACAACTAAAAACAGCGATAGCGATCCTTGATGAAACTCCGCTGTTACCGGATTCCGTATTGCAATTACTTGAATGGACAAGCCGTTACTATCACTACCCGCTCGGTGAAGTATTTGCAAATGCGCTACCTCCTTTATTGAGAAGAAAAGCTAAAAAAAAAATTATCTCGTCTAAAACTTTATTGCCAGAAGCTTCTGATAGTAGTTACAACGCGTCAGACAATGTAATATTAAATACACATCAACAAGCCGCAGTAGATACAATAAGGCAATCATTAGGACAATTTAAGCCTTTTTTACTGCACGGTATCACGGGAAGCGGTAAAACAGAAGTTTATCTCGAAATCATTGCAACAGTCTTACAACAAAAAAGACAAATTTTAGTACTAGTCCCTGAAATTGGCTTGACACCACAAATGGTAGCGCGTTTTCAAAAACGTTTTTCAGAACCATTATTATTATTTCATTCTGGGCTGACTGACAAACAACGTTTATCACACTGGCAATTAGCTCAAAGTGGCGCGGCCAGCATTATTATGGGAACGCGTTCTGCTTTATTTACACCTCTATACCGCCCTGGCCTGATTATCATTGATGAAGAACATGATTCATCATTTAAACAACAAAAAGGGCTACGATACCACGCACGCGATTTAGCATTAATGCGCGCTAAGCTTGAAAAAATCCCAATTATATTAGGATCTGCGACGGCGTCGCTAGAAAGTATGGCCAATGCTAACCTACAACGTTATCACTTTTTATCATTACCAAATCGAGCTGGCGCAGCATTGCAACCTACGTTGCACTTTATCGATCTTCGCCATCAAAAGCTTGAGCAAGGATTTTCTTCTCTGCTCTTACAGAGCATGGAAAAACATCTGCAAAGCCAAAACCAAGTTCTTTTATTTTTAAATCGCCGTGGCTTTGCCCCACTTACAATTTGCCATGCTTGTGGCTGGACCGCTAATTGCCAACGCTGCGATCAGAAAATGACATTTCATAAAAGGCCGGCGCATTTACAATGTCATTATTGTAGCTACCGTTGTCCGCTTGCTTCACATTGCCCAAACTGTCAACAACCACAACTCGTTGTTCTAGGTCAAGGTACACAACGTTTGGAAGAAACCTTAACCAAATATTTTCCAGGGATTGGCATCACACGCCTTGATCGGGATAACACACAGCGCAAAGGCAGTTTAGAGAAACTATTAAAAAACATACATAAAGGAGAAAGCCAGATATTAATAGGCACACAAATGCTGGCAAAAGGGCATCATTTTCCAAATGTGACCCTCGTGGGTATTTTAGAAACCGATGCTGGCTTATTCAGTGCTGATTTTCGTGCCTTAGAAAGAACAGGACAACTCATTATGCAAGTCGCTGGACGCGCCGGCCGTGCAGATAAGCCAGGAGAAGTACTTATTCAAACCCATCATCCGGAACACCCTTTATTATTGCATTTAGTGAATGAAGGCTATCTTAGTTTTAGTGAAAAATTATTACACCTAAGACAATCATCGATGCTACCCCCTTACACTCACTTAGCATTAATACATGCAGAAGCTATCCTCTCCGATTATCCTCTTGCTTTTTTAAATGAAATCAAACAGCATGCTAGCCAACTAAAAAAAAATGTTGCTATATTAGGCCCTATACCCGCTTTATCACCACGTCGAGCCGGTTATTATCGTGCTCACTTATTATTCCAGACAACTAGACGCAATGATTTGCATGCATTACTACAACCCCTAGTAAAACTGATCCCTGAATTAAGTCATCATCGCCGTGTAAGGTGGTCACTCGACGTAGATCCGCTAGAAACAATTTAAGGACAACGCTTCCTTATAATACTATCTATCTTGTATAATTATTTTTAGATATCTCGCCAATAATTTTAAGAAATTGTATAATAAAAAGGATAATTTATGGCAGCCGTTATGAAATTCGATACCTTAAGCTGGGCTAAAAAATTAGAAAAAGCCGGTGTTCCTACTCAACAGGCAGAACTGCAAGTTGCACTTGTTTTGCAAGCAGTCGATGACAATACGTGTAAAAAACAAGATCTTTTCGCATCAGAAGGGAGAATTGAAATAAAATTAAAAGAAATAGAATTAAGTATCAAAGAAGTAGAAGCAAATCTAGCGCTAAAAATAAAAGACGTAGAATCAAACCTAGAACTCAAAATAAAAGACATAGAATCAAACGACGAGACAATGAGAGCATTGCGGAAGCAATGCGAAGTTGAGGAGCCCGCGATAGGCGTGCGTTGACGGGCGAAGCAGGAAACGCATCACGCCG
>CAYQIM010000039.1:0-27326 GCA_964417555.1 Rickettsiella sp. | reverse complement strand
TACGGCGTGATGCGTTTCCTGCTTCGCCCGTCAACGCACGCCTATCGCGGGCTCCTCAACTTCGCATTGCTTCCGCAATGCTCTCATTGTCTCGTCGTATGCACTTTTTTTATTTAGAAATTTTGGCTTTTACCAGCGGTTTAATAAACGTCTATCTGGCAACCAAAACAAGTTTATGGAATTGGCTTTTTGGAATAATAGCTGTTCTTCTATACTCAATAATTTTTTACAACACTAAATTATATGCCGATATGAGTTTACAAGGTGTGTTTTTAGTATTTCAGTTCTATGGTATTTATCAATGGCTGTACGGAGGTAAGCACAGGAACCCTCTAGCCATTCAATTGGCTACACAAACTATTTATTATTATAACTTAGCTATTTCAGCTATTTTATTTATTGTTATTAGTTTAATATTGAAAAATTATACTGATTCTACAACAATTTATGCCGATGCATGGATTACAACCGGTAGTTTAATTGCCCAATGGATGATGAGTAAAAAATATTTACAGCATTGGGTTTTATGGATTTTAGTTGATATATTTTCTATCCTATTATATAGCTATAAAGGGTTATATTTAACTGCATTACTTTATTTTATTTTTCTTTTATTATGTATTAAAGGCTATAATAACTGGAGAAAAATGCTTACTAAAAAATCGATTTAAAGCCAATTTAATCGATCTAAGACTATTCCACAAAGCTTTTTGTGTTATCACATTTAGATCCACCCATTAACGTCTACAATTTGCACTTGAATAAATAACTCTTTAACTATTAAATATACTATTACCTTAATACAAATGGATGAAAAAAATGGATTTTTCTCAACAATCGAAAAAAATAATTATTCCCATTCCACGACCACCTATTAAAGCGTTAGTCTTCAAAGGAGGAGGAATTAAAGGGATTGCTTATGTAGGTGCCTTACGTAACCTCAAGGAGCAAAATTTATTAGAAGAATTGGAGTGGGTCGCAGGAAGCTCTGCCGGTGCTATGGTCGCTTTATTTGTTGCATTAGGTTATACCCAAGCAGAAATGGAACATGAACTCAAAGCAGTTAACTTTGAAGAGTTTAAAGATCATGAGGGTAGTAATAGCTGGTGGGGGAAAATAACCGGAAAATTTAAAAATCTAAAAAATCTTCTATGGGATAAAGAAGGGTATTATCTCGGAAAAAAACTCCATCAATGGCTACATAAGCTGATAAAGGATAAATTGCAAAGAGAGGATGCCACTTTTGACGATCTACACAAAGAAAAAATTAAGCACTCTCACCATAGATTCAAAGATTTATTGGTAACCGTCACTAATTTCGATAAAAAAATTACAGAAACCTTAGGTTATAAACAAAAAAGCTCAGGTAAAATGCCGATAGCCGATGCGGTACTAGCCAGCATGAGCATTCCTGGCGTTTATCGTACACGCTATATTGATCCAGAAACACAAAAAATGATTTGGCAACCTACATCAGAACAGAAAAAAAATAAGACCTTGGTCCGTTATGTGGATGGTGGTGTATTGAGTAATTATTCGATGGAAGTGTTTTCCCATTCGGATTACTGGCCTATAGGCTACTATGGTTTAGCAAAGAACAAGTTTATCAATCCTAGTACCTTAGGGTTACGGGTAGAAAGTATGGATACCGAAGAAGAAGCCATCTCTTATTTTTGGGCATCTCCCCATCAAAACCCTATGGCAAGTCCTACGATAACAGAATATATTTCAGAACTTTTTAATAATATATTGTCAGACAATAACAAGGCTCGTTATCATGGAATGCAAACGATTTTTATTCCTATCAACAAAAATATTGGTGTAACAGATTTTCATCTGGATGAAAAAACCAAAGATGATTTAATCAATTCAGGAGAACAAGCGACCAAAAACTATATCAATAATTATCTAAAAAATGCGGTTTACGATCTTATTGTTTATAAAGATCAAACCGCATTCAATGACGATATCCTTATTAAACAACGCTTGTTAGCGAATTTAGATAAGTTAAATAACACGACGGCAAATGATGCTGAATATAAAGAAGCATTAAAATTATATTTTCAATCTGTTGCGCAAACAAAAGAGTTCCTCGAGGGCTGAAGCGTTTCAGCAATTTCTTTGGCTATTTTGATGGCTTCAGACAGTTGTGAAACAGGAAAAACAGTCATACCGTGTAGGGATTGTTTACTCATATTGGCTTTTGGTACGATAGCTGATTTAAAACCGTGTTTAGCTGCATCACGCAAACGCTCTTGCCCATTAGGTACCGGTCGAATTTCGCCCGATAAACCGACTTCACCGAAAGCCAACCAATCGTAAGGCAACGGTTTATTGCGCAGACTGGATAAAGCCGCCAATAAAACGGGCAAATCAGCACTGGTTTCCAACAAACGTACCCCGCCAACTACATTAATAAATACATCCTGATCATAGGTCACTATACCTGCATGACGATGTAATACAGCTAATAACATCGCCAGACGATTACTATCTAAACCTACCGCCACCCGGCGTGAATTTCCACTATGGTTGGTATCCACTAAGGCCTGCACTTCAACTAATAAAGGCCGACTCCCTTGCCAACTGGCGGTGACAATACTTCCTGCAAGTGGTTCGTCAGAACGTGATAACAAAATGGCTGATGGATTGCTTACCTCTCGCAGCCCTTTTTCTGTCATCGCGAAAACACCCAGCTCATTAACGGCGCCAAAACGGTTCTTCACCGATCGAATTAAACGATAACGACTATCCGTTTCGCCTTCAAAATACAATACCGTGTCAACCATATGTTCTAAAACACGAGGGCCGGCTAACACGCCATCCTTGGTTACATGGCCTACCAAAAACAATGCCAATCCCGTTTGTTTGGCTAGACGTGTTAACTGCATCGCGCTTTCCCTGACTTGACCCACAGCTCCCGGTACCGAAGGTAATAAATCCGTATGCATGGTTTGAATGGAATCGATAACCAAAACCTGTGGTTTTTCTTGTAACACATGCGCCAAAATACTTTCTATACGTGTTTCGGTCAGTAGCCTTAAATTCTCTTGCGGTAAACCTAAACGCCTTGCACGTAGTGCAAGTTGCTGTAATGATTCTTCGCCAGTAATATAAAGCACCGAATGGCTTTTACTCAATTGACACAGACTTTGTAGAAGTAAAGTGGATTTGCCAATTCCTGGATCGCCACCCATCAGGATCACCGAACCTGAAACAATACCACCCCCTAAAACCCGATCGAGTTCTTTAATGCCTGACGAAAATCGTTCAATCTCATGCAATTGAATAGCACTTAACGCCGTTACTTTTTGTTCCGTAGCGGCGGTATATCCACTTAAACGAGGTGAAGTCGCGGCACGCACCGACAAAGAAACTTCTTCGAGCAAACTATTCCATGCTTGGCACTCACTACATTGGCCAGCCCATTGCAAAAATTGGCTACCACAAGATTGGCAGCTATAGACTCGCTTAGGTTTAGACATACTTATCTTCCTTCAACAATGCTTTTACAGCCGCTAATAAATCAGCAAAAATAGGAATTTTATTACGTAATTGTGGGTTATCTTTTAACGTTTGTTTACCCTTACCCGTTAATACCAATATTGGCTTACAGCCCGCTTTCTCAGCGGATTGAATATCACGCAATGAATCTCCGATAGCAATAATATTTGTTAAATTAATTTGATAGGCATCTGCAATCTGTGTCAATAAACCGATCGCTGGCTTGCGACATAAACATTGTTCATCCGGATGATGTGGACAGTAAAAAATCCTATCAATTGTACCACCCCGTGCTTTAGCACAAGCTAACATTTTCTGATGTATCTGCGCTAAAACCGCTTCCGTGTAATAACCTCTACCCACACCTGATTGATTCGTAGCCACCACAATCGTGTAGCCCGCTTCGCACAATAAAGCAATGGCCTCTAAACTACCCGGAATCGGCTGCCATTCCTCGGGTGATTTAATATAGTCTTTAGACTCATCATTAATCACGCCATCACGATCTAAGATAATAAACTTCACGCCTTTTCTACGCCCTCACTTTCAAACATACTAAACAAAACTCAATGTATTTTCTCATTATTGTGAAATACTTCTTGTCATCCTCATAAAATGCATTAACACGTTACAGTCATACAGCTGCAATGACAAACAGTTTGGTATATAATTACCTATTATAGATAATTATAAGGTTCAGCAGAATGACAAAAACTAAAAATGCACTTCTTATCAATGAATCGATAAAGTCTTCGTTATTTGCAACGGTATTGGTATTTCAATCGAATATAAAGGGAATAAAATCAATACTAGAAAAAATACCTGTTAAATTCATACTGTTTCCACTGCTTGCTATAACTGAAGTTATTACTACACTTTTTAATTTCTACCATTTTATTAAAGCCAAAAATAAAAATTTAGGAAAAACATTTGATTTTTTATTTTCTTTATTAACCACCACACTTATTTTAACCGCCATTGTTGGAAGTTTATCACTTTTACTATCACCCGCTAGCATCGCTAGCCTCTTCATTGCAGCAATAAGCATGGGTGCGATCTATAACATAGGCCAATTTTTTTATCATGCCTACCAATGGTTAACCACACCATCGGGCTCTAAGACTCGGCTATTTTTCCGCGATCAAACCATTAAATATGGTATAACAGGATTAATTGGAGCCATCGTAACAACAGGTCTCGTTTTTACCTTGATGCTACCCATGGCAACCCCTGTATTAATAGCTGTAGCGGGAATAACCGCAACCCTAGCTGTCGTAACTGGCGCTTGTTATCAGCTCTATAAACATTATCACCCTTCAACTTCGGCTGAAGCAATATTTGAAGATGCTATGACCAATCGTCCCCGCTATTATGGTTGCCAATACTCCATCAATAAAGATGCTAGTCTAGACAATTTTTTTCAAGTACATCAAGCTTATTTAGAAGCACTAAAAAAAGATATAAAAGCAACTCGAAAAAACTTTTTTGGAAAACTATGTTATAAAATCTTTGGATTTTATCCGCAAGAAAAAAAACGCATGGCAAAACAAGTCGACACAGAAAAACGCATAGATATATTTGAAAAACTCATTACTGAATTTAGAGAAATAGAAAAGGCTATGAATATAAAAGTAAAGGAATATGATGAAACTATACTAGAGATGCGACGAGTTAAAGAAAATGAAGCGCACATAAAAATATGTAGGGAATTCGACCTTGATAAAGGCCAACAACAAACGTCTTTAACAGAAAATAGATCAACTGCAACTATTATGAAGGAAAGAGATGATGAACTTTTAAAATTAACAAAAAAATGGGGCTGTATAAAACAAAAATCGATAAGCGAATTGCAGGATAATACGATTAATCAACAATCCTTTTTTCAAAACAAATCTACCAATGCCCTTCTACACGATAAGTTAGAGGAAAAACTCGAGGCGTGGCACGCTCCCCTTTGGCCTATGCCTACAACCTAGCTCCCATTCGGTTTTTCATCAATAAGAGATGAGGTGGAAAAACTAATTTTTGTTATAGGAAAAGGGGCTGACAGGAAAATTAGCAGGGATGCAAACCAGCGCATACATATTTTTACCAAGTAAATTGGCCCCTTAGCTTCCCTACCAACCCGAATAGCCTTATTTAAGGCTTCCTTAATGTTATTAAGCTATTTTATCGATATCATTATCGGATAAGCCATCAATAAAACTATTTATGTTAAATTCCAGCGAATTGAATTTATTTCTTAAAGATGGGAAAGTCCTTCTACAAGAAATAGAGACCTTTATTAAAAAGGAATCGACTGCAGTATCTTCCTCAGAGTTAACAGTACGCATCGGCAGTTTCGTAGATAATATTAAACCTAAACTAAGCTTATTTGAGCCTTCTGTCAGCGAAAATAACGAACTTAGTTTGTTAATAATCAATCTTGGAAGAATTTCACGAGATTTTGAGGCTATAAAAGCCACGCTAAACAATAACGTTCAATCAAACCCATCTGCTTTTTTTAAAATCAATACACCTGCTCCATTACTACAACGGTTAACTGGCCATTTAAATCAATTAGAAAATTCTCTCCAGCCAAGCATTAGCCCCGCTCCTGCGGCCTAAATTCCGGGATTCCCCATCGCATAACGCATAAAATACTGCTTTAACCAGGGCATTTTTTCTATCAAGTCTATACCCAAATGACGTGTACGCGTTAAAAAAGGATTTTGCGCTGCAAAACTACCCTTAATGAAATTAATCCCTCCGCCCATCAAGCGATGGTGAAAACGACGCTCTCGTTCATAAGGACGCAAACTATGTAATGTCCCTAAAGAGCGCTGCTTTTGTTGTGTTCCTAAAATCACATTGGCTAAGCAAACCGCATCCGCAATCCCTAAATTAGCTCCTTGTCCGGCTAAAGGATGGATAGTATGGGCCGCATCGCCGATTAAAACGATACCTTGCTGAACATATTGCTCACATTGTTGGATTTTTAAAGCGAAGCTCAAGCGCTGACTTGTCTCTTCAATCTTACCTAAACGATGCTCAAAGGCATTGGCTAATGCTAAACAAAAATCATTTTCGGACAGTGTTTTAAGCCTTTCTGCTTCTTCCACTGTGGTTGACCAAACGATGGAAGAATGCTGAGGGTGGGCTAATGGCAAAAAGGCTAAAGGTCCTGTGGGTAAAAATATCTGTCTAGCCGTTTGTTGATGTGCAAATTCTGTTTTCACCGTGGCAACGATAGCCTGTTGCTGATAGTCCACTTCCTTGTTTTGAATCCCGGCTAACTGCCGGACGCAAGAATACGCACCATCCGCACCGACTAATAATTGGGTTGTCACCGACTTGCCCGATGCAAGTGATAATACAATATAGGCTTCTTCTCTCTCAATCCCGATTAATGATTCAGGAGTGAACCAATCAATCTGACTTGCCGTTTTGGCCTGTGAAACTAAAGTGGTTTCTAGATCGTGGTTTTTTACAATACTACCTAAGCACGCTATACTACCTAAGCACGCTCGACCCGCTTCAGCGGCATCAAATAGGAGGCGGGATGCGGATCCTTGCTCCCAAACTTCCATGCTTTGAAAAGGTGAGAGATTTGCTTTAGCTAGTTTCTGCCAAACCTGACATTTTTCAAGAATTTGCTGCGAACCTAGGGTAATGGCACTGACACGAAGATCTGATTCGTAGCCTGATCGCCTATCGAGCCTATCGAGCTGGGCTACAGGCCGGTTATTTCTATCCAATATGGCAATTCGCAAATCCTGCTGATGAATTAAGTGGCAGGCCAAGGTAATTCCGCTCATACCTGCACCTACGATGACAATATCGTAATCGGTTCTGCTCATAATTCAGTCATAATGAAGGTGAATATTGGTAATAATAATATTGCGGTAACCAAAACTGACTTTTTATGTATCGGCTAAAATCAACCGCTTCACTCACCTGAGCTGTACCTTCCTTTCGTGCTTGTTCGGCAACCGCCAACGCAATATGCCGGCTGATTTGATGTATGTCATCGAAATCGGGCAATAGCGCACCGTTACCCGTTTCTATGTTGGCATAACAGCTCAAAGCTTTACACGCCTCCCAAAGCATTGCATCACTCAGTCGCTTGGCTTTGGCAACAACCACACCTAAGCCAATACCGGGATAAATCAAGGCATTATTACATTGTGAAATACAAAATGTTTTATTGTTAAATTCAACGCTGCCAAAAGGACTACCGGTTGCGATCAAGGCGCGACCTTCTGTCCAACGCAGCAGATCTAAGGGTGTCGCTTCAGCCTTTTCGGTCGGATTAGATAAAGGAAAAATAATCGGACGATCCACTGCCGCCACCATCGTTTTGACTATCGCTTCGCTAAAGGCACCCCCTTGACTTGAGCAGCCAATGAGAATAGTCGGCTTTATCTCTCTGACAACGGTTTCTAAATCTGCCGTAATATCAGCGCAACGTGCATAAGGTTTTTGAAATTCGGTTAAATCAGACAGCCTAGTCGTTAACAAACCCTGTTTATCCACTAACCAAAAACGTGATAAAGCTTCCTCTTGGGTGAGACCTTCACGCATCATTCCCGCGCAAAGCTGATCGGCAATACCTGTTCCGGCTGTCCCCGCACCAAATATCACGATGCGTTGTTCAATTAATGGAATTTTTGTACATTTAATGGCTGTTAATAACGCCGCTAAGGTAACAGCACCTGTACCTTGCATATCATCATTAAAAGTACACAAATGATCTTGAAAACGTTGTAAATTACGTCGAGCATTTTCGCGACCAAAATCTTCCCAATGTAAATAAACGTGAGGCATTCTCCTTTGAATCGCTGAAACGACACGGTCGATCATGTCGTCATATTGCTTGCCGACCAAACGCGGATGACGCCAACCCAAATACATAGGATCATTCAGTAATTTCTCATTATTTGTCCCTACGTCAATTTGAATCGGTAACAAACGATGAGGATTAGCTCCACCACAAAGTACGTATACCATCAGTTTGGCAATACAGATATCCATACCTCCGATGCCTTGATCACCGATACCTAAAACTCCTTCACCATCTGTCATAACGATAATATCGACTTCTGGGTTTAAACGATTTTCAATCATTTCATCGATATACTCTCGATCGGGATAGGCAATATATAAACCCCTAGGGCGTCGAAACTGATGACTAAACTCTTCAACCGCTTTGCCCACGGTAGGCGTATAAATAATCGGCAACATTTCTTTTAGATGCTGACTGACTAATTTATAAAAAAGGGTCTCGTTGGTATCGTGCAAGCTACGCAAATACACATGTTTCTGCAGATCATTACCTTTTTTTAAGAATTGCTGATAAATACGCGCGACTTGTTGTTGTAAGGTTTCAATCCCATAAGGCAATTTACCCAGCAAATTGAATTGCAAACGCTCTTCTTCACTGAACGCACTGCCTTTATTTAGCTTGGGTGTCGTTAATAAGCCCTGTCCCAATGCATTAGTTTCTATGTAAAGGACCTTACCTTCTTTATCAATGATTTGCTTAAATCTCGACATATTCTTCTTCTTGTTGGTATACTAAACCGCGAACTAAAGAGGGAAGTCGACCATGAATTCCCATCAGGTGTCGCGATGCATTTCGTTTAACAGGAGTCACTAAATCAAAGGCTAATAAACTGCTATTACGTAACAAAGTCAACGGTAAAAATTTATGTTTAAATAGTTTGGTTAGATTTTCTGTAAACCTTAGCAATTGTTTTTGCCTAGGTAAACGTGCTGCCAAATAGGTTTGCGTAATACTGGGATCTGCCAACTCTTTTTTTGCCGCCACCACCTTAGTAAGAATATCAACTAAATCAGCCATATCTTGCAATGCCAAATTAAGTCCCTGTGCCGCAATAGGCGATAAGGTGTGTGCTGCATCACCTAGCAATATTAATCCCGCTTGCGCCTGCGGTTCAGCCATAAAACTTTTTATAGGGTAAATACTTAACGGTCCTCTTGCTAAAAAACGACCTAAACGATAAGCGAATAGCTGTTGTAGGCACGCTAAAAATTCAGGCTCCGTTAAAGATTGTCGTTCTTCAATAATAGGCTTTGTCGCCGTCCAAACAAATCCCACCTTATTATCTAATAAAGGCAAGCAGGCCAGTATGCCTTGTTCGGTAAATCGTTGATAAGCGATATGCTGGTGATGACGTGCTAAGTTAAGTGTCGTCACTAAGGCCATTTGTCCTTCACTTTGTATCTCTACATTGATCGCTAATAATTGGCGCACGATAGAATTTGCACCATCAGCCGCAATCATTAAAGGGGCGCAAAGTGTTTGTAATAGACCCTCTTTGGTGGTTACTAATGCCTCCCAACCTTGTTCTGTTTTCAGCAAGGCTTGGCATTGTGCTGGATTAAATAACGTTAAATTCAGCCGCTTCGATGTTTGTGCGGCAAGTTGGACTAATGCCTTGCGCAAGGTCCATCCTAGTCGTGCTGCTGGAACCACAACACCTAATGCAGAAACACCCATTTCTTTCGCTTTAATTCTAGCGCTAGCAAAACAACCCTGCTCAGAAATATGGACTGCTTCAATTGGATTGGCATAGGCGGATACCTCTGTCCAAGGTGTCAAACTTTGCAGAATACGCACACTCGCATGATTTAAAGCAATAGCTTTACCTTCTGTTGTAGGAATTAAACTGTTAAAACTCACAGGAGTTTTTTCTATTAAGGCAATCCGTAAAGGCAAATGAGATAAAGCCAAAACCAAGCTTGATCCGACTATACCGGCACCAACAATAAGAATATCGTAATGTTGCTTCATGCGCGCATCAACGATTCAATATCAGCAATTTCCTTGGGCACTGCCTGTGAAAAAACCTCACAGCCCTCCTCGGTCACTCGTACATCATCTTCAATCCGTATGCCAATATTCCACCATTTCTCATCGATATCCGAACTTTTAGCAATGTAGATACCGGGCTCTACCGTAAAAACCATGTTGGCTTGCAAAGGGCGCCATTTTGAATGGCGTTTATAGCAGCCAACATCATGAACATCGAGACCTAACCAATGACTACAACCATGCATATAAAATCTTTTATAGTGCTTTTGCTCAATAATATCTTCAATATTTCCCTTAAGTAAGCCCAGATCGACTAAACCCTCCGTAATAATCCGTACGCAAAGCGCTTGTAGTTTATCCCAAGCTAGACCGGGTTTTATCAAATCAATTAATGCCTGCTGGGCTTTTAATACAATGTTATAAACCGCTTTTTGCTCGGGACTAAATCTCCCGTTCACCGGAAAGCTTCGCGTAACATCGGAGGCATAAGACTGGTATTCGCAACCCGCATCAATAAGTACTAAATCGCCTGATTTTAAAACAGCACTGTTATCCGTATAGTGCAGAATGCAGGCATTCTCGCCGCTAGCAACAATACTTGGATAAGCTGTTGTACGGCCACCTTGTTGAAAAAATTGATAGAGCAGCTCGGCTTCTAATTGATATTCATATTGTCCAGGACGACAAGCTTTCATCGCCAAACAATGGGCTTGTGCTGAAATAGAGGCCGCTTGGCGCAAACAAGCCAATTCAGTAGGGCTTTTCTTAAGTCGCATTTCGTGCAGGGTATCAAGCATGCTCACTAAGCCTTCCTGAGAAGGTAATTTGCTCATTTTAGCGAGGATATCATCAAGCCGCTTTAACAGCGCGGGATTTTTAGCACCTAAGTAATAACAATGTTGACTCGAGGCTAAATAAGCCGGTAATAAGTCCTCAAGCTGATCGATAGCATATGCCTCATCCGCCGCATACTCTTCTCTTGCCTTGTCCTGACCGATAGACTGACCATTCCAAACAGCTTCTACGGCATCATAAGGACGATTAAAAAGGATAAATTTTCCTCCCTGAGAATCAGGAAGCAATAAAGCAATCGCATTGGGTTCAGGAAATCCTGTTAAATAATAGAAGTCACTATCTTGACGGTAAGGATAGTGTACATCCCCGTTACGTAAGCATTGAGGTGCCGATACAAGGAGAATAGCATCATTATCGCCTAGCGCCGCAAATAATTTGCGGCGCCGATGCTTCAACTCAGAAAGCTTAAACATAGATATTAAAGAGTAGATTTTAAAAAATTCTAGCAAGTACCTTCAAATGGGCTAGGACGAAACAAAAAACTGTTTTCGAGTAGTGCAAACGTACCGAAGCAGCCTACATAAGACCTGTGAGTAGCGAAACACAGAAAAAACAACGCTTTTATCCGTCATCGTGCATTTGAAAACACTTTCTAATGAAGGTACATTGAACCTGCACCCCCTTCTGTTGGGTAATGCACCAATTCTTCATAAATAAGAGGGACTGCCTGAGTAATAAATTCAATCGCTTCATCATAGGCGAGTCTATCCAATTCTGTCACTTCTAATTGGCTAACATCGAGCTTAGCAATTTCAGCAATACAAAAAAGTGCTTCATTCACCGTATCGGATGTTTCTTCATCAAAAGAACTCCCTCCTAAACCCAAACCATATAAAAAGCCTTCACACCAAAGGCTCAAGGCTTCAGCACGTTCTTCTAATTCATGTTGTTCATCGGGAAGCAATAGCTTAAAGGATTGTAAACCACTTAATTGTCTACAGGCGGCATCGTACAAACCCACAACAGCGCCTTGGGGCCCAACCTAAACCTAGGCCTTACGTCTAGACGTTTTAATAAAATATCGAGCCAAAAACCACCGCTGAGCTTTGGCCCCACACAAACAAAACCACATAACATGCCATGGATTTCTGCTGGCGAAGTCACTACCTCTGCTTGGTTTAATAAACGATAAAAATCATCAAAGGCAGGAGTTTTGACCTGGATTTGCATAAGGGTCTCTAAAAAAATAGGTATACAGTATTTTACCACCCTCTCTTACGTTAATACAGGTACCGACTCATCTTAGAAGGAGAAGGAGTTTCGCGCCCAGAAAGAAATAGTGGACAAACACATTATAAAAAAGATAACTAGCATGGTGTAAGCCCGCACCTAGCTTCACAGGCACACTTCTACCTTAATTAAACTATAAAAAAACAAATACTATATTTTCCTAGGAGCCAATTGTCAGAAAATAGATTATAATGACCTGGGTATCTGGTTCATTCCGATTGTTTTTCGATCGATAATTAACAGCGATAGGGATGGGTTCTTTATTTATGGTGCGCATACTTGCTTTACTTTCATGAGTGCAAGAAGCCTAAAGTGGATATACCTAATCCCACCTGAAACTTCGGATCAGGAAACCCCGGTGAATCAGATACCTTCCAGCTTTAGCATCAGCCATAACACTTTATGGATTCTCGACAAACACTAAGGCAACAATTACGTCAACAACGTGCAAAATTGACATTAAGCGATCAAACCACTGCCTGCCAAAAAATTACAGCACATGTCATACAAAACTCTTTATTTCAGCAAAGTCAGCATATTGCAGCGTACATTGCCATCAATCACGAAATCAATCCACAAGCCATCATTAAACGAATCTGGCAAGCTCGTAAACATTGCTACTTACCTGTGTTACAGGAAAAAAAAATTATCTTTAGTGCTTTTCACAAAGATACTCTTTTAAAAAAAAATCGCTTCCATATCCCAGAACCCCCATTAATACCAGAATCGACGATTGAGCCTTGGAATTTAGATTTAGTGTTCGTTCCTTTACTGGGATTCACCAGCCAAGGCGCTCGTTTAGGCATGGGCGGCGGATTTTATGACCAAACGTTTAGTTTTTTATTAAAAAGCCCTAGACCAACTAAGCCTTGCTTAATTGGTCTGGCTTATGAATGGCAAAAAGTGGAATCTTTTGCTGTTTCAACATGGGACGTTCCACTTAATGCAGTGGTTACTGAAAAAAAGATATACTACACAGCACATTAAGCTTAAGTAGAATAAAACTCTAAATTATCTCGAAAAAGAGAATGAATTTTTCGCTTCATCAACAGCTTGACTCTCTAAATCCTGCGTCAATTTAGCTTCCACGCTAGGATATTGTGCATAAATTCGGCGCGCTAAAGCATCCAAGACTACACTTATTTCTACCTCTGGACTCGCTGCACAACCTATGGTCTCCAATGTAAAATGGGGTGCCAACGCATTCGACAGCACCGCATGTTGATAACTCATATGGGGTTGATCTGAGATCGCTAATACACTACCCGGTTTTGGATTGCTATCCAGCCATAGCTTCACTGTATCAGAAGTTGTAGGTCTTCTCCCAGCATTAAGAGGCGCATTAATGGGTATAATTTCTATCTCTGATAAATGCCAATCCTTCAATCGCTTTTGAACAAGTGATTCCATCATATTGAGTTCTGTTGCTTCATCTTTTAAGCTATTTGCTATAGGTTCTTTATCTTGTATTAACGGACGTTGCCCCCCTAACAAAACCAATTGGCTAAAATGCATTCCTCCCTGCAAAAGAAAACCCAAATAATCTAAGCGTCTCTCGACTCGTGCTTGTAATGCCCCTAATAATAAAACATAACGGTAGCTTTTATGCATCGGTTTTTTTTCAGCTAGCAACTCTAACTGACTCAACAAGGTTAAAATCCGCTGTCTATTTGCAATCATCTCCTTAGAGTCTTTTTGATCCCAACGTTCAGTACCTGCTTTTCGCAACCAGGTTGTTTGGGTAGATTCGAGTAAACATTTCAATGCAGCTAAAGGACTTTCAAAAGTTTCCTGCAAACTTTTATTACAGTTAGTTACTTCTAGTAATTCTTTAAAAGCAGCGCTTTGTATTTTGTTTAATCCAAATTTTTCTAAAACTAGATCTAACATAGTCAACTCCTTTTGTTATAGCTTATAAAGTCTTTAGTATAATTTACGTAGTACCTAATGAAAATATCAACTTACAATAAAAATACCTATTAAAGATTCAAAGATAAGTTTTAAATAGCGTGTCTAAATGGCTGACCAACACTTTAAAAAATTGACCTGATTCTTTTTCTGTTTTAGGAGGATAGTTAAATAGCACTGCAAATGCGCCTAGATCGCCATTTTGCATTCTAAAATAACCCGCCATCGAATCAACAATTTTTGGTACAGTAATATGACCTGTTTTTACACTGACTCGACTCATCCACGGATGCTCGAGGGTGAGAATATTGTGCCAACTTGTCTGCTGCCCCGGAACGATTAAGCTACCGTAAAAAATAGGAAAATCACATTTATTTTGATACATCTTTTCTAATAAGGTAACAAGGTTACTAGCGGATAGACGGTTTGCTGGTGTTAAACCACTACCACTATCCAAAATTGGCGAGTGATCGCCCTGCTTAGTAAAACTCGATTTAGCAAGAAAAGCGTTATAAGTAGTTAACAAAATATTTGCTGCATTATTCAGCTTGACTGAAGAAATAACAGCGTGTTGATTCTCTCGCCATAAATCTAAGGTCAACATATCGGCGATATAGTTATTACTATAGCGCAGCATGTCTTGAATACATTGCATGAGCGATAGGCTTGACAACTGCGTAAGCAACTTATCGGTTTTTTTTATGGGTACCCACTCAACCCTAATTTTTCCGTTGGCTATAATACCCACTTGTTGTAAAAAAGACTTTAGCAAGACGCCAGTTGTTACATTAGGATGACCTACTGAACTATACAAGATCACGGGATTGCTCTGAATTCCTATCGTTCCTGAAACGGTGATAATTTCCTTTCCCTTTTGAGTCAAGCGATTCAATTGCAATGTGTTAGCTTTGCCTGTTTGCGTAAAGACTTTCCCTTTGATATAGGCATTCTGCACAGGATAAGGAGATATGCTGAGTGAAGCTAAATCACCCACTTTCTGGCCAGGTAAAATAGACACGGCAATCGTTGCAAAATTGCTTCCTCCCGAAGAAGGAAGCCCATCATAAGACACTTTTGAGTAAAATTTTGCCGCAAGTCGATCTGGCGCGCTGATCATAACCTTACCAAAATAAGATGCATTAACAATAATGTTACCGTTAATTTTCTTTAAACCTTTTTGTTGCAGATTATTAACTAATTGCCACATTTTTTCATTGGTAAACTCAGGATCGCCTTGACTATAAAAAACTAAATCGCCCGTTAAAACTCCATTTTCCCATTGCCCTCTTTGGTAAATCTTTGTGGCAAAGGTATGATAAGCACCCCACTTTTCGAGTGCGGCCGCTGCAACGAAAAGCTTAGTCACTGAAGCCGGAATTAAACCTAAGGTAGCATGATCCGCATAAAGCACTTTAGGGTGTGTTAAATTAACAAATAATTCTGAAACTTGTAGGGAGTCTACTTTTTCCATTGCACATACGGTAAAAGAAACAAGCAAAAGGATTAAAGCAAGAGAGGTTTTCATCAGATTATTATTAAGCTTCACATTTAAATGCGGACACTATATCACTTGTTATCACAAAACCAACAAGTGATAGTATCGTAAGCCCCAATACTAAGCGGCTTTGGTCAAGCCAATCTGCTTATTAAGTGAATGACTGATTTGATCAACGAGATCCATTATATTTAACTTAGTTCTTTCTTCTCTAGATATTGTCACTCGGTATTCACCGCTGATTCGGCCTGGATTACTGCTAAGTAATACTACCCGATCGGACATCATAACGGCCTCTTCAACATTATGTGTAATCAACAACATCGACTTTGTATTAATCGTTTGATCTATCCATAGCTTAAGCAAATCCTGACGTAGTTTGTGACCGGTAAAAATATCCAAAGAGGAAAAGGGTTCATCCAAAAATAATAATTTGGGTTGTACCGCTAATGCCCTAGCAAAACCAACGCGTTGTTTCATGCCGCCAGATAACTCCTTTGGATAAGCCTTTTCATAGCCAGATAAACCAATGAGATCCAGCATGTTGCAAGTACGTTCATGAACGATATCCATTGGAAAATTTAATGACTGCAAACCAAATGCCACATTTTCATAGATAGTCAGCCAAGGAAATAAAGCAAATGATTGAAAGACCATACTCATCTCTTTATTGGGACCATTCACTTCTTGACCATCAAATATCACACTACCCTGTGTTGGTGCGAGTAAACCAGACATTACTCTGAGCAAAGTTGATTTACCTGATCCCGATTTACCCAGTAATGCAACGATCTCACCTTCATAGACCTTGAAATTAATCTCCTGTAACACATTTTGTAATTCTTTCTTACCTCGATGAAAAACCTTACTAACCTGTTTAGTTTCAATTAATACTTGTTTATTTGTTTTCATAATAATTCTCCAAAATATTAAAATTATTCAATTTTAAATTTATTTTCTGCATAGCGATAAAGGGGTTGCCAAATAAAAACGATGCAAGCTGCCACCATCAAACACATCATCGTGCAACCCAGTGCCGCTTCTGGGCCTTGTGCCTTTGCAGTTGAATTAGCAATAAATGATCCAAGCCCAGTTGCGGTAATGGTTTTTCCACTCCACTTCAGTAATTCGGCTGCAATTGCGGCATTCCAAGCACCACCGGCCGCAGAGATAATACCTGTCACAATGTAAGGAAAAATCGCGGGTAAAATGAATTTCTTCCACCATAGAATGCCACGGGTATGAAAGATTCGGCTCACTTCAATCATGTGCCCAGGTAAAGTTGACGCGCCAGCAATCACATTGAATAAGATGTACCACTGGGTTCCCAACATAATCATCGGAATCGCCCATACACCTAAACTTTGATGAAACATTACAATGAACAAAGCAACGAAAGGGTAAAAAATACTGGCTGGAATAGCTGCCATAATCTGGATCACTGGCTGGAAAAATCGAACCAGTTTGGGGTTAAGTCCAATCCACACACCGAGCGGCGTAAAGATGGCGATACTTAACAGCATCGCTGCCAACACACGTAATGCCGTTAATCCCATCCAATCCGGCAAATGCGTAAAATATTGCTTAGGAAAATAATCCCATAACTTGTGACCGAAATAGACGCAAACTACAACAACGGCTACATACCACAAATTAGTCCAAAACCCGTTTAGACGGGCTAGCTGGGCAGTGATCCTATTAATGCGCAACACATACCAAGCTCTAGGTAGAATAAACAACCAAAAATGACTGAATTTAGCACAAATATGAACGCTTAAACGGCCTATTGCGGAATAGACAATCGCCTGGTAAAACCAAGAACTGTCTTTTTCTTGTGATGGCACCTCTTCATATTTAAATCGTCTGCTGTAACGAACTAAAGGACGAAAAATAAGCTGATCCAGTATCACAATATTGGCAATAATGGCGATAATCGCATAACCTACGGCATGCATGTTGCCTTGATCTAAGGCTGATGCCATGTACGCACCGATACCAGGAAGATTAACCGTATCATTCGCGGTCACGGGAATAGCCTCTGTACCTAGAATTGCAAACCATGCTGCTGATTGAGACACCATCGTATTCCAAAGTAAACCAGGAATGGAATACACAAAACCTAGACGCCAGAAACGTTGCCAGGAATTGTACTGAAACATATTGGTAGCATCATTCAATTCCGCAGGAACAATGAGCAGGGTTTGATAGAGTGTTAACATCATATTCCACGCTTGACCGGTAAACACAGCAAAAATAGCGGCGGCTTCTAAACCCATCACACTATGCGGAAAAAGACCGAGAAAATAACCCGTTGTAAACGTCAAAAAACCAACTAAAGGTACCGATTCCATGAAGTTTACAAATGGCAAAATCACCCGACGCAAGGGCACATATTTAGCTGCCAATACCCCGAAAATAATGGCGAACAGTATTGAGTAAACCATACCGACCAATAAACGCATTGTAGTCCGCAGCGTATAATAAGGTAATGCATGGTAATCCAGTGTAATCGGTCTAATGCCGCTACCATCAAAGTAAGCATGCATATCGTGCCAACCATAGCCAAGCAAACCCAAGGTAAGCAAGACAATAGCTAGAACAATGATATCGTTGACATTAAATCGAAGCCTAGAAGTAGTTAAATAATTTACTTTAAACATAACAGAGCCCTCTTAAGCTTTATTTTCCTTGTATGGCATTCATGCATTCATTCTGAATACACGGTTTTTACCTAGCATCCATTAGGATAGAGACAGCTTAAGAAAAATTGAGGCATTCCGCTGTTGAATGTCTAAATTTCAAATAATCGACTTACAAAAATGAAGAAAAACACTCTCTAACAAAAATAGAAGCTGCTACTAAATCAACTTATTTTGCTGAAAGTAAAGGTAGGATAGATTGACACCTGACAAGCTACCGCACCTGCGCTATGCAGAATGCAGCAGTTAATTAATGGCTGCTTACAGACTACAAAGCGATATGTTCTGTTGTCGACTACTACTGCAATCGCTGCCCATTAATATGATCTCTTAAGATAAAAACTTGCGGGAGTTTATAATAGCATTTTCCTGGATGTCAATCCCTATGAATTACGATAGATGCGGCCTGCAAGGGGTATATTATTGAGGGATAATATTCCAAATGCCTCGATTATCACGACAGGCTATATAATGAAAGGAACGAGGCGCCAAAAATCCGCGATTGAGCGCTATTTGATAATCCCTACAACCTTGGCCTTGCGCATTCACGTAAATTCGGATACTTCTAAATTCAAGTCTAGCGCCAGTCGCACTATACCATTTAACCCATTGTTGTGGTTGCGCTGTCGCAACCAGATCTTGTAATTTTACACGATCAGCCACTCCCATCGCATGCGCCACAGAAGCATCGACAAAGCTATCATTATTATTCACCATCGAATTGTCTATGTTCTGTTTTAGTGGAGGTAAGCTAGAACAACCCGTTAGACTGACGATCCATAACAAAACTAGGTAAGGGTTAATCATCTTTTTTTGCATCGTTTTTTTCCTCAATGCGCATACGGACTAACTGTCCTCGATTAATACCACATAATAATTCATAACGAAACGTTGCCGTACTCATTGCCACTTGTTCAACCGGTAATCCTGCTCCCCATAAGCCAACCGGATCACCTTGTTTCGCATGCGGCTGATGGCGTAAATCAACTGTTAACATATCCATTGAAACTTGACCCACGATCTCAACCCGTTGTTCATTAACTAACACCGGCGTACCAGTTTTAGCACGATGGGGATAACCATCCCCATAACCCATCGCAACCACACCAATTGACATGCGATGAGGTGCTATCCATGTCCCCCCGTAGCCTACACGATCCCCAGCTTGTAATTGATTAATGGTAATAATCTCAGATTTTAGATTCATCACTGGTTTCAATCCATGCTGAGCACCTGAAGCGTCTGAAAAAGGCGAAACACCATACAACATTAAGCCAGGACGTATCCAATCCGCATGGGAATGAGGATAAGCTAAAATACCCGCTGAATTGGCTAAACTTTTTTCAATGGCTAAATCTTTGGTTAGTTGATCAAATTGTTTTATCTGCTGTAAGGTCGTTTCCTCTAATGGATTATCTGCACTGGGAAAGTGTGTCATTACGCAAACGACATTTATCCAAGGACAATCCTGGCATCGTTGCCACACTTTCGCAAAATCATTGCTAGATAATCCCAAGCGATTCATGCCAGTATTGATTTTTATCCATACATTAACAGGATTAGGTAATGCTTTTGCTGTTAGCAAACGCAATTGCTGCTGATCATGTAAGACCGTATCGAGTTGATAGCTTTCTAATAGAGGTAATTCTTCGGCTGAAAATAAACCTTCCATTAAAACAATACGTTGTTTAATGCCCGCTTGACGTAAATAAAGTGCCTCCTCTGAACAAGAAACACCAAAACCTTCGACAGAAGATGAAGCTAAAGCGCGGGCAATCGGAATTAAACCATGACCATAGGCATTCGCCTTTACCATCGCTAATATTTTTGCTTGCGGAGCAATCTCTCGCAATCGTTTTACATTATGGCGTAGCGCATTTAAGTCTAACTCGACAGCAACAGGTCGGCTCATGCATAGTTCTCAGCATGGTAACGTTGAGGTGAAAAATTTTCGAAACGAGTATATTTTCCTAAGAATGTTAATCGTACCTTACCCGTCGGTCCATTACGTTGTTTAGCGATAATAATCTCTGCACTGCCTTTATCAGGACTACCCTCGTTATAGACTTCATCTCGATAGATAAAGATAATTAAATCCGCATCTTGTTCGATAGCACCCGAATCACGTAAATCTGACATCACAGGTCGTTTATCAGCACGTTGTTCCAAACTGCGATTTAACTGTGACAACGCAATGATGGGTACATCGAGCTCTTTAGCCAGGGCTTTCAGCGAACGGGAAATTTCTGATATTTCAGTCGTACGATTTTCTTTAGAACCAGGTACTTGCATCAATTGTAAATAATCGATCACGATTAATCCCAACGCCCCTTGTTCTTTTGCCACCCGTCTAGCACGTGCGCGCACCTCGCCTGGACTTAGCGCCGGTGTATCATCAATAAACATTTTCGCTTCTGATAGCATACTGACCGCTGAAGTAATACGCGGCCAATCTTCATCACTTAACTTTCCCGTACGAATTTTATGCTGATCAATACGCCCCAATGAAGACATCATACGCATAGCTAACGCTTGTCCTGGCATCTCCATACTAAAGATAAGCACGGGCTTATTTCCTTGAATCGATGCATGTTCGGCCATATTCATGGCAAACGTCGTTTTACCCATCGAAGGACGACCCGCTACAATAACCAAATCGCTAGGCTGTAATCCCGATGTCATTTCATCTAGGTCTTTATATGCTGTGGAAAGGCCAGTAATAACTTGGTCAGAATGAAAGAGATGGTCAATGCGATCGACGGCTCTGGCCAAGAAATCACTGATTCGTTGTGGACCACTGCCCCGTGCACCACTATCGGAGATTTGGAAAACTTTTCGTTCTGCTTCATCCACTAATTCGGTAATCGAGCGGCCGGCCGGCAGAAAAGCGCTCTCTGTGATCTCGGTCGCAATACCAATCAACTGGCGTAAAACGGAACGCTCGCGCACAATATCAGCATAAGCCGCAATGTTAGCCGCACTCGGCGTATTACGCGCCAACTCATACAAATAAAGCTCACCGCCTATTTCTGTTAATTGATGACTACTTTTTAAAGAATCCGTTAGCGTAACGACGTCAAACGGCTTGGCATGATTAGCAAAATCGATAATCGTACGAAATAAAATACGATGGGCAAGAAGATAAAAATCCTTTTCTTGTAATCGTTCAGCGACTCTATCCCACGCTTGATTATCAAGCATTAAGCCGCCTATCACCGCTTGTTCCGCTTCCAGGGAATGAGGAGGTAGCTTAAGGTGATCAGTTTTTTGCATCGCAAACGTCGCCTTTAAGTGAATCTCAGATAAAAACTCGCACTCCAGCTGCCTTACACATCACGCTTCCCACATCTTGGAAGGGGAATGCTCACAGCGGCCAATAGATAGCAACCGCGAGATTCTATAAGATACTAAATACTATGCTTCAGCAACGATATTAACTTTCAACGTTACCACAACATCGCTGTGTAATTGCACGGTGACTTCATGCTCTCCGAGCTGACGTAGAGAACCTTCAGGCAAGCGAATTTCACTTTTATCAAGCTTACAACCCGCTTCACTGGCAGCACGAACTAATTCAGGTAATCCTACAGAGCCATATAAACGACCTTCTTCTGCCGCCTTAACGGGAATAGTTAACACTAATTGAGATAAAGCCTCAGCACGTGCTTGAGCGGCCGCTAACTTTTCTTGTGCCAACTTTTCTAATTCTGCACGTTTAACTTCAAACTGAGCAATCGTCTCTTTATTAGCAGGAACTGCCTTACCCTGTGGAATTAAAAAATTTCTTGCATAACCATTGCGTACAGAAACCTGATCCCCCAGCTTGCCTAAAGAATGGATGTTGTCTAATAAAATAACTTGAGCCATGATATTCCCCAAAAAAATCACATTACTTAATTACGCTTTGAATCTATCTAAAGCGTATTTTATATTTTTGCACTAGAATTTTTTCTATTTTCACAGTAAACGACACTAATTTATCCCTGTTTACGCAATAGCCGATGACGAAAATCTAAACAAACATCAACTAAAGCGATAGCAACTAATAGAATGGCCATATAAGGAAAAAAAACTATTAGTAAGCCATACACAACTAAAAACCAACCTTTAAAAAAGCCCTCTTTAAATCGCATAACAGCATGTAATACACTCAAGCCGGCCAAAATAAAGGCTAACAATACCACCGGTAATGCATCTTGCGCTAGTGCAAGTTTTTGTAAACTTGCGATAACAATAAGCAATAAAACCAATACATCCCATACGCTTAAGCGCACCGCTTCCAATTCAGGACGCAATTGTCCAGGATTATATAGCATTGACTGTAAGCCGCGTGCAAGCATTAAATTAATGAGTACGCCCAACCACAAAAATACCACTTGAAAACCTGTAGCAAATTTAATAAAAGACTGTAATTGTCCGGTATTGACCGTGAAATTCAGTTGATCTTTTATCAGTGCCGCATAATGACCTAGCTGTGTTTCCCACAATACATCCACATGAGGAACCCACAGATGGACTAGCAATACTGCTAACAACCCTAGCAACATCCCCACTTCTAAAACCTTTCGCCAGCTTTGTGTTTGGCGTAAAACTAATGCCAATAGATAGCCAAATAAACTACCACCGACAATGTTATACCAAGCGATCCAAGGGTTACCTAAACCAGCCACGACGACGACAGGCAAAATAACCCATAGCAGGACAATAGCACTTTCTTTTGCGCCTTTACGTAAAGTAACAAGAGATATGATGACATTACTTACCCACCCTAACAAAGGCACGATAGTAAATAATAAACCTACGATAACGGCTTGTTGCCGCCCTCGCATCACATAGCTTGCACAGCGATGTAGAAACCTCGCCATTTTAGCCTCGCAAAGGATTTAAACTAAATATTGGTGTTTATCGCAATAAGGCAACAAGGCTATATAGCGGGCTCGCTTAATCGCTACGGTTAATTTACGCTGAAAACAAGCTTTAGTCCCGGTAATACGGCTAGGAACAATACTACAAGTCTCGGTAATATAATTTTGTAAAAGTTTAACATCCTTATAGTCAATCTCCGTCATACCTTCCGCAGAAAAACGGCAGTATTTACGACGTCTGTTGGTATAATTACTCATAATGCCTCATTATTTAAAATAGCTGTTTAGTGTTTCAGTTTAGTCTCTGTGCTCGTCCGCTAAAACAGCCGCATTCGACTCAGCAGAAGCCCGATAAGGCCGTCTGTTTTCTTGACCTTCCGCTTCTTTGGCTTTAGCTAAAGGAGAAGGCTCTGTAATCGCTCGATTGGTATGAATAACAAGCCTACGCAAAACAGCATCATTAAAACGGAAATTCTCAGTCAGTTCAGCTAGCGCTTCTTTTCCACATTCAATATTCATGAGTAAATAGTGTGCTTTTAGAAGCTTATGAATAGGGTAAGCAAGCTGTCTACGACCACAATCTTCAAGCCGATGAACCTTCCCCCCACTATTTTTAACGATAGTCGTATAGCGCTGCAACATAGCAGGCACTTGATCACTTTGATCAGGATGGATTAAAAGTACAATTTCATAATGTCGCATAAATTACTCTCGGTTAATTAGCCTCCCAACTATTTATCAGAGGTGAGGCGAGTAACTGGACTTACGTGAAAAGCAGACGCCGTACGCTACCAAATTTTCGCATAGGTCCAGTAGGAGATAGCTCCAAGCGCGCATTATACGGTCGCTCCCCATAAGATGCAATAAACCCATGTCCTTACGAAAGCCGCCGCGGTAGCCTAAATATCCTCACATCTAAGGCCGGCTTTATCAAAAGGTAAAAATCTACCCGGCTTGACAGCCCTGCCCGCCCCGCCTAGCATTCGGAGTTAAATTTACTACAAAATGAAGCCTTATGGATTTAACCCCCATTCAATCATTGGTTAAAACCGATTTTGACAAAGTCGATAGCTTAATCGATCAATGCTTAGCCTCCGAAGTTCCCCTGATTCCGCAATTAGCAAAACATCTCATCCATAGCGGAGGTAAGCGTCTGCGACCTTTGATTGTATTGCTGAGCGCTGGCACGTTTGGCTACCAGGGCGAAGCCCATTTACCCTTAGCCGCTACCCTCGAACTTATCCATACCGCCACCTTATTACACGATGATGTCATTGATGCTTCAAAACTACGACGCGGTAAAAAAACGGCCAACAGTTTATGGGGCAATTCAGCCAGTATTTTAGTCGGCGACTTCCTTTATTCACGTGCCTTCCAACTCACGGTAAAAGTTAATAATCTTCGTGTCCTTAAATCACTAGCAGACGCTACCAGTACTCTCTCACAAGCAGAAATCTTGCAATTAGTCAGCTGTCATAATCCCGACATCGATGAAGACCAATGTTTAAAAATCATTGCTGGCAAAACCGGCATTCTTTTTTCTATTGCGGCGCAACAACCTGCTATTTTAGCCGAACGTAGTGAAGCAGAAATTACTGCCATGGGCGATTATGGATTACATTTAGGTACTGCTTTTCAATTAATTGACGATACACTCGATTATACAGGCGCAACAACACATATTGGGAAAACCAAGGGGGATGATCTCGCAGAAGGTAAACTCACCTTTCCTTTAAGTTATGCTTTACGAAAAGCAGACAAAAAGCAAGCCCAGCTAATCCAAGAAGCTATCTGCCAAGGCGACCGCAAAAAATTAGACGATATAATTCATATCATTGAATCAACGGGCGCTATTCCTTACACCTATGAATGTGCTAAAAAGTACGTTGCAAAGGCAACAAACAATTTAGAAGCCATCCCTGATTCTATTTATCGTCAAGCCCTCATTACACTGGCAGAATTTGCTATCGCAAGAACATATTAATATAACTTAAGCAAAAAAAGGAACAAAATAACGATTTTAATTTAGCTATGTTTTTAAATAGATTATCATTTTTTTAAGAAAATATAGATGGGATGCAAAGGAATGGACACTTATCGTTTGGCTATGAAAATGCATTCAAAAGGGAACTCTAACAATAATATACGAAATATGGAGGAAGCTTGGTCTAACACAACAACAGAAACAAAAACGGATCTAGCTATGGCGGAATGCTTAATGCACCAGCTCCATTGCTCTAGGCATCAAGCTTACCAACAGTTATCCAATAATAAAAGGAAACTTGATAAGTTATTGGACAAATCTCAACCCCATGAAGTAGAAGAAATTTGGAACGATCTTTTCCCTAGTCAACGACATCAAATCCATGTCGCACTAACTACAAAAAAACTCATTTTGGCTAATTCTGCTAAAACCTATACAGAAATCAAAGCAAAAACGATTTCATGGCTTCAACAAAAAAACACTGTGCCCTCTCTTTTTATTGAAGAACTTCGTCTTTACCATTTACAGGAAATTTTAAATAATTGGGTCAACTGGGAAAAAGCAAAACAGCAATTACAAGGACCATTGGAAAGTTTAAAAGTGGTGTTAGCTCATTATCAACTTCCTTTTCCAGAAAACTTCTTTCATTCTTTTGCTGAATCCGCCAATCCAGTATTTGACGTTAGTCAATTTCCACACATTCGATTTTTACATGAAGCCGCACTACTCTGGCAACAGATTGCTAATCAATCTATGTTTGCAGAATTATGGGAAAGTGGCACGCTTTCTACTCAACGTTTAGAGCAAAATTATCTTGTCATGCTATTTGACGATTGGCGAAAACAACAAGTCCTTGATCTATTATTTTCCCAAAAAATGCTAGGCAATAATACGCAAGCGATTTATTTTAATGGCATCGCTTTTAAGCATGCCGAAGGTAAATTTTTTATCGATCTAATATATAACGCACAACTTGAAAAAAATTTAATATATAAAGCATTTAAGCCGCATGAACGAATCGAGTTATTGAAAAAAAAGTTTGCTCAAATCGGCGAAAGTACGCAGTATAGAATAGGTTCTTTACAGCATTCACTTGCATCCCTATTACAGCGAATCCATTATTACCAACATTCTGAATTTACTAAACATTTCCCAGATGATAAAACCCTATTGTTGGCTTTTAAACAGGTGGAAAAACAGTGGCAAGATGAGAAAAATTATCCTATTCATCCACGAATATTATTAGCCTTACATTTAGCAGAATCGAATAATGTCATTATTTCAGGAAATGATTGGCAGACTAAGGTAAACGATCTATTGCATTATTTAGCGAATAAAGTAAAAAGTGATCGAGAAGCTAAGCTTATTCTTGAGGATCCTACAACTGAAACAAAAGAAGCTACCTGGTTGGATGAATTAGAAACATGGGCGATTACGGTACCCATTATCGGTCCTCTGTTCACAGTGGAGGAAGGTATTCGTCGTAAAAATCCCAGTGAAATTATTAGCGGTACAGTTTTTTTAGGATTAGATGCTTGTACTTTGCTTTATGAAACTGACGAAACTATAGGAAAATTCACATTTTCTAGCCTTAAACTATTAAGAAACTTATTATTTCGGGAACATATCACCATAGATAATACGCATTTCACTTTTAAAGCATTAAAAGTTACCGCTGATGATTTATTTGTAGAAGATAAAACCTTATTAAATGGCCATTCTCCTCTAGAACTAGAACGCAACATAGCCATTCCTCATTCTGCACGTGACTTAGTCGTACGCGTACGTTCCGGTGAACAAGGACTAAAATGGGGTAGATATGATCTCATTTACTTACACAACGAAGATCGGGTTGTGCCTGTGAAACCTACAAGCGAGTCGCTATGCTCATGAAAAATTTTGGCCATCGTGTCCCCAAAATTAATTCGCATCACGCGACTGAAATTAGGCCGCGATTCGTCCTGCGTCC
>CAYQIM010000038.1:0-238963 GCA_964417555.1 Rickettsiella sp. | reverse complement strand
CGGCGTGATGCGTTTCCTGCTTCGCCCGTCAACGCACGCCTATCGCGGGCTCCTCAACTTCGCATTGCTTCCGCAATGCTCTCATTGTCTCGTCGAATGTTGTGAATATTTCTTTAGATTTTCTATTTGATTTTCGGTCAATTTTGATTTAATTCTACCTGTACCGATAACAAGCGATCCATCCGGAATTTCTTGATTTTCAAGCACCAACGCATTTGCACCAATCATACAATTTTTACCAATAACTGTGTTGGCTAATACGACAGCACCTATTGCTATAACAGAGTTGTCCCCGATACTTTTTCCATGAAACACAGCATTGTGTCCGATCGTGACACCTTTTCCAATTTTCATGGAACAACCCGGATCAGTATGTAAAACAACACCATCCTGAATATTGGTATTTTCACCAATTTCGGTAACGTCATTATCGCCACGGACAACCGCGTTAAAAAGGATAATCACGTTATTATGGATAATAACAGCACCAATGATGTCAGCGCTGTTAGCAATATAATGATTATTTCCTACAAACTTCGGAAAGGTATCTTCAAAAGAATAAAGCGTTTGCAAAATCTCCATCAGGATAGAGTAATTTTATCTGATATGTGTTTTAAAATAATAACTTTTATCTCACTTTTTGAAGCAATTTAATATGTATCTTACTAATAAAGATTTAATTAACCTGAAAGATTAACCTTCTAAAGTTAACTCTTATTTTGGCTCATCAATACCTTAAGTTCATTAATCTATTGGTCGATGGTTCGACCCCATCACGGCCCACCAGTAAAATCCTTTTAAATCAAAGAGTTATACAACATCTGTGTATCTCTTTTAAGCGCCTTTAGTCGGGCGGAAAAGCAGCTCGGTGAACAATTTCAAGTGGTTGAAGATTACATCAGCAAGACTTATCCCACTTGCTTTACACGCTCCTTGAAGACGAAAACTTGAGAAACGATGCTTTTAAACATCGAGAGCCATTACTTAATTCACAGGCATCGGTAATCAACATGCTAGTCTATCTGCTCCAGAGGATAGACTAGAAGAGTTGATAAAAACTGGCAAAGAATATCACTAAAAAATCTCACTGAGAAAAACAGAAAACGCTATGTTAATCTCCTTAATGAAGTGGCAGAAGCGAGATTTTAGAATAACTCGTTAAAATTTATTTGGATTATTAGCGTCTAAATACTCCAAGTTGATCGCTACTTTCTTCCAGCTCGGGCGCACTTGGCTCTAAATTTCTTGCCTCCAACATGCGGCTTTTTATTTTCTCTAATATATCAGGAGCAGGAACAATTTGACCGAGATTAAACAGCTGTCGCGTTATAGGATCATTCCTTGTTCCATCATAATTTTCCTGGAGATTCAGAAGTTCTACTAAATCATAATGCTCATTGGATACACCAAGATGAGCATTGGGCAATCTAACTGGAATTTCTAAACGTCTAGTAAGAGTAATTGGAGAAGGTGCAATACTCATTAAAACGGCAGACATTGGATTATATTCAAACTCTTCTCGAAGGTTTTCTCGTAGACAGTTTTTAATATATTCTTGTAATGCTGGAGAAAAATTAGGCAGAAGAAGAAAAAAATCTCGCTGAATTTGGTAGCCCAACCTGCAAGCTTTTACTTCTATATTCAATTAAGCCCATTTCTTTAAGGTTAATCATTATAGTTCGAAAATCTTTTCGTAAAGAGATTGAAGGAGGTGTTTGTGTACTTTCTCTTACGATTATAGCATCACTTGATTTAGTAATACGATAATGTTGTTCTCCTTCCCTCGTATAGAGATTAAAAATACCTGTTATCAACTTAAAGAAATTATCTTTTTGATTTTGGTTAGCTTGGTTATAAGAAATCATATTTAATTTCCAAATAAAAATGTAATTTATTATTGATTATATACATTTAATTATTAACACTTAATAAAGTACTTGTCCAATTAAGTAAAAGAACTAAACTAAAGTTATCAATCTAAGCTCATACGATAATGCACAAAAATAAAAGTTTGCAGAGAAAAAAATTTATACAGACCTTTTTAAGCCCAGCAATACTAAGCAAACATCAAAGATAGGACAAAAGCAGGAATCGGCTTAAATGAAGCACATGTTGTAAAAATACACCCGATAGAAGCGTAAGAAACCCTAAAGAACATTCAAAATTACACAGATTATCAAACAACAGCTCATGCTAATACGCAGCTCTTTAAGATATTTAACTATTTAATGGGTCGTCGTGCTTTTGCTACTCAAATGAATAAGATAGAGAAACGTATACAAAGATTAACTACTTATCAAAATAATTATCGTAATAGTAGATTATCGGAAGATTTGTATTGGCGCCTGAAAGAAGATTATATGAAGAAAACTGCACGTTTTTAACCAAAGGTTATAAACTTAATTTCCTAAGTGACACATTGTAAGATCATCATACCATCTTGTTGAGGCATTCTCCACTATCAAACAGGATCTATATGAGTTGCTTTAGCTTTAAGCTAAGAGATAAACGGTAATATAGCTCCTGTTTATTTACATAGCGTTTTTATTCATGCGACTTATCGCTCATGCTTTAAAGGAATTTCTACACTAAACGTGGATCCTTCATTAGCGGCACTTTGAACAGTAACTTTTCCTTGTAATTCTTCGACATATTTTTTTACCAAATAAAGACCTTTGCCCACACCAACGTAGTCATTATTCTTATAAAATGGTTTCACTTTAAAGTATTCTTCAAAGATTTTCTTATGATATTTTTTATCAATACCTATTCCTGAATCATGCACGGTTATTGTTAAATTGGATTGCGCATTTATCACTAAACGTACTCCACCTCTTTCCGTAAATTTAATCGCATTACCTAATAGATTGAGTAAAATGTGCTTAATACGAAAAGAATTACTATAAACAGTCTGCGCACCACATTGCTTTATAAAGGTTAAGCTTTTTGCTTGAATAGCTGCCTCTAAAAATAAAACAATATCACCTGCCATCTGGCTAATATCAAAGAATTCATAATCTAAAGAAATATGGCCTACCTGATTATTTATATCATTCATAAAACTCAGTAATCGTTCGCTCGACATCAGGCCTATTTTTATTAACTCCTTTTTCTTTGGATCATTTTCCTTACTCTCAAGCGCTGATAACACACCCACGATACCGTAAAAAGGGGTACGAATATCATGATTCATATGCATAATAAAATATTCTTTAGCTATTTCAGCTTGTTTTATTTTTGTAATATCCATTGAAATGCCAATTAATCCAACAATTTTCTCATTATGGAAAAGAGGTACTTTTCTAGACAGATAAACGGCTTTCCTTCCATCTTTATCTAGACCTTCTTCTTCACAAAGATAAGCTTCCCCTCGTTTAAGCACTTTTCTATCGATTTTACAGACTTTATCCGCTAAATCTTTATCATATAAATCATAATCACTTTTCCCACAGATAGAATCTTCATCCTCTAGATTTAAAATTTCTGCTACTTTCTTGTTACACCAGCGATAATTATTATTTTTATTTTTATAATAAATATGGCAATCTGTGTGTTGTGTAATTATCTCAATGAGAAGTTTTGGTTTGTTAAATAACATACTCATTTTCCCTTTGTTAGTTTATTTTTTTGAAAGTGATAGATTTGAAAAATCTTTTTCAGTTTCTATTGTTTCAACACAAGCAAAAAAGCGACTGCTATTTTCAGTCAGTGAAGTAGGTAGCTCAGCTGAAAGTGATTTAAATTGAGTCGACTGGCTTTTTATCAGTGTCATCGACTGTGATAACTTTTTCGGATAGATGATCAAGCGATAACGCGGAGAAACTTGATCATATTCCCAAATTTTTAATACAGCGCATTCTTCTTTAATATAAGAACGGCAATAATCTCTTTCGGTTTCGCTGAAACGATTCGGGTGGCGTCTCTTTTCAAACACATTAATATCGGCTTCTAAAGCTTCTCTAAATTGTGGATGGTCTCTGTAATAAGCTTCAATTTGTTTTAGAAAGGGTTGGAAAAGTTCGTGTTTTTGCCATTTTTCCCAGGTTTCTAGCTGGATAGTTTCACCTAACAGATTTTTTATAGATAATAAATAACGGTCTTTCCATTCTTCTCCCTTTTCTCGTGCTAATCCTTCACAATCTTCGGCTGTTTTGCCCATTTGCATGGCCAAGCTATAACGTTGAAGGGTATCGGCAAGTACGATTCGGATGTTCGGAAGAGATACTTGGGCATAGGCTTTTTTGATAAGCTTTAAAGTTTCTTCCAGATTACCACCTTTATGATATGGTTGTCCTACACTAATGGGCAATATGATTTGAGAAGCATAACCCAGAATATGTTGTTTTGTTTCATAAGACTCTTCTTTATCAGTTTGAGTGAATAGAAGCCGTGGTTTTCTTGACATAGTTATCCTCATTGTTGTTATTGGCTTGTAAATTTGATTTATTTTTTATAACGTTTTTAATAAGGGGTAAGCATCAATCGTTTGAGTCAGTACATTTATCTGCTTAGCGCTCTCAGTTTGTTTGAAAAAGAGAAAATGGCCAGTACAGGCTTTGTTAATAAGAAAAGCCGTTCCTGCTGTCAAAATCAGTAAAAATAAATTTCCAATCAGTTCTTTGTAACCACGATGTTGTTCTAATATCGGTCGGCTTTCATTAATACGTTGCAATGCGCGCGTTTTATAGTCGAGATAATCAATTTTTTCTTCGCTGAAATGCCAGCGATTTAAATTACGTAGTTCAAAAACTAAACTTTTCGCTTCACTCGCAGCAAGCCTATGTCCGCTACATCTTAAGTCCTCTGCTTTCATCTCAAGGGTATCTAATAACACTTCAATCTCAACATAGGTAAGAAGTGATGGATTGATAAAAGGTCTATAAGCAGGAAAGCAAAAACGCTTTAATGTATCTGAGCGTAAAAAAAATTGTTCAATCTCTAAAATCTCCTTGACTGAACCAAAATCCTCTACCGAAGCAAATTGAATATTTTCTAAATTTCTTATACCCTCATTCAAGCTTTCAAATTGACTCAGCCTGATACAAACACAGTTTATCTTATGTAGCTTTGCTTCTTTTAACTGCCTTAAAAGCCGTGCGAAAGACTCTTCAACAAGTTGGTTTTTGTTTTCTTTATTAAGCATAATTATCCCTCTTCTTAGACTGCGACATTTAGTCCATTTATTCTTTTTTTTAAAGTTGGAGGTGCCTTACTATATGCAGGCAGATATCCAGCACTTGTAGCTCTGTAAAGTGCTTGCTTAGCATTATTGGCATTGAATCTTTTAAATACTTCTTTACGGATTTCTAAAACTCTATTTATAGAAATATTAAGGTGAATAGCAGTTTCACTGACTTCTTCTCCACAGGATGCCCTATAAAGAATATCTATTTGACGATTGGTTAATGGTTTTTCTAAAAGGATGTATAAGCCTAGATAAGTATGATTAAGATACTTTTTATATTCTAATATTTCTTCCTTGCTTGGGTTACTAACTCCATTATTGAGTAAACCGAAATGAGCTGCGGTATCATAGTACTCTTCTTCAATTTTGATTAAATTGCGCTTAATTTTTATTAGCGATATTCTTTCATTAGCCATGGTCAACCCCTTTTGTTGACGGTGGTGAGAGCTTCTAAAACATTGTGTTGTTTGTTAGTCAGCTCGAAAACTTACTTTTATTAGTAAGTAGTTCTTTGTATAAATATTTTTCTAGCTTAAAAAAATAAGAAAACATTTTTAAGCTGGTATAAATTGGGTGGATATATATACCCACATGATAGATTGGGGGGTAATTTAAATGGATCACTTAATCTATGCCGGCTGCAACTACGGGACGGCTTAACTAAAGCTTCTTGTCCGCCCACGAGAACCTCCTTTTATAAATACTTTTTCTTTGTAGTAAAAAATTAGATAAAGCTTACCCAGGTCTAAGGAATAAAAATATCCTATAAAAGAAGGATACATCGCGAATAAAATCTTTCTTTAAGTCTAAACTTATGTAAAAAATTATATTTTGAATGTAGCGATCGGGAGCCAGCTTTTCAATGAGCTCCGTAGATCCGTCAGCAACAAAACAGTAATGCTATGAGCGAAAAGTCCAACAACGATGGATTGTAAAGTTCCAGATTAAAATAATGATTGAAGTGAATACCTGACTCGGTAAATAGTGATAATAATGTAAAAGAAAATACATCATCATAAAATTAATAAAAAATCCAAAAAAGGAGTTTAATGAAAAGCGTAATAAAGCTTGCCTATGAGGCAATATACTTTTAAATGTAAAATAATGATTGAGAAAATAGTTAGCAAGGGCTCCTGATAAATAACCCAGCGAAGAAGCAAAGATAGGTCTAACAAAAAAGTATTCCACTAAGCCCGTTAATACGGAAAACTGAATCAAAGCTGATGAAGCGCCAGCGATAAAAAAACGTGAAAATTGCCCAAATAATTTTTTCATAATAATTAAAATTCTAGAAAATAGCTTAGCTAGCTTAGCCAATTCTCACTTTCAAGAGTGCTTTTAACTATTTAGCTTCATTTATAGCATCCGGCTAACGCGGCTAAGATAAAGTAAAAACAACCAATAACCATAAAGCTTAACATAAACTGCCCCTCAGCTTGCACTAACGCACCCGCAATAATTCCCAACAAGTTGCCTAATTTTAATGCGGTATTTCCTAAACCCACTGCATTGGCTCTTGCGTTATCATTAACATCTTTCAATAAAAAAGTAAACAATGTTAACGAGATAATTCCTAAACCCACACCCCAAAATAAACTTAAAATAAATGCAAAATAAGAGCGTGTAATAAAAGCAAATCCCCATTGCACTACTCCACTTAATAGTAAAGCTAATACCAAACATACCCTTGTCCAAACATAGGTTGTTTGGCGATCTATCACGCGTCCAAAACTCGGTGTAGTCAAAGAAATAGCGAGCGCAATACTCGCATAGATAAATCCTAACGTTAAATTACCTGCATGTAACCGTTGTATCACATATAAAGCAAAAAAAGGCGTAGGCATCCATCGGGCAGCTTGTGTACTACAAATCAATAAAAGTAGTAAATTCTTACCCCGCTCTCCCCAAAAAAATTTTTTGGTTTTTTTATGCTTTAAAATACTTTGCTTTTTAGGATTATCTTGCAGAAATATAGCGAGAATACTTGTGATAAGTAAACAAATAATACCTGATGAAATAAAAATAGAAATGTAGCCATAATAGTGTGATAGCATTCCTCCACATACTGGGCCTATAATGCTTCCCATAGCAGTAGCGGCTTGCAAGCGACCCAAAACCTGACTATGTACATTGGTGGGGGTTATGGCTAACGACCAAGCTTGTGCAGCAGCAGTAAATCCCGCTAAGGCCCCTTGTAACAATCTAATGCTAAAAATCAGCCACGGATTATCAAAAAAAATTAACGACCATTGCGTCGCTGCTAAGGCAAATCCCGCGCGTAATATCATTTTTTTATAACCTATGCGCTCGCCCAATTTTGTCCATAATAAAGTCGTAAAAATAGTTGTTAAAAACGGTGCCATATAAATAGCACCGCTCCAATACTGCAGTGCTCGAGGATTTAACGAATGCAGTGAAGATAAAATAAGTGGCCAGTAAGGACCACTCATATCCAGGACTAAAATAATAATAAACTGAGAAAATACGACTAAACTCGCCTGCTGACGCCAAACAATATCTGATGTTATCTTCATAACTCATAAAACCAAGGAATTTGGAAACGAAGCGCCATGTATATTTACAGCAATTGGATTTTTAGCAAGATACCTGGGAAATGAAGCCACCTTCGTTTTTATAATAGACGCAAAGGCGGAGAAATGAGTGGCAACGTCGCAAAAATTCAAGCACGAAGTGTATAGGTATTTTTTTCTTAAAGACTGTCCCTTTTATTAAATACATAATCAATCCCTTAACAAATGTTACTTAATAAGTAATGCTAAAATATATACCAGTAACGGTAACTTTCCTTATAATCTTTATTATTCACGGTTTTAGAATTGAGTCAAGAATCACACGCTTGTTTTCTTATATATTTAATATATCATTAAATTTATCTAACATTTCATTATACAAAAAATTAATGTCAACTCTATTTATTTTTTTTCTTTTATTTTTCAGCCTCGTTTTAGGCGTATTTAAATATAAAAAGGCCTGTCTTTTATCTATGTCAGCTACCTTGATTATTTTCTTTGCCATAGGAAACGGTTTGCTTCCTTCTTACTTATTACATTCCTTACAAACAGATAAAGCTCCACGCGATATTGATTGGAAAAAAAATAATACCATTGTGGTATTAGGCGCAGGAACTAGCAAGAGGCCTGGATCAAACAAAATAAACCCAAGTTTTATGTCTTTTTCAAGAATCACTATCACTACCGAATTGTATCGCCGCTGTAAAATTAATTCAGTTTCTTGTCATGTTTTAATCAGCGGTGGAGATCCCTTACACAATGGAAAAACTGAAGCCGCTACTTATCGAGACACATTAATAGCTTTAGGTATTAATCCGACGGATATTCAACTAGAACCGCATAGTAAAAACACTTTCGAAAATGCTAAATTTAGCAGCATACTATTAAAACAACAACTTGCTGGGCAGATATTACTTGTAGATTCAGGTTTATCCTTAAAAAGGGCTTTATTATACTTTTCCTATTTTAATATTCACCCTATCCCTATTCCATCCGATTTTATCGCTATCCCATTCTCTAAATTTCCACTGGGTTATAATCTAGCAATGAATGATTTTGCGCTGCACGAATTTATTGGAATCGCACGCTTTTATATTTATAATTTTTTTGGTTGGAATAAAAAATCGATAAACTAGTAGACCTTCTCTTGCAAAATCAATTCTTCTTTTTGATTATGCAAGAGGTCTAATAGGAGTAAATTCTTATCCTATATAAAATTCATTTTTTTCTATAAGAAAACGCCTTCTTTAAGCCAAGTAAAGTAAGATCGGGGATAATAGCGTTAAATAAACTTTCTTTTTCATAAAGCTGTGAAAATCCACCCGTGCCGATTACCATAGCGGTTTCTTCTGAAAAAACTTCCTTTTTAAAACCCAAAATTAGCTCCCTTAATGCGCCCAGATGTCCATAATAAAGCCCGCTTTGTATACTCTCACGTGTAGTTTTACCTATGTAAGTACAGGGTTCTTCAATATCTACTGCTACCAACTTAGCCGTATTATTTTTTAAAGTTTCCATACAGAGCCTTATACCAGGCAAAATAGCCCCGCCTAAGTAATCACAGTTTGCCGTAATAGCACATAATGTTGTAGCCGTTCCCATATCTACAACAATAAGAGGCTTGCCAGGAAAAGCCGTTACTGCGCCGATAGCATTTGCAATCCGATCAGCCCCCACCTCATTTGGGTTTTTACAGCGAATATTTAGACCTGTTTTAACCCCTGGTTTCAATATAAAATAATCTGCTTTTTTAAAGTACTGATTAAAACAATGTTTCAAGGTATAATCAAAATTCGGCACTACGGACGACAAAGCAATTTCCATGATATCTAAAGGATTAATATCATTAAATTTAAGAATATTAAGTAAAAAAATCCCGAATTGATCGGACGTCCCTAGCATAGGGGTTGCATAACGGAACCGTAAAACAAGTTTATTTTCATTGGCAAATACACCGCCTAAAGTATGCGTATTGCCTACATCTAAACATAACAACATAATTCTTCCTATTATAATAACAAAGGATTTATGCTAAAGATTGAAAGGGTACCCCCTTCAGCGCCATTAAAAACAGTAGAAATTTTGCCTACTATACTTATAATATCTTTGATATGACAATCGTTCCTTCTGCTTCTAGTTAAAATGGTATTATTAAAAAAAGCTATTGGGCTTGATCGTAACGAAAATCCTTTAGGACCCAGCCCTTTGGCAATAAAAGCGGCTCAGCAAGCCTTACTAAACTGTCACCATTATCCTGATCACCAAGTAGAAGCCTTAAAAAAGAATCTAGCAATACGTTTCGGTGTACAGCCTAATACAATCACACTAGGTAATGGTTCAGAAGGTTTATTAGAGTTAATAGCTAAAGTATATCTAACACCAAAGAATTCTGCCGTATTGCTCAATTATTCTTTTACAGGTATCGAAAAAATTATCATTAATACTGGCGCCCAACTCAAGAAAGCAACCAACACCATTGAATATACAACGGCTACGCAGATTTTAGCGGCTGTTGAGTCAAATACAAAAGTAATTTTTATTGTGAATCCCAATAATCCTACTGGAACTTACATCAATAACCTCGAATTAAACTATTTGTTAGATAACCTAACCGAGAATATTCTTATCGTTATTAATGAAGCCTATGGAGAATATATAGAAGCTTCAGACTACCCGCAAACCATAAAATTGCTCCAAAAACACCCTAATTTAATCATTAGTAGAACCTTTTCTAAGTTCTATGGCTTAGCAGGACTGCGCTTAGGCTATACGATCAGTCATCCTGAGATTGCAAACCATTTAGATCGTATTTGCTTGCCTTTTGCAGTTAATTCAATCGCCTTAGCAGCTGCCCAGGCAACACTTGATGATGTCGAACATATGAAATCGACTCGTTTGGTCATCCAACAAGAACGTAAACAACTCAATCAAGGTTTAAAAAAATTGTCGCTTTGTGTCATGCCGTCCCATACTAATTTTATCTGCGTAAATTTAAAAAAAAATAGCCTGCCTATTTATAAGAAGCTTGTTAGCTATGGAATAAGGGTACGACCCTTGCATGATTATAACTTACCTCAGCATTTACGGATATCTATTGGACTAGAAGGACAAAACCAACAGTTTCTAGAAGCGCTTGATAAGACCTATCTAAGCAATGAAACCATTCTTTAGCCTCAAGTTGAGGCTTAGAAGGGTAGTCTAGTCCCCTATTTTTCATTTAAACTGTCGTTAAAGATAAAAAGAGTGTAGTAGGAAAAAATAATGAGGGGTCTTATTCTATTTCTCCGCGAAGCCATTACACATCCTAGCTCCGTAGGAGCACTATTCCCTAGCTCCAAAAGGTTAGCGAATGCTTTAGCGCAGCAAATTTCTTGTAATAATTCAGGCCTCATTATTGAACTAGGTGCCGGAACTGGTGCTATTACAGAGGCTCTGCTACGGCAGAAAAGCTTTCTACATGAGCTCATTGTTATTGAACGATCGCCTAAATTAGCAAAACATCTCATTCACCGCTTTCCAAACGTCAGCGTTATTCAAGGGGATGCTGGCTACTTACACCAATTGCTTGATAAATACGCCCTAACAACTCCCATACAAGCCATTGTATCTAGCTTACCTTTACGCTCTTTATCACCTCCTACCGTTAAAAAAATAGGTAAGGAGATTGAGCAAGTTTTAAAAAAAGGAAGCTTATTCATACAATACACTTATAGTCTATGGGGTAAAACGATAGCACCTGCCCCTCACTTAAAACTTATACGTCGCCAATGGATATGGAGTAACTTACCCCCTGCTCGCATCGATGTCTTTATTCATGAATGAGAATTTTATATTCAAATGAATACAACAGATAAAGTCGCCGTGGCGAAAGCAGAGAGTTACAACAAACAGAAGACTTTCCGCGTAAATCCAGTATTTGCGATTACAGCCGCTGAGCCTCATCTACAGCTAGTTGCTCAAGGCTTAGGAAGACAATACCTTCTTCCCTCGATAAAAACCTCTGAAAAAGAAAATTTTGATTTTACTTTAGTATTAACCACACAAGGGTTAATACTGCAAGACATCAAGAATAAAAGTTTAGGCACGTTACAGATAGATTTTTTAAAAGGAAAAATAGCTTACCGGTTACGGCATCTCCAAGATCAAAAGCAACTACTTGCCAAAGCGATCGGAGCTAAAACACGCCCTAAAGCTAATATTTTAGATCTAACAGCCGGCTTAGGTAATGATGGCTTTATTTTAGCACAACTCGGATTTTCAGTAACCTTGTTAGAACGTTCACCTATTATTGCAGCTCTACTGGATGACGGTTTATATCGCGCTTTAAACGATAAAAAATATTCAAACCTTACTATACAGCTTATTCACATCGATGCCTCTATTTATTTAAACAAAATACGGCAAACCAACACATTTCCAGATATCATTTATTTAGATCCCATGTATCCACACTCAAACAAATCTGCACTCGCAAAAAAAAAAATGCGTTTTCTGAGAAAAATTGTAGGAAATGATACTGATGCGGAAAGCTTATTACCACTATCCCTAAAACTTGCACAACAACGTGTGATTGTTAAAAGACCTCGTCTAGCAACCTTTTTAGCCGCGCTAAAACCTCACCATAGTATTTTTGGTAAACAACACCGCTTTGATATTTATTTAGTGCACAACAATCGGTGATCTTCCTTGTGAAGGCCCACTTCTAAAATCAGAATGCTGATTTGAGCTTCTAAATAATATAGGGCTTCCCGTACTTAGCCGTAATCCTTCGATATCACTTTGAATAATACCTTGTTTTATTTTTCGACTGACATCGAGGACAGTCGGTGGCAACGAATAGCTTCTTTTCCTTTTAATAGCTTCGAAATTCTGAGGAAAGTTGGTAGCTCTATCTCGATAAGTCTCAGTCGTTGATAAGGAATTTTGCGTGCTAGCTAAATTTAGTTGTTCTAAACAAGGGTGTGAACTAATACGTCTCGACAGTTCTATTTTACCAGTCCACCCAACTGTTTGTTCCCTAGGGGTTGAAGCCCCGCTCTTCGTATTAAAACTATTCTTAAAGTTTCTTTCATTTTCATTCAATAGTTCATTCGACAAACGATATCTAGGTTGCGAATTATTCTTATTATTATTTTCAATCATGGTAGGCGGAGACGAAAATCGACTAGATTTTGTGTTATAAGGTCGATTGAGGAAAAAATCCATTATTCTTAAGGCTTGCCCTTCTTTACTTTCGCAGTGATATTGCCAAATATAACAGGCCGAGAAAAACAGTCCTCCTGCAAGCATAATCACCAGCATAGGATAGAAAGGTGGAATAACCGCTATTCCATAAAAAGCATAAAGTGCAGTTATAGTCCCTAAAGGTAGAAGCTTAAGAAATAAAACCCCCGTTCCCAAACGAATAGCGCCAGTCCATAATCTTTTAAAAAATTGTTTAGTGAAAGTCCATCCGCTTGGACGAATCGTACCGCGTCGAAAAAGACGATCACATTCACGCAAAGAAATATTTGGAATTTCAACATCAGAACATGTTTCTTGCAATTTTGAAAGTTTAGTTTCTGCATCTAAAAGTGCTATTACTTCTTCTTTATATTTTTGTACAGCCATATAGATACCATAGACTAAACCTAAACCTAAGGTTGCCAGCGCCACCGTCACTCCAACAAGACTTAGTGTGGCTGGAGAGAGAACAACAAAAAGCCCTACAAGCAGTAGTGCGGCTGAACTCAGCAACCAGGAACTAAAAAATATAATAAAACAACCCAAGATAAACCCATTAAAAATAGCTTTAACCGCTCTAAAAAGTGATTTTAGATCGAGTACTTTCCTTATCTCTTTATATAGCTTCGATTTTTTTGTTCTCTCTTTAAATTTTACTTTTTCATAACGTAAAGCACCATTATCTTTTTCTTGCTTAAGCAGGTCTAATAAAAGCTGATTTTTAACTGCTGCAAGAAATTCAGTAGTGACCTTTTGTGTATCATCAAAAACACAAACCTTAAATTGTTTATTATTTCCACAGGATGATGCATAAATTTTTGTTGCCCATATTGCTGCAAGGAAAAGCACAGCCACTAAAATAGGTGGCCATACAATACCAGTAACTACACATGCGCCTGGAAGAAAATAAAAAATAAAAACGCCTATCCAATAAGCAAAACTTGCCCGCCCTAGTTCATCTAAACGAGAATTAATGAAAGCAAAGGTAGACGAAAAAAAAGTTTTTTTTATTTTTTTATCATTAAAATGTGGAATATTTATATTTTCTTGTGCTTTTTTTTGTTTCTGCCAAGCGCTTAAGTAGTCTGCTGAAGGCTTTATAGACCATTCTCCAGCCTTCTTTTCTATGTCCCACTCTCCATATTTTTTTTGCTCTGTTATAAATAAAGCAAGCTGTTGGTTAATTTCTTTAAAAATTTCCTTTAACAACTTTTCTTTTGACTGACGTTTTTTATTTTGCTTTAAATAGTCCTCTAAACTTTTATATTCGAGATTTCCTGTCAGTAAAGCCCATGATTGACGTATCCAAAGTACAATAGGAGGAATATCAGGATTATAAAAATAAGCTGCTGTACGTAAACGGATAATGTCCTCATCTTTATCTTTGCCTAAAAGGCAACATAAACGTTCAAAAAAGAAATAATTACTCGTACTTTCTGTATCTCGAAGCTTTTTATAAAAACTAACTACAACAGACCCTATTACACTCAGTATAGCACTAAAAAGAAGCAACTCTTTATATTCCAGCGCGTACCGAGAGTTATTAATAGAAGGATAAGGATGTTTAGCATCGGGCCCTGGAGAAGCATCTTTATGCCTCATTGATAAAAAAAATATCAAATTATTTATAGGCGTTGCAATAAGATTATCTATTGCACTTAATATTTTATCTTGTAAGATTTTATACCAAGATAAAAAGGCATTTTCAGGCATACGTTCTACCTTAAAAATAAAAGCTATGAAAATAGTTTAGTAAATCCTCTTAATTTCAGCTCTATCAATACGCAATTTAGTAGTATATGTAGTATATATTAATTTTAAAAATTATTACTAATTAAAATTATTTAAAATCAATTCTTATGAAATCCTTCCTAAAATGGGCTGGAAGTAAATATCGAATTATTGAACAAATAAAAGCTTACTTGCCGCAAGGAAAACGCTTAATTGATCCCTTTATAGGCTCTGGAACTATCTTTCTAAATACATTTTACCCTTCTTATCTATTAGCAGATAGCAATCACGATCTCATTCAACTTTATCAACATCTACAACAAGAAGGACAAGATTTTATCAATTATTGCCGAGTTTTTTTTGATGCGAGTTTTAATAATGCAGAGGAATTTTATCGTTTAAGACGTTTATTTAATGAGAGTAACGAAAACCGAATCCGAGCCGCGTTATTTCTTTATCTTAATAAACATTGTTTTAATGGGCTAACACGCTTTAATCAAAAAGGTCAATTTAATACCCCCTTTAGCGGCTATAAAGCACCTTACTTTCCTGAAAAAGAAATGCAATTTTTCTATCAACAAGCGCAAACTGCACAAATTATTCACGCCGATTTTAGCAGCACTTTAACTTTAGCCAAATGTGGAGATGTTGTATATTGCGATCCACCTTATGTAGGCTTGTCTAAGACTGCTAATTTTACTCACTATACAGCAGAGGGCTTTAGCCATTCTCAACAAGTTAATTTAGCAAATACCGCTAAGAAATTAGCGACTCAAGGAATTACGGTGGTTATCTCCAATCATGACACGGCATTTACCCGCGATATCTATCAAACTGCCATGCTTATTCCATTATCGGTGCAACGTAACATCAGTAGTAAAGGCTCTAAACGAGAGAAAGCTGCAGAATTATTGGCTATTTTTCAATAAAGTAAGAATTTAACAAAACTTAGAAAAAGAATGAACGTGACTAAGGTGTATCTATACAATTGGGATTGATGTTGTCAACAAGGCAAAAATAAAAAAAGTTATTAAATGAATTCCATAGATTTATAATCAAGTATTTTGTTTGATTTCTAGGCGGATTGGCTTTGAGAAGCGCAGTGTACACGCAAGCACATGAGCATCGGAAAAGACAATCCAACAACGAAATCAAACGAAAGACGACGATTATAGGATTATTTGTCTCTAAATTCGATACGAATCGGGCTCCCAACGATACGTAAGCTTTTACGATAGAAATTTTCAAGATAACGCCGATACGATTCCGGCAGAGAGCGAGTATATTGACCATGGATAAGAATGGTAGGTGGATTATATCCACCCGAATGTGCATAACGTAATTTAACCGAACGACCCCGACTTAAAGGAGGTTGATGCGTACTTACGGCTTCCTCTAATAAACGGGTTAAACGCGAAGTCGATACGCGATGCGTCGCTGAACGGTAAGCCTGCTGAATTAAAGTAAATAGATTACCCACTCCCGTTCCATGTAAGGCAGAAATAAAAATAAGTTTTGCGAAACTGACAAACTGCAGACGTCTATCCAATTCTTTTTTCACCTGTTCACGTTCCCCTGAAGACAAACCATCCCATTTATTAACGGCAATAATCAACGCCTTACCTGCTTCTAAAATAAAGCCCAACAGATGTAAATCTTGCTCACTCACACCTTCCCTTGCGTCAATCACGAGTAAAACCACATGACAAGATTCAATGGCTTGTAGACTTTTTATCACAGAAAATTTTTCAACACCTTCGTCTGTTTTTGACTTGCGGCGAATACCGGCCGTATCAATTAAACGATATAATTTATCGCGGTAACTAAAATCATGTGCGGTGCTATCACGCGTAGTTCCCGGTTGATCAAATACAACCACCCGTTCTTCGCCTAAAATACGATTGAGTAAGGTTGATTTGCCTACATTAGGTTTGCCAATAATCGCTACTTTAATTCTTGTAATGCCCGCCTCTACTTGTTCACTCTGATCTTGCGGCGTTATAGATTCAGGAAAATGCATCAATACTTTTTCCATTAGCATTTCAATCCCACGTCCGTGAGCAGCAGAAATAACAAAAGTATTATCAAAACCTAATAAAGCAAACTCACCTTGCAGTAACGACGGATCTAAACCTTCACCTTTATTAATGACTAAGAAAATATGTTTATTCAATTGTCTTAATTTTTGCGCTAATAATTCATCAAACGGAGTTAAACCCATACGCCCATCCACTACAAATAGGACATAGTCGGCCTCGCTGATGGCGCGCTGTGTTTGTTGCTCCATTAAGCTATCAATTCCTTGTTTTTTTCCTCCGCTTAATCCGCCGGTATCCACAACAAGGTAGGGCAGCGATCCCACCACACCTTGGCCGTATAAACGATCACGCGTTAATCCAGGCAAATCGGCTACTAAGGCCTGGCGTGATTTAGTCAAACAATTAAATAAACTAGATTTCCCAACGTTAGGTCGCCCTACAATAACAATACTCGGTAACGCAGACATATTCATACATGTAATGGGGTTTGTGTCCAGGCAGATAGCCCTCCTTGCTGAGTTAACGCGCAGACAAGTGGGTAAGCTACGCTAGGAGGCGCTGCGATGCTAGCGCCACCATGGACTAAAACACGTGCTAAAGGATGACCATCCGCCTGTGCAAACCAATGCAAATAGCCTTCTTTATCCCCTAACACTAAACTATTGCCCATAATAACAGGCGCGGTTAAACCTCGATTCTGTAGTAAGCGATTGTGCCAAACCAATTCGCCTGTTGAGCGATTAAACGCCCATAACCCGCCCTCACTATCACTCACATATAAATTACATCCTAATGCAAGCCCTGAATAACTTGAAAAGGGTCGCTGCCATCGTATTTGGCCGGTTCGCAATGAAATAGCCGCCAAGTTACCTTGATAGGTAGCGACATAGATCACCTGTCTGCTTAATAATGGATCGGCGGCAATATCAACAAGTTGATCCGCTTGCGTGACTCCCTGAGGAAAAGCAATCGTACGTTCCCATAAAAGGCTACCATCCCGTAAACTTAAAGCGGTTAGTGTTCCATCAGAAAAACCAATTATCACCTTGTTACCTATAATGATTGGCGTACTACTTGGACGCAGGACTAAAGTAGGTGCGCCATGACTATATGTCCATAAAGGTTGTCCTGTTTTTAAAGAGAAAGCTAATACCTGCCCATCCACTGTTTTAACCACAACTCGACCTTGACTAATTGCAGGTAAAGCCAAAACTTGGTTAGGTAGCTGTACTCGCCACTTTAAATTCCCACTTTCTGCATCTAAAGAAATCAACTGCGGTCTCATACTTGCTAGAACGACAAAGCCCTCCGCTACCGCAGGACTACTACTTAGAGTCTGTTTAAGATTAACCTGCCATAGCTTATGACCGTGGTTTAACGTTACTGCAGTCACAATGCCTGATTTATTCGTTACAAAAACTTGTCCCTCTTTAATCACTGGACTTAATCGTAAAAAATCCTTATCCATTCCACCGCCTGTTGCAAGTGACCACAATTCAACTGGTTGGAATTGGAAAGGATAGGAAGTCAATACCGCAGGAGGAAGCGTATTGTCATCACCTAAACCGGCACAAGCACTTAATAAAAAACAAGAAAAAAAAAGGAGTAAATGGTTAAGAATTTTTTTAAGCATGGAATATCTCGTTAGGCTTTACCCTGATTTCATCAGATTATTAATTTTCATTGCAAGCAGTGGTTGATTGAGTAAATTATCAGAAAGAAGCTTTTTTGCCGCTAAATAATTTTGTAAAGCAGCAGAAGAATTGCCTAAATGGAAAAAAACATCACCTTTTACTTCAAAAATAAGAGGCTGATAGATTATATTATCATTCTCGTCTAACACTTTTAAAGCACGTGTCGGCTCATCTTCGCCAAGCAAAACACGTGCTAAACGAACACGAGCTACTGCACGTAGTGTTGCACTTTTTCCATGTTGAATAACCCAAACTAAATAATTCTCGGCTTCGGCTAATTTATTCTGATAAACTGCTTGCTTCGCTAATTGTAAAGCCGTCAATGAAGCATAGGGTGTTTTCGGATATTTTTGCAATAAAATCTTTGCTGTCGTGTCAACCGTAGCTGTCTTGCTTTTATCCGAAAAAATACCTAATAAGTTTTCATAGTACTTGGATGCCGTTAGCAAATTCTTTTCGCGTATTTGCTGCCAATAATACCAGCCCATAGTTGCCGCAATAGCAAAAACAATTCCCAGGATGATACCGACACCATAATCGCGGCACCATTTTTTTAGTCGCTCGGCTTGCTCTAGTTCAACCAATTCATTCACTGAGTAAACACCTTATTTTATTAACGATATCGGATTGCAATAAAACTTCTTGTGGTTCTTTTTGCTTCAAATTTTTAAAAACAATCGTATCGGACTTTACTTCATCATCCCCTAAAATTAAAGCAAAACGAGCCTGGCTTTTATCCGCACGTTTAAACTGTGATTTAATACCTGTACCGCTACAATCTAACACGACACTAATATCTGCTTCATCCCGCAGCTGCTCAGCCAAAATTAAAGCTTGTTGTCTTGCAAGTTCACCTACACTAACAAAATAAATGTCTGGGACTTGCCTTTCAATGGTGTTTAACGGTAACAAATTAATAAGCCGTTCTAAGCCCAGAGCAAACCCTATCGCCGGCGTTGCATGCCCTCCAAGTTGACCAACCAAACCATCATAACGTCCGCCGGCACAAACCGTATTTTGCGCACCTTGGGTTTCTATCATGACCCATTCAAATACCGTTTTATTATAATAATCTAAACCTCGAACTAAACGGGGGTTAATTGTAAAGCAAATATCTGCATTTTTAAGAAGTGCTTGCAAATCAGTAAAATGCCGCTCGGATTCTTCATCGAGAAAATCTAACAATTTGGGCGCATTATTGATTAAATCCTGTACTATAGGATTCTTACTATCTAAAATCCGTAGTGGATTACTCTGTAAACGCCGTTGAGAATCTTCATCCAGCTGCTCATAATGCTGATTAAGATAATCGACCAGTTTTTCCTTATAGACTTTGCGCACTTCTGCAGAACCCAAGGAATTGATTTGTAAACTCAAGCGATTTTGTAATCCTAATTTAGACCACAAACGTGCTGTCATTAGGATCAGTTCTGCATCAATATCAGGATGTGCTAAACCAAATACTTCAACGCCAAATTGATGAAATTGGCGATAACGACCTTTTTGAGGTCTTTCATGCCGAAACATGGGTCCAAGATACCACCAGCGTTGAATTTGGTTATAGAGCAATCCCTGCTCTATACCTGCACGCACGCAACCCGCTGTTCCTTCAGGCCGCAAAGATAAACTCTCTCCATTTCTATCTTGGAAATTATACATCTCTTTTTCAACAATATCGGTCACGTCTCCAATACAACGTTTAAAGAGCTCCGTCTTTTCGAGAATCGGTAAACGGATTTCCTGATAACCATATTGTTTAGCAAGGTCACATAATAATGCTTCGAGTTTCTGCCAAATAATAACCTGTTCCGGCAGAATGTCATTCATACCTCGAATTGCTTGGATTTTATCAGCCATAATCAATAATAAAGTTGTTTCTTTTTCTGGATATTTTTAGGTTTTGGTGTTTTCATTAAGGCCTTATAAGCAGCTGAACTAGGAAATCTCGTTTGCAACATTAATGTGTAGCGTCCCGCTTCCTCTCCGTTGCCTAAAGCACGTGCTAAAACAGCCCCCAACCATAAGGCATTAGGCGTTGGATCCTTCGTTAATTGCATATATCGATTTAAATACTGCTGTGCCTGTTGATAGTTTTTTTGTTGGTAGCTTAGTCGCCCTAATTCCAGCCAAGATATTACACGCTTAGAATCTTGTGTAATCGCTTGCGTAAAATAACCCATTGCCTTATTGGCATCAGGGATCTGCATCGCGCACAAACCTGCATTTTCATAGACTTGCGCCGTATTAAGGTAACTAGGATCTTGTAACGCCAATAAAAAATGTCGGTCAGCTTCTTTATAATTTCCTCTACGGCATAAAAAAGTACCATAATTATTTTGCGCAGCCCCTGATTTTGGATTAAGTATTACTGCTCTGCGATAATAAGCTTCTGCTTGTGAGAGATTACCGGTTGATTCTAAAAAATAACCCATTGCGCCTTGACTTTCTATCGATGCAGGCGCTTGCTGCTCCGCCAATAAGAGTTTTTGCTTCGCTCGCTGCACATCACCGCTTTGTAAATAAGCCAAACCAAGTTGCACATTGGTACCCGCGACTTGTGGGCCTGTAACAGGAACCTTTGATCTAGAAAAAATACTGCAAGCCGCTAAATTTAAAATTAAGACCCAAAAAATAATCTTTTTTAACATCGATATGCCTATCTCCCCTTTTTTCATTGACTATCTTGTCACCCTACACCAAAGCGCAAACGCTATTTAAATCTTTTTCAAAATCCTAATAAGTATCTCTCCAACTGAACTTAGATAGAAACGATTAATTGATAGCTGATAATTCAACAGTCGCAGGAATTATTTGACGTTGCCGAGTCCGATGGCTTCTGTCTTGCACACGTCCTACTAATTGACCACAAGCAGCATCAATATCCTCACCACGTGTTTTTCGAGTAATCGTATTAATTCCAGCGCTGAGCAAATATTCTCTAAATTTGTCAATTGTAGCCTGAGGCGAGCGGCGATAAACGGTATTAGGAAAAGGATTAAATGGAATTAAATTAACTTTAACAGGAATCCCTTGCAAAATCTTAATTAATTGGCGCGCATGTTCTATCTGATCGTTAACACCCTCTAACATAACATATTCCATCGTAATACGGCGCCGGCTATCGCCTTTAAAATAATGGCGACACGCCGCTAATAACTCATGTAACGGATATTTCTTATTAATAGGTACTAAACGATTTCTCAATTCATCATTCGGCGCATGCAAGGAAACAGCAAGCGCAACCTCACTCACTTCAGATAACCTTTGTAATGCAGGCACAATGCCAGATGTACTTAAAGTCACACGGCGTTTAGAAAATCCATAAGCAAAATCATCCATCATGATATCCATTGCTTTAACGACATTTTCAAAGTTCAATAAGGGTTCCCCCATTCCCATCATCACAATATTACTCACACTATGATCATGGCGTAGAAACTCACCTGCCAAATAGCGAACGGCAATCCAAACTTGCCCTATAATCTCTGCCACAGTTAAATTCCGACTAAACCCTTGCTGTGCCGTCGAACAAAAGCTGCAGTTAAGCGCGCAACCTACTTGAGAAGAAACGCATAAAGTTCCACGACTTGTTTCAGGAATAAAAACCGTTTCAATACAATTACCATCCTTTAACCGTAATAACCATTTCCTTGTTCCATCCTCCGATACCTGGTCAAAAACAACCTCAGGAAGCTCAATCGAAGCAATGGATTTTAAACGCTCACGCAAAGCTAGGCTGATATTACTCATCGCATCGATATCCTTTATACCACGCTGATGAATCCATTGCATAAGCTGCTGTGCTCGATAAGGTTTCTCGCCTAATTCATTAAAAAATTGCTGCATCCCTTCTCGATTAAGGTCTAACAGATTTTTGACTACGTTTTCCATAAACTAGGATTCTCGACTAAAACATTGTTCTTTTTTAAAAAAAAAGTCTATTTCTTCTTTAGCCGTTTCAATGCTGTCTGAACCGTGGACGGCATTTTTATCAATACTTTCCGCAAAGTCAGCACGAATAGTACCGGACTCTGCTTCCTTCGGATCGGTAGCACCCATCAGTTGGCGATTCAGTTGGATCGCATCAGGCCCTTCTAAGACCTGAACCATAACCGGACCCGAACAGATAAACGCAACGAGATCCTTAAAAAAAGGTCTCTCTTTATGAACACCGTAAAACTTTTCAGCCTGCGCCTGCGTCAATTTTTCCATCCTAGCGGCAATAACACGCAATCCTGCTTTTTCAAAACGCTGGGTAATAGCACCAATGTAATTTTTTCTAACCGCATCGGGTTTAATGATAGAGAGTGTTCTTTGAGTAGCCATAGTCTTTGCCTATTATTTTAGCGTTCAAATTTAATATTCAGATATACCGCCCCGTACTTTAAGAGGCGGTATATTATACAGACTTACCCCTCTACACTACAGTAGACCTGCCTGTTAATAAAGAAAAAGCTGTTTATTCAGCAAACTTCTGAGATTTAAGGAAGGATAGTGCTACTGGCCCTGAGCAAAAAGCCGTCTTTTGATGTAAGATCAGCTATTCAGGATTGGTTAAGCACTGACTTTTGGACTAAACTAAGTAGCCTATCTGGAAAATCGGTTAAAATACCATCAACCCCCCAGCTTAATAGACGTTCCATATCGTCGATTTCATTGACTGTCCAAACATCAACACGCTTATTTTTTTTGTGCGCCGCCTTTATAAAACGCGGAGTTAACTTATTGAAAGGAACTTCAAAAGCATCCGCTTTTACCGAAAAGGCTCTATCCAAATAGACTCGACTCAATCTTGAAAACCGTTGAATTTCTGCATCGAAAGCAGCACTGGCAATTTTTGGACAAAGTCTCCGAAACACTTTTGCGGTTCGCGCATTAAAAGCGGAAACTAACACTTGCTGCGCTTTACCATAGCGATTAATCATTTCTCTGAGCGCAGCAACAATAGGTGGATCGTTTTGTTTTATCTCTAAACTAATAAGCTGTTTCGGAAAAGCTGTAAAAATTTCATTTAAAGAAGGGATTGTGATACCACGCCCTCTAAAAGGGAAGGTATGGCCGCCATCGTTAGTCCATTGATAACCTGCATCGAACTTTTTAAGCTCAGCCAATGTAAATTCTCTAACCAAGCCTTTTGCATTGGTAGTACGATCAACAGATTCATCATGAATAGCAACTAAAACCCCATCGCGAGTCATATGAATATCAATTTCACTTAAGTCAGCCCCTAGCCTTGCAGCTTCCTGTAAGGCAAACAAGGTATTCTCAGGCCATAAACCTGCCCCTCCTCTATGAGCGATAACAAGCGGCCTATCATTAGCTTGATAATTAGGAAACATAGCTTCTATATAAAATGGATAGAATTACCCACCAATATAATATATAATAAATTACAGGTTTATAGCATGTTAATCCTAAAAATACTAACTTTTACGTTTACATCCGAGATTTAGGTAAGAAAATATTGCATTGTTAATAAAATCATTTTATGCACACGTATCGCTACACACCTATTATTACAGAGTCAACAAAAAATACTTTTTTCGACTATATCAACTCTATTAATTTAGCCCCCATTGACTACTTTGCAGTAGGGATAGAAAACCCCACAAAAAAACAATTCACTTCAATTGTATCACGGCCTGACTGGCAAGAACTTTTGAATAAAAAACAATTTACAGCTAAAGACCCGCTTATAAAATGTAAACTGTTTGCCCATAGAAAAATAATTCCCTTTTCAGAAATTGATTATATCGATTCATTAGGAAAAGAAATCATGAAACAGCGGGGATTATATGGAATCAAAGATGGCCTGTTATTTGTTCATAATCAAGGGCAATTAAGGCATATGGTCATGCTCGCTACCGGGTTTTCCAAGTTTGATCATTATGCTTTCTTAAAAAAATACTATAGCAAACTAGATAGGTTAAAACATGACCTTACTAAGATCATCGAAAGAGATACAGACCAATTCTGTTTCGATTAAATTATACTCACGCAATGGGATTTTTTTGCCAAGTGCTGTTACGGAATTAGCGCCAACGCAAACAAAAATTCAAGTGCGAAGAAGAATATTATCGATCTCTTTTTCGCACCCAACATACTGGCGCCGCCCACTCAATTTCCGCATTAAAAATAACGGGCTCTGTTGTTTTTCCCACTGGATTTAAGCAGCATAAATTATAACGCCCCAAAGAGTCTTGGAAAATACGTCTAAAATATTGCCCGCCCCCTTTTAAATAAACGATACAATCTCTATTAATAACCTCTTCCAGCTCACTAGCGGTTCTTAGGCGTCCTCCTACATAATCACCCGCTCCATAATAAGGGCTCATTTCATCATTTGAAACTATCATAATTACCACATTAGGGTAGCGCTTTTTAAAATCGTTGGCATCCCGCATCATTGCAATCTCATCATCTTCCTCTACAGGCAAACTCGCATCGCTAGGCATAGAGAAATAATGCCCTATGGAAAGCCTAACAGTAGGATCAAGTCCTTTTCCATCCGCTATCCAACCTTCATCAACAATTAAACCTTCACTTTTATACACCTCTACGCAACGTTTAACCCCATTTCTAGATACCTTAATCGTTTCATTTTCCCAAGACTTTAAAGTGATTTCTGGTAATTTATACTTTTTTTCAATATAAGCTCTGGTAATTCGCAATATTGAGCGTAGATGCTTCAATCTTGAGCCTGGTGTATCTAAATTACGTTGCAGTAGTGTCTGAGACATAATTATAAATCTCCTTGTAAACAGATATTACTAAATAATAAAAATCTAGTTTAACTCAAATAGTTAACTAAAAACAGATAATAAATTAGGGGAATATTACCGATTAGATCCCCCCTTTAATTTTTTTCAATACTAGACTTTATAGAGTGCTATAAGGTACCTTTTACCAGCTTTAACTAACCTAAATTATGTATGAAATTAATTAAAGAAGGATTAACATTTGACGATGTTTTATTACTTCCCAACCATTCAGAGGTATTACCAAGAAATGTCACGTTGACAACGCATCTGACGCCTACTATTTCTCTAAAAAATCCTTTGATTTCAGCGGCTATGGACACAATTACGGAAGCCAAATTTGCTATTGCCTTAGCTCAAGAAGGGGGCCTCGGCATCCTGCATAAAAATATGCCACCAGAAGCACAGGCCAAAGAAGTAAAAAAAGTCAAAAACTTTGAAAGCGGAATTGTTAAAAATCCTATTACTGTAGAGCCAGAAACAACCCTACGTGACCTATTACGGTTAATGGCAACACACTTAATCTCTGGCGTGCCGGTTACCAAAAACCAACAGTTGTTAGGTATTGTCACACATCGCGACAGCCGGTTTGAAAAAAACTTAGACCTTCCTGTCTCCCAAATTATGACTCCCAAAGAGCAATTAATCACAGCAAATGAGCAGGCTAGTTCTGAAGAAATTATAGAATTATTACATCGCCATCGCTTAGAGAAAATCATTATCGTTGATGAAGCATTTCATTGCCGCGGGCTTATCACGGCAAAAGATTTACAAAAAGCCAAGGAGAAACCGCTAGCAACAAAAGACGAACAGGGTCAGCTACGTGTGGGCGCTGCCCTTGGTGTAAGCGCTGATGCCAAGGAACGTGCCGCTGGTTTGATTAAAGCAGGCGTCGATATCCTTTGTGTAGACACTGCTCATGGACATTCACAAAGTGTTATTGATATGGTTCGTTGGTTAAAAAAAGAATATCCCCATATACCCGTTATTGCGGGTAACATTGCAACAGCTGATGCGGCTGAAGCGTTAGCCGTCGCAGGGGCCGATAGCGTAAAAGTGGGCGTTGGACCCGGTTCCATTTGTACCACACGCATTGTCACGGGCGTTGGTGCTCCACAAATTACTGCAATAATGGAAGTCGCGGCAGCCTTAAAGGGAAAACCGATTTCTATTATCGCCGACGGCGGAATCCGTTATTCGGGTGATCTCTGTAAGGCGCTGGCAGCCGGCGCACATGTTGTTATGATTGGCAGCTTATTTGCGGGCACAGAAGAGGCCCCTGGTGAAATAGAACTCTATCAAGGCCAACCTTACAAATCGTATCGCGGCATGGGCTCTTTAGGCGCCATGCAACAAGGTTCATCTGATCGTTATTTCCAAGATAACCTCGAAGCCAATAAACTAGTCCCCGAAGGAGTTGAAGGCCGTATTCCCTATAAAGGACCTTTGCAAACAGTCATTCATCACTTATTAGGAGGATTACGAGCAGGAATGGGGTATACAGGAAGTACGAGTATTGCTGAATTGCATAAAAAAGCGCAATTCATAAAACTAACAGCAGCTGGTATGCGTGAAAGCCACGTTCATACCGTGAGTATTACAAAAGAGGCTCCTAACTATTTCAGGGAAAACTAGGTGTGTGGTCATTATTCATGGGAGAAAGAGGCGAAAAGCATAAGTTTTGTGCACCATCGTGTGAAGACAGCACACCCTAAAAACTGTAGTCTGTAGCAATAATTTTTAATCTTAATAAAAAAGTGGAGCGTAAATTACCATGACCATTCCTCAAGAACGCATTCTTATCCTTGATTTTGGCTCCCAATACACGCCCCTCATTGCCAGACGTATTCGTGAACAACATGTCTATTGTGAAGTGCATCCCTATGATATGCCCGAATCAGAAATTCAGCTTTTTGCTCCCAAGGGTATTATTTTATCCGGTGGCCCAGAAACCGTCACCCTAGATACGACGCCACGCGCACCAAAAATAGTTTTCGATTTAGGCTGTCCGGTTTTAGGTATTTGTTATGGCATGCAAACCATGGCCGAACAACTCGGTGGAAAAGTAGTAAGCTGTTCACACCGTGAATTTGGCTATGCCCGCGCAGAAATCACAACACCCACCGAATTACTAGCAGGGATTACCGATAATACAGGAAAGCCTGCACTGGACGTTTGGATGAGCCATGGCGATCATGTTGAGCAAGTGCCACCGGGGTTTGACGTTATACTCAAAACACCTAACACGCCTATTGCTGGCATGGCAGATTCTACACGACGCTACTATGGCTTACAGTTCCATCCAGAGGTTACACATACTCAGCAAGGCAAAGAGATATTGGAATGTTTTGTCGCTAAAATTTGTCGATGCCAACCAAGTTGGACAGCACATAATATTCTAGAGCATGAAATAGCAGAAATAAAATATAAAGTAGGCGAAGAAAAGGTATTACTTGCCCTATCTGGCGGCGTAGATTCTACTGTTCTTGCCGCTTTATTACATAAAGCAATTGGCAAACAATTACTTTGTGTGTTTGTTAACACGGGGTTACTACGCACAACGGATAAAGACTCAGCTATTCAAGCACTGGCTGATGATATGAACATTTCGGTCATAAAAATTGATGCATCTGAACGTTTTTTAGAAGCCCTAGTCGGAATTACCGATCCAGAAGAAAAACGGAAAGTTATCGGTAACCTTTTCGTAGAAATATTTGAAGCAGAAGCGAGTAAGCATCCTGACATAGCTTGGCTAGCACAAGGCACCATCTATTCCGATGTCATTGAATCTGCCGGCACGGCGACCCAAAAAGCCCATGCGATTAAATCTCATCACAATGTCGGTGGACTTCCTGATACGCTCAAACTTAAACTATTAGAGCCATTGCGCGAGCTATTTAAAGATGAAGTCTGTGAGCTTGGCTTAGAATTAGGCCTACCGGTAAGCCTAGTATATAAACATCCTTTTCCCGGGCCCGGTTTAGCAATACGTATTTTAGGCGAAGTCACCCCTAAAAATATCGATTTAGTTCGCAAAGCGGATGTTATTCTGCAAGAAGAGCTGCGGAAACATAATCACTACGAAAAAATAAGCCAAGCTTTTTGTGTATTTTTACCGGTTAATTCGGTAGGTGTTATTGGTGACGCGCGCCAATATGCACCTATCATTGCCATACGGGCCGTAGAAACTATCGATTTTATGACCGCACGCTGGGCCCATCTTCCTTATGCTTTGCTAGAAACGATTTCTAATCGAATTATTAATGAAGTAAAAGGTATATCACGTGTTGTTTACGATATATCAGGGAAACCGCCAGCAACTATTGAATGGGAATAAAAACATCGTCTTTTGTTTAATTTTGTTGATTTCGTTGCTAGACGCCTCCCTAAGGCTTTAACCGCCGGGCCACTGGACCCCGGCTTTCGCCGAGGCAACATACAATCTTTCACATAAGTCCAGTAAAACTATTAACTGTTGCACTTTTTGACTTTAAGCTTTCTGTTCAATAGACTCCAAGATAATCTATACTTTATTACTATCGTTAGTCTAAGTTTATGATCCAACTCGTTAAAACCTGGCTGTCACGATATATACTCGATCCAGAATTAGCCATTTTATGGTTTTTTTTACTTTTTATTATTGTTTTATTCGCCTTTTTCGGAAAAATTTTAGCCCCTGTACTCGTGAGTATTGTTATCGCTTACTTACTACAGTGGCCTATTAGCTCCTTGCAACGGCTTCGCTTTCCTCGGCTTGCTGCTGTGTTAGGCGTTTATATTAGCTTTGTTGGATTAGTTATTTTAGGAATTGTGGGTCTGCTACCTTTACTCTTCCGTCAGCTTAGTAATTTAGTTTCAGAATTGCCTAATATGGCCGCACGCGGACAAGAAATCTTATTATATCTGCCAACACGTTATCCCGATTATATCTCATCCACGCAAATCCAAGATGGGATCGCGCAATTTAAATTGGGATTAACTCATTTCGGACAATGGATACTTTCCAGTTCATTAATCTATATCCCTAATATCATTGCGTTTGCTATTTACTTTGTCTTAGTCCCTTTATTAGTTTACTTTTTTTTACTCGATGAAAAAAAAATTATCGCATGGATCACACAGTATTTACCGGAAAGACGCCGTTTAATTTCACAGGTATGGAAAGAATCCTATGAACAAACTGGCAATTATGTAAGAGGGAAAGCATTAGAAATGCTGATTGTTTGGATTATTACCTATATAGCATTTGCAGTACTTGGACTACAGTACGCTATGCTGCTAGGTGTTTTAGTGGGTATTTCCGTTATAATCCCTTATATTGGTGCCGTCATGGTCACCATACCAGTCGTAATAATTGGCTTTTTACAATGGGGCTGGACAGCCCATTTTGCCTATCTTATTGCTATTTATTCTGCCATCATCATCTTAGATGCGAATGTACTCACAACCTTTTTATTCTCTGAAGCAGTAGATTTACATCCTGTTACCATCATTATTGCAGTACTGATATTTGGTGGATTACTTGGATTTTGGGGCGTGTTCTTCGCTATTCCTTTAGCTAGCGTAATGAAAGCTATTCTGAGTGCAGTCTCTAATAAAAAGCCTTCACCCACTAAGCGGTTGAATTTCTAGAAGCCATCTTTGTAGACATAAGATTTAAACCGAATTCTTTCGCGAGACAAGTCAATTTCGCGAAAGCCCTAAATTACTCTAATTCGCCTACTGCCTGTAAAACTTCCTGTACATGACCTGGGACTTTAACTTTGCGCCACTCACGACGCAATTTACCTTTTTTATCGATCAGAAAAGTACTACGTTCTATACCCCGTGTTTTTTTGCCATATAGCGTTTTTTCTTTTAACACGTCATAAAGCTCACATACTTTTTGATCCACATCGGATAATAAGTCAAAGGGGAATTGTTGCTCTAATTTAAACTTCATATGAAGCTTCAAGGTATCGCGCGAAACCCCTAAAATAACGGTATTGAGTGAAGCAAATTTTTTATAATGTGTCGCAAAATCTTTTCCTTCTTGCGTACAACCCGAGGTACAATCCTTAGGATAAAAATATAGAACAACATTTTTGCCGACAAAGCTACGTAAACTAAGTGCCTCACCATTGGTTGCCGATAAAGTAAAATTAGGTGCAAGTTGATTGATAGCTAACATGTTAAATTAACCTTTTATAAAGATTAAAAACATTAATAAAATTAATTTTTCTGTGGCTCCATAGCAACATCAAAGTTATTTTCATCACAAAATACAATGAAGTGTTCCCGAAAATCAGCCACTAAGTTATGCGCAGGAAAACCAAAAGCCAAGGAAACAGCCAACATGGCTGCTTCAGTGATAGGTGCCTTATAAGATTCGACATGGATATTATACAGCTTTACCTCTTGTTCAGATAAAAATTGAACAAGTTTCGCCAAGACATCTGGTGTATCTGGAGCAACAATATAGGAAGAATAAGGAAAACTGTCCGGCTGAGCAGAACGAAATTGTGTACGTGAAACCAAGACTTGGCCCGAATACTTTTTTATAACCGACTCAAACTTAGCTATGGTATTCCAGACCCCGCCAATCAGCAAAGTCATGGTAACATGGGTAGCCGTCGTATTGACACACGCATCCACAATATGGCAACCACTGTGGGCAACTAAGCTAAAAACCTCATCAGTAATTTTTGATTCATTAAGGCCTAGGACAACAACAACCAGGTTTTCCATAAGTATTAATCATATTTTTAAACGAGCCGGTAGTCTATTCTTTTTTAGTGATCTTGTCACTAGGGGTACAGACAGTAGATACTGAACCAAGATTTTCAAAAAGTAGACATGTGAAGCCTGTCAAAATGTAAGCTATTAGCTTACAAATATACGGTCGGTAGGAATTTGACTAAGAATTTCTCACAGTTTTTTAAGCTTCTTTTGAACGTTGTACTGACGTCGGCAAAATGATTAGCATCGCAGAAACTTTATCAGCTATTTTTATTTTAGAACTAACGTGCAAAAATGAGAATGTAAAAAAGGCAATATTCACGAATAATTTTGAAATAAAACAGAGATTTCTGAATAAACCTCTTGTCTTGTAAAAAGAGGCTTTAAACAGTTTTGGAAATTTTTAAACTAGAATTTGGTGGAGGCGGTGGGAATCGAACCCACGTCCGCCAATCCGCTGCCCTTAGCACTACATGTTTAGTCAATCTTTAAATTTAATCGGTAAATTCCCGACCGACAGGAAAGTTACCAACGAGTCTTTGAACATTTAGCAGTCTCGCCTCAGACAGGTTAGACTGCGAGCTTGTCAGATATGACCATTCCCCCCACAGAACAAGCACTACAGAGTTCATGGCGCTTGCCGTTGTTTAGACGGCGCAAACGTTACAAAGGTTACTGCGGTTTAGGCAGCAATAGCAACGTTTTCAGCGGAGATATAGTCGTCGTTTGCAACTATAAGTTTACAACATGATTAACGAGGCAAAGTTGCGTCCTCGACATGCACCTTGGGGTTTGTAACCGACGTCGAAGCCGATCGCCCCCGAATTCCCATTATACCCTACTTTTTAACGAAGATTTCTAGCTTTTAGCTCTCAAACACCTAAATAAACTAAAATGTAGGTAAAAATCTTACCTTGAATAGCGCTCTATCCGTTGCTTCTCGCACTGCCAATCCTTTTCTTTCAAGCTTGTCCGCTTATCATGTTCTTGCTTACCCCGAGCTAAACCAATTTCTAGCTTGACACGATTTTTCTTCCAATAAAGCTTTAAGGCAATTAAAGTATAGCCTTTTCGCACGATACTACCTGCCAATTTACTCAACTCACGCTCATTGAGCAGAAGTTTACGTGTTCGCGTGGGATCAGGCCAGGTATGTTGTGTAGAAGTAGTAGACAATGGCGTAATATGACAACCTAAAAGCCACGCCTCATCATTTTTTAACGTGACGTAACTTTCACTCAATTGTGCACGACCACTTCGCATACTCTTAACTTCCCACCCTTGTAAAACAAGTCCTGCTTCTAAAGACTGTTCAATAAAATAATCATGACGCGCACGCCTGTTTAATGCGATTGTGCTGTCCTGCAATGCTTTCTTAGGTTTCATACGATATACTCGCCTGTTTTAGGCTTTTATTATACAGGCTCTATAAGCTAGCAAATAGACAAAATAGGGTCTATGAAATGATTATGCCAATTATTCAAGAAAGTTTAGAGGTCCCCTACAATGTGGCAGAGATGTACGAGCTCGTCAATCACATTGAGGCCTACGCTGATTTCCTTCCCTGGTGCACGGAAAGTAAAATTGTGAAACGGGATGAAGACGCTATACAAGCAAAACTTACGCTACGTGGAGGAGGCTTTTCTAAATCATTTACCACTTCTAATCGTTTACAAAAAAATAAAATGATCAAAATTAGCCTTGTTAATGGCCCTTTTCGTCACCTTGAAGGTTTTTGGACCTTTGAATCGACCAAAAAAGGCTGCAAGGTTCGTTTGAATTTAGAGTTTGAGTTTACCAGCCCTTTGTTGGCATTTGCTTTTTCGCCCGTTTTTGAACAAATTGCAAAGTCGCTCATTCAAGCTTTTTCTGATAGAGCGAGACAAGTCTATGGCAAACATTGAAAACACTTCTAAGTTTATTTCAATACCAATAGAAATAATGTTTGCCGACCAACAAAATCAAGTCGTCCTACCTTTATCTGTCCCCATTGGGTGCAACCTAGAAGAAGCAATACAGCTCTCAGGCATTTTAGTACAGTTTCCTCACATTGATTTAACAAAAAACAAGGTAGGAATTTTCGCAAAGCTACGACCACTTAACACAGTTGTACAGTCAGGTGATAGAATAGAAATTTATCGCCCCCTCATGATTGATCCTAAAAATAACAGAAGGAACCGTGCCCAAAAACAAAAACTATCCTAGAAATTGGCACAGCCAAAACTACTTCACGCTAAGTAGTTCTTTTTTAATGCGCTGTAGTCGACCCTGTGAAAAAATAAGCGTAACGTGTCCTTGAGTCGATTGCGCATGACCTGGTTGATAAAAATATACATAATCTCGGCGATTAGGCTGAAAAGCCGGCTGCAAAACGCAACTTCCTAAGAGATAACGAACTTGCTCCTCGGTCATACCGACTTTTAGTTGCTCTATGGTAGACTGCCTTAATATATTTCCTTGTTGAATATCAGGACGGTAAATAATGCTACACGCTGAAAGCGTACAAAGTAAAAAGAAGCTAATAACCCATTTCGTCATAAAAATAATATCATTAAATAAATGAACACCCTATTGGCCAATACCATCAAGGGTTTAATACAAAAAAATAATGCGATAACTCATCCCTATTGCTCAAGGAGTTTAGAGAGAATCTAATGGATAATCAACAATTACGCCAAGTCGGCTTAAAAATAACAGCCCCGCGAATAAAAATTCTCGAAATACTTGAACAAGCGTCAACTCGTCATCTGAGCGCAGAAGACATCTATAAAACTCTGCTAGAATCAGGAGAGGATATAAGTTTAGCCACCGTCTATCGGGTATTGACGCAGTTTGAAACAGCTGGATTGGTTAAGCGACAAAATTTCGAAGAAGGTTATTCTGTCTTTGAACTTAATCAAGGACCGCATCATAATCACCTGGTTTGCATTAAATGCGGAAAAGTAGATGAATTCATTGACAAAATCATTGAAAAACGTCAAACGAGCGTAGCAGAAAAGGCCGGCTACGAAATGACGGATCATAGTTTGATTATCTATGGAGTCTGCAGCACCTGCGCCAAAATACGTTTAACCAAATAGACACACTCAAAAATATAATTAGGAAACTTCTAAAATCTTAAGTGTATTCGTCCCACCTGTCGTCTTTAAAAGATCCCCATAGGTTATAAGGATCCGATCACCTTTATGCAAAACACCATGCTTTTTTAATTCTTTAATTGCCAAATCATTGATGTTTTTCTTATCAAGTTTATCGATATTAAAATATAAAGGATAGACGCCACGATAAAGTGCTAAACGACGTGTCGTCTGCACACTATGAGCTAAAGCATAAATCGGAATTCCCGAACGAATACGAGACATCCATAAAGGGGTCGCACCTGACTCCGTTAACGCAATAATAGCCCTAATATTATAGTGATTCGCTGTATACATAGCTGCCATTGCAATTGCCTCATCAGGGCGCTGAAATTGGCATTCCACCCGATGCCTTGACACCTGAGTTTTCACTTGCTTTTCAGCTCCTAAACAAATTCGCGTCATCGCTGCAACGACTAAGGTAGGATGATCGCCGGTTGCCGTTTCTGCTGATAACATCACGGCATCCGTTCCATCTAATACGGCATTTGCTACATCAAATACTTCTGCTCGAGTAGGAATCGCATTATGGATCATAGATTCCATCATCTGTGTAGCAGTAATCACCACCTTATCAAGAGAACGCGCACGCTGGATGATATGTTTTTGCACTGCAGGTAATTCAGCATCGCCAATTTCTACCCCTAAATCACCACGTGCAATCATAACGGCATCTGATGCTTTAATAATTTCATCCAGAAGCGGAACGGCATCACTACGTTCTATTTTTGCAACCAAACCAGCACTTCCCTTCGCCTTTTTTATTAAAATTCGGGCTTTTTTCATATCTGCCGCATTGCGCGGGAATGAAATAGCAATATAATCCGCGGCTAACTTAACCGCTGTCTTTAAATCTTTTTTATCTTTAGCCGTTAACGCTTCGGCAGAAAGTCCACCTCCTTTGCGGTTAATCCCTTTGTTATTTGATAACTCACCACCGACTTCTACTTTGCAAATAATCTTATTTTTTTGAACTTTATGAACCTTTAATATTAAACGTCCATCATCGAGTAATAACACATCGCCTCGATGCACATCTTTAGGCAGTCCTTTGTAGTCAATACCTACTGCCTTCTCGTCACCCGCATCTTTAGATAAATCGGCATCTAAAATAAATGGCGCACCTTCTTTTAAAAAAATCTTACCCAATTTAAATCGAGCGATGCGAATCTTTGGTCCTTGCAAGTCTGCCATAATGGCAATTTCACGGCCCGCTACTTTGGCACATTCACGAACCAAATTAGCTCGTCTTATATGATCTTCCGCCTTACCATGCGAAAAATTCAAGCGCACAACATCTAAACCCGCTTCTATCATCGCTTGTAAAACATCTTTCTCATCCGTAGCAGGACCGAGTGTCGCGACAATCTTGGTTCGTTTCAGTCGATTCATCATTATTTTCCTCAACGTTTTTGTAGCGCCTGTAATGCAGGAAGGTTTTTTCCTTCAATAAATTCTAGAAAAGCACCCCCACCGGTTGAAATATAAGAAATTTTGTCATTAATAGCGTATTTTTCGATAGCGGCTAAAGTATCACCCCCACCCGCAATGGAAAAGGCACTACTATTGGCAATAGCATGACTTAAGGTGCGAGTACCACTTTCAAAAGGGGTTAATTCAAATACCCCAATCGGTCCATTCCACAAAATAGTTGCAGCCGATGCTATCGCACGAGTATAAAGCGCAATAGACGCTGGACCACTATCTAAAACCATTTCATCGTTTCCTATTTCCGTTAATTTTTTAATCTTGGTTGTTGCTGTTGCCGAAATTTCTTGAGCCACAACAACATCGATAGGTAAAATAATCTCTACCTGCTTCTCCTTGGCTAAAATCATTAAACGTTTTGCTTCTTCGATTAAATCATTTTCCACTAATGACCGTCCAAGTTTATATCCCTCAGCCGCTAAAAAAGTATTGGCGATTCCCCCACCCACAATCAAAAAATTTACCTTGAGAAGCAAAGAAGATAACACATGTAATTTACTAGAAACCTTAGAACCACCGACAATCGCCAGCAAGGGTCGTGCTGGATTTTTCAAAGCCTGGGTTAACGCTTTTATCTCAGCTGCTAACAATAAACCAGCACAGGCTTGCTTAGAAAACTGTGCCACACCCACTGTCGACGCTTCACTACGATGCGCCGTTGCAAACGCATCCATCACAAAAATATCACCTAATTTAGCTATTTTTTTAGCCAGGATAGAATCATTCTTCTTCTCCCCTTTCTGAAAGCGCACATTTTCACAAAGTACGACCTCTCCTGGAGCAATCTCAAAACCGTCTATCCAATCAACAATAAACTTCACTGGGTGTTTTAATAAGGTTTGTAGACGCTCGGCAACTGGCGCTAAGGAAAATTCAGGGGTGCCCCCCCCCTCTGTAGGTCTACCTAAATGAGAAAGTAAAATAACCGCCGCTTCCTGTTCTAAAGCATAATGGATAGTAGGTAAAGCGGCTTGAATACGCGCATCACTAGTAATCTGCCCGTTTTCCATCGGGACATTAAAATCTTCACGAATAATGACACGTTTTTGGCGTAAATCTAAATCTTTTAAAGTAACCAACATACTTGAGTCCTAGTAAAGAAGATGTCTATACACTTGAAGATGCAGGTACGCATTTTCAAGTATTTCTTTACGCTGAAGATTTTTAAGGGGAGAATCGCGATTTTCTCCTTAAATGGCGATGCGAAAGCTTTGCTTTTGCCCGCCATTTAATCGGGTATACTGCTCGCCTGGAATTTAAAAAGTTCGCAACTTCCAAGTACGAGCGGTATAGTTTACACGAAAACTTAAAAACCTACTCGACTTTAGCTTTCTGCTATACCCTTACCATCTCATTTCTAGTGAATAGCTGGTAGTGCGCACGCAGTTTTAATGTGGGGGCTATGCTATCTTACTATTTTGATTTCTTTAATCCTAAATAAAAAAATGCTCAAAAATTTCAAGATCCTTATTACAAGGCCTAAACACCAAGCAGAAAAACTAAGCGCTGCCATTCAAAAACAGGGGGGGATTGCTATTTCATTTCCTACCTTGGAAATTAAGGTCGCAAATAGAAATAATTTTTTAAAATATCTAGAAAATATAAAAAGTTATCACTTTATTATTTTCTTGAGTGCAAATGCCGTGCTGACAACGGCAAAATACATCCTTAAATTCTATCCGCTTTGGCACATAGCAACAAAAGTGATAGCTATCGGTACCGGCACGGCAAATACCTTGAAACAAGAGGGATTACCTGTGGATCATTACCCAGAAAAAAATTTCAGTAGCGAGGCGTTACTAAAACTGTCCGTGCTACAAAATCTCAAAGAAAAAAAAATATTGCTATTCCAGGGTGAAAAGGGAAGAGGATATCTTGATAAAGAGTTAGAAAAAAAAGGGGCTAAAGTAACCACTTTAGTCACTTATAAGCGGCAGTGCCCACAGCCTAATAAAATGCATATCCCCCGCCCTTCAGTCAATGTTATTGTTTGTATGAGTAATGCCGGCTTAAAAAATTTAGTGAGTTTATTACACCCTCATTGGCACGCTAGTCTTTACGAGAAACAACTTCTTGTCATCAGCCCACGTATAGCCGCTTATGCTAAAAAACTAGGTTTTGTCAAACTGCCATTAATATCGGATAATGCAAGCGACACAGCTATTTTGCAAACTCTCTTGGCTTACGCTAAAAGCAATCTTAAAGCGTAATTTAAACACTTTTCCTGGCGGGAGAAATATTATCTATGCAGTCACAACCTGTTGAGTCTAGCAAGTTAAGTGATGATACGACAACTTCTCGGACAGATTCAAAACTTTGCCGTACCGCATGGTCTGCTATCGGTTTACTATTAGCAACTTGGTTATGCCTTTTTCTTGGTCTTGCTTATTTTTGGAAAAAAAATAATGATATTCTAGCTGGATACACAGCTCGTTTAACACAAATCCAAGAGCAACTTTCACAGAACCAGAGCAAGAATCAGACACTACAGAAAAATTTAACTCAACTGCAAAGCGTTATTCAGAAAAAATTTTCACCCAACGATAACATTGCACGAATAAATGAAGTAAATCAGCTTATTCAGTTGGCACATTACAATCTTACTTACCTTCGTGATTCGGATAGTGCTTTGTCTGCACTCAACTTGGCAGATAAACAATTATCCGCACTGAGCAGTTCCCCAGTTAATATAGATACGCTGCGTAATTTATTAGTTCAAAATTTAGCGAACTTAAATGCTTTACCTCATCTTGATCTAAGCAGCGCTTTAGCACAATTAAATGCCTTGCAAACTCAAATTACTCAATTACCTTTGCTTAGCAATGCTCCACCTGCTAAAAAAACATCAAATCTGAACACTAAAACGACAGTGGAAAAAAAATGGTCTAATGTCATTAAATCAAACTTACATAGTTTCCTACAACTCATCACTATCCGACATTTAGACAAACCGATTCAGCCTTTATTACCTGAAGAACAACAACTTTATTTACAACATAATTTGCAATTATTATTACAGCAAGCACAGTGGAGTTTACTCCATCAGCAACAAAAGCTTTATCAAACAAGCTTGCAGCAAGCTAAAGAAGCAATACAGCAACACTTTGCAGAAAACTCATCGGTAACTCAAGAAGTGATCCAACGTCTTGATGAACTTGAAAAAATAAATCTACATCCCCCACTACCCGATCTCACGCCGACACTACAAGCTGCTAATGCGATAAGTCAAACAATATCGAGTACAGCACCCACCGAACAAAAGGAACTTCCTTTATGAAACGGTTTTTTATATTTTTACTAATCCTTCTAGTTTCAGTTTGGCTAGGCGTTGAAATAGCAACAGATCCTGGCTATGTACTTATTACAAAAAATAAACTCGCCATAGAAATGCCTTTATGGTTAGCATTAATCGGACTTGTTGTTGCTTTTATTGCTACTTACTTTTTCATTAGCCTAATTCGCTATTTTTGCCTGCTACCAAAACGTTGGCAAAGATGGCTGAAAAATAAACAACAACAAAAACAAACCGCTGTTGAAGATCAAAGCTTGTTTGCAACGCTTTATCAACAACCTAAAGATTGGAACATCGTGTTAAAACTCTTACCGGAGCTAGAAAAAAAAAGCTGGTTATCGTCAGAACAAATCGAAACGCTAGCACGAGATAGCTATGCCGGCTTACTAAAAGAAGCTATACATGACACCCACTTAGCCAAGTTTGAAGAAAAGTGGCAACAACTACCCAAACCTTTAAAAAAAGATCCTTACTTTCTTAATTTTTACGTTCAAGCTCTTATCCAATATCATGAAACTGAAAAAGCAGAATCTATCACACGCAAGTTACTGAAAAAACATTGGCTTACTCCTTTAATATATACTTATGGTTGCATTAAAAGCACACATCTTGAGAAACAATTAGCCTATGCTGAAAAATGGCTTAAAAGCCATCCGAACGATCCTACGTTATTATTAAGTTTAGGTCGCATCTGCAAACAACTACAATTGTGGGGTAAGGCGCGAGATTATTTAGAAGCCAGCCTAACTCACGATCCTACTAATTCCGAAAGTTATCAAGAATTAGGCGATCTCTATGAATCGCTAGGCGAACCGACAGAAGCCTTACGTTGTTTTAAAAACGCTTTAAAAAATAATACAGATCTTCACGCTGTTATATTAGCTATATAACAGACAAGCCATAAAGATAATTATTTAAAATAGTATAAACAGGCCAACCCCTTAAAGTAAGTCCTGAAAATGGCGACCATTGACATTTTGTTTTAAGCTCACTTTCTTTAACAACTCGTTTTGCTGCTAAATCAACTAAAACGTAGTCGGGATAAGTCTTCAACTTAAAAATTTCCTGTGCACGACGATAGGTTAAATCGACTATTTTTTCCAGAGATAGCAATCCTTGATGGTAGGCTTCTAATAATAAAGGCAAGGTTGTTTCAATACCGGGCACGCCCGATGGGCAGGAACCATAGGGCCGTGTCTTTTCTTTAGTTGTATGCGGTGCATGATCAGAGCCAATCGTGTCGATAACACCTTCCTGAATCGCTTGCCACAAAGCCTTTTGATGTTCTAGCGCACGCAGTGGCGGATTCATAATCGCCTTACCCTGCAAACGATCATAATCATTTATACTCAAAAACAAATGATGAGGTGTTGTTTCGGCAAAAACGGGAAGACCTTCTGCTTTTGCTTGCGCAATTAAATCAAGCTCTTGTCGTGTACTGGTATGTAGAATATATAAACGTGTTCCGTAGTTACGCACTAAATCAATCGCTTTTTTAACCGCTAAACTAGCCGCTTTTTCGTCGCGTATGTGCGAGTGAATCGCATAAGGTTGCGGTATACTCTTCGCACTTGAATTTTCGGCTGTGTTGCCGCTCAATTCGCCATCCTCATGTATTGGTATACACTCCGGTGGCTTCATTTTCGCGGCGCCTTGCCGAGAATTCCATTGCTGTGAGTATAATGCCCATTCTTTGCTATTTTCCCTTAATCGCTGTTCGTCTTCGGCATGAACAGCGACCAACATATCCTCTTCCGCCGCTAATTTAAAAATAGCCTGTAAACTTGCCTCATCATCAATAACGAGTCCACCTGTACTACAACCCATAAAAACTTTAATTCCTATGACTTGTGCTTTTACTTTTTTAATTTCCTTGAGATGATGTTTATCGGCGCCAAAAAACAAGTGATAACGCAACGGTATTTTTATTTCTTTTAATTGACTATCAATAAGCGCTATTTTTTTCTCTAATTCATGCTCAGTCACTGTCGGCGGGATCGTATTCGGCATATCAAAAACAGTAGTATATCCTCCCTTAATACTTGCCTTAGCCGCCGTCCTCCAGTCTTCTTTATACTCTAAACCCGGCGTTCTAAAATGGACATGGGGATCAATTAACCCCGGCAATAATAATAAATTTTTGCCCTCCAGCGTTATTTCTTGCTGGCCTTCAATCATCAAGTTTTGACGAGACCCATTGACGGTTTGAATGTTATTTATTTGAATCATAGCGCCGCTTCAAATTGATTCCGTTTAAATTGTTTTTCACAATAAAAACAGTAAAGATTAACTTCTTTAGCTGAATCTTCTAGTTCTTCTAGTCTAAAATAAGAAGTAGATTCCACTCGACTAATACAACGGTAGTTAGGACAAATTAAAATACCACGAATAGTTTCAGGTAATTTGCATTCGATTTTTTTATGAATAAGAAAATTTTCAATGAGATTAATCGTCGCAGAAGGAGCAAAAACACTGATTTGATCGATTTCTTCCTGGGTCAATTTACGGTTTTCAATCTTGATTAAATCCTTCAGCTCTAATCGATGGCTTGTCAAGTTTAAACCTAAGGTAACACGATGTTTATTATTCACAGCATGTAATAAACGCATAATTTTCAGTGCTTGTCCTGCTGGAATATGGTCAATCACAACACCATTATTAATGGCCGAAACAGCACGGGTTTTTGCCATAGATGCCTCGATTATTTTATTACTTTATTTAATATCAACGCGAGAAGTGCTTGTCTAACGTAAACGGCATTTTCTACTTGCTGAAAATAAGCAGCATAGGGTGTAGCATCAATCGCTTTATCAATCTCTCCTGCACGTGGCAAAGGATGTAATATCTTTAGATTAGGTTTTACTTTTTTTAATTTTTCAGGTTGCAATGTAAATTGACTTTCTAATAACTCATGTTCTGTTTTTGTAAACCGCTCTTGCTGTAGTCGTGTCATATAAAGAATATCTACCTTAGCGATAACTTCATCTAGGTTAGGATGAAAAGAAAAGCGTATGCCTCGATGCTTTAATTCATCACACTGCGATTGCGGCAATGCCAGTAGCGTAGGCGAAATTAAAAATAAACGGCTATTAAATAAGGCACAAGCTTGTATTAAGGAATGAATAGTGCGCCCGTATTTTAAGTCGCCGACCAATGCAATCGATAAATCTTTTAGTTTTCCTTGTGTCTCTTGTATTGTCATTAAATCAGCTAAAGCTTGGGTAGGATGTTGATTAGCACCATCGCCTGCATTGATGACTGGCTTATTCGCTATCTCTGCTGCTAAGCGCGCCGCCCCTTCTTGCGGATGGCGAAGCACAATAAGATCGGCATAATGAGAAACTGTTTTAATCGTATCGCTTAAATCCTCACCTTTTGTAACAGAAAGACTTTCAGCATTAGAAAAACCGATCACTTGTGCGCCTAAACGCAGTGAAGCCGTCTCAAAAGATAAACGTGTGCGTGTGGATGATTCAAAAAAGCAATGCGCAATAATTTTATTCAGTAAATATTTTTTAGGCGCTTTTTGTTTAAATTGTTTTGCTAGCTTTAATACTAAATTAATGTGATCGATAGAGAGATCACGCATGGAGATAATACCAGTATTATAAAAATAGTTATTCATCGATATTCTTAATTTTTATTAGAAAAAAAGTTCAGAATGTGAGCCTGTACGTACAAAAACAACTATTTTTTCCCTTAAAAGCATTTTGTAAATTAATAACCAATCCGGCTCTATGTGTAACTCCCTATGCTTTACCCAGTTACCTCTTAGAGGGTGGTCTCTGAATTTTAAAGCAATAGGTTTTCGCGATCGAATTTTCTCCATAACTTCCTGTAGTAATAAAATATTTTTTCTCTGTTTCTTTGCGCGTTTTATATCTCGCTTAAATTGTGTCGTATATTCAACTTCAAACACAATCAATCCAAATCCTCAAATAATTTATCAATGCTCTTAGCCTTATGTGTTTTTCTATTGTCCGCATCCTTTAATGCTTTTAAAGTCACTTGATTAGGTATCTTGACTTCAAACGGCAAGCCTTTACGCAAACAAATCTGCTTATAAAATAAACGCATTGCTTCCGCGGGACTCAAACCTACTTTATCTAATATAGTTTCTGCTTTAAATTTAAGTTTAGGCTCTATACGAGCACTGATCGTTGCTACTTTATACATAATAATATACTCCATTACTAATGTATAACATACGTTATACATTAGGTCAATTGCCCTCATGTTTTCGACTTCAAGTTTGGAGCGCTAATCAGTTTGAACCAAGTTCTGCCACGATTCTACTGCTAAGTCCTTATCCCACAAAGTCACTAAACCTTGTAAAAAAATTTGTGCAATTTGGGCATTCGTTACTAAAGGGATATGATGATCAATTGCCATGCGTCGAATTAAAAAACCATCGGTTTGTTGCCGCCCCGTCGCTGAACTCGGTATGTTAATAATTGCTGCCACTTCTCGTTGGCTGATTAAATTTTTAATATTGGGCTTTCTAGCAGCACTGGTTTTATTAATAAAAGAAGAGGCTATTCCGTGCTGGCTTAAAAATTGATGGGTTCCTGCCGTACTATAAATCAACCAACCTTGTTCATCCAACTGCTTTATCCAAGGTAATAATTTGGCCTTGTAATGATCGGCAATACTAAGCAGTATTTTTTTATCGGTAATCGTTTGATCGGTGGATAACCACGCTTTATAAAACGCTTCCACAAGATCATCGGCGATACACGCTACTTCACCGGTAGAAGCCATTTCAACTTGCGCGACAGGATTGGCACCTTTTAGACGACTATAAGAAAATTGTGCAGCTTTCACGCCCACATAATCTAATTCCAAAGTCTCAATCTGTTTTGGCTGATATTTATCCAGCATCACTTCTATCGCTATTTGAATCAGATTATGGCCCGTTACCTTGGAAACAAATGGAAATGAACGCGAAGCACGTAAATTACATTCAATGACCTGTATATCGTTGTTTTTGGCAATAAATTGAATATTAAATGGACCCGTGATATTCAATGCTTTAACAATTTGTCGGGCGATTTTCTTAGTACGACGTATTGTTTCTAAATATAATTTTTGTGGCGGTAATACAACGGTAGCATCACCTGAATGCACACCGGCATTTTCAATATGTTCTGATATCGCTTCGATAACAATATCGCCTCGATGCGCTACGCCATCAATTTCCAGTTCTTTCGCTTCTTCGATAAATTTAGAAATAACGACTGGATGGTCTTGCGAAACGCGCGCCGCTGCTTTTAAATGCCGCTCTAAGGATTCGGGATCATAGACAACGTTCATCGCCGAACCCGATAAAATATAGGAAGGTCGGATTAACACTGGGTAACCCACATCCGCTGCAAACGCTTTAGCCTTATTTAAACTGGTAATACGCTGCCAAGCGGGCTGATCAATCGCAAGTTGATTTAATAGATCAGAAAATTTCTCACGATTTTCGGCACGATCGATTGCTTTCGAATCTGTTCCTAATAAAGGATAACCGACTGTAGCAAGTGGTAGTGCCAAATTATTAGCAATTTGGCCACCTACTGAAACGATAATGCCTTTGGGTTGTTCAAACTCGATAATATCTTGCACACGTTCAAACGTGAGTTGCTCGAAATACAGTCGATCTGACTCGTCATAATCGGTGGAAACGGTTTCCGGATTCGAGTTAATAATAATTGCCGTTTCTTTTAAACGACATAAAGTCTGCGCCGTATTAACAGCACACCAATCAAATTCAACCGATGAACCAATTGCATACGGCCCTGAACCTAGTACGATAATAGGTCGTAGACTCGCCGGCATTATATCGTGTGCTACCGCATGGTAACTTAAATAAAGATAATTGGTTTGTGCAGCAAACTCACCTGCCAAGGTATCGATCTGCTTAACGTAGGGAATAATGTTGTGTTTCAGACGTAAAGAACGAATGTAATTGACTGATTTGTTTTTTAGTTGGGCAATGGCCGAATCGGAAAAACCAGCTTGTTTTAACTGTCGTAATAACTTTGGATTTAGATTTTGCCGAATTAATTGTTTTTCTAATTCCGCTATTGCATGAATATGGAATAAAAACCAAGGATCAATCTGTGATAGCTGATATGCCTGTGCTACCGTTCCTTCTTGCTTGAAAAATTGATATAAAGCAAATAAACGTCTATCGGTGGCCTGTTGTATTTCTTTTTTCGGCTGTTCTATTGTTTCTGAATAGTCGCTTAGACAAGAAGCACCGATATTTAACATACCTACCGCTTTTTGCAAGGCTTCTGGAAAAGAACGTCCAATCGCCATCACTTCGCCGACACTTTTCATTTCTGTGCCAATTGTTCTTTCTGCAGCCTTTAGTTTCTGGATATCCCAACGTGGAATTTTAACAACGATGTAATCCAGAGCCGGTTCAAAATAGGCGCATGTCACTTGCGTAACGGTATTCTTGATTTCGTATAGACAATAGCCTAACGCTAATTTTGTCGCAATAAATGCTAAAGGATAACCCGTCGCTTTCGATGCCAATGCGCTAGAACGCGAGAGTCTGGCGTTCATCTCTATCACGCGATAGTCACCATTTTCAGGATTAATCGCAAATTGTATATTGCATTCGCCGACAATATTAAAACAATCCGCTACTTTTAAAGCAATATTACGTAAAAACTGATGCTGTGCATTACTTAATGTCTGTGCCGGCGCAACTACAATGCTTTCGCCGGTATGAATACCCATAGGATCCATATTTTCCATATTGCAAATCGTTAAACCATTCCCCTCAATGTCACGTACAATTTCATACTCGAATTCTTTCCAACCCAATAAATATTCTTCAATTAATATCTGCGGAGCTGCTGCTAGACTTTCATGTGCCCGCTGTTCTAGCATTTCTTTATTAGGAATTTTCCCCGACCCTAAGCCACCCAACGAAAAACCAGAACGCAGCATAACCGGATAACCAATCTTCTCTGCAGCATTTAAGGCTTGTTTAACGGTTTTGGCCGCGACACTAAGGGGCGTTTTTACATTAATTTTTTCTAGCGCAACTTTAAAAAGGTCCCTATCTTCAGTTTGACGGATAGATTTAAGCGATGAACCTAATACAGTCACCTTATGTTTCTTTAACACACCCTTTTCATCTAACTGCAAACCTAAATTTAAAGCAGTTTGACCACCAAAACCCAGTAAAATTCCATCCGGTTTCTCTTTAGCAATAATCCGTGCAACGGTATTGAAATTTAAGGGTTGTAAATAAACTTCATCCGCTAAGCTCGCATCGGTTTGCACGGTTGCAATATTAGGATTAATCAGTACGGTTTTAATGTTTTCTTGCTTTAGTGCCTTAATGGCTTGTGAACCTGAATAATCAAATTCTCCTGCCTGGCCAATACGTAGACCACCCGAACCTAAAATTAAAATTTTCTTGCCTGTAAATCGTCGATTTTTCATAATTTTTATAAGCTGCGATAGAAACGATCAAATAGCCATTGCGTATCCATTGGCCCTGGCGCCGCCTCTGGATGAAATTGTACTGAAAAAAAGGGATGTTCTTGATGCTCAATACCCGCCACGGATTTATCATTTAGATTACGAAATAGTATTTTCCAATCCTTGGGCAAGGATTTTTCATCAACGGCATAGCCATGATTTTGTGATGTTAGAAAACAACGCTGGGTAGGTAAATAAAGGCAAGGTTGATTTTGCGAGCGATGTCCAAAGACCAATTTATAGGTTTTTGCCCCTACTGCTAAAGCCATCAATTGCGTACCCAAACAAATACCAAAACAAGGCTTTTTCTGGGCCAATACTTTTTTTAGAATAGTAACAGTTTGCTGACATAATGTAGGATCGCCAGGACCATTGGAAATAAACACACCATCATAGTCTTCTTGACTATAATCGTAATCATAAGGAACTCGCTTTATTTGTAGTGGAAATTGCAATAAACAACGTAGTATGTTTTCTTTTAAACCACAGTCAACGACGATAATCTTTTTTTTGCCTTTTCCATACATTATAGGTTCACTAATCGTGACTTGTTTTACCCAATCAATACTATCAAATTCAATAAATTCCGTAGGATTTGTAGCAGACTGGGTAATAACTCCAGGTGTTACACCGTCTACGCGTAATACATGTGTTAACGCGCGCGTATCAACGCCGGTAATATACGGAATGGCTTGTTCTTCCAACCACGTCAACAGCGAGCTTTGCGCTGAATAATTTGAATAAAAAGGGGCAAGCTCGGACATAACAACCCCTTTCACCTGTATCTTTGTAGATTCCCAAGTATCACGTGCTGAAACACCGTAATTTCCTATTAATGGATAAGTAAAACAAAGTATCTGACCAGCATAAGAAGGGTCAGTTAAAGATTCTACATAACCCACCATACCGGTATTAAATATCACTTCACCTGTTTGATTCTTCACTTGGGACTGCGGTGAAAATCCGGCAAAACTTTCGCCTGTTTTTAATTGTAATCGTGTCGGTATCAGTGATTTCATAATTGAGTTTGTTGATGATATTGAGAGGCAAGATAAGGATTCCACATCATGCCTGTTGCTGAAAGTGCGATATCTGCACCCGCATTAAAAAAATCGTTAAAATGATCGGCGCGTGTAATACCGCCCATCCCTATAACGACTAAAGCTAATTTTTTTTCCTGGTTAATCTGAATTATTTTTTTAATAAATTGTAATGCGAGTTCACGGATGGGATAACCTGAAACACCACTAAAAATTCGTTTGCCAAATGCCGGTTGTTGTAATTCATTAACGACCCGCATACTGATCGAATTGATCACACTCACACCTCTAGCACCCGAGCGCGCAATGCCTTCTAAAAGTTGAGTGAGAGAGCATCCAGAAGGTAACAATCCTAATTTGACGACGACAGGCATTCCATTAATACGCTTAACAACACAAGATGTAATCTTTTGCACGGCATCAACATCCCAATAAATCGGTTCTCCTTTTTTCGATAGATTAGGACAGGAAAGGTTAAGCTCAATTATATCGGCGCCGGCTTGTTGAGCAAATAAAGCAGTTTCAGCAAACTCTGAAGCCACTGCTTCAAGCGATTCGCCTTCGCCATAAACCGATACAATTAAAATTTGGCCTTTAGACAAGCTATTTTTTGCCAGCGCAATATCTTGGATAAGCACTTCAGGCTCCAAACAACCATTACCAAAGGAATTGCTGATAGCAATCTTTTCTGCTGAAGCGGGAGTATTTTGGGTAAAAATAGGCTTATCTAAATCTGATTCGCTTAATGCAGTATTTTTATTCACATAAACAATATTGGGTAGTGGATGGCTAGGGTAAGCACGCCGTCGAATCGTTTTATAGGTTAATACATCAAAACCTAAACGGGCTAATAAGGCTATACCTTTACCCGTAGTCACCGCACAAGCGGCGGCCCCAATTCGAGAGGCCAAAAAAAAACCTAGGAAGGCTAACCATTGGTCTTTAGGAGGACATTGGCGAGCAGGTGGAATTAGTAAGGAAAAAGAGGGATCGCGGAAGTTTTCTTCAAAGGTCTTACGAATGTCATAAAGCGGCGACAGAACACTCATGCAATTAGGCTAGAAATAATTTTGCCTATTTAACCCGATTTTAGAAAAAATACCAAGTTCTTTTGCTGCTTGTTTTTAACATAAAATATTAAAAACGCAGTCTGGTGCCGAGAAGAGGACTCGAACCTCCACGGGTTACCCCACAAGTACCTGAAACTTGCGTGTCTACCAGTTTCACCATCTCGGCGTCATTTTACCTGAGTATTGGATAATAAAAACTAAAAATTAGCCTCGGGGTCCTGTCAGCAGATACTTTTTTGTGTTTTACATCACAAAAAAGTATCTCGCTGCCACCCCTCGCTTTCTCAATTTTTTATCAATCCAATTTTCAGGTTATTCTAGGGGAGGAAGAATAGAATAACCGGCTTCTAGCCAAGCCCTTAAACCACCTGTTAATGAAGCAACCTGAGAATAACCCATTTTTTTAGGTTATCTGCGACCAAACAAGACCGAAAACCGCCACTACAATAAACAACAATCTCTGCCTGGTAGTCAGGGATTTGCTTTTCGATATCACGCTCAATAATGCCTTTGCTGAGATGAATAGCATGGGGGGGATTGCACCTTGTTGGTATTCATCCTGCTCACGCACATCAATCAAATAAAAAGGTATACTCTTCGCACTTGAATTTTCGGCTGCGTTCCCACTCAGTTCGCAATCCTCATGTATTCTACATACACTCCGGTTGCTCACTTTCACGGCGCCTTGCCGAAAATCCAATTGCTGTGAGTATATTTCCATTAGCTTTTTAGCCAAGTCGCTGGGGCTTATCTCTGTAATTCTGGACTTTACATCAGCGACCAAACCTAAAAAACCTGATGTGTGCTGCTTGATCACGATTCTATTTCGTTCTCAGTTTCTTTTTCAGCTTCTAAATCTTTCATCGTCAAACGAATACGACCTTGCCTATCAATCTCAAGGACTTTAACTTTAACAATTTGACCTTCGTTCAACACATCACTCACATTCTCAACTCGTTCATTAGAAATTTGTGAAATGTGTACTAAACCATCACGTCCTGGTAATACATTCACGAAGGCGCCAAAATCAGTCAGTTTGACAACAGGACCTTCATAAATGACACCCACTTCAACTTCTGCAGTCACCTTTTTAATGCGATCAATCGCATTTTGGCAGGCTTGTAAATCAGAAGTAGAAATCCGAACTACGCCATCGTCACTAATATCGATTAAGGTTCCTGTTTCTTCGGTAATAGAACGGATAGTCGCTCCTCCTTTACCAATTAAATCACGAATTTTGTCAGGATTTATCTTTAAGGTCGTAATCCGTGGCGCATAAGGCGAAACTTCAACACGAGGCGTTGCTAAGGTTTCTTCCATAATTCCTAATATATGCAAACGACCTGCTTTTGCTTGATTGAGTGCAATTTTTAAAATTTCTTCAGTAATTCCATCAATCTTAATATCCATCTGTAAGGCCGTAATACCATCCGCTGTTCCAGCAACTTTAAAATCCATATCTCCTAAGTGATCTTCATCGCCTAAAATGTCAGTCAAAACAGCAAAACGCTCGCCTTCCTTTATTAAACCCATAGCAATACCGGCTACATGCTTCTTGAGAGGCACTCCGGCGTCCATTAAAGCAATACTGGATCCACAAACAGTCGCCATAGAGCTGGAACCATTCGATTCAGTAATCTCAGAAACAACGCGTAATACATAAGGAAAATCAGACTCACTCGGCAATACTGCACGTAAAGCACGTTTTGCCAAATTTCCGTGGCCAATTTCACGCCGTTTAGGACTGCCCACTTGACCTGTTTCACCCACGCTATAGGGTGGGAAGTTATAGTGAAGCATGAAAGTTTCACGCGCTTCGCCATCCAAAGCCTCTATAATTTGCGCATCTCTATCGGTACCCAGAGTAGCAACGACAATAGCTTGTGTTTCACCGCGGGTAAATAAAACTGAACCATGCGTCCGTGGTAACAAGCCAGGCTGAATAGTGATGGGGCGTACTGTTTCCTTATCACGTCCATCGATACGCGCCAAACCGTCTAAAATACGATTTCGAACTATTTTCTCTTCCAAAGAGGAGAATAAATTTTGTAGTGATTTGGCAGTTATCCCTTTCTCTTCGTCTAATTTTTCTAGCAGCTGTTCGCGTAATTCATCTAATCTTGCTTTGCGCGCTAGCTTTTCTGAAATTTGATAGGTTTCAGTCACAGAAGCTTCTATCGCATGTGTCAGCTCTTTCGCTATCGCATTATCCAAACGCGCACTAGGTTGCCAGTCCCACGCCGATTTACCTACTTCTTCGACCAACTCTTTAATTGCTTGTATAACAACCTGCATCTGTTGCTGACCGAATAGAACGGCGCCCAGCATTATTTCTTCAGAAAGTTCGGCCGCTTGTGACTCTACCATAAGTACCGCATTTTCTGTTCCGGCAACAACTAAGTCTAAATCTGAAGTCTCTAGCTGCTTAAAGGTAGGGTTAAGTAAATATTCACCCTGTGCATATCCCACTCTCGCTGCTGCTATAGGACCATTAAACGGTAATCCTGAAAGCGCTAATGCTGCCGAAGCACCGATCATGGCCGGAATATCGGCATTAATATCAGGATTAGAAGACAATACCGTCGCAACGATTTGGACTTCATTGCTAAAACCTTCAGGAAACAAGGGGCGTATTGGCCTATCGATCAAACGGGAAGTTAAGATTTCTTTTTCAGTGGGGCGCCCTTCGCGTTTAAAATACCCGCCAGGAACACGACCTGCTGCATAGGAACGCTCCTGATAATGGACCGTCAACGGAAAAAAATCACTTTCCTCGCCAGCCCGTTGCTTACGACCCACAACAGCCACTAAAACAGTGGTGCCCTCTAGCGTAATCAAAACAGACGCTGTAGCCTGGCGAGCAATAGCCCCGGTCTCTAAAATCACCTCATGGGCGCCAAATTGGAATACTTTCTTTGTAGATTTTAACACTGACACTCCCTCAAAAATAACAAATGGGCGAAAATTGCCGCCCATTTAAATAAAACGTTTCAAAAATTCGATGACAAAGTGATGACGTCAATCAAGACCTAGCCACGCAACCCAAGTTGTTTAATTAGGCTTGAATAGCGTTGCAAATCAACTCTTTTTAAATACTTTAACAATTTACGACGTAAAGCTACTTTTTTTAACAAGCCCTGCCGTGAATGGTTATCTTTTTTATGAGCTTGGAAATGACTATTCAGCTGTTCGATGTCACTTGATAGCAAAGCTACCTGAACCTCTGGCGACCCCGTATCGTTTGAGCCCCGCTGATATTTAGCCATTATTTCGCTTTTAGCCAACATAAAACCTTTTACCTCTTATAAATGAATCGCTATTCTATGCATAATCCTTGCAGCTGACAAGACTTATCTATCATATAAAATGGCTCTTTGAGCTGACACGAAAAGCCTTCTTTTAATCTCATGCCAGTACATAGGGCTAGTTATTGTGACTTCGCCAACTAACCACTAGAAATTATAAAAATTAGCAGATAAAATCACCGCTAATTAATCAGTGAAAAATGATATGAAAAATGGTAGTATGAGTGCCATCCTAAAAGGATTGATGGCTGAAATCGATATTAATGAATCAGAATTAGCACGCCGTACAGGCATTGGCCAACCGGTAGTACATCGGATTTGCTCAGGGGAAACAGATAACCCTAAAGTCGCTACACTAAGCCCCATCGCTAATTTTTTCGCTATATCTATCAGTCAGTTAATTGGCGATGAACCCTTACCTACTGACCGCATTCCTGGCACTTATAATCCGGATGCCCAAGGTTGGCGAAAGATCCCTATATTAGGATGGGATCAAGTACTGCTTTGGCCTAAGCTGACGCAAAAATTAGGTCCTTTACCCACCATCTCAACGGATATTGAATTAGGACAACATGCTTACGCTATTGCCGTTAGAGATACGACAATGGAACCTCGTTTTCCAGAAGGGACAATGCTACTTATCGATCCTGAGCTAGAACCTAATAGTCTAGATTTCGCTATTGTTCACGTTGAAGGACATCAGCTCCCCAACTTCAAACAAGTTTTAATAGACGGCGAACAAACCATTCTTAAGTCGCTGAATGCTGATTTTAAAACTTTATTATTAGATAAACCCCATCGATTTCTTGGTGTAATGGTACAATCTAGAATGGACTTTAAAAAAAGAAAGTAGCATGAACGCAAAAAAGCGTCTTGCTATTTTTCAACGCTTTCATTTACAAAACCCAAATCCACAAACGGAATTAATTTATCATTCTCCTTTTGAATTATTAATCGCTGTTATCCTTTCTGCACAAGCTACCGATAAATCAGTCAATCGAGCCACCAAAGCATTATTTGCTAAGGCCAATACCCCTAGAAAAGTACTATCGCTCAAGCTACAAGGCTTAAAAGAATATATTAAGTCGATCGGCTTATATAATACGAAAGCAAATAATATTTTAAAAACCTGTGAAATTTTAGTGACCCAATATCAAAGCAAGATTCCTGAACAACGCGAGGCCTTGAAAAAGTTGCCCGGTGTGGGACGTAAAACAGCGAACGTAGTGCTCAATACCGCTTTTAATCAGCCCACTATTGCTGTTGATACCCATATCTTTCGTGTCAGCAACAGAACAGGTCTTGCTACAGGGAAAACGCCGCTATCAGTTGAAAAAATATTACTTAAAGTCACACCCAAGGCTTATTTAAAAAACGCCCACCACTGGCTAATCCTACATGGACGTTATACTTGCTTAGCAAGAAAACCAAAATGTCCTGAATGCATCATTAACGATCTTTGCGAATATCCCACCAAAACCACTTCCTCTTCCAAACATTAAACTTACCTATTACAGTTGAAGTTGCAAATTCGCAACTTCAACTGTTTTCTTTAAAAGCGATGAGGATTTTCAAGGAGAGAACCCCGATTCTCTCCTCTCGCGGTAAGCATAAAAAATTCTCATCTTCAGGAACGAGCGGTATATAAAAGTGCTTGCAAAATTGCATCAGCGCCTTGACTTATTAATTCCTTTGCCGCAATAACTCCTAATTTTTCAGCCTCTTCAATAGTTCCAAACTTTTCTACGTGTATCAGCAAGCTTCCATCGGGTCTTGCCACCAAACCGCGTAAGCGTATTTGCTGATCTGTAAAACGCTCCGCATAAGCAGCGATAGGTACCTGGCAACTACCTCCTAATTGTCGGCTCAACGCACGCTCAGCCACCACACAATGATAAGTCGGTTCATGATTTAAGAAAGCGATAAGTTTCTGTATCTCTACATCCTCTGATCGACATTCAATTCCCAAAGCGCCCTGGCCTGGTGCTGGTAAAAAATCGCGTATTTCTAAATATTCACTAATACAGGTTATTTTTTCTAAACGAACAAGGCCAGCCGCCGCTAAAATAATCGCATCATACTTGCCAACTGCTAGCTTCTCTAAACGTGTATCCACATTACCACGCAGCAGTTGAACCTTAAGATCAGGACGCACGGCGAGGAGCTGCGCCTGACGTCTTAAGCTCGATGAACCAACATAAGCACCGGGTGATAATTGTGTTAGATGCGCTCCGGTCTTGGAAATCAAAACATCTCGAGCATCCTCGCGTTCACAAATAGCAGCCAGAGTTAACCCTTTTTCTAGTTCCATAGGCATATCTTTCATAGAATGGACGGCGATATCTGCTTGCCCATTGAGCAAAGCGCTTTCTAACTCTTTCACAAAAAGACCTTTACCACCTAGCTTGCTTAATGAACTGGCTAGGTGTCTATCACCTTCCGTAATGAGAGGAAAAAGTTCTACCTCTATGGACGGATAACGCGCTTCCAATTGCTTTTTAATTGCATTAGCCTGCCAATAGGCTAAAAGACTTTTTCGCGTTGCTATCCGCAAATGTTTCTTTGCTGCCAAAACTCACCCCATCCAGTAAATTTTAAAGCTGAAGTATACAAGAATCCATTTTTATTGCATTTTGAACTTATTCAATCATCTAAAATAACAGTTGTATTTATATTTTAAGATGATTACTATGCCCAGCAATTACAACACAAGCAAAATCTAGTTATTTAATGGTACTTTTGATATTCCTTTTGGAGGAAGCGTAATGAGACCAAAAAGCCGATTTGATGCATATTTCAAAATCAGTGAACGTGGCAGTAGTGCAAAACAAGAAATTCTAGCGGGACTGACAACCTTCCTAGCAATGATCTATTCGGTGATAGTTATACCAGGAATGTTGAAGCAAGCCGGCTTTTCACCAGAAACGGCTTTTGTTGCCACGTGCTTAGTAGCTGGTTTTGGCTCTCTTCTGATGGGTCTATGGGCTAATTTACCAATGGCCATCGGTTGTGCTGTTTCACTGACAGCTTTTACTACCTTTAGCATCATTTTAACCCAACATATTAATATTCCGGTCGCGTTGGGTGCTGTATTTTTGATGGGGGTGTTATTTACTATTATCTCCGTCTCCGGAATTCGTTCTTGGATTTTACGTAACTTACCAATAGGCGTCGCACAAGGAACAGGGATTGGTATCGGTCTGTTTTTGCTACTGATTGCCGCGAATAACGTGGGCCTGGTCATCAAGAATCCATTAGCTGGTTTGCCTATCACATTAGGCGCTTTAACTTCATTTCCCGCGGTTATGACACTATTAGGTCTTGCTGTGATCTTTGGTCTGGAAAAAAGACGTTTTCCCGGTGGGATTTTATTGGTCATTGTCGCTATTTCAATTATCGGTTTGATTTTTGATCCTCACGTCAAATATCGAGGAGTATTTGCCTTACCTCACCTGGTAGATACGAAAGGTACGTCGCTATTTTTCAACCTAGATGTTATGGGAGCATTAAAGCCCATGGTATTGCCGAGTATCTTTGCCTTAGTTATGACAGCCATATTTGATGCGAGCGGTACTATTCGTGCCGTTGCCAGTCAGGCTAATTTGCTACGCGAAGATAAAAAAATTAATAATGAGGCTAAAGCCTTAACCGCTGATTCAGTGAGTAGTATTTTTGCTAGTTTTGTCGGCGCCTCTCCGGCCGCCGTTTACATTGAATCTGCAGCAGGAACAGCCGTAGGCGGAAAAACCGGTTTAACCGCGACAATCGTCGGACTACTATTTCTCGCTACCTTATTTATTTCACCTCTTTCTTATTTAGTTCCTGCCTATGCAACAGCACCCGCATTGATGTATGTTGGGCTATTAATGTTAAGTAACGTTGCCAAACTAAATTTTACTGATTTTGTCGATGCCGCTTCAGGGTTATTATGTGCTGTGTTTATCGTATTAACTTGTAATATTGTAACCGGCATTATGCTCGGGTTTTGTACCTTAGTCATCAGCCGTCTATGTGCTAAAGAATGGCATAAGCTCAATCTTGGCACCGTGATCATTGCGGTTGCATTAGCTGTATTCTATGCAAGTGGTTGGGCGATTTAATTTAAGAAAGTCCGAATCACATTATCCCTGACAACTACACTCTAGTTTTTCAAAAAATCTTCCTAATCCTACTTATAGCCTCCTTCATAAAATAATAAAAAAAATAAAAATTATTTTTAATAATAAAATAAAATTTTATTTTTTGAAAAAATAATGATAGATTATTTAAAAAATTAAATAAGAGTTACTATCATGCCAGAACCACAAACGCTAAATAAAAAAAATTTTTCAATTAATTTCGACAAAAAAGAAAAAAAATTTACTATAAATATTAAAGCTAAAAAATTAGACTATCATTTAGTATTAGTAGCGCGTGATGGAAATAGTGATTTTATTGCTAAACATAAAACTTTTAAAAATGGTAATGCTAATTTAACAGAAATTAATTCGCCAATTTTCTATTTAGTTTATCCTGCAGAAATCTCATCAGCACATGCAAAGTATTTCGAAGCTGAAATTAATAGATTAATTCGGGAAATGAATTTAATGAAGTCAGAAATTGGAAGTGATTTTTATAATGCTGAACTAAAAAAACTACTAGTAAAATTAAGTCTTAACCTAAATAAATATTGTCATGAAATACCAGCTAGAGAAATATTTCTTGGTTTACTAGAACCTTTTAACGTATTTATTGATTTCAATGAACTACCAAAAGAAATAGAAAATAAGAAAAAAATTCTTAGCGATCTAACAAAAGAATATGAAAAATTAGAAGAAATAAAAGATAAATTACTTATATTTACCAATAATGTCTTTGATTCAAAAAATAAAAATCAATATTCGGAATTATTGAAAAAATTAGAATTATTGCTAGCTGATTTCAATGAATTAATAACGAATGAAGAAAATTTTCTCCATATACCCATAATAGCAACGGACAAACAAAGATTAGCAACCCTAAACGATACTATAGCAAGTATTTACGTTCAAAAAGAGGACATATTGCAAGAATATGAACAGAATTTAACGGAAAGGAACAATTTTGTCACTAACGCGATTGAAAAGTTAACACTGTTCAAACTAGAATTGAAAAAAACCCTTTTCGCAGATGATATTCTTATAAAGATAGAGGAGGAAGAACTATTTAACGAAAAATTATCTGTTTGTGAAAGCATGTTGAAAAAGTTTCAAGAAAATTTACTTTCTATTTCAGAAGCCGGTTATAATAAAAGAAAAAATATTTATACTAATTTCTATAGGGATTTAAGAGAAAAATTAGCAGCCTACAAACAAATCTCTTATGAAATCGTTTTTGCAAGAAAAACTGGACTATCAACAGAAAAAAATAAGCTTATAGACGAAAATAAACTAGATGCATTTAAGCAAACATTAGCTGATGAAGTAGTCTTTGAATTTGAAAAGCATCCTATCTATATAAAGTATACAGAATTACTAGCCGAAATTAATAAAGAATTAATTGACGGCTGCTTGTCTTTACAGAAAATAGAGGGACTGAAAAATGAAATCGCTATCCTTTCGCCCCAATTAGCAACCCTAAAGAAAGACTATGAACTAAAAAACCAACAAGTTATTCTAGCCAGAAAACGAGCTATTGCAACTATGCAAAGCGAACTTGCAGAAATTGAAATAAACTTAACAGAAGTTTCTAAGGAATTATACGAAATTACTACCAATGAATTTCCTAGTACTGAACTTATTAACCAACTAAAAAACTTAAAATCCGAGACTAAAAATCTCACTGAAGATAATTTTTTATGTCTAAATAAAGAAAACCTAGATTCCCTAAGAAAAAAATTTGCCTCGTTTAAAGCTGCTTTTGAATTAAAAATCTCTGCCACTAATCAACAATCGGCTGAAAATATTCGAGCAAAGCTACAACTTATCCAGCGGGATACAACGACACTTAAAAATACCCATTTTTCTGAAAAATTAAAAGCTTTATTAGCTAACCCTAGCTTAAAAAGAAGTGAACTTGAAGGTATCATGGCCGAGTTGTTAAACTTAAAAAAAGATAAAATTAAAGCCGTTAATGAAGAAAGATTAAGGATAGAAGAAAAAATAACCTTGTTCGCTGCAGACTTATACGGCTCTGCAATAGAACCGTTTGAGAAAGAAGCGTTTGCTACTCAATTAGCCCCTATAAAACAACAGTTAACGCAACTATCAATAGACGATGCATATTTATCTGAATATCCCTTTGATTCAATCGATGTCGAATTTAAAAAGTTTGTAACCCATTATGAAACCAAAATTGAAGAAATTTCTACAGAATCTAAACAAGCCATAAAAACGAAATTATCCGAGCTTAATGAGTCGCCAATAACACAGGAAAATAGAGAATTTTTAAAGAAAATAGATTTACTTTTATCTGACCAAGCGCCAATCAAAAGCAAACTCGAACCTATCATCGAGGAATTTAATAGCTTAAGGCTCAATAGTTTCAGTATAAAACTTGATAGCGTAGCAGAAAAAATTAATACTCACCTAAAAAAACTCCAGGGAGAAAACCTAAACTGGCGTGAAAAGCTCGTTAAACTCTTATTTAAAAAAATCACAAAGGAAAAGATTGAATTCGAACAAAAAGGAATAAGCGCCCTTAACGAAATAAAAAATTATATTGCTAACGCTTCCGCGAGCAGTACTAACGATGCCAATAGATTGACAGAACTCTATCAAACAGCAAACACCATTTTTCAAGAAAATATTTTTACAAAATCTAGAAACTGTTTATTTTTCAAATTTAATCCAGTAACAAGCGGACAGATAGCGAGTGAAACAACTGAACTATTAGCTGAATTAAAAACGGCATTTAAAATTTAACCCTTAAGCAGAATTTTTTAGTCACTCGCAATTAAGTTTTTTGTGTTTCTTGTATAAGCTTGTCTTTTTTCTGCCATAAGTGATTAAGTTTTTGTTGGAATTCGGCCCGGTACTGGCGGTTATTTTGATAATCGCCTAGCCACTCTGATGTAATAGGTATGGTTTCTATATGTACGGTTATTTTATGCACATCCCCTGATAAAAAGTGCCATAAACTCGCTTTTTTCGGTGGATAAATAATTGTCACGTTGAGAATTTTATGAAAAAAATCTCCTAAAACTGCTAAACTAAACCCAATCCCTGTCGATTTAGGGCGCAGCAAATAATGATAGGGAGATTCTTGTAATTTGCGCTTCTTTTCAGTAAAGCGCGTTCCTTCAATAAAGTTAGTCACTGTCGTTGGAGTTTCCTTAAATCTCGTACAAGCCCGCTGAGTAGCTTCGATATCTTTATTCTTTAATTCAGGATGTTTCGCCAACACTTTTTTACTGTATCGATGCATAAAAGGAAATCCTAATAACCAGCAAGCCCAGCTAGCAAAAGGCAATGTCCAAAGTAACTCCTTTTTCAGGAAAAATTTTAGCGGTGGAATTTTCTCATTAAAAATACGTTGTAAGACCAATATATCCGCCCAAGATTGGTGATTCGCAATCACTAGATACCATTCGTTATAGTTAAGTTTATCTAAACCCGTTACATCCCATTTAATAGAGGTAGTTAATTCTTGGATAAGATAATTACCCTTTATCCAATAGATAGGCAAAAACTCCATCCAGCGTTTACAGTGTTGTTGCCAAATTTTCAGAGGAATAAGGTAATAAAACAGGCCCAGAATCGCTAAGGGCATACACCAAAATACAAGGTTAACTAAATAAAGTATGGCTGCAATACCCACTTTTAAACGGCTTAAAAGTTTTATGAATAGCATAAATTTTTATCAACTAAGAAAAAGTGAGATTCATTCATTACTATATATCATCGTCGTAACTACTAGGCTAAATCTCCGAGCTCAAGATACTCTCATAATAAATAAACCCAATTGCATTTGAAAATGCGAAATGGCATTTTCAAATGCTCTCCTTACGCGATGGGGATTTTCAAAGGGAGAAACGCGATTTTTCCCGCTGAATGACGCTGCATAAGCTTTGCTTTTGCCCGTGTGATCAGAATATCCGCTCGCCATGAAAGTTAAAAATTCGCATTTTCAAATGCGAGCGGTATATTAAGCTTTGGCTTTATGAAACCACATACTAGTCCGATCAACTAAGCTTCTCCATAAACCCCCTTTACCTACACTTTCTAACGCAATGAGAGGAGCACTAGCAATGGGTTTATCATTTAAAACCACATTAACTTGACCTACCACATCACCTTTTTGAATAGGCGCTTGCAGATTAGGTGTAAAAGTCATTGTAGTTGTAGGCGCCTTGTTTTGCCCAGAGAGAAAAGTGGCATATAGATCTTGCGCCAAACCGACGTTAAGCTGAGAATGCTGTCCTAACCAGATGCGAGGCGTAGCTAACTTGGTGTTCGCGGTGTAAATTTTTTGCGAGACAAAAAAACGAAAACCATAAGTTAATAACTTTTGACTATCTTGCGCACGCATCTCATCTGAAGGAGCACCCATGACTATTGTAATTAAACGCATACCATTTTTTTGACCTGAAGCAGCCAAACAAAAACCGGCGTCATTTGTATGTCCCGTTTTAATACCGTCAACGTTTGCATCACGCCATAATAAACGATTTCGATTCGGTTGCTTAATGCCATTATAAGCAAACCACTTTTGCGAATACCATTTATAATCTTCGGGAAAATCAAGAATAAGTGCCCGCGCCAAAATAGCCATATCATGCGCTGTTGAATAATGATTAGGGTCAGGTAATCCATCCACATCAACAAAATGTGTATGGCTCATTCCTAATCGAGCGGCCTCTTGATTCATGAGCCCCACAAAAGATTCTTGACTTCCTGCTACATATTCAGCCATCGCCACACAAGCATCATTCCCCGAATCAACAATAATACCTTGCATCAGATCGCGTACAGCGACCTTATCTCCAACCTTAACAAACATCTTTGAACCGCCTGTTTTCCAAGCCGTTTCACTAATCGTCACTAAATCATCTGGATGGATGCGTCCCTCTTTTAACGCCACTGAAATGACATAAGAAGTCATCATTTTCGTTAAACTAGCGGGTGGCACTCGCTCATCAATATTCTCACCCGCTAAAATTTTTCCACTGTAGGCATCCATTAATAAGTAAGCCTTGGCATTTACACTTGGCGCAATTGGCGTTAGCATAGGCTGTGCTGGGCTAGTTCTACTTGCAGAAGGAGCTGTAATAGGGATAATGGGATCAGCATTACTGATAGATCCAAATACAGTAACTATTAAGCCGATGAAGATCGGCAATAAAGAACAACGGAGTTTAAGCATAATGGAAGGCCTTATCAATTTAGAAAATAATACGCGCGCTTAGGCGTCTCGTCATTTAGTATATGGTGATGGCCACAAAGCGTGTGTTTTCTACCTCATCGCAAATAACGAGATACTCTATTAGAAAAGTTATTGTAATGACTTCACGAGATACTGCAAGAGCTAAACTGCTTATATTCCGCTGGTATTTACAAGGAAAATTGTACGTCACCCCAGCTCGGCGAAGCCGATGGACCAGTAATGGGCCTGCCGGTATAGCGGCTCAATAAGAAGATTGTCCCTATTATTTTCATCTGATTATAGAGAACCTCTTTACTTATAGCGGCATATTAGGTATTTACCTAGTTATGCTAAAAATAAGAAAATACGTTATTACTTTATTGGCTATTACTTTATTGGCTATTAAAGGTCTATTTTATTCCTTAATGGGATATGGCTCCGTCGCCGCCCCTACTAGCTATATTGACTATCAATTAAAAGGCCTAGCGCCCTCTTTAGCAACGCCGGTTGAAGCGCGCCTGACTCACAGTCTAGAATCATTAACTCCACCTGTGACGACCGAAGTCATTCAAACCTGGCATGAGCATGCTTCTTCGGAGATCGAACAAGCCCTCTCCCCTTACGGCTATTTTAAACCTTCTATCCAAGCAAAACTTTTCTACCGAAATAACACCTGGCATGCCATCTATCAAGTCAATCCAGGGCCCTTATTAAAAATTACCCAACTGAAAATTTTACTTCAAGGCGAAGGGGCCAATAATACAGCATTAAAAAAAATACTGGCCCAACAGCCACTTAAGCAAGGTGATAGCTTCTTAAGTACACTTTATGAACAAAGCAAACAAAGATTACTGGCAGAAGCACTGTCTGAAGGTTATCTGTCTGCTTACTTTTCCGAACACCGTGTTCTTATCAATCGCCAATCCTACAGTGCTCATGTGACTTTAATTCTAGATACAGGTCCCCGTTATTATTTCGGTCCCGTAAACTTTCAACAGAACATCCTCAAAACCAGTTTTTTAAGGCGCTATATTCCATTTCAAATCGGTGATCCTTACTCCTCCAAACAGCTCTTAAAGCTACAAGATAATCTCAACAACAGCGGCTATTTTAAGCATATTTCTATAAATGACCTTGCTACAAAAAAGCAAAGTCAACAAATACCCATTTTATTTAAATTAACGCCGCGACCTTCTCAACAATATACGGCAGGAATAGGGTACAGTACTGACGTCGGTGTACGGGGGACTTTAGGCTGGGAATCACGTTATCTTAATCAATTTGGCCATAAATTAAGTATTATGAGCCAATTATCGAAAGTACAAAACAGTCTACAAACCACTTATACCATTCCAGGAAAGTATCCCACTACCGATAACTATAATATTAATTTTGCTATCGTACGCAAACAGCTAGCTCAAGTAGACAGCACAACTCAACAACTAGGTGTTGCTAGTATAAAACAATGGCGCGGTTGGCAACGTAATCTATTTTTAAACTACCAAATTGAGCGTTTCAATTATGTCAATAAGCCAACGACTATTTCTCACTTACTGACACCCGGTATTAATTTTTCTCGTAACCAATTTGATAATCCTGTTTTTGCTTTTCATGGTTATCGCCTCAATTTAAGACTACAAGCCGCCAATAAAAATCTTTTATCAAGTGCCAGTTTTTTACAGACCCAGTTTCAAACAAAATATATTACCAGCTGGAATGAGAAAAGTAGATTAATCCTGCGCAGTGACATGGGTTATACGGTAACACCCGATCCGACAAACTTTCCTCCTTCACTTCTTTTCTATGCCGGAGGAAGTCAAAGCATACGTGGTTATGACTATCAAGCATTAGGTCCAGGACGTTATTTAATGGTAGGGAGTGCTGAATATCAACATCGACTCATTAACAACTTTTATGGCGCAGCATTCTTTGATATCGGTAACGCCGTTAATAATTTTCCAATTAATCTACAAAAAGGCGCTGGTGTTGGTATTGTATGGATATCACCACTAGGCCCCATGGAATTAACTGCTGGTAAAGCGTTAGATCTTCCTGGTCATCCAACACGATTACAATTTAGCATGGGGATTGACCTATTATGAAAATCAAATCACTCCTCAGCTTACCCCGGATTGTTGCCTATATTATAACGATTACTTTTTTAAGTGCCGGTTATTTATTTTTAACCACACAAAAAGGCTTAGATTTAACAGCTGAATTAAGCCAAAAATGGCTACCAGGGACTTTAAAAATCAAGGAATTAAATGGCTGCTTACTCGGTCCAATTCAGATAAAAGATCTGCACTATACGAGCACTGCTGCTGAACTTTCTATTTTATCAGCCCAATTTGATTGGCATTGGAGTGCGCTTTTACGTGGTAAATTAAGTATAGCGCCATTGTCTATCAATACGCTGATACTTTCTATCAAAGAGCAAGAGCACAGTACCACAACAAAAACCAATCCAGCGCATTTTAAAATCCCTAGTTTACTAAGGCACATTCACTTAAGTTCAATCGATATTAAAAAAGCTTTTGTTTACTATGGCACTAATGTACTAGCGCTTGATGGAACCTTAGATGAACAATGGCATTTCAATTGGCAGTTAACAATTCCAGAATTAGCTAATCTTATTTCAGAAGCGAAAGGCCAGCTCGTTTTAAAAGGAAAAGTCAATGGTAAGCGAAACGCACCCGAATTTTATATTACAGTTCTAGCAAGCAGTCTAAAGTGGAACGATTGGCAACTGGAACAAATTCAAGGACAACTCTTTTCCAATAGTTTAAATACCAATAAATGGTTACTGAATTTAACGGCAAAACAACTTAAAAATAATACGTTTTCCCTTAAGCCAATGCAGATAAATCTTGCAGGCAATTTACAACCTTTTTCTTTACAAGGGAGCGTATCTGGTTTCAAACTAAATCGTAAAACAGAAAATAATGTGACTAGTCTAGACATACCTTCTAGCCAATTAGCCGCAAAGCTAACATCATTAGGATTAGAAACCACGCTGACGACCGAACCAAAGATTGGTGACCAATTAAGTGCTGCTATTCAGTTACCCTATTACCAATGGGGCACTTGGCTAAACCATAAACAAATGATAAAAGGCAGTGTTCAGTTAACATTAAAACACTTAAATTATTTAACCAGCTTTATTCCTACACTAAAAAATCCCCAGGGTTTGCTGAATGCGCAATTCAATTTCTCTGGACCCATTTTTTCACCATTGATGAATGTCACATTTAACGTGCAAAAGGCCAGTACGCAAATACCTTCTTTAGGCCTTAATTTAAAAAATATAAACCTTGCTTTTCATACCCAGGAAAAAGTATTACGCGGGACTGGGCAAGTGGATTCTGGCAAAGGTTCATTGGCATTTCAGTCACAAACGCAATTAGATAATGCTAATTTCGCTAGCGTTATCAAGCTGAATGGAAACAACGTAGAAATTAGCCATACGCCAGAATATAAAATTATCGCTTCGCCAGCACTACATATCCAGGCGGACACACATCATGTTGAAGTAACAGGGCTTATTTCGCTTCCAAAAGCCACCATTAAAATCAATGAAAATAATTTAAACTTAGTTGAATTATCCAATGACGTTGTTTTTGTCAATCATAAACAAAAAGCTACGTCTTTACCCTTCACTTATAAAAATACGATTAAATTACAACTAGGTAATGATATTCGATTTATCTATCAAGGCTTGCGTACGAAAGTAACGGGTGTACTAGATATTAATCAAACTACGGATCGTCCTACCTTAGCAACAGGAGAACTCGCTCTCACTGAAGGAGAATATACCTATTACGGCCAAAGCCTAAAATTACAGCCTCATTCTTTGTTAAGTTTCGCCAATAGTCCTATTGATAACCCAAATTTAGATATTACAGCCAATAAAAATGTATGGGTCTTACCGAGCATAAATACGGATACACCAAACTCTAAATTAGGTTCTACCAGTTTTATCCCGTCTGCATTACAGACAACGCAACCCATTCGTGCCATCGTAGGAGTTCATCTGCAAGGTTATTTAGAAAACCCTCAGATTACACTATATGCCGATCCTGCCAGTGCAATTGGTTCTCAATTAGAGATCCTTTCTTATCTTGTCACCGGACAACCCAGTAATCAGCTTAGTGCAGCAAGTTTACAATTATTAATGAATGCTGCCGCGCATGTAGGTGGAAAAGAGACCGGATTTAATCGTTTCATTAATACCACACAAAAGAAAATAGGCATCGATCAATTAACTATCGGTGCTAACCCCATTTTCAATCCTAATACCAATAAAGTACAACAAAATACCTCTATCATTATTGGGAAAAACTTCTCGCCGCGACTCAATGTTTCCTACAGCCTAGGTTTGCTCGATCCTATTAGTGTTTTACAAATTAATTATTTGCTTAATAAGCATTTTTCATTACAAAGCACTAATAGTAATTTTGCTAATGGGATTGATCTGCTTTATAAATTAGAAAGAAAATAGCAGTAAGTCCTCTCTTACATAAAATGAATAGGTAGTATTTAAGCAGTTTAAGAAGCAAAATAGAGTAGCTTCTTGACAATAAGATTTGTACTATCGCCTTGTTTAAACAAAGCGAGTTTTTCTTTTATTCGCTGTAAATTTTTATAACAATCAAAAATAATTTGCAATAACTTTTCATCTGAATATGCTTCATGATATAAAATCGTACTTAATCCTTGTTTTGAAAAATAATCGGCATTTTCCATTTGATCTCCACGACTCGCTTGCCTGGATAAGGGTAATAAAATATGTGGCTTCTTTAATGCTAAGAGTTCATAAAGTGAAGTAGCACCTGCCCGACTTATCACTAGGTCTGCGCAAGCTAAAACATCGCCCAATTCTTCTCCCAGATATTCAAATTGTCGATAACTAGAAAAACGCTCAAAATGTATATCTAACTTTCCTTTCCCACAGAGATGGATAATCTGAAAATTTTCTGTTAAGGGTTTTATTAAACGACGAACCGAATCATTAATCGCCGCAGAACCTAATCCGCCTGCCATCACTAACAACACGGGTTTTTCTTCAGTAAAACCACAAAACTTTAAACCTTCAGATCGATCACCTTGATACAAAAATTCACGGATAGGCATTCCGGTCACTATCACTTTAGCTTTATTTTTAAAATATTTCTTGGTTGCGGGAAAAGTAACACAAATTAATTTTGCAAAACGAAAACTCAAACGATTAGCTAATCCTGGCGATAAGTCAGATTCATGAATAATCACAGGAATGTGATTTAACCATGCACCTATCACAACAGGAAATGCGACAAATCCACCTTTTGAAAAAATAACGCTAGGCTTGAGCCGTCGACAAAGTAAAAAACTTTGTATAATACCTAATAGAAGCTGAAAAGGAGTTAAAAAATTTTTCCAAGACCAATAACGACGCAGTTTCCCCGTTGTTATCACATAATAAGGAATACCTAATGGTTTAATTAAAGAATGCTCAATGCCCTTTTCAGAGCCCACGTAAAAAATTTCAGCGCCTAGGGATTTAAATGCTTGTATTAAAGGCAAGCTTGGCGTTACATGACCAGCAGAGCCCCCTCCGGTAAACATTATTTTAATTTTTTTTCTCATTCTACGTCTAACTTGCTGGTTTGAAATCTAATTTACCTTCAATATGCACATCATGGAGTGTATCGGGAGGTAAGATATCTTCATGAGAAAAACGCTCCCATAAACTAAACAAAAACTGCGATCGCACACCGGAACGCGAACTAATGTGATTTAAATCAACGTAATATTCAACTTTAAACTCCAAAAGCACCCGATCGATTTCTTTAAAATAAACTTCGGGCTTTGGATTGGTTAAAACTTTGGGAATTGTCGCCAACACTTCTAAAATGATATCTCTAATACGATAGGGATTATCTTTACGATTAACGTTTACCTTCACTAAGGTACGAACCACACTATCACGATGTGTCCAGTTAATAAAATTTTTACTAAAAATATCCGCATTAGGAACTAACAATTCCTGCCGATCATCTGTCGTTATCGTAATAGAACGCGCACCTATATGAGAAACCTGTCCATCGTAGCTGCCGACAGTTACCCAATCCCCTACTTTTACTGGCCTTTCCACTAACAAAAAAACACCGGTAATAAAATTATTAAATAAGTCTCGCAAACCCAAACCAACACCTAAGGAAAAAAAGCCAAAAATAAAGGTAATATTAGTCCAGGTTAAACCCAAAATATTTAAGCCAATCATAATTCCAATGGCGATAAGCGTATATTGTGTAAAAATAGCCAAACTGTTACGTAAACCAAGGTCCTTGGTATGCACAAACAACCAACGATAAGCAAACTCACGTGACCAGTGAGCAATCCATATTAAAACAACAGCAAGCACTGCTAATTCAACAACCGTAAAGCCAGTGATCACTACGCCATTTGGAAATGCAAACAACTTGGCAGAAAGTAAATGGCTTAAGCTAATATTAATAGCAGGGGCATGATCCCTCCATCCATAAAGTTGGAACAAACCCAACGCAGACAATAAAAGTAAAATAAGCTTTAAAACCTGATGGAAAGGTTTCAATAAAGCCTGGCTCCACAACCAACCATTTCTAAACCGCCGAATACATTGCTCAGAGGCCCAACGAATGAGTTCATCTAAAAGGCCTCGAAGTAAAAGATAGGCGGTAAGCGCTACCAAAAATAAGCCCTGATAGTGTGCAATCGCCCATGCTAATTCAACGTAACCGACCAAACCAATTAGCGCATTAGTCAATAAGCTGAATGGAATTAAAAAACTTAACCAGCGGATAATCCTTTTTAAATACGCCGGTTTATTTTCTATATAGGGTTCTAGTAAAGTAGGAACTACTTCCCAGCCCTTCATTAACACTAATGCGACCACCAAAAGAAAGAGCATAAATAAACGGCCAAAAAGATCTTGCACCTCGTAGTTTACTGGTAGCTGATTAACCAAAATGGTCACTAGGGTAATAATCCCTCCAATTAATAAGGTAGTACGCAAACGATAATAAAGTTTCACATCATGGCCGCTTTCATCGGTTGTGTTTTCTAATAATAAAATATGCGCGAGCTGAATAACGATACTGAATCCTAAACAAACCACACTCACACTAATAATTAAAAAGAATAACTTGAAAGGTATATTTAACAAAAATAGTAAGCCTATTAATGCGGCTAACAGCATGATAGCGGTCAAATGACGCTGCAGCAGTTGTAATACCACTATCACCGTCTGCGCCGAAAAAAAGCCTCGGCTACGTTGCTGTAGACGAACTCTATCTACCGCTAAAAAACGGCGCAATTTTAGCCAGATCGCAAACCATATAAAAAACCCAATCAGCCCCACTAACCACTGCCAACCTGATACCAATTCAAGTTTGTTTACGATAGGGTCATAAAGACCCGTTAATTTTTCTAGGGTTAATGTAGGGATTTGAATTATCGTCTTCCCTAAAGCAAACCAAGCACCCAAATTCCATCCAGGCAACCCTTGGCGGTTGGATAATTGTAGTTTCAACTGCTTATTAATTAGAATTTTCTGCGCTTTGAGCTGTTGTTCTAATTGCTTAGTCTTGGTAAATAGACTTTGATAGCCCAAAGCAATTTCCCGTAAACGATCTAACTTGGTTTTATCCTGGCCATAATTAAGCCCATTTACCTTTAGGTCTTTATCAACTAAGCGAATATAATCTTGTAAAAAATTAAGTTTTTTTTGAAATAAATTATTCGAAATTTGAATTCGCTCATTAAGACTATCAATTTGGTGTTGTAGGTTACTCAGCGTGCTCAATGAAAGTTTTAGACTAAAATCAGACGCTAACTCTTGCAGTTTATTAGAAATCCTGGCGATATTAATTTCAGATTCCAGCAAATTATTTCTTTCTTGTGCTTCAAATATATTAAACTCGATTTGCTCATAAGAAACGTTATGCAAAAAATCGGCTGTTTGTCCTTTTTTTAATAATTCATTCCATTGATTTAAACGGGTTATCCATTTTTTCTGTTCTTGATCGAGACGAGCTACTAAACTATCAAGTGATTGTTCCCTGGAAGCTTGCTCTTGAAGTTGATACTTTCGCTGCAATTCTCGTTTCCATTCTTCGGATAAACTCAGTGTTTGCTGAATAATGTCGCGCGATTGCTGCAAAATTTTAGTACGTTTTTGCTGAAGACCAAATAAACGTCGACGTTCCTGCAGATAAGTTCGTAATTGTCCTTGCGGGTCTTGCTTAGCAGAACTGCCGCCCATACTTTGCCAATGCTCTGGCGCATTTCGGATAGCATCTTGAATGAGATCAGTCGATTGCTGTGTGGTCTGTAGGGTCAGATTGATACTTTCCAAATCAGCCTTAGCCATCGCAATCATAAGATCAAGCCGTTCCAATGATTTTTGAGTGACAGGCTGTACAAGCAAATTTTTTTGATCCTTCAGACCCTGTAATTTTTTTGCTAGTAAATTGTTACGAGATTGCTCAGCAAATAGTTGCTGTTGCGTAGCCGTCAATAAAGATGATTCATTAGATAATTCAGCAAAAGCCGTTGTACTAAAACCACTTAGTAAAAAAACGAATAAAACAACTAGTTTGTGCAAACTATTGCCTCATGGTAAAGGTAAAGGTTGTTCGTCCACGTTTAGGCCGATTTTATTGGGTGAAAGGGCTCGCCACTTCATCCAAACATAAACTGGCACACTACTCAATAATAGTAACGTACCATAAAATACGGTCTTCTCCCCAGAACCAATAATAACCCAAAAGGAGTAAATACCGGCCAAAATTCCAATAATGATAGACCCCACCAGTTTTTTACCTTTAAAGAGCCCTGGATTTTTCAAAAAGAGCATAAGCTCAGCCATCGTCGTTAAAAAATAAGGAATCAACGAAGCCAAGGTGGCCAGTAAGATAATGATTGTAAACTGCTTAACTAAAGATTGACTCAAAGTCATTAAAAGAAGAAAGGTAATCAATACACTAGAGACCATTAAACCTACAACAGGCGTGCCATTTGCGGATTTTTTTTCGAAAACTTGAGGAAAAAGTTTATCTTGAGCAACGGCTAATGGAATTTGCCCTTGCAATAAAATCCAGCCATTTAAGGCTCCTAAGCAAGAAATAACCGCTCCTAGCGCAACGATAATACTTCCTATAGGTCCAAACATTAAGCGTGCCGCATCCGCATAAGGCGCATTAGAATGCGCCAGTTGATTCAAAGGCATACTTCCCATCACAGCAATACTGCTAACAATATAAACTATTGTAGCTATCAATACACCATAAATAGTAGCGCGGGGAATATTACGTGTAGGATTATCTACATGGCCTGCAGGAACCGAAGCCGATTCTAAACCAATAAAAGACCATAAGGTTAAGGTGGCAGCACTACTAAAAGCTGTAAAGTTTGTTTTACCTGTCAGATTAAAATCCGCTAGATAGTGAGGATGTATATAAAAAATACCCACCAACGCAACCAACAATAATGGGATAAGCTTTAAAATAGTGGTCAGTAATTGAAAAACGCCAGCGTGTCGAACACCCAGTAAATTAATAAAAGTCATTAACCAGACCAGGCTGATACTGATACTGCATGACCATACAGCATTCTTAGCTAGAACAGGAAAAAAAAAGCTTAAATAGCCCGTCAAAGCAATCGCTATGGCTGCATTTCCTACCCAAAGTGCAATCCAATAATTATAAGCCATCTGAAATCCAACAAAGTCACCAAATGCCTCTCGACAATAGGCATAGGGGCCTCCAATTCGTGGCATAACCGTACCTAGCTTAGCAAAGACTAGCGCTATTAACAAAGCGCCTGCTGCCGTAGCAATCCAAGCGAGTAAACTGATACTGCCAAATTCAGCCAAGGAAGCCGGTAATAAAAAAATACCCGAACCTATCATGTTTCCAGCGACTAAGGCGGTTAACATCCACAACCCCAGTTTTTGTTGTTTTGGTTGTTCTAGCATACTTGTATAACCCTTGAATTTTGCACAGAATAAAGCAGTATGCCATTATACCTACCTCATCCCGTATTGCGAAAATTTTATGTTAAAAACCCCAACCTTGTATATTGTTGCCACGCCTATTGGCAATTTGGGGGATATGAGTGCACGTGCTATAGAAACACTAAAACACGTCGATTGCATAGCTGCCGAAGACACACGTCACTCAAGAAAGCTACTGACACAGTTTGCAATTAACGCGCCCATACTTTCCTTGCATGAACATAATGAATCAGAACGTAGCGAAATGCTGATAAAACGGTTACTACAAAATCAAACCATTGCTTTAATCAGCGATGCAGGGACTCCTTTAATTAGTGATCCGGGATATCATTTAGTACAAAAAGCACGCCAACATAAAATCCCTGTTATTCCTATTCCAGGGCCCTGTGCCTTAATAGCCGCCTTGAGTGCTTCAGGATTAAACTCCGATCGTTTTGTTTTTGAAGGATTTTTACCTGAAAAAAAAATGGCCAGACAAAAAAAACTAAAAGATTTTCAACATGAAATGCGAACGCTTGTCTTCTATGAAGCACCACACCGTATCCTATATCTCATAGAGGATATGCTACTTATATTTGGCGCAGAGCGTCAGGTTGTCCTCGCAAGAGAATTGACAAAAACCTTTGAAACTATCCATCAAGGAAACCTTACTGAACTTAAAAATTGGCTCACTGACGATACAAATCAGCAATGTGGTGAATTTGTTGTCCTCGTAAAAGGAAATAAACAGGCTTCCTCCTCCAACGAGCTAGAAATACAACGAATTTTAGGGTTATTATTAAAGGAATTGCCTATTAAACAAGCAACCGCACTTGCGTCTAAAATAACGCACGAAAAAAAAAATAAACTTTATGCGCAAGCATTAGCATTAGCCGGTAAAACAGCATGACAAATAACGCTTTCGAAGCCATCCAACGAGGAACGAGTGAAATACTTGTTGTGGACGAATTAAAAAAAAAATTAGCTCAAAAAAAGCCTCTGCGTGTTAAAGCAGGATTTGACCCCACAGCCCCCGATTTACATTTAGGTCATACTGTTCCTATTAATAAAATGCGCCAATTACAGGACTTAGGCCATGAAGTTGTTTTTTTAATTGGTGACTTTACAGGACTTATTGGTGATCCTTCCGGAAAAAATACAACACGCCCCCCATTAACAGTCCAAGAAGTTAAAGCAAATGCAATAACCTATCAAGAACAATTTAGTAAAATCTTAGATAATAAAAAAACCAAGCTACGCTTTAATTCAGAATGGCTAAACAAACTCTCTGTCGCTAAATTAATTAAGCTTGCCGCAACATACACCGTTGCTAGAATGCTAGAACGTGACGATTTTCATAAGCGTTATCATAATCATCACCCCATTGCCATTCATGAATTTTTATATCCCCTATTGCAAGGCTACGATTCTGTTGTATTAAAAGCGGATATCGAATTAGGCGGTAACGACCAAAAATTTAATTTACTTATGGGGAGAGAATTACAAAAGCATTTTCAACAAACACCACAAGTTGTCATCATGATGCCTCTCTTAGAAGGACTTGATGGTATACAAAAAATGTCTAAATCTCTCAATAACTATATAGGAATTAATGAACCTGCTGCCGAGATGTTTGGCAAACTTATGTCAATCTCGGATGAACTGATGTGGCGCTACTATGAATTACTTTCACTAAAAAAAACAATAGCCGATATTAAGCAAATGCAAGAAGAAACAAAAAAAGGAGCCAATCCACGTATTTTCAAAGTAGAATTAGGTTTGGAAATTGTCGAGCGTTTTCATGGTAAAACAGCTGCCACACTGGCTTTACAAGAATTTGAACATCGCTTCAAAGCAGGCGCTATTCCTACAGACATTAAGACCATTACTTTACACATTGATAATAACACCTTATCTGTTGCCAATTTGCTAAAACAAGCCGGTTTAGTTGCAAGCACCTCTGAAGCGTTGCGATCAATTGATGCAGGCGCTGTTAAAATAGACGCTGTTAAAATTGAAGATAAAAAATTAATAATTCACAGCAATACTACTCACATTTACCAAGTCGGAAAAAGGCGTTTCGCAAAAGTAACAGTTGTGGAAAATAAATGAACCACTGTATCGCTGAATATTAAAAATATAATTTAACATGTTATAATCTAAATGAGACAATTCCAATAATTACAATACAGGAGTGAACCCATGGAAAAAGTAGCTGTATTTGACACACTTACTTACGCTAATAAATTGAAAAATGTAGGAATTCCTGAAAATCAAGCAGAAACCCATGCCCAATTACTTTCTGAAGTTGTTACTAATAAAATGGTTACGCGCCTCTATTTAGATAATAAACTTGCTGAGATGTACGTTAAAATAGCTGAGTTAAAAAACGAACTCATCCGCTGGGTTCTCGGTGCCGCTATCGCCCAAACTTCGATTGTTCTTTCATGTATGAAACTAATTCACTAGACTCTAGATATTAAAAATTCGGGCGAGCGACATTCCGGATTTTGGGATTTATTTGCAAAAAATTGCCAAAAATATTTTTTATTACAACTCTCAAATTTGCAAGAATCAAAAGTTTTCGTAAGATGGCCGACTCAAATTAATTTTTTTATAATTCGTTTCAGAGCATATTAACATATAAACTATTATTACATATAAGTTCTCATTTTCGTTGAATAATAGATATAAAAAATTTACCTTAAGAATTGGTAGGAAGAACCGTTATACTGTTGCGCAGAGTAATCATGAGAAGAAATATTGGCTAGCTAGATATGCGTCATTTAGCAGAATGACAGTCATAAAGTATATGTTTCTGCCTTCCTTCCTGCAAAGAGACACCCCATTAGTTTGTTTCACGGCTTGCTTTTACTGCTTCTAAACGTTGCATATAGCGCTGCCAATAGACTTTGTAATGAACAGCGAGGTCATAAAGTGTTTCCCAGCTATACAGTCCTGTATCATGGCCATCATCAAAGAATAATTTGATAGCATAATGGCCGACGGGCTCTATATCAACGATATTAACAGCTTTTTTACCTATAACTAATTTCCCTTCCAATTGAGCATGGCCTTTGACATCAGCTGAGGGTGAAAATACACGTAAATACTTACACGATAAAAAAAATCTTTCCCCATTATCAAACTCAATTTCTAAAATTCTCTTTTTTTGCAAGAGTTTAATCTCAATAGGGCATGGGGAAGTCATTGTTTATAAAATAAAATGATTAAGATCTTGGTCATCCGCTAAGCTGGCTAGATGTTGATTAACATAGTCAACATCAATTTTCATATATTCCTCCTTATAATCAGCCGCATTGAAAGATATTTCTTCAAGCAAACGTTCCATTACTGTATATAAGCGGCGTGCGCCAATATTTTCTGTCTTTTCATTAACATCATAGGCAATTTCAGCAATCCGCTTGATAGACGACTCATCAAAATTCAATTCAATTCCTTCTGTTGCCATTAAAGCTTTATATTGAGCAATTAAAGAAGCTTTCGGCTCCGTCAAAATACGCCTAAAATCCTCTGCGGTTAATGCCTTTAATTCAACTCGAATTGGTAACCGTCCCTGTAATTCAGGGACCAAATCTGATGGTTTAGCTAAATGGAAAGCGCCGGCCGCAATAAATAGAATATGATCTGTCCTTATCATACCGTATTTAGTAGAAACGGTACAACCTTCGATAAGTGGTAAAAGATCACGCTGCACTCCTTCGCGAGAAACGTCGGCACCACTCATTTCATTTCGTCGACATACTTTATCAATCTCATCAATAAACACTATGCCATATTGTTCTACCCATTCAATAGCTTTACGTTTCAACTCTTCTTCATTTAATAATTTACCAGCTTCTTCCTTTTGTATAGCAGAAAGAGCATCTTTTACTTTCATGCGAACGGTTCTTGATCGCGAAGTGCCAATATTCTGTAGCATACTTTGCAATTGGTTCGTCATCTCTTCCATACCCGGCGGACCCATAATCTCCACGCCAACAGGTAACGCAGCAAGATCTATTTCAATTTCTCTTTCATCCAGAAGGCCTTCACGTAATTGTTTACGAAAAACAGTGCGCGCGATAGATTTTTCCTTTTTCTTAAGGTCATCGGACTCCTCCGAATTTGTCTTACGTATAGGTGGCACAAAATAATCAATCACTTTGTTTTCTGCCGCCTCTAAAACTTGCGGTTGTAATCGGGTAATTTCTTCTTCGCGTAAATGCTTAAAAGCAGAATCAACTAAATCTCTAGGAATAGAATCTACATCACGTCCGATATAACCCACCTCAGTAAACTTAGTTGCTTCCACTTTTAAAAAAGGACACTCAGTAATTTTAGCCGCGCGTCGCCCAATTTCAGTTTTACCTACTCCTGAAGGGCCTATCATGAGTATGTTTTTAGGAGTTACTTCCTCCCTCAACTCAGGTTCCAGCAACATACGACGCTTACGATTACGTAAAGCAATCGCGATGGCTCGCTTAGCATCGTTTTGACCAATAATATAACGATCTAGCTCTTCCACAATCTGCTTTGGAGTCATATCAACTTTTTTAAGCATGGGAATCTCGGAAAGCTTTTCCGGATTATCTGAACATTCTTCTGGAAAATAAGCATCATCTTCTTTCATTATTTCAGAAGTTTCACTAGTAGGTAGATTAGATAAATTAAATGAATGAGTTGTCATTGTTGGTTAATAGAATGTAGAAAAAATATTTTTATTTTTTAGTGACATTGGAATCAATTTCTTCAAGCGTACGTTGATGATTAGTGAAAACACAAATATCAGCAGCAATACTTAAACTTTTTTCAACAATACTACGCGCCCCTAATTTTGTATTTTGCAATAAAGCCAACGCTGCTGATTGAGCGTAGGCTCCACCAGAACCAATAGCAATAAGATCATGCTCAGGTTCAATAACATCTCCATTACCACTTAATACTAACGATTTATCTTTATCAGCAACCGCTAACATCGCTTCTAAACGGCGTAAGATACGGTCCGTACGCCAATCTTTAGCCAATTCAAGCGCAGCACGTAATAAATTTCCTTGATGTTTTTGCAATTTTCCCTCAAATAAATCAAGCAAGGTAAACGCATCTGCAGTCGCTCCCGCAAACCCAACTAATACCTGCTCGTTATATAGTTTCCGAACTTTACGCGCATTACCCTTTAATACAATCGCGTTTCCTAAGGTGACTTGCCCATCTCCACCTATAACGACTTTATTGTCTCTTCGAACCAATAATATTGTTGTACCATGTAAAGCCACGGCTTACCCTTTTATTTTGTAGAAATTCAAACGCTTTGAACGTGCCTTCAAATGCGTCAGGACAGGACAAAAAACGTTATTTTTCGAGTAACGTAACAGATCACACACGAAATATGTGGGTAACGAAACATGGAAAACAACGTTTCTTGGCCGTCATCGTGAATTTGGTGGCACGTCCTTATTAGTGGTGGCTCTCATGCTCATTTTCAAGCCCTATAAATTTAATTTCAATAAAGCCACCTGCATTCCAGCGGTATTTAACCGTTTCTGCACCTGGGAAGCGGCTGCCAGATTGGTATAAGGTCCCATAAAAAGTTGGTAAGTTATGCCTCCATTTACCCTATTCACCTTGCTCTGTACCGGAAATCCTTTTAGAAGTGCCTGCGCTTGATATTGCTCCGCTTGAGCTGAGTCTTGAAAATTTCCTAATACAAGGAGGTAGGCATTATTGTTTAACTGGCTCATTTCCTGGTCCAATTGCTTTTTAGCCTCTGCAATTGCAAGCTGTTCTGGTGTTGTATCCAGCAAGTTATCTAATGTTTTTTTAAAATGAGAAGGGTCAGGATCCGTTTTATTTGTAATAGCCGTTATTGATGGATCCATCGAAGAAAGCGCAACATCATCCGTGGCTTGAGAGGCTAAAGTTAGATTATCTTGCGGCAAAATATTATAAAAATCAAATTTTGGTTCTGGTGGTTTAGGTGCTGGCGCTCCTAATTTTTTTTTCGTTAATTTATCTGCAGTTTGCTGCGCAATTCCCTGTTTATGATGATTTTTTAAGAAAAACAACCCTAAAAGAAGTAAGACGAATGCTAACCCTAATATTAACCAAAGACGTCCACGAGAAGAGCGTGATCTTTGATAAGTCTGATATTTCGCATAATCTTTAGCCATTACATCACTTCTAGCGTTTCTACGCCTAATAAAGTTAAACCATTCTGTATCACTTGTTGAGTCGCAGCTATTAAATTCAAACGCGCATTTCGCAATGCAGTTTCCTCGACTAGAAAAATATGTTGGTTATAATAAGCGTGAAAAGTCTGCGCTAAATCTCGTAAATAATTCGCTACTATGTGCGGCTCGTAGTAATTTGCGGCTTGTTCTAACATTTCTGGATAACGGTTCAACAAAACTAATAGGTCGATTTCTTGCTCTTCTTTTAATTGTTCTAGTGAATCGATACCCATTGTTTTATCCCAATGGAATTGTTTTGTTTTGAGCTGACGCAACACACTACAAATTCGTGCATAAGCATACTGTACATAATAAACCGGATTAGCATTCGATTGTTCCTTCGCAAGTTCTAGATCAAAATCCATATGTTGCTCTGCACGGCGCAACACATAAAAAAACCGTGCAGCATCCGTACCTACTTCCTCACGCAATTCACGTAAAGTAATAAATTCTCCACTACGCGTAGACATCTGAATTTTTTTATCACCACGATAAAGAATGGCGAACTGAACCAACAATGCTGTCAAGTTGGTTTTTGAATAACCTAGCGCCTGGATAACGGCCTGTATTCTAGCAACATAGCCATGATGATCCGCGCCTAATACATTAACCATCCTTTTGAAACCTCGATCCTCAAAAATGGCAAGCCGATAGGCCGCATCTGCTGCGAAATAAGTAGGTTGTCCATTCTCTCGGATTAATACTCGGTCCTTATCATCTCCAAACGCTGTTGATTTAAACCATAATGCGCCTGAAGCTTCATAAGTGTGACCGCCCGCTTTTAATCGTTCCACCGTTTTGTTTACAAAACCTGTCTTAAATAAACTATTTTCTGAAAACCAACCATCAAAAATAACTCTAAAAGCACTCAGATCCTCTTTAATATCATCTAAAATTCCATTTAAACCCGCCTCAAATATTTTTTGGTAATCAGTTGCCCCTAACAAGCTTTTTGCTTTTAAAATTAGGGCATCAATATAAACTTCCTTATCGCCACCTTGTGGCTCGTCGACAGGAAGGTCTTCAAATACCTGTGCAATTGGCTTATAAAACTGTTGTCCATACTGGGATAAAAGACCGTTCGCGATTTCACGAACATAAGCACCTCGATAAGCATCACTTGGAAAAACAAATTCATCTCCACATACCTCTAAATAACGCAGCCAAACACTGGTCGCTAAAATATCCATTTGGCGGCCCGCATCGTTAACGTAGTATTCTGCATGAGCTTGATAACCCACCGTTCTCAATAATCTTACTAAAGCATCACCATAAGCCGCACCTCGACCATGTCCTACATGTAAAGGACCCGTAGGATTTGCTGAAACAAACTCCACAAGTATTCGTTCGTTTTTTCCTATTTCTGAGGTGCCAAATTGTTTTTCTTGCGTTAAAATCTGCTTAACAACAGGATACCATGCCGTTTTTTTTAAAAAAAAGTTAATAAACCCTGGGCCAGCTACTTCAACCTTTTCGATTACCGAAGTGAGTTTAGAACAATCAATATTGGCTATTATTTGCTCAGCTAACTGCCGCGGTTGCTTTTTTAAAGATTTAGCAAGCAATAAAGCAATATTACTAGAGAAATCTCCATGTGATTTATCCCTTGCATACTCCACTTGAATAACCAAAGGGAGTGAAATAGCGATCTCATCCTCTGCTAAAGCCGCTTTGATTTCTTGTTGAATAATATGCTTCATAAATGCTCAATCGATAGGCGCAGTAAGTTTGGGATTATAACCTAATAAGCTTAAGGAAAAATATAGCAATGAGAGCAGCTTCAGTGGAAAATTGACGAGTGGCTTGTGAATTAGTACACAGAATATAGCTTTTCCTTCTATAGTAAAATTTGTACAAAAAAGGTATTATCCTTAAAAAAATAATAAGAAAGAGATAAACTTATGAAACCATTGGCCTGCCTATTTGCCATCTGCTTCTTTTTCTCTACCCCTGTAATTGCAGCTCCCCCTCCCTTAGTCGTCAAAAATGTATCTACTCCATTTTTTTCTGGATTAGTTATTCAAGGTCCGGTCAATGTCATCATCGATACTCAGACCCAAATAAAGCCTTCAACACCTTCCTTACAAGTCTTTGGCGACCCAAAAACCGTTGCTGCAGTAAATTGGAAAATAAAAAATCATATACTCTATCTTGGAACAAAATGGACTTATTGGCCACGTAAAGGAGATCGTTTAAGTATCAGGTTAAATATTACACCCTCGCAACTAAACCAAATCAATTTTAATAGCAATGGCAGCTTATTTGGCAAAGGTTTAACAGGAACATTGTCTCTCACCGCAACAGGAGAAGGTTGCATTAAACTTTGTACAAAGAAACTCGATTTAAAATCGCTTTATGCCGGCAACAAAGTCAATATTACGCTTCATAATATTGTTAGCTCTAATCTAACCATTCAAAACGAAAGTGCAGGAAAAATTAGGCTAGGAGGAGATATTGCCTTACATAAGCTCAATGTTACTGGTAACGGCGATCTCAACATTTACTGGCTAGACAGCCCTTATTTACAAATAAATGGCAGTGGTAATGGAAGAATTTTTTTAGCTGGTATTACCAAAAACTTAGACGTTAATCTTTCAAAAAAAACACATCTATTTGCCAAACAACTACGATCGGATAATGGCTTTATCAAAACAAAAAACCAAGCCTATGCTGAAGTCACTATTAAAAACAAACTAAGCGCTTTAGCTAAGGATGCTAGTATTATTTATTACTCCACTCCTGTGAATTTCTTAAATACCTACACAGAAACTAGCGGCTTGGTACTTGCTAATACGGGATAATTAGAACGTGGCTTCAAATGTGTTAGGACGAGACAAAAAACATTGTTTTTTCTAGTAACGCAACGGAGCATACATGAGGTATGTGAGTAGCGAAACACAGAAAAATAATGTTTTTGGCTGTCATCGTGTATTTGAAGACACGTTCTTATTTCACTAGCATAATTTCCACACGTCGATTAGCTGCACTAGCCTTTACACTTTGATTACTCGCAATAGGATCATGATTACCAAATCCTACTGCACGTAAACGCTGAGAGCCAATCCCTTTTGACCATAAAAAAGCGACCACGGTATCCGCTTGTCGCTGTGAAATTTCAGCTGCCATTTTCGGGTCATAGATGTCGTCGGTATAACCCACTACTTGAATAAGACTATCGCCATAATGCTTTATTAACTTCATCGTAGTAGCAAGTTGCTGTGAACATTCCGCAGTTAAGCGGCTATTGTCCTGAAAACAAACATCACTATAAAGAACAATTCGTAGACGGTCAGGACTTTGGATTACTTGAATCAATGGGGGTGGCGATTCTTTATTTTTCTTAGCCACTGTTTTTCTTTTTTCAATGCTAACAGCATGCAGATTATTGCTTTGTTGCATCGTAGATGTTGTACAAGCAGAAAGCAAAAAAGGACTTATTAAAAGCAAACAACTAAGAAAAGATAGTTTTATTTTCATAACATAACTCATTTATTTTTTTAACAATCTAGCATAATAAAATCCATCTGTACCACGAATCTGTGGGAAAATTTGCCGCCCTCGTTCACAAGCCACTCCCCATTCTGCATCGATAATATCTTCTTTGGCATCAGGCTGTTGTGATAAAAAACGCTGGATAACCTGCTGGTTTTCCTCAGGCAAAACAGAACAGGTCGCATAGAGTAAAAAACCATTTGGTTTAAGTAGCGGCCAAAGTCCTAGTAAAAGTTCAAGTTGCTGCTTTGCAAGTTTAGAAATATCTTCTTCTCTACGTAATAGCTTGATATCGGGATGCCTACGAATAATACCGCTTCCAGAGCAAGGAGCATCTAATAAAATTCTATCAAATAATTCATCTTGCCAACTTTTAAGTGTTTGTGCTTTCGCACAAATCAATTTCACCTTATTACTCATCAATTTCAAACGCGCAAGGTTTTCAGCAACTTTACTTAACCGATCCTCATCCTGGTCAACCGCTACACAGGCTTTTAAATCGGGTTGCCTCTCTAATATATGGGCAAATTTACCCCCTGGCGCAGCGCATGCATCTAATATAGATTGATTAGGCTGCAATAACAATAAAACAGCCGCTAGAAGTATCTTGTACAGAGACTTCTCCTTCTGAAAATCCTGGTAAGCCAAACACATTACAGGCTTCATTAAGTAGAATTCCAACCTCACTAATCTCGCTAGATCGCGCCGCTATCGCTTTTTCTTGCAGTTTTTGTAAATAGCCCTCTCGCGAATCTTTTAACTGATTAACACGCAAACTCATGGGTGGTGCTTGGTTGTTAGCTTCAATAATAGCTTGCCAGTCCTGTGGCCAAGCTTGCTGTATTTTTTTATGAACCAAGCGGGATGTGCATACTGTACCTCCCGCGACAATTTTTTTAATAATCCGGCTTGTTGGCGTTGAAAGGAGCGCAGTACGCCGTTAATAAGTGGTACAGCCCAATTTTTCTTAAGTTCTTTTGCAGATTGTACTGTTTCATGAACCGCCGCATGAGCTGCTGTCTTTAAATAAATAAATTGATAAAGCCCAATTAACAATAATGCATAAATATCTTGGTCATTATTACTTAATGGCCTTTTTAATAAATAAGAACAAATCTGTCTCAGCGGACCATACCAGCGTATTACACCAAAGCATAATTCTTGGATAAAACCCCTATCTCGAGAATCTTTTACCCTTATCAAACCTTGCGCAAAAGCCTCTGTCAGTGATATCCCTTCTGTTAATACCCGCGCAATTATTTGCGCTGCCAATGCACGGGGGTTAGTCATGTGTTTTAACCTAAAAGTGTATCGACACGAAATAAATGCGATTTTGAATGAAGAAGTTCAGAAACAGGTAAACAGCGTCCTCCGGGTAATTGTAATTGTAATAAACGTACTATTCCGCAAGCTGTCATTACATCAATTCCTTCGGAAGCCACCTTCACTATAACGCCTGGAGGATGGTGGGATGTTTGATCTAAGACCGTTGCTGACCAAACACGCAATAAAAGTTTATTGATAAACGTGTAAGCTATAGGTTTCGGGTTGAATGCACGCACCATTCTATCAATAATCTCAGCACTTTGCTGCCAATTAATCTCTGCCTCTGCCTTATCTATTTTCTTGGCATAGGTACTTTCATTATTGTCTTGCGTTTTTAGTTGATAGTTTCCTTGTTGGATGGCATGTAAACTCGTTATTAAGGCCTCAGCCCCTAACCGGGCTAAACGATCTTGTAGGATTTGACTCGTATCCGTCTCCTCTATTTCACAGGCAACACTCTGTAAAACTTGTCCGGTATCCAAGCCTTCATCCATTTGCATAATGCTAACGCCTGTTTCAGTATCACCCGCTAAAATAGCCCGCTGAATCGGTGCTGCTCCACGCCAGCGGGGCAATAATGAGGCATGAATATTTATACAGCCTAAAGGGGGAATAGCTAAAACGGGTTTAGGTAAAATAAGACCATAAGCAACCACAACCATGAGATCTGCTGCCCACTCCTTTAATTTTTCCTGTTCGTCAGCATTACGTAATGATATAGGCTGACAAACAGGAAGATTTTTTTCTAATGCAAATTGCTTAATAGGGCTCATTAACAAATGACGACCTCGCCCTTTGGGTCGATCAGGTTGTGTATAGACCGCAAGAACTCGATGCTCAGATAGTAATAAGCGCTGCAAACTTGGTAACACAAATTCAGGAGTGCCGGCAAAAATAATATTCAAGAGTTACCCTGTCGTTTTTTTATTTTCTCTAGTTTTTTACGCGCTAATTGGCGTTTAAGAGGCGATAAATAATCTACAAATAGTTTTCCATTGAGATGATCTATTTCATGCTGAATACAGTGAGCTAATAGGCCTTCAGCTTCTACTACATAAGGCTTTCCATTTCTATCCATGGAAGATAATTTAACCCAGAGTGCTCGTGGTGCTTTGTCATAAACTCCTGGAACTGACAAACAACCTTCTTCCATAAGCGCTTCACCACGCTTTGCAATGATTTCTGGATTGATTAAGCATAGAGTCGACGATTTATCATTAGACACATCAACAACAGCAAGCTTTTTATTGATAGCAATCTGAGGTGCTGCCAAACCAATTCCTTTGGCAGCATACATCGTTTCAAACATGTCATCGATTAACTGCTGTAAATTCGCATCAAAAATAGTAACTATATCCGTAGGCGCACGCAAACGTGCATCAGGCAAATGAATAATCGAATGTATCGTCATAATTTTTACTACTTACTACTCTTAACGTTCGGACATGGGAAAGGGTAAGCTATTCCTAATCAGCGAGATTTTCCTAAGTTTAATACCTTTAGTCAATCACTGTATTTTAGCAGATATCATTAGAATGTTCTGATAAAATATCTATAATAGATATTTTATTTCGCTTAAATGTCGCCCATAAAAATAAAACCGTTGCAAGAAATTGTTATCAATCTCAGAAAATTAGAATTAAAAAGGATTTATTATGCTGAATAGTAAAAAAACCTCTTATTTAATCTCAGAAAAACAGCAGCTCACTGCCGCCTTACAAGATTTAACAATGGAAGCGGAAGAAACAACAACTGCATTGTTTAACAAGCCCTGCCTTAAAGAATTACTTAGTTCGAAACTCAATAATCCCAAAAAATGTATTAAAATCCCCGGAAGGTACTCTAATGCAACTTATCAGATTAACGATTTAGTTTTACGTTTTCCTAAATTGACTAATCCTCTTGTACGTAACCTCTCAATTGAAGTTAACAATCTAAAGCAAGCTCGAGATGTCAATTTATGCCCTTTAGAACCAGTCGCTTACTATTCTAAACACAACTTATTAGTCACATGCTTTATTACTCATTATCGACTTGTAACCCTAGATGACTTAAAAAGCCGAGAAAAAATTAAAGCTGTTGCTAAACTTGTAAAAAAACTTCATTATTATTCGGGTCAATTTAAAAAAAATCCAGAGACACCATTTTCTTTCGTTGATGCTAAATCAAAAAGCTTTGTAAACATACAAAAAATTTTAAATGAACAGGATAAGCCTATTTTAGAAAAAATAACCAAAATTAGAAATATTCTTGCCAAATTTAATGTCATAGAACGTCCATCACATGGCGATCTGCATCATAGCAATTTAATTGAGACCGGCGGGACCATGCAACTGATAGATTGGGAAGTTTCTAGTCTCGAAGATCCGGCCTACGATATAGCACGTTTATTCTGTGTTTCCGACTTCAACGAAGAAAATAGAAAAATTTTTCTCGATAGTTATCAGCGATCTGGAAAAATAACGCTAGACGAGAATGAAATTAGAAGTTTAAAACAGCGAATACAGTTATTTGAACCCATAAATTACTTTTCGATTGTACTTTGGGCTAAATTTGAATTGCAATTCAACGAGGGCGATAAGAAAAAAGAATTGGAGAAAGCTATCCATATTTACAGTAAAAAAACATCAAAAGCATTAGATAGTCTGAACTTAGATGAAAAAAATTTTTCTTTAGTTTCTCACACTACTTTTTTCCAGCCTTTGAAACTCAGCAAACAAATACTTCGTTTGAAACTTCTTCATTAGAAAAAACACATTGTTCTATACATGACTAAGTTAATAAGTCCATATAATAAGGCATTGCAAAAAATTTTACATCTAGTATAGTTAAAAATAATTTAATATACAAGGAGGTTGTTTAATAGAGAAGCAAATAATGAAAAATGCTTTGGCTTTGCCCGATAGTCTCGTTTTTAATATTGCCTGTTTAATAAAATTCATTAGAGATTGTCCTTCTTCAGATACGTTTTGGGAAGCCAGATCATCTTCCTCTGTCCTAAATTCCTCCCTAAATGAAGTTGAATTCGAGCTTCAATCTGGTAATTTTATCGTAAGACATACAGATAAGACAAAGTCTAAAAAAGAAGCTATTGCAAAAAAAGATACACTAAGCAAATTCAATTTAACACTCACCGACCCCATAAAGGGGCTTCCGGTAAAATTTGCTGAGCTTCAACAAGGAGAGGCGGGCTTAACAGTTAAAGCAGCAATAAAAAAAATAGAGAATATTAAACAAACTATATTGCGCCAAGTTGATACTGTTATAGAATCGCTACAAAATGAGACTAACCGCCTTGATAACAATGAAAATAAAGGCCCTGAAATTAGTAATTTTTTTTATATCTTAAAAAATATTTTAGTTAGCAATTTCGAAGCCTCGAATTTTCTTTCCGCAGAAACAGTCATATTAGAGGCTCAAAAGCTTAGCTCTGTTAGCTCTGAATTAGATAATATTAAAAGTTCAATTATCCCTTTAATTACAAATGACTTTAATCCGGAAACTATTTCAAAAGCAAGCCTATTTTACGCACGAGTTGTCCATAGCATTAAAAAGCACTTTCCAGAAAAATCTGAATCAGATGTTTATAACTTGATAGATACTTACATTGGTATAAAAATTAACGAACGGGATGAAAAACAAGCTTTCAAAGCCTTTAACTGGGGCTATCAAGGAAAAGAACCAGGTTTTTTTATTGTTGAAGACCAAATAATGTCTATATACGAAGAGACAAAAAAGCTAACTAAAAAACTGAGCCCAATAAAAGAGAAATATCTAAAATTACTTCAATTAATTGATAACATCCTTGATCCAACGGTAAAAGAAAAATTGCACACGGTAGTAAATAATTATTTCACGATAAAATTAGCTACAGTAAATGACAATAGAGAAAAATTATTAGAAGATTTCAAAAAATTTAAAATTGAAAGTGAAGATATCATTAAAAACTACAAAGAAGCTAACCAACCTAATTTAGAACAACTTACCTATTTATATAGAATATTGCATGAAATAGCGAAGATAATTCCAAACTTTATCGCTTCGAAAGAAGATAAAAACAACTTTTTCTTCAAACACACTCCAGAAGGCAAAAAAATTATTACACTGGAGGGATATGTTCACTCGGTAGCCCCTGCAGCCTAAGTATACTCTTCTCACCCGAATTTTCGGCTGCAAGCCAATTGCTTTGAGTATACTCAAAAGAACTAATGTGGAATCAAACAACGCAATAAAGTTGATACAATAGCGACTGTTACGATGCCTGCAATATAGAGACCAATGAACCAAAGCCATTGGCGAGTTCGTTTTTTCATAAGTATACTCTTCGCACTTCGTTCGCCAAAAAGGCAACGCATTAATAATGAATAACTTCTTTTACTTTACCGCGAAAAACATGATAGGAGTAAACGGTATAAATCAATAAAATAGGTATTAAAATGGCGGCACCGACTAATATAAACTTTAAAGTAGAAGAGGGTGCCGCAGCTTCCCATACTGGAATTACATGCGGAATAATATAAGGCCACGCACTAATACAAAAACCAATATAAGAAAAAATAAATAATCCCATACTCAAAACAAAAGGCGCTCTTTCTCTACGCTTAAATAAATAATAAAAATTGTAGAAGACAAGAACGATCGTTAAGAACGGTAATGGAGATAAGTAATAAAAATTAGGCAAAGAAAACCAACGCTGCATGACACGCGGCTCAATGAAGGGCGTCCAAATACTTACTGCCACTAAAAAGAAAGCCACTAATCCTAATAAAATTTTAGCCGCCGTATAAAGCTTATCCTGTAAATCACCTTCGGTCTTTACAATCAACCAGGTTGCTCCTAACAATGCATATCCACAGACAACAGCAAAACCCGTAAAGAGACTAAATGGAGTCAACCATTGATAGGCTGAATGAGGAAGGGGCAAATGATTACCATAACCTTTTACAAAAGTGCCTAAAATAATCCCTTGGATAAAAGCAGCTAATGTTGAACCGACTGCAAAAGCAATATCCCAAACGAACTGGCTTCGTTGAGCTTTAAATCTAAATTCAAATGCTACGCCACGAAAGATCAAAGCGATTAACAAGATCATAATCGGCATATAGAGTGTAGGCAACAAAACACTATAGGCTAATGGAAAAGCCCCATATAAAGCGGCTGCTCCAAACACTAGCCAGGTTTCATTACCATCCCAGACAGGTACGACGCTGCTCATCATAATATCGCGATACTGACCGTGCTTAATCCAGGGGAATAAAATACCTATCCCTAAATCAAAACCATCGAGTAATACATACATCATGATAATAAAAGAAATAATCACGGCCCATGTTAGAATTAACAGCATTTATTTAACCTCAGGCGCCATATATTTAAAGGGTGTTTCTGGCATCACATCTGCTGTTGTATCCTGCTTTAAAGAAGCGGGTCCTTTGCGTATTACTTTAAAAAGGTAAAATAAATAAAAACTAAATACGATGCCATAAACAATAATTAACAAAGTTAAAGAGATAATCACTTGATGCAAAGGAACTATAGATGCCCCTTGGAAAGTGCGAATAAGATCATAGACGACCCACGGCTGACGACCTGACTCAGCCGTTACCCAACCCGCAATCGTACTCAAAAAGCCTAGTGGTGCTATAACAATACAAGAACGATAAAATCCCTTGTAGTGATAAAGCCGGCCGCGGAAACGTAGCCATAATGCAACCAAAGCAACCAAGAAAAATAATAAACCAATCGCCACCATGACACGAAACATCCAAAACGTAGCTCCTACAACAGGCCTATCTTTGGCAGGAACACTTTTTAGACCCGTCAATGTTCCATCCCAGTGGTGAGTATTAATAAGACTGGCTAGCTTTGGAATACTCACAACATAGTGGTTTTCCGCGTGTTTACTATCAGGAATAGCAAATAATATTAAGGGAGCTCCTTTTTGTGTTTGCCAATTCCCTTCCATCGCTGCCGTTTTAAGCGGTTGGTATTGATGGACCTTTAACCCCACCATGTCACCTAATAAAATTTGTGTAGGCGTAAGAATAATGGCGGCACCTAATACAAATGAAAAACAAGTTTTTGCTATTTCAATATGTCTTTGTTTTAATAAATACCAAGCTGATACCCCTGCAATAGCAAAACAGCTCGTAACCAAGGAAGCCAACAACATATGAAAAAAACGGGGTAACATACTGGGATTAAAAATAACCTGCCACCAATTATCAACTACATATTGACCCGCTTCTATGTGAAACCCTGCCGGTGTTTGCATCCATGAATTGGCTGCCAGGATCCCTAAAGCTGAAAAAATAGTTCCTAAAGTCACTAAAAGTGTAGCTGAATAATGTAATCTAGCGCTTACCTTATTCCAACCAAACAACATCACTCCTAAAAAACCGGCTTCAAGAAAAAACGCAGCTAATACCTCGTAAACAAATAAAGCACCTATGACACCACCTGCTTTATGAATGAAAGGTCCAAAATTAGTACCAAGCTCATAAGATAATACAACACCAGAAACCACACCCATACCAAAAGTCAGTGCGAATATTTTTGTCCAAAATTGACAAATCTTTAAATAGACTGGATTTGCTGTTTTTAACCATAGACCTTCCATGATCGATAAAAAAACAGCGAGACCAATATTGAGCGTAGGAAACAAGATATGAAAGCCCACTGTAAACCCAAATTGAATACGGGACAACAAGCTAGTATCAATAATCATAGGAAAGTTAGATTAAACTGAGGTAATGGATTCGCTCATTATAACTTATATTTAGTAATAAGCATAAAAAATTAGTCCATACTTAAATATATTATTCTTAAGCAAGGGTAATCCAATCGATATCGTTGTTTATTTAAGCTTAAGTTTTACAAGGTTTATCGCTAATATCTGACAAAATAAGTTCAACTATTAGGTTATAATGAATGGTTGTGCAATTGTCTCAGTATAGAAATTTTTCTTGAAAAGCAACCTACAATAATGCATTTTAAATAAAAACCTCTGTCTTTTTTCATTAAAGTATCGTACTGTTTTGAATGTCATAGTCTTTAGTAAGGAAGCTACACTTGAGTACTCATGATCTTTTACGTTTGTTTTTCGCCATTGAATTAAACGATGGATTACGCAGCGCTTTATCTCAACTTATTGATGAATTAAAAAAAGAACAATGGGGGCACCGTGTTAGATGGGTACATCCAGAAAACTTGCATGTTACCTTGCGCTTTTTAGGAACCACTGACTCCAAGCTCATACCGACACTCGTTGAGCAGGCTCATTCAGCTATAAAAAAAATTGAACCTTTTCCTCTTCAGTTACATAATATTCGTTTTTTTCCATCCCCTACTGCGCCTCGTGCTATTGCAGCTGATATTATACCTACGTCAGAACTTTTTGAATTAGCGCATTCATTAGAAGAAGTTGCGGCAAAATTAGGTTTTACACCAGAAACAAAGCCTTATTTACCCCATTTAACCCTGGGTCGTATTATCCACCACCATGCGCCTAATCTACGTGATGATCTTAAATTAAATACCAGCCCCATGTTAGTCAATGAAATTGTACTATTTAATAGCGAAAAGAGTGAAAAAACAGATTATAATCAAACCTACGAACCGCTTGAATATATCTCACTGCAAGCAATTAAAGCAAAAAGTGTTGAGGTTTAAACTACTTTCAAAAAGTAAAAAAGTTGGCGGAGAGGGTGGGATTCGAACCCACGTAGGATTTTCATCCTCATCCGATTTCGAGTCGGCGCCATTATGGCCGCTTTGGTACCTCTCCAGTCAATCATTCTAAATAGATTCGGAAGCGATCTGAGTCCTTTCGCCTTCTGGGTGTGTCGTGTCCAGAAATTTAATCCGTAGGAGGATATAAATTAGGCAATTCCGTCGGTTTTGCTGCACTAGCTGTTGGTATTATATACTGTGTTTGCTCTAATTTTAAACCGCTTGGCATTTTTAAAGGGCCAAAATCCTGACTATAAAGGTATTGAGACTTACGCGTTTTTAAATAGCTATTAACTGAAGTACAGCCTACTAAACTGAATAACAAACTGAATAGTAATAAAGAAAGCTTCATAATGATATTTATGTAAAATCCTCAAAGAGACTTAGCAAGGGGTTTAACTCGGCTTGTTTTATCTTTGACATAACCGTCAAAGGTAAGCGAACATAGGATGTTGGAATTAATTTACGTTCAGCCGCCAACCATTTAACAGGGATAGGATTCGTTTCAACAAATAAACCTTTATAGAAAGGTTGGAGCTGCTCATCTATCACTTTTGCTTTATTTTTTTGATCGGCATCACTGGCAGCTTCCCAAAGAGCATGCATTGTTTTCGGTAATAAATTTGCCACAACGGAAACTACACCTTTGCCACCCGCACCTATAATTTCTAAAGCCGAACTATCATCGCCACTATAAATATCTATATTCGTTCCGCAACATTCTATAATAGCTTTAGCGTTATCGGGTCGGCCTTCTTTGATACCTACAATATTAGCAATACCCGCAAGTCTAGCTACAGTCTCAGGCAATAAATCAACCCCTGTTCTCTTAGGGATATTATATAAAATTTGCGGAATAGGAACTTTTTCTGCAATTAAACGATAATGTTGGTAGAGCCCTTCTTGTGTGGGGCAATTATAATAGGGGGTCACTAATAAACAAGCATCAACCCCTATTTCCATTGCTGTTCGAGTCCGGTCTATACTGCTTTGCGTACAATTAGTTCCTGTACCAGCAATCACAGAAATACGCCTATGAGCCTGCTCTACAACCGTACTAATAACATTATTTTGTTCTTCAAGGTTCAATGTGGCTGGTTCGCCCGTCGTTCCCAGAATAAGAATAGCATCTGTACGTTGTGCAATATGCCACTCAACCAAATCACGCAAACAAGAATAATCAATGTCTCCGTTTTCACGCATTGGTGTTAACAACGCCACTATGCTGCCATGAAACATGTTCCGTCCTCACCTATTTAACCCGAATACACCACCTAAGACGTAACTGCTTCCCGCCGTCTACCTTATCGCACTTTGACACAGGAATTCGCCATTTTAAACGCAGTTACTATATACTACATTCTAAAATGTAAAATCTAGATCGGCCTTTATTATTAAGTTAATCACATGCCTATTCATGTAAATGAATTCCAATCTCTAGAAAATTGGTTAAAAACCGTCTATTCGCTCAATCATTTTAAATTACAACCTTTGGTTAACGATGCGAGCTTCCGCCGATATTTTCGCGTCCAAGTCGATAGGCAGAGCTACGTTGTTATGCTTGCTCCCCCCGATAAGGAAGATATTACCGCATTTATTGCAATTGCCAAAGATTTTGTGTCTCATGGAATTCATGCCCCAGATATCCTTGCCTATAACCTAGAATATGGGTTTATTCTCTTAAGCGATCTTGGTAACGCTTTATATTTAAATTTATTAAACGAACAAAACGCCGATGACCTATATACGCACGCACTTGCCGTCATTCCCAAAATCCAAGCCTGCAAACCAAAACTAAATAATAATCAACCTTTAGGTTTATTTAATGAAAAATTCATTCGTTTTGAACTAAGCCTATTTGTTGATTGGTTTTTAGATAGACATTTAAAACTTACTATTACACCTAAACTTATAACTTCACTGGAAAAAATTTTTCAAGTATTGATTACTTCAGCACTTGAGCAACCCTACGTTTGCGTACATCGTGATTACCACTCCCGTAATTTACTATTAGATAAACAAAAAGTCGGCGTGTTAGATTTTCAAGATGCGCTCTATGGGCCTATTACTTATGATGCCGTTTCATTATTGCGCGATGCCTATATTGACTGGCCAGAAAATCAAGTAATACAATGGGCATTGAACTTTCATCAGATGTTAATGCCGAAATATCAATTTTCTCCAGAAGAATTTCTTCGCTGGTTTGATTTAATTGGTGTGCAACGACATTTGAAAATATTAGGTATTTTTGCACGTCTTTGTTATCGAGATGGCAAATCTCAATACCTTGCGAGTACCCACCGGCTTCTTCATTACCTATGTCAAGTCTGTGAAAAATATCCTGAACTTACTGAATTTAAGCAATTATTACAATTGGACGTTCATACTAAATTGAGAGAAACAGAAGAAAAATGAAAGCGATGATACTTGCTGCCGGTCGAGGTTTACGTATGCGACCTCTAACTGATGAGATACCTAAACCATTAGTCACCATTGCTAATAAGCCTTTGATCGCACATCAGCTGCTAAAATTAGCCGATGCCGGCATTAAAGACATTGTCATTAATGTTTCTTATCGCGCGAAACAAATTATAGAAACCTTAGGCAATGGGCATCATTACGGTGTAACCATTGAATACTCATTTGAACCCACCGCCCTAGAAACAGGAGGCGGAATTGTCCAAGCACTCCCTCTCTTAGGGAACGAACCTTTCATTGTGCTAAGTAGTGATATTTGGACGGACTATCCACTAGAAAAATTATCACAACACCTACCACTCCCCTCCGCACAAACGCACCTTGTCTTAGTTGATAACCCACACTTTCATCCAGAAGGCGATTTTCATCTTCAGTCAGATCAATTTTTAGCTTTACATAAATCACCAAAACTCACTTTCGCTAATTTCGCCATTTACCGCCCCAGCTTATTTGCAGGTCGTAGGCCTGAACTGCCCTTTCCCTTATCAGAGTTATTACGTGTCGCTATCGACGAAAAAAAAGTAACGGGCGAATATTACTCAGGGTGTTGGTTCAACGTAGGCACTTTGCAGGAGTTAGCCCGTGTCGACAGTTATTTGCAAAAAAGGTAAATAAATAATATGCAGAACTTGAATATCGGTTTTATTGGTGCAGGGAATATGGCTAGCAGCTTAATCAGCGGTTTGTTAGCGGATGGATACAATCCAAAAAAAATTTGGGCAACCAACACTAATTTGGAACAACTTGAGAAATTAAAAAGTTTAAATATTCATACTAGCTCTGATAATCATTTAGTCGTTAAAGCAGTTGATGTGCTGGTACTCGCTGTTAAACCGCAAGCGTTAAAAAAAGTCGTTAATGAAATCGCTGACCTTATCCAAGAAAAAAAACCTTTACTTATCTCTATTGCGGTAGGAATCAATCTCAAAACCATTCAAAATTATCTATGCTCACAGCAATTAGGTTTTCGGCAGCCGCAAAATGGAGAAACAGGCAATACGAAAAATTTAAGTGTGGGGAGAACACAAGATGATATTGCCATCATTCGATCTATGCCTAATACACCGGCTATGCTAGGTTGCGGCGCAACTGGCTTATTTGCTAATCCCAATTGCTCATCATTACAAAAAAGTGCTGCTGAATTTCTATTTCGTAGTGTAGGTATCGTTGTCTGGCTTAACACAGAAATAGAAATAGACATCGTTGCCGCACTCTCTGGTAGTGGGCCCGCTTACTTTTTCTTGCTAATCCATGCGATACAGAATGCGGGTATAGCGTTGGGTTTATCGAAAGAAGTCGCCTCCCTCTTAAGTCAGCAAACGGCATTAGGAGCTGCCCGCATGGCGCTTGAAAGTGAGGAATCAGTCGAAAAACTAAAACACAATGTCACCTCCCGCGGCGGCACAACTCAAGCAGCGCTAAAGGTTTTAGAACAAGCTCAGTTTTCTGAATTAATTAAAAAAGCCATGCTCGCTGCTAAACAACGTGCTGAAGAAATAGCGAATGAATTTGAGAATCAAATGGGTTAGATAGCTCGCAAAAGTTATTTCAGGACATTTCCTCCACAAAATTAGAACGTGTTTTCAAATGTACTAGGACGAGACAAAAAACATTGTTCTTCGAGTATCGCAACAACGGAGCATACATGACGTATGTGAGTAGCGAAACACAGAAAAACAATGTTTTTTGACCGTCATCGTGCATTTGAAAACACGTTCTTAGGCCCTGCATTGCGGATTTCTTCACTCACTTCAAATTTCTTAAAATTCTCGATAAACTTACCCATTAATTCCTTGGCTTGCTTATCATATTCATTGGGATCATCCCATGTTTGTTTTGGATTTAATAAGCGATCATCAATACCTTGCAACTGTTTAGGAATAGCCAAATTAAAACCTGGCAAGGTCGTATATTCCGTTGATTTCATCCCATTATTTAAAATAGCATGAATGATTGCCCGCGTTGCAGGAATAGGAAAGCGTTGACCCTGCCCATAGGGCCCACCGGTCCAACCCGTATTAACGAGATAAACGTTAGCGTCACTATTTTTTAAACGTTTAATAAGTAACTCAGCATAAACTTTTGCAGGACGTGGAAAAAAAGGCGCTCCAAAGCAGGTACTAAACGTTGTTTTAATAGGTTCGCTTTGTCCCACCTCGGTACTACCTACTAAGGCGGTATATCCACTAAGAAAATAATAAGCGGCTTGTTCATTGGTCAAACGCGCTACGGGTGGTAACACCCCATACAAGTCGCAAGTTAAAAAAATCACCGCGTTGGGTAAACGATCGACACGATTTTCTGGTGCACGCAGAGAGATAAACTCTAACGGATAAGCCACCCGTGTATTTTGAGTTAGACTGGCATCACTATAATTTGGCGCTAAAGTTTTAGGATCTAATACAACATTTTCCATCACCGCCCCATGGCGAATAGCATCCCAAATGACTGGCTCACGTTCTTTCGATAAGTCGATACATTTAGCATAACAACCGCCTTCAAAATTAAAGACGCTGTCCTCACTCCAACCATGCTCGTCATCTCCAATCAAGTAACGTTCGGGGTCAGCCGATAAAGTTGTCTTACCCGTTCCTGATAAGCCGAAGAATAAGGCCACATCGCCCTGTTTACCCACATTCGCAGAACAATGCATAGGCAAAACATCTTGTTCCGGTAATAAATAATTCAAAACAGAAAACATTGCTTTTTTAATTTCACCGGCATAACAATGTCCGCACAACAACACCTTACGTTCACTTAGATGAAGAATTAGTGCTGCATCGCTATTAACCCCATCACGCTGGGGATCTGTTTTAAGACCTGGAAGACTTAGAATCGTCCATGCAGGCTTATTATTTTTGCCATGAAAATTTTCTGGCCGAATAAACAATTGCTTAGCAAACAAATTATGCCACGCATATTCTGTCATTACCTTTACTGGTAAATAATATCTAGCATCAGCACCTACTTGTAGATTAGAGATAAATAAATCAATTTTTTCGGCATAGGCTACAGCACGTTGCCATAGTGCATGGAAACGTGCTTCTGAAATGGGTTGATTAACGGGAGAGTCCCAATCAATCCCTTTTTCAGTATTCATCTCCCTAACAATAAATTTATCTTTAGGCGAACGCCCAGTTCTCTTACCAGTCGTAACAGATAGGGCACCATTGGCAGCAATCACTCCTTCTTCGCGTTCAACAGCCAGATCGATCAACTGATCGACAGTTAAATCAACGTAGACATGATCCGATGATAAAGTATCGGTAGATAGGACAGAAGACATGGATTTACTCCGCAAATGGATACAAAATCGGCTTATGGTAACACAAAAGTCAGGAGGAATTGATATACTCTTTGCACTTGAATTTTCGGCTGTGTTACCGCTTAGTCCACAATCCTCATATACTTCCCTTACTCACTTTCACAGCATTTAGTAAAATCCAATGTTGTAAGCATATTATCTAAAACTGTATTTAAGCTCTCATTCTTTGCGAAAAAGATGATTCATAAGCCATCTTTTCCTTTAATTCTTTCGTAGCAGAAGCCGATAGTCCAACAATCGGTCGGTTAATATAATTCAATAAAATACGAAAAATGAGAAAAACTAAATCGTGATAATTCCGTATGATTAAGTTAGTACATTTTTCTTGAAAACCAACATTTTTAAAACAACAGGGTTTCCAACGAGATACTGTTAGACTAGGAGAAAATAAGTTTGAAAAATTATTAGTATCATTAGTAGGTAAAAGTGTCTCATGAATTGTCGCGCTAAAGTCATCTTCTGTGAATGCCTGTCGACTTATCCCCTCTGTAGCAGGCTTGTCGAGAGTTACCTTATGCCTTACTTTAAAGGTAATCAATGCAGGCTCATCGGCAGCGAATTTTTTTGCAAAAAGCGTATTACTCATATCTTCTATATTTATACTCAGCGCACCGCTTTGTTCTTGGTTGAGGCTACATTCAATAATGTCCCCTCGCGAATACACGCCTTTGAGCTGCTCCCTAAAGAATTCAAGCTTCGCCTTTTAATCTTCACTTAAGTCAAAAACTACTTCTTTTTTTAATTCAGGATCAAAATAAAAGCTATGATCATGGAGTGGAGAAAACATTAGGCCTTTTACTCGAAAAACCTCTTCAACAATTAATTGATTTCCTTCTTGCTCAAAAACAAATTCGCGTGTTTTGCCAATTGCTTGGAACCCTATACTGCTTAATAACATGACATCTACATAGCGTATTCCTGCATAGAGTTCGCCCCCTTGATGAAAGTGCTTATTGATAAAGTCCTGAAAAGGAAGGGAGAAAGATTTTAACTGACTAAAAAATATTTCTTTATATTGCTTAACGTTAACCCCTTCAAAAATAGATTCAGCGACGCCTTCTTTTTTGAAAAAAATCTTACCGGTTTCGCCTAACCTGACAATATCTAGACCAACCTGACTTTTATCAGCCTGACAACAGTGTGCATTCCAAGCCTCGAATTCTTCACAAAAAGCAGAATTAAAATTTAAAGCAGGCATAATAATTATTTAATAAAAATTAATTTTTTTGATCAAAAAAACTAAGTTTAGTATACCAAAAAATAAAGTTTGATAGCAAAATTTGGCTTAAGCCTGGTGAAACTTTAAAAAACTTGAAGTTTTTCAAACAAATCGGGACAATAAGTACAGCTCATGAATAATATATTGCTTTTAACTGTATGAATCTACTCAAACCTCGTTTACTTTCTGGTGATACACCGACCGGAAAACTTCACCTAGGACACTGGGTAGGCTCATTGGAAACACGGCTTGCTTTACAAGCAGACTATGAATGTTATTTTATCATCGCTAATGTCCATGCATTTACTACACGTGCTGAGCATCCTGCCGAAATCCGTCAAAACACCTTAGAAATAGCCTTGGATTATCTTTCTATTGGCATTGATCCCAAACAAAGTCACATTTTTATTCAATCCGAAATACCTGCTATTGCAGAACTCACTTGTTTTTTCAGCATGTTGCTCTCATTTCCTCGCGTCATGCGCAATCCTACAATAAAAGATGAAATAAGAAATAAAAATTTAGGTGACAATTATCCTTTTGGTTTTTTACTCTACCCGGTAGGACAAATAGCCGATATCCTTGCCTTCCGACCGGAAATCGTTCCAGTTGGTGAAGATCAAGTAGCACACTTGGAAATGGCTAGGGAATGTGCGCGTCGATTTAATCAATTGTATTGTGGGGTCGATCCACAAACGGAGGATAAAGATTATGTCGTAAAAGGTGGTTTATTTCCCATCATCGAAGCAAAGCTAAGCCGCGTAAAACGCTTAGTCGGTACAGGTGGACCCAATGCAGAGGGTGTATTCCCCAAGATGAGCAAGTCACTGAATAATGCTATTTTTCTCAGTGATGATGCCGATACAATAACTAAAAAAGTCATGGGGATGTATACCGATCCAAAACGTTTACGCGCAACTGACCCTGGAACTATTGAAAACAACCCTTTGTGGATATTTCATGACGCCTTTAATCCTGATAAAAGCTGGGTTGAGCAAGCTAAAGAACAATACCGCAAAGGCCAAATTAAAGATGTTGATTGTAAACGTAAGCTTGTCGACACGCTGGTTACATTAACAGAACCTATGCGCAAACGACGGCGTATTTATGAAAAAGATCCGGGCGAAGTATTAAAAATTTTAAAGCAAGGTACGGAGTGTGCCAATGAACTCGCTGAAGATACTTTAATAAAAGCCAAAACGTCGATGAAGCAAGGCTATTTCAAACGCGAACTTAAATTAACCGCTATAGTTTCTCGCTAGAAGGCGAAAATTCATTTGCTAATAGCTATTTGAAGACACCCTCTTAATGCTGGTGATGTCTTCTACGCTGTGAACGTTTTTTATGTAGCGCTAAAAGCGTTAACAAGGGTCCAGAAAGTCCATAACAAAAAAAGAACAAAAAAAGTACTTTAGGCGGATCGAGAGAAATACCAACAAAAGCTAGCACTACCAATAAAATAGCAACGAAAGGAACACGGCCCTTCAAATCGATCTCTTTAAAAGAATAGTAACGTATATTACTCACCATCAATATGGCTGCTAGAATCGCAAGAATGGCTGCCGTCATATCGACCACATCACCTGGAATTTCGGAGTCGACACTTAACCATACCATGCTGGCTAAAATACCCGCCGCTGCAGGAATAGGGAGTCCCTGAAAATAACGTTTATCCATCATTTGCGCCTGTGTATTGAAACGAGCCAAACGTAGCGCGCCAGCTGCTGCAAAAATAAAAGCAGCCAACCAGCCTAATTTACCCAAGCTTTCTAAAGACCAGCTATAAACAACCAATGCAGGCGCAACACCAAAAGAAACCATATCCGATAGGCTATCTAATTCAGCGCCGAAAGCACTTTGTGTATTCGTTAGCCGTGCAACACGCCCATCAAAAAAATCCATGATCATGGCAACAAAAATAGCAATCGCCGCATTGCTAAAATAGCCTTCCATCGCTGTTACAATAGCGTAAAAACCAGCAAACAATCCCGCAATAGTAAATAGATTAGGAAGTAAATAAATACCTCGGCGACGGTAAATAACCTGTCGATCACCTCCTTCTACTTCAACGTGACCATTTTTAATCGCGGGCGCGAATAGTTCTTCATTAGGCTCAGGTGTTTTATTCATACATCAATTCCTTGCAAGGATTTTAATTGATAAAGGATTTTCAATGCTTCTTTCGGCGCCAAATCATCCGGCTCAGTACGCTGCAAGAGATCCAGAATAGAATGAGGGACTGATTTTTCAGAAGATTTAGAAAACGAAACGTATGTTTTAGGAGCTAAATGCACATTTTCCTCAAGTGAAGCTAACTTTTCTTTAGCTCGCTTAATAACAGAGACAGGAATCCCTGCCAGCTGTGCTACGTGTACGCCATAACTTTGGTTCGCGGGCCCCTCATTAACGGTATACAAAAAAACTATTTTATTCTCATATTCTACTGCAGTTAAATGACAATTGGCGACAGTCGCAATTTTTTCAGCAAGCTCCGTGAGTTCAAAATAATGAGTAGCGAATAAGGTATAAGATTTAATTTTTTCTGCCAAATATTCTGCACAAGCAAAGGCTAAAGCTAAGCCATCGAAGGTGCTAGTACCTCGGCCAATTTCATCCATAATTACTAAACTTTGTGCTGTAGCATTATGCAAAATAGAAGCTGTTTCCGTCATCTCCACCATAAAAGTTGACCGCCCACTCGCTAGATCATCGGCTGCACCGATACGGGTAAAGATGCGATCAATCGGACCTATTAAGGCACTTTTGGCCGGCACAAAGCATCCCATCATTGCCAACAAACAGATTAGTGCCGTTTGGCGCATGTAAGTCGATTTACCACCCATATTTGGGCCGGTGATAATCAACAAACGTTTCTCAGGTAATAATTGGCAGTCATTAGCAATAAACTGTTCATCCATTGCTTGCTCGATAACAAGATGACGCCCGCCTTTAATATGAATCCCGGGTTCATTTGTTAATTGCGGGCATACGAGATTGAGTGTCATCGCACGCTCGGCTAAACACACAAGTACATCTAATTGGGACAATGCATTCGTTGTTTTTTGTAAATCATCGAGATATACCAGCAACTTATCTAACAGTTCATCATAAAGCTTTTTCTCCAAACTTAACGCTTTAGAACGCGCACTGAGTGCTTTATCTTCAAATTCTTTTAATTCAGGCGTGATAAAACGTTCGACGTTGGTTAAGGTCTGGCGACGAATATAATAGTCAGGCACTTGCTTTGCCTGTCCGCGACTTATCTCAATATGGTAGCCATGGACACGATTAAAACCTACCTTAAGCGTACTAAGACCCGTTTGTTCTCGCTCACGCTTTTCTAAATCAAGCAGGTATTGGCCAGCATTTTCACTAAGTTTTTGTAGCTCATCCAATTCATCATCATAGCCTTTAGCGATGACTCCACCTTCACGAATAACCACCGGTGGATTTTCAATAATCGCTTGTTGTAACAAGGAAAATAGTTGGGGAAATGTTTTAATATCTTGGCTTATTCGAATCAAGAGACCATCAGATATATTAACTGAAAATAAACAAGCTAATTTATTGTGAATATCCGGCAAACTTGCTAAGGCCGATCGTAATTGCACTAAGTCGCGTGGCCGCGCCGATTTTAAGCCGATACGGGTAATGATTCGTTCGATATCGCCTATACTTTGTAATACGCTATGTACACTGCTATAAGCCTTGGTGTTTAATAAGCATTGGATAGCATTTTGGCGCTCTTTTATCAAAAAAACACTACGCAAAGGGCTATGGATCCAACGAACTAACAAACGACTTCCCATCGCAGTCGCTGTATTGTCAATAACTGAGACCAATGTATTATTTTTGCCACCTTGCAAATTAACAGTTAACTCTAAATTACGTCGTGTTGTCGCATCTAAGATAACACATTCTTCACGTCTTTCGACACGCAGAGGTTGGATATGTCGTAAATTACCTTGCTGAGCTTCTTTCGCATAATTGAGCAAACAACCTGCCGCTTGAATAGCTAAAGGTAGATCTTGACAATCAAATCCACTTAAATCACGAGTTTGAAATTGTTGCGTAAGACAATGTGTTGCTGTTGTAAAATCAAATTCCCAGCTGGGTCTACGACGAACTGTCTTAAAAGGTTTCAGTAAAGAATCCAATCGAAATTTTTCATCAATTAATAATTCAATGGGATTAAGGCGTGCTAATTCACTGGCTAAGGCCTCTTCGCCTTTTACCTGCAAAATATGCAACTGACCACTACCCATATCTAAATAAGCCAAACCAAATTGCTCTTCTTTTTGAGCCAGTGACAATAAAAGATGTGTTTGTCGTGCTTCTAATAGTGCTTCATCACTGAGTGTGCCAGGTGTAATAACACGAGTCACTCGTCTTTCCATCGGCCCTTTGCCAAAAGCAGGATCAGAAATCTGTTCGCAAATAGCGATAGATTCACCTTGTTTAACCAGTTTTGCTAAGTAACTTTCAACACTATGAAAAGGAACACCTGCCATAGGTATGCCTTGCCCACCCGATTGACCTCGCTTTGTTAAAGTAATATTTAATAATTGCGCCGCTTTTATGGCGTCATCATAAAATAACTCATAAAAATCTCCCATTCGATAAAATAATAGTTTATCCGGGTACTTTGCTTTTATGCTCAGATACTGACGTATCATAGGAGTGTGTTCAGAGAAATCCATTGTATTTTTCATAATATTTATAGTGTACCCAATCTAAAATTAATTGCCATCATTGTCCTCAAAGGCGACTTGCTCTAGTCGCTAATTGAAAAACTAGACCGCTCGAGATTAGCTAACGGAGGGTTTTTAGTCACGGATAAAAAAACATTAACCTTTACAGAAGTCACGTCTGTTGTTTTTTTCTTAAGCAGTTGATGGAGTCGGTAACCTAAACTTTCGATCAATTTAAAAGAATGGTGATCACAAAACTTTTGCAACTCACAAGAGAGAGTCGCGTAACAGAACGTATCGTGTAGATTATCTGTAGTACAAGCAACAGGAACACTGGCAAATTGAAGCTTTATTTGCACTAAAACCCGTTGTGGCAAAACACGTTCTTCTTCTGAATAGCCTAATTTAACATCTAAGCCAAGATTTTTTAGTATTAACTCGCAATACATATCTGCCAGCATAGCAAAGTGGCTTTCATTTGACTAGTGAGTTGCAGACGGACAGCGCGCCTTATATCATATTGAAAATTCGTCATCATTGTGTAGGTGAATGGGTGATAAGCGTGTGTCTTAGAGTAACAAAACACCAACTCGCTTTTGCAACCATCGTCGTGCTAAATGATGGCACGATCTAGGTAAAAAAAGAACAAGAGAATTAATAGACATATGAGCTATATTGATCAAACCCTTTCCGTAAACGAGACTGTCCTTTATCGTTGCCGTCCTCATTGGATCATTTTTTATAGGCATTTTTTTAGCTTATTAGCAGGTCTTTTAGTATATCATTGGGGCCTTCATTTTATTGGTGCGGTTTTTGTAGGCATCTCCTTGCTAGGTTGTTTTTTTGCTTTCATAGCTTACTTTACTTCTGAGTTTGGAATTACCAACCAACGTGTAGTGATTAAGCTCGGATTTATTCGTCGTTATTCATTTGAAAACTTACTAACACGTATAGAAAGTATAGAAATAGACCAAAGCATACTGGGTCGCTTTTTGAATTATGGATCTATTCGCATCCGCGGAGTGGGTGGTTCAGGAGAATTATTTCCAGCAGTTCCTGACCCTTTGTTGTTTCGTCAAAAAGTGCAAGAACAATTATATTAGTAGTATAAATCAATAAACAACTATTTATAATTGTTCTTCCATTGACGAAGATAGCCAAATACATCGGCGGGCGAACCAAATTTTTGCCCTCTGTGTTTTTCTATCCGCAATACGACTTCAGGATTCTCACAGCGTAAAAACGGATTAATGAGACGTTCATCACCCAATACAGCAGGAAGACTAGGTAAGTTTTTTTGATGCAATTCTCGAACCTTTTCCAAACGTTCTTTAATATGAAAATTATTAGGTTCAATGCATTGCGCAAAATGCAAATTACTCAATGTATATTCATGTCCACAATAAATTTGCGTTTCATCGGGTAACGCCAGAAGTTTATCTAAAGAAGCCAACATTTGTTCAGCAGTTCCTTCAAATAATCGACCACATCCTGCAGAAAATAAAGTATCTCCGCAAAAGAGTAAACCACCTCCGTAATAGGCAATATGCCCTAGTGTATGACCAGGAATAGCAATAACTTTAAAATTAATTGGCCAATTGGCTAACTCAACATTAGCACCTTCATCCACAGGGTTAGACACCCCCATTATTTTTTCATTGGCAGGCCCAAACACGGGAATAGAATACTCTTTTAGAATTCCTTTTATACCATTGGTGTGGTCCCAATGATGATGCGTAATAAAAATAGCGTCCAGCGTAAGCTTTAAATGCTTCAGGAAAACTAAAACTGGTTTTGCTTCGCCAGGATCGACAACAATACAATGGTTTGTTTGGTCATTAATGAGACACCAAATATAATTATCTTTAAAAGCCAAAATAGGCTGCACTTGAATGGCCATACTGTCTCCAGTTTCTTGTATATTGTTTTCTTTATTTTCTTAAAATGTCTCTCATTAACTTCTTATATATTGTTCGTACTTGAAGATACGAATATAAAGCTTTACAGCGAGCGGTATATCCTTTCATACGACGGGCAAAAGAGCAAAACTTTCGGTTGCCAAGGGAACCGCGATTCCTCCTTTAAAAACCCTCATCGCGTAAAACACTCGAGGTTGCAAGTTCGCAACTTCAATGCAACAGGTATTATTTGGCATACTTAAAAATATCGCGGTGTTTTTCGTGGGTAGTATATTGTCAGTTTAAGTCAAATTAATTAAAAAATGCTTAGAGAATGTCTTCAATTGCGTAATAATAACTAAACAGCTTTCTGGGTTACATTACTCGCATACGCCAAGTAGCTCCGTTACATTTTTATATTCTTCTGGCACAATTGAAGTTATTCTCTTATTTTCGGGAGCGTCTATCCTCTGCCTCTTGACGCCGACGCTCACGTCGATATCCTGCTTCTGCATAACGGCGCTTCTCATTGTCTGTTTCTGGAGTAACGCCAGGAACTTGTGTTGGGCGTCCATGTTCATCGGTGGCCACAAAGGTAAAATAAGCAGAAACCATATGTCGTCGATTACCTGTACGATAATCTTCTGCCAAAACCCGAACACCCACTTCCATAGAAGTCTTCCAGCTGCGATTAATGGACGCTTGAAAAATTAAAATATCTCCCCGTTTAGCGGGCTGCAAAAAATGCATTGCATCCACGGATACAGTCACACAAGATTTTCCACTATGGCGCTCTGCGACAACAGAAGCTACTCTATCAAGGGTCGCCATAATTAAACCACCAAAAACCGTTTCCGTAGAATTAAGATCGTTGGGAAATATTTTATATGTATGATCATGGATGGCCGAAGCAGAAACGGTTTTTTCTAGCTGAATCATGGAAATTACCTACATCTTTCGTTATTTGACGTTGTTTGATTATTATATCTATTGTACACCGTGATACTCACCTTAAAAATCCCCATCGCGCAAATGAAGCATTTGAAAACACCTGCTAATCGCTCACATAGTCTTTCCTATACATTCGCCAAATTGAACTTTTTTATCAGGAACAAGACAATCAGACCAACAAATTTGATTAGCAGAAAATAAAATAATGACGGTCGATCCCAATTGAAATCGTCCTAATTCCTCTCCTTTAGCCAAAGAGACAGCATTAGCAGTGTAATGCCAATAGCGAATCTGTCGTGAAGAAGAAGGAGTAATTACACCCTCCCATACTGTACTCATACTACCTACCAACATAGCACCTACTAAAATAACAGCCATAGAGCCTGTCGGGGTGGTAAATAAAGTGATAATACGTTCATTGCGAACAAATAAATGTGGCAGTTGATCCGTTGTTTTTTTATTTACCGAAAATAAACGGCCTGGCACATAGATCATTTCACTTAATTTTCCTTCATAAGGAATGTGTACGCGATGATAGTCTTTTGGTGAAAGATAGAATGTAGCAAACTTTCCTTGTTGAAACTGAAAAGCCAGCTTGCTCGATCCACCCAATAAAGCTTGTAAACTATACTCTACTTTTTTGGCTTGAATAAGCTGCCCTTCCTGTATATCGCCTACTTGGCTAACAATACCATCGACAGGAGAAACAATCGCTTCCGGTTCCGATGCAATGGGACGTTTTTCTGGTTTTAACGCGCGCGTGAAAAATTCATTAAAATGACTATAATCAATAGGATTTTCTTTGATGGCTAAGCTCATATCGACCTGGTAATCCCGTATAAAGTTTTTAATTAATCGGTTTTTTAACCAAGGTTGTTTACAGTATGCCATCCAACCAGCAAATCTGGACAAACAATGCTGCGGCAGCAAGAATTGAAATAAAGTTTGCAAAAAATTCACCTTAATCTTGTATTTATAATTATACTGGAATTAAACGAAAAGACAGTTTTTGCCTAAGACCAGTAGATAGTTTAGCAAAAAATTTGCCCAAAGCCCTACCTTATCTATAGTTTTGATGATGGATATAATTTAATGGTTGTTACAGAAGTACTTATTATTGGCGCTGGCCCAACGGGCCTGGTCATGGCATGTCAACTTCTCCGATTAGGCATTCGCTTTCGGATCATTGATAAACAAAAGAATCGAGCCCAAGAATCGCGTGCCTTTGCTATCCAGGCTAAATCAATGGAGATTTTTCAAAATTTAGGCCTTTCCTCCGAGTTCCTACAAGCGGCACGTTCTGGAATAGATTTTGCCTTTTTTATTAACGGAAAAAAGCAATCCGAAATTAAATTTGAGAATTTTTCACATCAAGATAGTCCTTTTTCTACTATTTATTTTCTTCCTCAATCTGAAACCGAACGCATCCTTATTCGTCACTTAGAAAAACATAGGGTCCATATTGAAAGAGAAAAAGAATTATTATTCTTTTCACAAAATAAGAAAAGAGTTGAAGCAACAATAAAAGACGACGTAACAGAAAAAATAGAGAAAATTTTATGCGCTTATATAGTAGGCTGCGATGGCGCGCACAGTACAGTTCGCCATATTCTTAACTTTGCATTTGAAGGAGCCGCCTATAAACAAAACTTTATTTTGGCAGATGCCACTATCGATTGGTCTTTTTCACGGAAAAAGTTTTTGTTTTTTTTAGGAAAACAAGGGATATTCATTCACATTCCGCTAACAAAAAATATCAGTCGAGTTATGCTAGCAGAACGCTTAAGTACTAACTCTAAAGAAAAATTACCCCCACCATCTGTTATCAAGATAGAAGCCGCTGCAAGCCTAATCACGAAAGTGCCTGTTAAATTAAGCAATCCCATTTGGTTATCGCAATTCAGTTTACATCATCGTGGCGTACAAACCTATTGCCAAGGCCGCGCCTTTCTTGCCGGGGATTCTGCACATATTCATAGCCCTGTAGGCGGGCAAGGAATGAATACCGGAATCCAAGACGCCACTAATTTAGCCTGGAAACTCGCCATCGCTTTAAAAAAGGGGGGGCATACCACTTTTAAATACCTATGAAACAGAACGACACAGAATAGGAAAGATATTGCTAAAAACAACTGATCGATTTTTCTCATTGATAACAACTAAAAATTTCTTTATTACCGCATTGCGAAATATTTTATTACCTTGGATTCTAAGGTATTTTTTTTCAAAAAAAAACATAACTCGGCATTTATTTTGGTTTATGTCGCAGTTACATATTCATTATCATGAAAGTTCCTTTGTATATGAAATTACAAGAGGTGCCGACAACATTTTTAAAAAAGGTCCGCGAGCAGGTTACCGTGCACCAGACGCACCAGTTGATGGATCGACTCTCTTTTCTTTATTGCAATCCAAACCCATTCACCTGCTTATATTCCAAGAGAAAAAAATTTGTGATGCCACCGTACTTGAAAAATTAAGCGCTTTAGAGGCGAATTATACTGACTGGATTCAAATACATCACTTTATATCATCTTTAACCTATACAGCCCTATTTCAGCGTTATGGCGTTACTTCATCTGCCATCTATATCATCAGGCCCGATGGCTATATAGGTTTTCGTGTATACGGTGTTGATTTAACTTTAACTGATACTTACTTAAAGTGCTTATTACAAACTAACTAAAAAAACATAGCTTAATAAAGTTAATTGTAAAGTGGATAACCATTATGATTAAAAAACAACTACTTATCTTTGTTTTTCTATTTATTAGCTCCCTATGCTGGGCGAAAGAAATTATTGAGCTAAAAACGAAAACTGGCGAATTTGCCATTGATCCCGCCGCACTGACTGTTTCTATGGCGCCTACAGATGGCTCTGATAAAATTAAAATAATTCAAAATGAATATCCATTTGATAAAGTTAAAAATTTAAAAATTAGCTCAAAAGAGGCATATTGGAGCTATCCTAAGCTTAAAATCCAAGTTAAAGTTGCTGTAGACAATCAGGGACTGAGATTTCTGTTTAGCACCAATAAAGAACAAAGTTTTCGATGGCCAATCGCTGGTTTAAGCCCGCAAGCAACTGCTTTAATCATTCCTGACGGGGAAGGTTTATATATACCTAACCGTGATCCATTTTGGCGTAAAGAATTTCAAGAATATCATACCCTAACTTTAAGTATGCCATTCTGGGCGATTCAATATGATAAAAATATTGTCAGTACGATAATGGCTGATTACGACGAAGATACTAATACACAGGTTAAGGAAAAAAATGGGCAACTCTATTTACTCAATACCCATCAATTTACCCAGCACAACCATTTTCCAAGGTATGAAATCTTTATTCACTCTACTGGAAACTCGCCGATCAGTCCCGCCTTAGATTATCGTAATTTATTGATCGAAAAAAATAAATTTGTTTCTCTCAAACAAAAAATTTTAGAAAACGCAAACGTTAATAAGCTATTAGGTGCTTTTCATGTATGGGTATGGGGCGACGGGAAAAGTGTGGCCATGCTGCATGCATTTGCTCAACTAGGCATTAAACACTTATGGATCGGTTACGATGCAACCCCTGTAATTAATGGATTTAATATCGATAAAACCTATGTTAAAACTGCTGAAAACATGGGTTATCTAATTGCTCCGTATGATAGCTTCGATAATGCTCAAAATCCAAAATCAGCTGACAGTTTAACCTCTAACTGGCCTAACCACTTATGGCCAGAGGCCTGCATTCGTCGTCCGAATGGCAGTATTTTAACTGGATTTGGAAAGCGCGGTTGTTATTTAAGCGCTGAGGCCTTAAGGTTAAGGGAATCAAAAGAAAAAAACATAGCACATCATATTGACGTTATGGTGAATAAAGGCGAGAACAGTCTTTTTCTCGACTGCGATGCCGCACCACCTCTCTATGAAGATTATTCAAAACAACACCCTATGACACGTAGCCAGGATTTAGAAGATCGTATTGAACGTATGCGCTACATTAGTGGTTCTAAAAAATTAGTATTGGGTTCTGAAACCGGATTAAGCTGGTCTAGCGCTGTTATTGCTTATAACAACGGTGGATTTTTAAGTTTTCCAGAAGCATTTTGGCCTTATCTAAAGGATAAAAAACATTTTGGCGGTTGGTGGCCTACGGATACCCCAAAAGTTTTGTTTAAGCCCTACGTTGCACCCAGCAAATTTATCCACGCATCCTATGATCCATACTACCGACTTCCTCTTTATGAAGCTGTTTTTCATGACTCTGTTATTTCGACCGATCGTTGGGAACTTAACGAATTAAAAATTCCTGCTATTATGCCAACAAAAGCATTATTGCAAAATCTTTACAATATTCCGCCTATCTGGGTATTAAACCAAAAAACTTTAGCGGAAAATGAAGGCTATTTTTCATCCTATTATCAATTTTTTTCAACTTTGCATCAAATGGCCGCACTAGAACCGCTAACTCAATTCAAATGGTTAACTGAAGACCATTTGGTACAACAAACACAATTTGGAAATCTCCTTATTCTAACAGCAAATTTCTCAAAAAATTTATTTGACGGTATAGGCGCAAGTTGTATTCAAGCGCAATGGCAAGAAGATGGTAGTAAACACATATTCTGTCCCAAAACAGAAATAGCTAAATAAAATAACTTTTTTTATTTTTGGGACCTAAAAAAACATTATTAATTTGTTTAATTTAGCTTGATATGTTAAAAATTTATAATCTACTGACATTTCAACGGTTACTACATAGCAAGAATCCAGGAAAAGCGTGATGGAAAAACCGGAAAAACCACACTCATTCACGTTCGCTCGCCATGATGGTGATTGCTGTCATTTTCAGATATTTTCTAAAATGTCAACCGTCCTTCACGTTAAAAATTATATAAGATTACAGTTTTGCTTTAATTTATATTACCAAGCTTTGATTTAATGAATCAATTTAAGGTAGAATGCCAGCGTTCTATTTTAAAATTAATAATAACAATAAAAAAGCTTACTGCGTGGCTTATCGTAAAAGTTTTCTATCGGTTTGGAATAGCCTCAAAAATATATTTAGTTTGTTAAATGAAACCACGGATGATGATTTTAAAAACAAAACTGTGCTGCCTTGGCTAATAGACTTCGTCAAAAAGCTTTTGGTCGCTTACAAAAAAAAAGAACGCAATAGTTGGGAATATTTGATTTCTCATATTCAATTTAAAAACTTGAAAACCGATGTAGAAAAAAGAAGTTATTTAATCCAACAGTTTAACGCAAGTTTATTAGTTCACTCTGAAGACAAAGATAACCCATGGATTATCGATAACAGCGATCAACGTTTTATAAAAATAAAAAAAAAAGCATGACTTCCAAAACGTTATTAACAAAACAACCCCGACTGCTCTCCCCATCCCATCCGTACATTATTCTAAAAACACTGAATCTATAAATATCCATCGCATTCTCCCTTCACTATGGGAGCAAACAAATGACTTCATCGAAAAAAATGTTATATTTCAATTTCTTAAAATTATTTGGGATACGGTAAGCAGTCATGCAAATTTTTTGAAATGGATTAGCTTTTTTTTAACCTTGTTTTCCTTATCTTTTCACCTCTTTCCTTTAATTGTTCTCTGCGTTGTCGGATTAGCAGTAAGTTATTTAATTATTCAATGTATCTTTTCCTTCAAAAAAAAGTCTACCGCTATTAAGCCTTTATTATCTTCGAAAGAAGAACAAAGATTAATTCAATCTATCAAACAAGATGTCTTTAATAAAGAAACTTACGAGAGAGAATTTGACTTAATTCAACATCAGCTCGTAAACTCAAAAAACGACATCCAAAAAATCTATGAACATCTCATTTCCTTACAGAAAACCGATGTTAATGAAGTTTTACAAAAGCTTGAACTAGAAGACTCATCCCTATTTCAAAATCTAAGCCAAGTCTATCCCAAAACCCAATTTATCGCTTCACTTGTGATAAATGTTACCAGCACTGCCGTTTACGGATTTTTAATATCGTGGGCAGCTTCTACTTTTTTTAGTGCGATAGGAGTAGCGGCCCTAGCAGGGTTTATAGCATCTCCCCCTGTATTGGCTATTTTAATCTCACTTCCAATTGCTTTTCTGCTAATACGTCATCTTATACAAACTCTTTCTACAGAAGTGCATTATCAAAAAAAGATTTATTCGCTGTTAAATGCGCCTTGCGAATATACCTTTAGAGATTTAACAGGCCAAAAACATCAAGTTAAAATGGAAAAATGGAGAAAATTCGAATGCTTACAAGAAGAAATTCGTTCACTAGAAATAAAAATCAATCAAATTTTAAAAGAAAATTTGATTGCGACAGATTCACCGCTTTATTTATTATTTAAAGATCATTGTGAAAATAAAAGGGATATTTACAAATTAAATGATCAAGACAAAACACAGCGTAAACAAATCCCTTTGTCTACCAAAGTAAAAAAAATATTGAATCGCTTAATTTCTTTTGTTATGGGTGGTTTTTATGGCTATGGCTTAGCACAGCAAATAGCTATAGAGAGTAGTCTAGGTATTAGCGCAATAATTAAAGCGGCTTTATTGCCCGTTATTATAGTCATGCTGCCATTAATCATTATAAACGCCGTTGCTAATCTTATAACCTATCACTTAAATTCTCGACAGCATGATCTCATTTTTTTCGCTGAACACTTAGACAGTAAACTGCAAATATTAGAATATACAAGGAAAAAACTTCACTATTTAGGAGCCTCCTTAGAAGTAACGATCCCACCAATTGATGAAAATAATAATGAAAAGCAGTCAGGTATTTTAGAAAAGCCAATTCAATTTACTAAAACTCCATCTCGTTCTCCGTTGTTACAAACTCAATTTTTTAGTCAACCTACCGCGCAAGTGCCGGTTTCAAATCCCATTGTAAGCAATCATTCTAATAGCTTATCTGCTTGACACCTCAGTTTATTTTGTTACTTTGTTTTTTAACCTGAATTGTCGATAGGATGAAACTTTGAAAATTTATTTAGTCGGCGGTGCTGTGCGCGATCAATTATTGGGGTACCCCGTTAAAGAACGAGATTATGTCGTGGTTGGCGCAACACCTAAACAAATGTTAGCAAAAGGATTTCGATTAGTTGGTAAAGATTTTCCGGTCTTTCTACATCCCGATACTCACGAGGAATACGCTTTAGCACGCACTGAACGTAAAACAGGGCCTGGTTATACCGGGTTTTCCGTTTATGCGGCACCGGATGTTACGTTAGAAGCGGATCTAAAACGCCGAGACTTAACTATAAATGCGATAGCACAAACGAGCAATGGAGAAATCATTGATCCTTACCATGGACAAAAAGATATCACTGATCGTCTTTTACGTCATATTTCCTCTGCTTTTACTGAAGATCCCGTACGTATCCTGCGTGTCGCACGTTTCATGGCTAAATTTTCTCCCTTAGGGTTTCACGTAGCCGCAGAAACGATGCAATTAATGAAAGCGATGGTCCAGTCCGGCGAAATCAATACTTTAGTACCCGAGCGGGTATGGCAGGAGTTTTCTTTGGCTTTAAAAGAACCTGCACCCCAAGCGTTTATTAAAACCTTATTTGCTTGCGGCGCCTTAGCTATTTTATTCCCTGTCTTACAGGAACTCTATACCAGCTTCCTTCAAATACAGGATAAAAAACATACAGCCAGCAACTTGGCGGTGTTAGAAAAAGCCGCTGCGTTAACAGAAGACCCACAAGTACGATTCGCCTCATTATTCTGCCATTTAGGAAAAGAATTATTATCCCATGAAGAAATAAACCAAGCAGGAATACTCCGTATTCAAAATTTATGTCAAGCCTATCGTATACCCAACAGTTACGCTTCTTTAGCAATAATCGTTGCGCGTTACCATTTGCTTGCACATCGTGCTTTAGAACTCGATGCGAATACGCTGCTTAGCTTATTAGAAAAAACAGATGCTTTTCGACGTTTGCAGCGTTTTAAACAATTCTTGTTGGTTTGCGAAGCAGATTTCCTTGCTTACCCAGACTTAAACTCCAAAAACTATATTCAAAAAGATCGACTGTTATCCGCTTTGGCCAGCGCTAAAACCATTGCCATTGAACCTTTAGTAAAACAAGGTCTAAAAGGCGAAATACTAGGAAAAAAATTACGTGAGCAACGTAGTAAAGCATTATCTTATTTTATCCAATTCAGTTAATCATTGCATGCATTCACAGACTCTCTTAGAATGTGCACTCACTACAATAGAATGCTAATAAAAAATTTTGATCGTTTTCTAAGGAACTGGCCTTACGCGAAAAATTGGATTTACTATGTTAAGCGATAAACTTCTAAATTATGCGAAAAGTTTAGGCTTTGGCGAACTCTATTTTAAGCTCGATCAAGCGAATCAGCTTTATGCTGTTATTGCGATTCATTCTACTCAATTAGGTCCTGCACTGGGTGGCTGTCGGTTCATTGAATACCCTTCTATCGAGTTTGCCATTCATGATGCCTTACGCTTAGCACAAGGTATGAGTTATAAAGCGGCATTGGCAAATCTGCCGTTGGGTGGGGGGAAAACAGTACTGATGCGCCCTAAATACCTTGAAGATCGGAACACTTATTTCCGAACTCTAGGACGTTTTGTTAATGATTTAAAAGGACGTTACATCATTGCCATGGATAGTGGTGTGGTTACCAAAGATATGGATAGCATCGCTTTAGAAACACCCTATGTGGTAACGACTTCAAAGTACAAAGGAAATCCAGCGCCTTATACCGCTTTGGGCGTATTTCATGGCATTAAAGCAGCGGCAAAATTTAAATTACAACGCGATACCTTAAATGGCTTGCATGTTGCCATTCAAGGATTAGGTCATGTAGGTTACCATCTAGCAAGTCAATTACATAAACAAGGCGTTCGTTTAACAATTTGTGATAGTAATAGTGATCTAGTCAAACGTTATCAGAAAACACTCAACGCCAACATCGTTAAACCCGAAGCTATTTACGCCGTTGAATGCGATATTTTTTCACCTTGTGCTTTGGGAGCCATTTTAAATGACGAATCAATCCCACAGCTAAAAGCAGCGATCGTTGCAGGCGCAGCGAATAATCAATTAGCCGAACCACGCCACGCCGTATTATTACAGAAAAAGGGTATCTTATACGCACCTGATTATGTTATTAATGCTGGCGGCCTCATCTATGCCTATGCAGAATATCGCAATCAGCTCGATAAAAAATTTGTCGTACAGCATATACAAACGATCTACGATACCTTACTCGAACTTTTTAAACATGCAAGCGAAGAAAATAAACTTCCAAATATAGTTGCCGATAATATGGCTAAGGCTCGATTAATGTCGACAACACAATATGCCTCTATTTAAGGAGCGTTATGAACGCGGTCGCCAGGTTTTCTATCGAGTATACCCGTTTCTTAGACATAGAAGGTGATCCTATACAAAATTTGCCGCCGTTTGCTAAGCAAGAAACGTTATTATCCCTTTACCGACATATGGTTTTAACACGATTATTCGATAATAAAGCTGTAACTTTACAAAGAACAGGAAAACTCAATACCTACCCTTCAATACTTGGACAAGAAGCTATTTCTATCGGCATAGGTGCAGTCATGGAAGACACAGATATTTTTTGTCCTTTTTACCGTGATCACGGCACACAATTAATGCGTGGGGTAAAAATGAGTGAGATTCTGAGTTATTGGAGAGGCAATGAATGGGGTAATCACTTTAGCCAATGTAAAAATGATTTTCCGATTTGTGTTCCAATTGCTACCCAACTTTTACATGCCGTAGGTATTGCTACCGCTTTTAAACTTCGTAAACAAGAACGAATTGTCATCACCACTTGTGGTGACGGTGCTACTTCGGAAGGTGATTTCTATGAAGCGTTAAATATTGCCGGTGTTTGGCAATTGCCTGTCGTATTTGTCATTAATAATAATCAATGGGCTATTTCTATTCCTCGTAAAATACAAACGCACGCAGAAACCTTAGCTCAAAAAAGCATTGCTGCTGGTATTCCAGGAGAACAAGTCGATGGAAATGATGTCATTGCCGTTAAGTTTGTTGTTGGAAAAGCCATTGCCAGAGCACGTGAAGGAAAAGGACCTAGCGTCATTGAAGCGCTAAGCTATCGTTTAGGCGATCATACCACGGCCGATGATGCGACGCGTTATCGCACTAAAAATGAACTTCAACAAGCTTGGCAAGAAGAGCCCTTACGGCGTTTACGCACTTATTTATTCAAGCAAAAATTCTGGTCTGAACAAGAAGAAGAGAAATTACAAGAAGAATATAATGTATCCATTGAAGCCGCCGTCAATGAATATCTTTCTTTACCTAAACCCGCTATCACCGATATGTTTGATTATCATTACGCACAATTACCGATGGATTTAAATGAACAACGTATAGAAGCAACTGCCTTATTTAAATTACATGAGATGCTCAACGAATGACTGAAATAACACTAATTGGAGCAATCAACCAAGCATTAAACTATGAAATGGGCGCAGACAAAAACGTTGTTTTACTTGGCGAAGATATTGGTGTTAATGGTGGTGTTTTTCGGGCCACGCTTGGACTTTTAGACAAATTTGGTGCCGATCGTGTTTTAGATACGCCGCTTGCAGAGTCAATGATAGCAGGGCTTGCGATTGGAATGGCAGCACAGGGATTGAAACCAGTAGCAGAATTTCAGTTTATGGGATTTAGTTATCCTGCGCTCGATCAGATTATTAATCATGCGGCACGTATACGTAATCGCACGCGTGGTCGCTTACACTGTCCATTAGTATTTCGTATGCCTTATGGAGCAGGCATTCATGCGCCAGAACATCATTCTGAAAGTACAGAAGCTATTTTTACGCATGTTCCAGGCTTACGTGTCGTTATCCCTTCCTCACCGGCACGCGCCTATGGTTTATTGCTTGCTGCAATTCGCGATCCTGACCCCGTCATTTTTTTAGAACCTACGCGCTTATATCGTTTGCATAAGCAAAAAGTCGATGACACGGGTCAAGCATTATCCTTAGATAAGTGTTTTCTTTTACGGAAAGGAAAAGATATTACCTTAATAAGCTGGGGTGCTATGTTGCATGAAACCTTGATAGCGGCGGACGATCTACCTAAAAAAGGATTCAGCGCTGATGTTATTGATGTAGCCACTCTTAAACCATTAGATTGTGACACCCTTCTCGCATCGATAGAAAAAACCGGACGTTGTGTCATCATTCATGAAGCCGCACGTTTTTGTGGTGTCGGCGCAGAAATTGCCGCCCAGTTAAGTGAAAAAGCATTTTTATCACTAAAAGCACCCATACAACGAGTTACTGGTTACGATGTTACCGTACCGTATGCGCAATTAGAAAAACAATATCTGCCAAGTCTAACAAAAATTATCAATGTGATTGATCAAACATTGGAGTTTGTATGACATTATTTTATTTACCTGATCTCGGTGAAGGTTTACCCGATGCAGAAATTCGTCACTGGTATATTCATCTCGGTGAGGTAATAAAAGCCGATACGCCTATGGTAGCAATGGAAACGGCCAAGGCCGTCGTCGATATTCCAGCGCCTTTTAGCGGCAAAGTTATGCAAATATATGGTAAATCGGGTGACATCATTAAAGTAGGTGAAGTTTTAATTGACATTGAAGAAGGAGAGGAAAAAAAAACAAAAACGCCAAATGATAAAGCAACAGTTGTTGGCATTTTACAGACCAGCGACACAATCCTCGCTGAACCTGCTACCGGAATCCAAACTAAATTCGATATCGCTACACACTCAAAGCTGAACAAAGCAACACCTGCCATTCGTGCATTAGCAAAAAAAATGCAAGTGGATCTCACACATTGCATAGGCACAGGTCCCGCTGGACAAATAACGGTATCCGATCTAGAAATGGCGAAGAAAATAACAACGTCCACACCTTCCATCCTACCACCGGCAGAAGGCTATGAATCTTTACGCGGTGTACGCCGCGCAATGGCTATTGCCATGACTCAATCACATCAATCCGTTGTTCCAGTCACTTTAGTTGATGATGCCGACATTCACAGCTGGCCCGAAAAAACTGACGTTACTTTACGCTTAATACGTGCCATTATGACGGCATGTCAACGAGAACCCCGCCTAAACAGCTGGTTTGATGGTTCCAATATGTCTTTGCACCAACATCCGCAAATTAATTTAGGGATTGCTATGGATGCACCTGAAGGTTTATTTGTACCGGTATTAAAAAACGTTGCCCAATGTAGTCTTGCTGATTGCCAAAAAATGATTGATCAATTTAAAACAAAAGTAAAAACTCGCAGCATCCCGGCCGAAAATCTAAGCGACGCCACATTCGTTTTATCCAATGTCGGTGTTTTTGCTGGTCGCTATGCAACCCCTATTATTACACCACCCATGGTCGCTATTTTAGCGATAGGTCGTATCAGAGAAGCCGTTGTTGCTGATAAAGGCAAGCCGATCTTACATAAATTACTTCCCTTATCCTTAACCGTCGATCACCGTGCTATTACCGGCGGCGAAGCGGCCCGATTTTTATCGGAATTAATCAGAGACTTACAAACTTCTTAGAATAAAAATGTTTCCATTCAAAACCCGCAAACGATTCGGCCAGCATTTTTTGCATGAAGCCTTTATTATTGAAAAAATTGTCCAGGCCATTAGTCCTAAAACGACGGATAATATGCTGGAGATTGGTCCGGGCATGGGAGCCTTAACCCAGCAATTATTACCCCTCTTAAATCGTCTAACGGTAGTTGAACTCGATAAAGATCTTATTCCCTTACTAAAAAAACAATGCGCGGGATTAGGTGAATTAATTATTTATCAAGCGGATGCTTTAAAATTTGATTTATGTTCTTTAGGAAATAATACAAGCTGGCGAATTGTTGGAAATCTTCCTTATAATATTTCTACCCCCTTATTATTTCATCTACTAACACAAATTAATGCTATTAGTGATATGCATTTTATGCTACAGAAAGAAGTTGTCGAACGCATCGTAGCACAACCAGGGGATGAGCATTACGGTCGTTTAAGTGTTATGGTTCAGTTTTATTGCCAAGTTAAAAAATTATTCATTGTCAAACCAGGTGCATTTCGACCACCCCCCAAAGTCGATTCTGCCGTCATTCGACTTACTCCCTATCAAACATCTCCTTGGCAAGCCGATGACCCGATATTATTTGCTGAAATAGTACGCAGCGCATTTAGTCATAGACGTAAAATGTTACGCAATAATTTAGGAAAATTCCTTAATAACAAACAATTTGAATTATTAGGGATCGATCCTACACAACGTCCAGAACAACTTTCTGTTATGGATTATGTCAAACTAAGCAATTTTTTAGCTAAACTAAATCGTTAAATATTCCGTAGCGGTACAAAAAATAAAAAACTATAAACTCATGAAAGTACCAATATGATAAGAATAGTCCTCTCCTTGTATAACTGCTTCGCTTTCTTGCACAAAAAAATTGGGAAGAGTAGGAGTAGCTAGTCCCTCCTCAAACTGATTTCCGATACCCACCGCTTGCGTTATTTGATTTGTACGCATAAATTGGCATGGAATAATCGTTTGTTTGGGATCAATTGGGCTATACAAGTAATCATCCAACATCGCTAAATCCAAAGCAGAAGAAGACTCAGACTCTTCATTTCCATCTGCTGGCCTAAATGGGATTACATCAGATAGATCCGTTAAAATTTCATTATTTTTTTCTGTTTTATCCTTATCAATACAAAAAACAGACTCATTAGCCACCAACCAAGCTAAATTAGTGTTTTCATCTAGTGTAGATGAACTCATCCTATACAGTTGTTCATTTTTTTCAGGTTCATTATCACCGTTTAATTCTTTCATTAAAGTCAATGCTTTTTTTCTTGTATGGACAAAGGCATGACTCTTTAAACTATCCTTCCTAGTAAAATTTTTTTTGCAAATCTCACAACTAAATGGTTTTTCGCCGGCATGAATACGTGTATGCTTGTTTAAATTACTTTTGGTAGTAAAGTTTTTTTTGCAAATTTCGCAACTAAATGTCTTTTTACTGGTACGGACACAACGAGGTTTGTTTAGAGCCCATTTAGCGGCAAAATTTTTTTCATGCGTGCGACTATCATTAATCCCTTCTTGCAAACACTTCTTAGACTGAAAAAATGCTTCGCTTCCTTTGAACATTAATTATACTCATTAGATTAGATAAGCTAATGAGTATAATTAAAACTGCCGCAAAGTAAAAAAAATAATACGAGACTAAAGCCTTACAAAACTAAAATTAATTCCAATCATTTAACTCCCAAACAATGAAGCATTACATTTCCATTGCCTATACACATATTCTAAAGCATGTTATTAGCTTTATATCGCCTTAGTTAAGCAACTGGCAAGGTAACACCCTTCTGGCCCTGATATTTCCCTTGTCGATCACGATAAGAAACTTGACAGAGCTCATCCGATTCCAAAAACAACATTTGTGCTACACCTTCGTTCGCATAGATTTTGGCGGGTAAGGGAGTCGTATTTGAAAATTCCAAAGTAACTTGGCCTTCCCACTCTGGTTCCAAAGGCGTTACATTCACAATGATACCGCAACGCGCATAAGTCGATTTACCTAGACAAATCGTTAAAATATTTCGCGGAATACGAAAATATTCCACAGTATGCGCCAACGCAAAAGAATTTGGTGGAATAATGCAGACATCATCTATCACATTGACAAAGCTTTTTTCAGAAAAAGCCTTAGGATCAACAACACCAGAATTAATGTTAGTAAATACACGAAATTCGTTGGCACAACGAACATCATAACCATAACTTGATACACCGTAGGAAATAATCCGTCCGGTTTCATTCTCGCGAATCTGTCGTGGCTCAAAAGGTTCAATCATTTTTTTTTCTTCTGCCATACGGCAAATCCATACATCCGACTTAATAGACATAAAAGTTCCTCGGCTATTTTTTTTCAATAACAATTTTGGGGAACCGAGGGGGATTTCTAGGCCGCGTCGCTAACTGATGGGTTATTTTCTCAGCAATGTTTTGATAAATTCTAGCAATAGGACCTTGGCTATCCTCTAAAAAGATAGGCTTCCCAGAATCGGCTTGTTTACGTATTCGACTATCTAGAGGTAATGCTCCTAGTAAGTTAACTCCACATTCTTTTGCAATTCGTTCACCACCGCCCTCACCAAAAATAGGTTCTTCATGCCCACATTGACTGCAGACATGCGCGCACATGTTTTCTACTACACCTAGCAATGGAACCTTAACCTTATTAAACATGGCAATAGCTTTGCGTACATCCAGTAAAGCAATGTCTTGTGGCGTGGTAACAATAATAGCACCTGCCAAAGGAATCTTTTGTGTCAAGCTTAATTGAATATCGCCGGTACCCGGTGGAAGATCAACGATTAAATAATCTAAATTATCCCAATGCGTATCATTTAATAATTGTTGTAGTGTCCCTGTTGCCATAGGACCGCGCCACACCATGGGGGTATTGATATCAATCAAATAACCAATTGACATGGATTGAATACCATGTGCATGCACCGGCTCTAAGGTCTTTCCATCCTTGCTCGTCGGTTTTTCGTTAACACCCAGCATCTGGGGTTGATTGGGACCATAGATATCTGCATCTAAAAGACCTACCCGTATCCCTTCTTTAGCGGCTAAAGCTAACGCCAAATTAACGGCGGTTGTCGACTTCCCTACGCCTCCTTTACCAGAAGCAATGGCAATAATATGCTTAACTCTATCAGTAATTTTTAACATCGAAATCCTAGAATTATCTTGACGTCTATACCGCCCGTAGATGAAAATGCGAGTCTCTTGTTTCTATTCGCAAGCGACGTATTCGAGTACATTGTCGAAACTATATCCTAGCAAGAAAGCACTGACAATCAATATTAAATATAGACAGCACACTATGCAGCAAACCCAACGAAAACTACTCATCACTACGGCTTTACCCTACGCCAATGGTTCAATTCATTTAGGTCATTTACTAGAACATATCCAAGCCGATATTTGGGTGCGCTTTCAAAAAATGCTAGGTCACGATTGCCTTTTCCTCTCGGGTGAAGATGCCCATGGCACCCCCGTGATGTTGGCTGCCAAACAGCGTAATATCGAACCCGAAGAACTAGTTGAGCAAATTGCCAAAGAGCATAGGGCCGATCTCAGTAGCTTCCATATTAATTTCGACAACTACTACACTACGCATTCTCCTGAAAACAAAGCTCTAATCGAGCTTATCTACCGACGCATGCAAGCAAAAGGCGATATTTGCACAAAAGTAATTGCCCAAGCCTATGACCCAGAAGTCAGAATGTTTCTTCCTGATCGTTATGTAAAAGGAAGCTGTCCATGCTGTAAAACACCGAACCAATACGGTGATAATTGCGAAAATTGTGGTTCAACCTACGCGCCACTCGATCTGATTGATCCAAAATCTACGCTTTCTGGTGCAACACCTATCGCCAAAGAATCTGAACATTATTTCTTTCAGTTATCACATTACACTGATTTTTTACGTAACTGGATTACCGAGGACAATCATCTTGCCGAAGAAGTGAGTAACAAACTTTTAGAGTGGTTTAAAGAAGGTTTACATGATCTCGATATTTCGCGGGATGCACCCTATTTTGGATTTAAAATTCCCGACACCATTGATAAGTATTTTTACGTTTGGATAGATGCACCGATTGGATATATGGCTATTCTTAAAAATCTTGCTGAACGGCGTTCGGATCTTCAATTTGATGACTATTGGGTAAGTACAGAAAAAGCCGATCTCTATCACTTTGTCGGCAAAGATATCATTAATTTTCATGCTATTTTTTGGCCCGCCATACTCAAATCGGCAGGCTTTCGTACACCATCAAGCGTTTTTGTCCACGGTTACCTAACAGTAAACGGCCAGAAGATGTCGAAATCACGCGGCACCTTTATTACTGCACAACATTATCTCCAGCAGCACTTAGATCCCGAATATCTACGTTATTATTTTGCCGCCAAACTCAACAAAAAAGCAGAAGATATTGATCTTAATTTTGAAGATTTTAGTCAGCGCATCAATTCTGATTTAGTTGGAAAATTAGTCAATATTGCCAGTCGCTGCGCTAGCTTTATTAATAAAAAATTTGAAAATAAATTGTCTCAAAGCTGTTCCAATCCTGGGTTAGTTAAACAATTTATTGACCAAGGTGATGAAATAGCACAAGCTTATCAAGATCGTGAATTTAGCCGTGCAATACGACTTATTATGGAGTTAACCGATCAAGCCAATCAAATGATTGATGCTGAAAAACCGTGGGCTTTAATAAAAATTCCTGATCAAGTAACACGAGCGCATAACATTTCTAGTTTAGGATTGAATTTATTTCGAATTTTAATGACTTATTTAAAACCTGTTTTACCGGTAACAGCGGAAAAGGTAGAAACGTTTCTTAACATTGAGGCAATGACCTGGGCAAACCGGAGCAATTACCTCTGTGATCACACTATTCGCCCTTTCATACCTTTATTACAGCGTATTCAAAAGGAAACGATTCTTGCGCTGCAAACAGCGAATCCTACTGATACCGCGAAAGTTCAATGAAAACGTTTATTGCGCAAATCGATGCCTTACTTCCACAAACGCAATGTGGCCAGTGTAGCTATGATGGTTGTTTGCCATATGCTGAAGCCATGGCTAAAAAAGCAGAAACCATTAATCGCTGCCCGCCGGGTGGAACTAAAACATTAAAAGCATTAGCCGCACTCTTCAATCAAGAAGCAGAACCATTGCTAGAAGAAATGGCAAAAAAGGAAAAATTGCCATCGGTAGCTTATATACGCGAAACAGAATGTATTGGTTGTACCAAATGCATTCAAGCCTGCCCCGTCGATGCTATTCTAGGCGCTGCTAAGCAGCTGCATACCATCATAACGCAAGAATGTACTGGCTGTGGACTCTGTGTTGCACCTTGTCCAGTAGACTGTATTGACATGATGGCATTAAAAACCCCGGCGTATCAACCACAAAAAGCACGCCAGCGTTTTTATGCGCGAAAAAAACGGTTAGAAAAAATCAAACAAGACACCGCACAAAGCAAGAAAAATGAACAATTAAGTAAACAACGTGCTTATATCGAAGCGGCTATTGCTCGTTCAAAAGCAAAAAAACTCCCAAAAATCAATTTTTAATATCTAATGCTTGATAGATACCATAAACATCAGAATATGTAAAAATTTGGCCTTTTTTAATATCAAAAAACCAACGATGGATCATCAATTCATTTTCCATGACTTTTTTCTTAATCCATGGAAAAGTAAGGCAATTCTCATAAGAACTTTTTAAACCTAATTTGGCATATTCCACTTCGCATTCAATTTTATCGGCGTTCTGTTTAACCTTTTCAGGTATTTTAATCGACGAAACCCATTTTGTTATAAAATCATTTTGCGATAAATTTTGCTTATTTAATAAGGCACCAATTCCCGCACATTGGCTATGCCCTAATAAAATGAGATGACGAACATTCAAAACACATATGCCAAACTCTAAAGCGGCACTTGTTCCGTGCAATGCTTCATCGTTTTGATAAGGGGGCACGATATTTGCTACATTACGTACAACAAATAAATCACCGGGGTTACACTGGAATATTAAAGCGGGATCGACACGCGAGTCACAACAAGAGATCAACATAATTTCCGGATTTTGACCATGTTTAGAAAGATGTTCCATGATCGAATTATCACCGGTATATTTTTTTCGAAAGACACAATAACCCTCAAGAATTTCTGTAAATGTTTTTTTCATCATAGCTCCCTATAATCTGTTAAATTTAGAGAAACATTATTTTATAAATGTACTGTATAAGAATAGCGTTAAACTTAATTCAAGGGAAGCGAAAATGATATTTTGCTATCTAAATGGTATCTATATTTGTTTTTTTAGATAAATAAGTGGGATGCATTAGCTTGGAAAGTAATGCGAGTTTTGATACGGTTCTGTTCTGTGTTATCAAATCTATGCTTTCCTTTTATCAGTTTAAAGGTCATCCAGATTTGAATAAAGCAAGAAAATTATAACCGTTTATTTTTTTAAGGTTTAAGTTTACCGACTTAAATTTCTTCTAATAAGAGAATCGTGACTATTTTCTATACTATCTTCCTGATTAAAAAATAGTTGAGAGGCTCTCCTTACAAAAAATTGTCCCCTCATTGTCGAATTGTTGCAATTTCTAGTTTGTGAATTAATCCGACTTGAGGTTTGTTGTTCTATTCTATTATTAGTTTCTATTAGCTCAGTTATTCGTTGATGCCGTAAAAGGACACGGTTACCAGTAATATTCACACGTTCTTCATGTTGAAATGCTTGCTCCATTCTTCTAAGGAGAACCTCTTCAGATTCTACATGGGCCTCAGAATTTGGCTGAGGAGGCTGTTTCATTGCCATTTCCTGTTGATTTCTTCGACTCTGTTCTCTATCTTTTTGCCACGCCTTAATTTCTTCTAATTTTTTGTCCCTTGATAAATTAACTATTTTTCCCAATTGCTTATAAAGTTCATCACGTAAAATAGCTATAAACTCAGCTTTAGCTTCCGCGATCTGCTCACCCCGCGATATTTTATGAGATATAAAAGCTTGGACATTCGTGCGCTCAGCATTCTCAAACCTACTAGAATATTCAATATTTTTTAAATCAATAATTTCATCTGTAGCGTAAATATCAAAACCATCATTACTAGCCAACTCTAATAGATTAGATAGTTGTTCCTTGACTTGAAGGTTTTTATCAAAACCCTCTATAGATTCAATATCATGGCTAATTTCACTATTAATTGCAGAATGTAATAAAGAACAAAAAGCATCCATTTCTTCGGGTGTTTTACAAGAAAATAAAGCTTTCCTAAAATTGTCTCTTGCTAATTCCCTAAAATCACTTTCAATTTTTTTGGAATAAGCCATTATAATCCCCTATTTTTGTTCTTATGACTTTTAATTTTAAGGATTATAGGGTTATAAACTTAAGGGTTTATTATCGATATTATGAATGAAACCGAACAACTTAAGTTTAAAGCAATTAAACGGAATAAGTATTTAAGCCAACAACTCGCCATTAAGGCGACTTATCAATTCCAGCTAGGAAAAACATTTTATAGCCGGCGAAATGAAGTTATACACATGTGGCGATTTAGTAAAAGTAATGGAACCACGGAAAGGTTTTATCGTAAGATAGTTGATTCAACGTCGCGCGTACTGTTTTAAAAAGTTTGAAAAACCGCAGAGTAAGGTTTTATGCGCTTAATATGGCCCCCTTAAATAGGAAGGATCCAATAGACTACAGTATTTGGCGTCCCCAAGGGGAGTCGAACCCCTGTTACCGCCGTGAAAGGGCGGTGTCCTAGGCCTCTAGACGATGGGGACCTACGGTTAAGGTCCGCTATTTTGGCTGCGCTTGACTAGAATGTCAATGTCTAAAAAATACCCGCATGAAAATATACTTATTGCACTTCGAAGCTACTACTCGTATCTTCACATACAAACGGTATACTAAACTAAGTTTTTAGTAGGTGGAGAACAATTTATGTCGAATAAGACCCTAAACCTAAACACTTCACTCTATCAATATATGCTCTCTGTCTCCCTGCGAGAACCTCCTATATTGAAATCCTTACGGGAAGAAACTGCCAAGCTATCCTCACATAACATGCAGATTTCTCCAGAGCAAGGACAATTTATGTCATTTCTAGTCGAGCTAATCGGCGCGAAAAGAACACTCGAAATAGGTGTTTATACCGGTTATAGTTCACTGGCTGTCGCCTTAGCTCTACCTGATGACGGCCGCATCACAGCATGTGATATCAACCCAGAGACCAGCACTATCGCTAAACGTTTTTGGCAAGAAGCAAATGTTGCTCAGAAAATTGATCTTAAACTAGGACCTGCTCTAGAAACACTGACTAAACTCATTGATGAGGGCGAATCTAACACATTTGATTTTGTATTTATTGATGCCGATAAACAAAATTATGCCAATTATTATGAGCGTGCTCTATCCTTAGTTCGGCCAGGAGGTCTTATCCTCATCGACAATGTGCTTTGGGGCGGCGCAGTCGCTGACCCTAAAAATCATGATAAACAAACGGAAGCGATACGTCAGTTAAATCAAAACATCGTTAATGACCCACGTGTGAGTGTGAGCCTATTGCCGATTAGCGATGGCCTTTCATTGCTACGGAAACGATAGCACCAACCTCATTAGTATTTGCTGGAAAAGACGTAGAATTGATCGTTGGGTATTTAAAAAAAGTTGGGGCCTTGGCTTGTGTAACGGTCACTATACTGCTTATCGTGCTTATTCCTTTAGTAAATAGTTTACTAACATTAACACTAAGCATATTAGTAAATGCTTGTAAAAAAGAAGGAGGAGAAAATGATGCGATTGATTCACATAATTCTTTTAGAATAATTAAAACATTTTTTCCAAACCAGTTATTTTTTTGATCACCCAAAATGCTGGCTAGCAAACCTAACAGTGCACTGCTAGTTAAAAAAATCAGCCTTTCCATTCCATATTCGGGATTCTCAATAAAAAAATCTTCCAGAATCGATTCCTCCACTAACGTTAGCAACTTGCTAATCGATCCTTTTCCTCCATTAACTCCAAGCATTAATCCTAAAAAATCTAGAATAAAAGGTAGATTTCTAAAAAAATTAGTTTGGCCCTGACTAAGTAGCATTTTCTTAGCAAAAATTTTTAGTTCATTCTTAAATATATTTTTAAATAAAGATTTTAAAAAAAAGCGCCTTGCTAAGCTAACTGCTCACTATCCAAATAGTCTGCTAAAAATTTAATACGCTTTGTAATAGCTAATCCTTTTTCAGTAACTACGAATATCCTATAAAAATTATTATTCTGATTATTTATCAATAGTTTAAATATTGTGTAGAAAACATCTTCTTCAATGTTTTCTTTACCTACCAGTAAATCTAATTCGTTGTAAGCGTATTGGCCGTTAATTAGCTTAAATGCTGAATAGCAAACTACCTCATTAAACGTTTTTTTTAATTTCATACAACACTCAAATTTAATTCAAAATAATTACCAAAAAGGCAATTCTTAGTTAAGGGCAACTAAGTTAATGAATATAAAATGAGCAGATTAACGAAAAAAAATTAAAAAAATATTAAAAACCTAAATTTATTAGGGCGATTCTCTTACTGAAATACTTTTAATAGTTAATAAAAGCTTAATGTGCGCTGCATAAAATATGCCTTTTCGTCATGCAAACGAGGCAACTCATGCGAAGCATTTTTGAGATATTAAATATTTCACCAACAAGTGAATTTACAGATGTAAAAAAAGCTTATCATAAAATGGCTCTTAAAATACATCCAGATAAATACCAGGGAAATTCAGCAGAGGAAAAAAAACGAAATGAAGAGCGCTTTAAAGAGTTAGACTCTGCTTTTAAAGCGTATCAAGCACAAAATAATCCTACAAACTCAAGCGATAGAGACAATGAAACGGAAAACGGACCCACAAACTCAACCGACATAGATATAGAAATAGATATCGTTGCCCCTCCATCACATTATGATCCTGTTACAAAGATCCATCATGTATCTTCAGGCATTCGTATGTTTAGCGAGATTAAGGATGCCGGCGATCTTGGCATGGTTTTAGCTGATGTTCAAAATGCAGCACAATTATTACAGAATATCGGTACACGCTTACCTTTAATCATTAAGGAATACCGTGACTTCGTCACTGTTGTCGCCTATGTGGATACTTCCGATGCGTTTAAAGTATTGTTGAACGCGCTCAAACAAATATTGCCTGCAATCTTTGCAACAGCAGAGTCTCTTGGCAGAATTTCGATGATGCTAGATGATACGGCCTATCCGCAACTGGTAGGTGCTCTCAAAGCACACTGGCCTCTTCTATGATTAACAATAGCCAGGATTTCGGGTACGTTGCTTCTCCATACTTGCCTCCTATGCAATGTGTGGAAATACTGAAAACACTCTATGAACACAAGCCTGAAATGTTTTCAACGGTTAAGGATCGAAAAGGATTTTTAAACTGTCTAACTTCTGAACAACGCACCGTTGTAAAAGCTACTCTTAAAGACATCTTCAAATCAAATGGGCATTCTTTTAATGTCTTTAGGTTCTTCAGGAGTCAACAAGGGAACACTAACCATGCTTTACCCTCTTCGTCAGAAACAAGCAGCCATACTTTACCCTCAATAACGAAGTAGCAAGCTAATGGTAATCAAAAAATATCCTTTCTCATCGTAATAATTTAAAAAGGGGGCAACTCGATAAAATTATACCGTTGCCCGATCACCTTTTTTCTCTAACCATGCTTTGCGATCGGCTGAACGCTTTTTAGCTAATAACATATCCATTAAAGCAACTGTTTCTTTTTCGCCGTCTATGGTTAATTGAACAAGGCGTCGTGTATCGGGTGCCATGGTGGTTTCTCGCAACTGGGGGGGATTCATTTCACCTAGACCTTTAAAACGCTGGACACTAAGTTTTCCTTTTTTCTTCTCTCTATCTAAACGATCTAAAATAGACTGTTTCTCCTCATCATCTAACGCATAATAAACTTCTTTCCCAATATCGATGCGGTATAGCGGCGGCATTGCAATATAGATGTGCCCGTGCGCTACCAGCGACTTAAAATGTTTTAAAAATAAACCACACAATAAGGTCGCAATATGCAAACCATCGGAATCGGCATCGGCTAATATACAAATTTTACCGTAACGTAATCCTGTTAAATCGACAGAACCGGGATCCACACCAACAGCTACGGCAATATCGTGGATTTCCTGCGAACCAAGCAGTTGATTATTAGCCACTTCCCAAGTATTTAATATCTTGCCTCGTAACGGCATAATCGCTTGGAATTCTCTATCGCGCGCCTGCTTCGCTGAACCTCCTGCCGAATCGCCTTCGACTAAAAATAATTCTGTACGATTCAGATCGGTTTGCATACAATCGGCTAGTTTTCCAGGCAATACTGCACCACTCAATATTTTTTTACGTGCCACCTGTTTACTAGTACGCAAACGTTTTTGCGCATTGGCTATCATTAACTCCGCTAAAGCTTCACCTTCTGTCACGTGTTGATTTAACCAGAGACTAAAATCATCTTTGATAACCCCAGAAACAAAACCCGCCGATTCACGTGATGTTAGACGCTCTTTGGTTTGTCCCGAAAATTGTGGCTCTAACAGTTTAACTGACAATACATAATGGCACCCTTCCCATACATCTTCGGGCGCTAATTTGAGATTACGCGGCAATAAATCACGTAATTCACAAAACTCACGCATCGCTTCTAATAAACCGCTACGTAAACCATTGACATGGGTTCCTCCTTGGATAGTAGGAATTAAATTTACATAGCTTTCCATCAAGCCTTCTCCACTTTCTAATAGCCAGCAAAGTGCCCAATCCACTTCCTGGTTTTCTGTCGAAAAATGTCCATGAAAAGGCTCTTTAGGAAGGTAATTAGATTGACGTAAACTCTCTTTGAGGTAGCTGGTTACCCCTTCCTCATAAAACCATTCGTCTTTTTTATTATTTTGCTTATCGTTAAAAGTAACGTGTAATCCTGGACAAAGGACCGCTTTAGCGCGCAAGCTATGTGTTAAACGACTTACAGAGAATTTTTCAGAATCAAAATAAGCTTTGTCTGGCCAAAAACGTATTGCCGTTCCTGTCTCCGCTTTATGGGTCCGGCCTATTTTTTTTAATGGTGATTTTTTATCACCGTGCTCAAATTGCATTTGATAAATAAAACCATCGCGTTTAATCGTCACTTCTAAACGACGTGATAAGGCATTGACTACGGAAACCCCTACACCATGTAACCCACCTGAATAACGATAATTTTTATGATTAAATTTCCCACCCGCATGTAAGCGCGTCAGGATAAGCTCAACACCCGTTACTTTTTCTCCCGGATGGATATCAACGGGCATCCCGCGTCCATCATCAATGACTTCTAAAGAATTATCTGGATAGAGGATGACATCAATATGTTTCGCATAACCGGCCATCGCTTCATCCACACTATTATCAATCACTTCTTGGGCTAAATGATTCGGACGAGATGTATCGGTATACATACCGGGTCGGCGCTTAACGGGATCAAGTCCACGTAAGACTTCAATCGCTTCTGCGGTATAGCGTTTCGAGGAAGAAGGAGATGATTTCATAACTTAATTAACTCTGTTATTTGGATTCAGTTGACCAGCGCTTTCTGACAATTTTTTCATTTTGCTGTAACCAAAGTAAAGCAATAATCGTCGTTGCATTATTAAATTTTCCTTTGTTCACTAAATCGTAGGCTTCTTTAACATTCAAAACATGCAAACGAATATCTTCACCTTCGCTAGCTAAACCATGTATACCTTGCGCTTGACTGGCATCAACTTGACCACAAAATAGACTAATCTGCTCCGTGCTCCCGCCAGGGCTCACCCAATGACGGCTAATAAAAAATAAATTCTGTACAACAAGACCCGTTTCTTCTTGAGTTTCTCGTTGTGCAACCTGCTCAGGACTTTCTCCTGGATCAATAACACCTGCTGCAATTTCGATTAGCCAAGGATTTTTTGTTTTCATAATAATGCCGGCACGAAATTGCTCTATCAAAACAAGCTGATCACGCCGCGGATCAAAAAGTAAAATACCGACTGCTTCACCTCTTTCAAAAACTTCACGAAAAAACGGTTGGCTCCAACCACCATTAAATAGCCGGTATTGTAGCTTTAGACGCTCCAATCGAAAATGTCCTTGATAGACACATTGTCGCTCTAATACTCTGACGTCTGTACTGGTAAAACAGGGTTCCATAGTCTGTTTCCTAGCTTCTCATAGCAATTGAGTTTTCGGTTGGGGCTGTTTTATAGAGTAATTTCGCGACACTTGCCGAAACTCAATTGCTGTGAGTATATAAAACCTGGCATAATATCTCTCTTGAGCAAATATTAGCCAGGCCCATTTTCATATAAAAAAAACAATGTCTATTATACAATCTAGGTCCCGTACAGTAGGATCCGCTCGCTGCAGTTATTTTAAACCCTTATTTGCGCTTACTCTATTTTTAGGCGTGCTAAAGCCTTGCTTTGCCGAAGACTTGCTAGACATCTATCAAGCCGCCCTAAAAAATGACACGGTCTATCAAGCGGCTATTTCAACCCGTCTATCCACCCGAGAGGCCCTTCCTCAAAGTGTAGCGGCTTTATTTCCTTCTATTTACGGACAAGCGAATTTATCTTCGAATTACCAAAATATTACCCAGGCTCCACCCGAAAACCCGCTTGGAGTAAGTAATTTTCCCTCCCGAGGATACAGCATTTCGATTAAGCAGCCTTTACTCGATATAGGCGACTGGATTGCTGTCAAACAAGCAACCAACAGCAGTAAACAAGCCGATGCAAGGCTTGGGGCAGCTGCACAGTCATTGATTTATCGGGTCGCTAATGCCTATTTTGCGGTTCTACTTGCACAAGATAATTTACGCTTAGCTCAGTCAGAAAAAGTAGCGAATGCCAAACAATTAGACCAAGCACAAAAACGCGTCCAAGTAGGTTTAGATACGATTACTACACTTTATGAAGCCAAAGCAGCGTACGATAAATCCTTAGCGGCAGAAATTACAGCAGAAAATACATTGCGCAATAGTGAAGAAGCCATACGCCAATTAACTGGGCAAACCTATTCGGATTTAAGTCGCTTTAAAAAGAAATTGCCCTTATTAGCGCCACAACCGGCAAATATCGAACAATGGATCACAACGGCCACCACGTATAATCTCGATCTGATGGCAAGCCGTTATGGCATGCAAGCCGCACGTGATAATATTAAAGTCAAAGCCTCCGATCACTTACCAACCGTTAGTTTAGTCGGTAGTTATGGTAGGGATGACGGCCTCAACCTGGGCACAACCAATAGAAATAGTGCTGCGGTAGGGCTACAACTTAATGTCCCCATTTTCTCTGGTGGAGCTATTTCATCCAATACTCGTAAAGCCGAGTATGATTTTCAAACGGCAAGTGCCGACCTTGATAATACTTATCGTCAAGTGATAGTAGCAACACGGCAAAAGTACAACGATGTGTTAGCCGATATCAGTAAGATTAAAGCAGAACGTCAAGCCATTAAGTCCGCACAACTTTCCTTAGACAGTACGCAAGAAAGTTTCAAGGCAGGAACACGTACAATTGTCGATGTGTTACTCGCACAGCAAAACCTTTACGACGCTAAACGCAATGCGGCCAACGATCAGATTACTTATCTATTAGATAGTTTATCGCTTAAACAAGAAGCGGGTACCTTAAAGCCGGATGATTTAAGGCAAATCAATCAATGGTTAACCCCAACATCCATTTAATCTATTTGTACTCACAGCAATTGGGTTTTCGGCAAGGCGCCGCGAAGATGAGCAACCGCAATGTATGCAGAATACATGAGGATTGCGAATCGAGTGGCAACACCGCCGAAAATTTAAGTGCGAAGAGCATATTTAACCCGCGGCAGGAACAACGAGACTAAATGCTTCTTTAACCCTCTCCGATGTAGTCGTTGCTAATGAAGCCTTATGAAGAAATCCACAGCTTGACCAGGTTCGACGCTGATTTAAAATAGCATCGTACGATAGGGCTTCTTTGCTAACGCTACCATTTTCATTGGCAGCCGATTCCATAGACCAATTTTTTGCGTTTCCATTGTTTATATGACCATTCGCAATTGAAGCTTTAGCTAATAAATGTCCATTCACACAGCCATTTTGTGTTGCTTGCTGCTCTTTTTCGGGTCTTTCTTTCAGATACTGATCGATAGCCTCCGCAGTCGATTTTTCTTTGCCTACCCTTTGAGTGAGATAGTGAACGACCTTTTCTTGTTCTAACATTAAATTATTTAGACAAATACGCTTTTTCTCAGCAAGCTTAGGATCAATTTTTGCCGATCGCAGACGCTCTGTAGCCTCAGATAAAATCAAATGGGGTCTGTGTTCTTCTCGCCAACCTTTCGATAATGCGGGGACTGGCTCTGTAGCTATTTCATTATGTTTGTGTTCATGGACATCACAAGTTTGTTTTATCGCGTTGACAATAGAATTCCAAAGCGTTATATCACTTTCTTCTTTTCTAAAGAACCAATGCCAAATACCACTAAAAATAGGAATTAATGAGGCCATTAACACGATATTCTTTACCCACACCAACATGGACATGACTATTCCGCCATGATCATGGTCATGACTAGCCAAATCGTGACCTTCTTCAACAAAAAAACTAGCATCTTGTAGCGCTTCTGGAATAGCGCAACCAAAAGCCACTAAAAGAGGAGGGACCCCCCTCAAACGATCAGTTGTTATCCCCATACTAATCACATGGCCAAAAAAGATTAGGACTTTAAAGGGAATATTAATCAACTTAATAGTAATACGAAAAGGATTTATTAATTGTCCAAACGACTCTTTTTTGCGTAAATCTCTAAAATTATTTTTCAACCGCAATATTAATTCTGATATTCGAATAGCCAGGATCGCTCGAACAGTTTTACTCGTCGTACCCATTCCATAACTTAAATCGGTAGCAAAATTTAGCCCAATTAAAATGGGGCAACTCACTACTACTAAAATAAAAGGTATTCCTGGAATCAAATTAAAGCCCGATTTTACAGCAACCCACCAGGTACACGCCGTAGCAACGGCTGTAAATAAAGTGAGTGAAACAATGATTAATCCAAGAATGCTTTTTGCACGGGATTGAATGACGTTTTTACATAATTCTTTTACTTTATCTAGCGTATTTTCCTTAAAAAAATCAGTCATGTTTTTATACAATAAAAAAACAGCACCTATCACAGCAAGGATTGCAATAGGCCAAACCACTGCAGATAAAGCACCCGCTGATAATACTATTCCTAAAGCAAGTAATGTCGCACTCATGGCTGATGCAGTGACTAATCCTGCGCCTAAACCCACGATAACACTAACAGCAAAAAAAACAGTTAACAACCAAACTCGTCTTTTTGCTCTCCTTAACATAAGGGAGGATTGTAATGCTAAATCGCTATTAATATAGTCCCCACCAACCTTACCCAAGTCTCCTTTTATTGTCTTAGTACAAAAAAATTTCCTTAAATCTTCTAATCTTTTTTTAGCTTCTTTTAATTCATTTTTATCTCCTGAAGAATTTTTTTTCAAATTTTTATAATATTTTCGCTGCTCATAATAATCTTTTAAAAAATTATTCTCGCTCTGCGTTAGATTTTCTAAACCTTCTTTTTTCAGGTAATTTTCTAAATAATTGTCGAGTTCTATCTTTAAAAAATGTTCAACTGCCTTAGGCCCTATTAATTTTAGCCTACCAAGCCCTTTATAAATACTTTTACCATAAACCGTTTCTTCAATGGCTCCTGAAAGCAAAAAAACAGTTACAGCTAATGGAATCGAACCACCTATAAGAAATACGCCGGAACAACCTAGAAACCCAATTGATGCTATAGTACCAACCGTAAAAAATACCGTCGCAAAATAACGTAAGAATTTACTTTTTTTTAATCGCATTATAGGAAACTCCTTTAAGAAACTGAGAATTTGGATTCACTAAAATTATCAAACCAATAAATACGCTACAGAAGAGATATGAAATTTAATTTCGTCACTAGGCAGTGTTAGTTGCGCGTGTATGTCTAGCTATTTACCAAAATACCCTTCGCACTGAATTTTTAGCAGCAACGCCGCCTATTTCACTAGTTTGCGGCGTCTGAGAAAAATTCAATTGCGGTGAATCTACTTATTCTTAATATATTATTAAATGATGTTAAGAATCATCCCTATTTGAGGGTGAGATAATAACGAAGAAATGCAGATTGTTCAAGAACAATATTTTTAGCATGGGAGAAAGCCAAGTACATGGCGTGGAAGCGTGCAACAGATTGACGCAAATCAGTTAAACTCGTTTCATTATAAATAATATCATCCGCTTTATTTACGCTTTCACTAGGGGGAATCTGTACGGATAAAATAGCTTGGATCTGATTGTCTTCTAAATGATCGCGCTCTTTCGCACGCTGAATTTGTAATTTTTTCGAAGTTGTAACCACTAAAATTCTATTTAATTCGAAGTAGGTTTTTTTGTTTGAGCTTGGAATTTCTTTACGGAGAATAGTTGTCCTTTCCTCCAATAAAAGTGGAATAACGAGGAGACAATAAGCTGATTGGACAATATGAACAGAAGATTGAATTTCTTTGTAAATTAAGGGATGCAGCTTTTTCTCTAGCCAATCCCGCGCTTCCGGGTTAAAAAAAATGAGCTCTCGCAATTGGCCACGATCTAATTGTTTACCTTTAGTTAAGATAGATTGTCCAAAATAATCAACAAGCTGCTGCAATGTTTCAGGTACAATGATAAGTTTTCTTGCAATCTGATCGGCATCGATAACGCTTACACCTAACTCAGAAAAATAGCGCGCCACGGTCGACTTACCAGTGGCGATACCCCCCGTTAACGCAACTACAAACACTTTTATTGCTAATGTGTAATAATAGAATTTTGCGAATTTGCCTTTGCACCACCTTTTGTACCGCCATCCTCTTCAGCTTGCTTCTGCATTTGTTGTGCATACAACGCCTCAAAATTAACCGGTGCTAGGTAAAGCGGAGGAAATCCTGCCCGCCCTACAAGATCAGAAACTGCTTCACGCGCATAAGGAAATAAAATTGTAGGGCAGGTAATACTAAGCACCTGCTGAGTTTGCTCCTCGGTAAAACCTTTTAGTGTAAAAAGTCCAGCTTGTTTTATTTCTACCAAAAATAATGTTTTTTCCCTCGAAGTTGCTGTCACTGTAACTTGCAAGACTAGCTCATAAATATTTTCAGCGACATTACTGGTATTCATAGTAAATTGTAGATTTAGTTCAGGCTGCCATTCTTCCTGAAAAGCTTGCGGTGACTGCGGACATTCCAAAGATAAATCTTTTACATACACGCGTTGAATAACAAACTCAGGAAGTTGAGAGGAAGAAGCTGTTTGATTATTTGTCATGAAGGATTCTCGTTTTTTAATAAATCATCGAGTTGACCGGAGGAATTTAATTTTGATAAATCATCAAATCCACCAATCGGTTTATCATTAATAAATATTTGTGGCACTGTACGTCGACCACTTAATTTAATCATTTCATCTCGTTTAGTTGTATCTTTATCAATCGCTATCTCTGTATATTTTAAACCTTTCTGATTCAGTAAATTTTTTGCGTTTACACAATAAGGACACACGCTGGTCGTATATATAACAATTTTTGGCATAAACCTCTCTCTATTTTGACAAAATCTACTTTCTAACTAAAGGTAACATCGCATTTTTCCAGCCCATCATTCCACCTTTCAGATGATATAATTTAGAGAATCCTGCATTTTTTAAAAGTTTTGCAACACGGTAATGCGCCTGCCCTTGACTATAGTTAATAATAATTGGCCTTTCACGATAGGATTCGAGTTGTTTAATCTTTTGCGCTAACTCAGAAAGAGGAATATTAATGGAGTCCAAAATATGCTCTTTTGTATAACTATTAGCGTCGCGCACATCTAACAAAATGGCATTTTCCCGATTTATCAAAAAGATGGCTTGTTGCGCCGATACTGACGCAGCCCCCGTTATTTTGATATGTAATTCAAAAGTTAGCAGCAACCCTAAAATTAATAGAAAAGCTAAGCAAAGCTCCCAGTGCCGTAAACTGAACTCAATAAACTGTTGCATATCTGTTAACCTAGTAGGCAGCACATGCCTCTTCTTTTGATGATATGAGATGATGGGCAGTATAGTGTAGCGAAATTTAAACCAGCTCGCTATACTTCTCCACCTACTATTTAAAGAGAGAACCGCAATTCATGCCAAATAAAATAGACCATTCTATTGATTTTCTAAATAAACAAACCGTTTACAAAACCTTGCTAAGCGAAATTTTAGAAATGGCCAAAAAGAAGGGCGCCACCCAGGTTGAGGCAAACATAAGCCATGATATTGGATTTTCTGTCACTGTACGCATGAAAGAAGTAGAGACAATAGAACATAATCGTAATAAGTCGCTAGGAATTAATGTTTATTTTGGTCAAAGGAAAGGTTCTGCATCAAGCGCTGACTTTAGCTTACAAGCCATAAAAAATGCAGTAGATGCCGCTTGCCATATTGCACGTTTTACCACTGAAGACCCCTTTTCGGGCCTTGCCGAACCGAATTTCCTAGCAAAGTCTCAACCCAATTTAGATCTTTACCATCCTTGGTCAATAGATCCTCAAAACGCCATTGAATTAGGAAAAGACTGTGAAATAAGCGCATTAGCTGCAGACAAACGAATTACACTTTCTGAAGGAGCTACCCTGTCAACTCATCAAGGTCTCTATCTTTATGCCAATAGTCACGGTTTTTGTGGCGGTTACCCCAGCTCACGACATAGTCTCTCATGTAATCTTGTTGCAAAAGACAATACGGGGATGCAGCGTGATGGTAGTTATACCGTAAGCTGTGATCCCAATCAGTTGGAACCCGCAGAAAAACTCGGTAAACACGCGGCAGAAAATACATTAAAACGACTCAACGCCCGGCGTGTACCCACCTGTCAAGTACCTGTTATTTTTCATGCAGAAATTGCCAGTAGTTTAATTAGAAGTTTTTTATCCGCCATCTCTGGAGGAAATCTTTATCGGAAAGCCTCTTTTTTAGTAAATCATCTAGGCAAATCCGTATTTTCTAAGATAATGACTATTTATGAACGGCCTCACCTCCTTAAAGGTTTAGGCAGTGCTCCTTTTGACGACGAAGGTGTCGCCACTCAAAATAGAACTTTAGTTTCTGATGGTATTTTACAAGGTTATTTACTGAGTAGCTATTCGGCACGCAAACTGGGTTTGCAAACAACAGGTAATGCAGGTGGCGCACATAATATCCTTGTTGAAACCAGTCAATCTAGTTTAGACGATCTGATTAAACGTATGGATAAAGGATTACTCGTTACTGAACTGTTAGGTCAAGGTATTAATTTAGTAACTGGCGATTATTCAAGAGGTGCCGTCGGTTTCTGGATCGAGGGTGGACAAGTACAATATCCTGTAGAAGAAATTACCATTGCCGACAACCTGCATGATATGTATCAAAATATCGTAGAGATAGGAAATGATATTGATTTCCGTAACCCGATATTGACAGGTTCAATTCTTTTAGAAAATATGATGATAGCAGGTTTAACCTCTTAACATCTGTGCTTTCCGCACTATTAATTACTTACACTAGAAAGTCTCTCTTTAATTGTGCCAGGATTAAGCGATGTAGGAATTTCCTTAATAGCCCACACGCTAATTCCTCTTAAAGTACCTAATGCAAGATAGGTTTTTAAGTAATCTTGTAGACGGACATCAAGTACACGCTCTGCCCGAGAGGAAGCCATACGCAAATAAAGCTGGCCATTATCCCAAATAGCAAAACCCATATGTAACACATTCATTTGAGTACCGATGCGAGAGGTTAAATAATCATCTTGCCCTACTAAAAAAATCAAACTAGCCGTAGGGATTCTTTTTCTTAGTTGTATGTTTTATAATACTTTCGGTAAAGGAATATAAGTAATACTTACCTTTTCACTGTCAAACAGTTTTTCTCCTTGCTTTTTTAACTCATCAAGATAAATTTTTTTTCTAATGGTGATAGATAGGGGATTTGGATTCTATCAATAGTTATTAAATGATGATACCAATTTCGACGACGTATTAAAGAGGTAGCAATTCTCGTTTTTGGCCGGCAATACGATAGGTCAGTTCCTGAATAGTACCATTTTTTTTACTGTTTGGAATCCAATCTGCACTAGGAAAGTGATTGCGCTGGAAAAAATCAATGTGCGCATGCTTATAGCGAATTTGATTAAGTTTTTTTTTAAAATCAAGAAAATTAGTAGCTAGTGCTAAAGCCACTACTGTATCAACATAGGTTTCACAGTCAAAACGATCAAACCGATACAACGGATTTCGATCATATTCTCCACTCAACCCTTCACCTAAAGCACCTGCTTGATAAGAAGCACCTAATAAAGCAGCGCTGACTAATTCAATTCGCCGCTGTAGAGAATTTTCTTGGTTTGAGGTAATCAGTTGAACAGCTGCTTGATCGCTAAATTGAAAACTAGCAAAACTATCTAAAGAAACAAAAAATAGGCAAAGAAAAATTAAATACCGATATGGCACCTATCATCCCTCTTCTCCAAACCGATCAGTAACAAGCTTTTCAAGAACTGTTAAGGCTGCTGCTTCATCTTCGCCTTTAATAGTAACTTCCACCGGACTCCCCTGTCTAGCAGTTAAGCCCATGACCTCTAAAATGCTCTTACCATCCACTTGTTTACCATTGCATTTTAACGTAATTTCACTCATGAAGCATCTTGCGATCTTTACCCATTTCATGGAGGCACGGGCATGCAATCCTAATTTGTTATTAATTTTAAAAATTTTTTTTAACATACAGTGAGGAAATTAATCCTCTATTTTTCCTTTATCTACACTAAAACTTTCACCACATCCACAGGCGGCCGTCTGATTTGGATTAATGAATTTTAAAGATCCATTAAGCCCGTTTTGTACATAATCAATACAAATCCCTTTCAGATAGGGAAAACTTGCGGGATCAACCAAAATGGTTAAATCCTCATCTATAGGAAATTGTAAATCATTAGCATCTAGTGTTTCAATATAATCTACAACATAAGAAAAACCGGAACAACCCGATCGCTTTACACTAAGACGAAAACCTTTTTTATGCGATTGCTTAGCAAGCATTTTTTTTACATGGAGATTAGCCGCCGCGGTCAAATTAAGTCCACCTTTTTTTTGCGCCGGATCATATAAAGAAACAATCATTTTTTCCATATCTTTATATTACCACTAATAAGTTAAGGGACAAAGTATAAGTCTGGCTCTTATCTCAGCACCCTCAGCCATTTTTGTAGTTATAAAGCTTACATTATCTGCTGTTTTACTAATTATCAGAAATTCAAGGGTTAATAGCACCCATATAAATACGGCGGAGGGCAATGGGTAGATTTAGCTTGTGTCATAAAAGCCTTTGTTGTACGGTAAACTTATTTTGATTTAAATCATACAGTCTAATTTATTTTTACTTTGATATGTCTAATAAAATTGATTCAAAGTTTATTGGTGGTATTCTACTCATTGTGGGAACAGCCATAGGTGGCGGGATGCTAGCACTTCCTATTGCAATCTCAGAAACAGGTTTTACCAACTCCCTAATATTAATGTTTTTTTGTTGGTTTATTATGACTGCAAGTGCTTTTTTAGTGCTTGAAGTCAACTTGTGGTTACCCGCCAATACCAACATTATATCCATGTCGAGAATTTTATTAGGACGATGGGGCGAAACAATTGCCTGGATAAGCTATTTATTATTGTTTTATTCTGTCCTTGCCGCTTATATGGCAGGCGGCGGTGATTTTCTGACAGGATTATTAAATAGTTTAGGACTGAAAATTCCAAGCTGGATCGCTATTCTATTATTTTCGGGCATATTAAGTTATGTAGTCTATCGAGGTATTCACTACGTAGATTTTGTAAATCGAGGATTGATGCTTAGCAAGTTTAGTATTTATATATTGTTGATTATATTTCTTATCCCATTTACTTCGGTGACAAAACTTAAGGAAGGAAACCTACTCTATTTAACGAGTGGCTCCACCGTAATGCTCACTTCTTTCACGTTTGCTAATATTATTCCTAGCCTCCGAACTTATTTTCATGGTGATGTGCTTAAATTACGAAAAGTTATCTTAATTGGAAGTTTAATTCCGTTGGTTTGTTATTTGTTTTGGGACCTCGCCATTATGGGCATTCTCCCACGACAAGGAGAACATGGACTTATTGCTATGTTACATTCAAAACATTCCACAAGTGAATTTGTCCTACAATTAAGCCGCGTTCTTAATAATTCTTTCATTTCATTACTAGCACGAATTTTCACCTCTATTTGTCTTGCCACCTCTTTCCTCGCTAGCATGCTAAGTCTATCCGATTTTATAACAGATGGTTTCCGTACAGAAAAACGAGGAAAAGCAAATATTCTCGTTTATACTGCTACTTTGTTACCTCCTTTGACTGTTGTATTATTCTACCCAGGAGCCTTTATTGGAGCATTAAGTTATGCTGGAATTTACTGCGCTATCCTCTTTATTGTATTGCCTTCTTTAATGGTTTGGCGCGGGCGTTATAGCAAAAAACCATTAGCCCAATTAGCCCAAGGATTTATGGTAAAAGGGGGTAAACCTTTATTATTTTCACTCGTTAGTATTGGTCTTCTTTTTATCGGTTTTGGCTTTAAAGCTGCTTTATAATATTGCCCTATACTAAACAAAGCAGACACGAAATAGAGATATGACCCCCTTTAAAACCCCCTATCACGATTAACCAAAACCACTGAGTTAACAACAGGTAAGTTATAGACTTTTAATTGCATCTCTCCTATCCAAATTCTTACAACCCTTTCCTCTCACCCCACTACCCCTTTTTATCGTAAAGAGCCACTATTAATAAGTGTTAAATAATAAAGAATTGGCAATAAAAGCTTTCTTCTATAAAAGCTTTCTTCTTTTTTCTAGTAAATCATGCTTTTAAATCTTTTCAATTCAAAAGATTAGAAAAGAAAGTCTGTATTACTAGAGCTTAAAAGAAATTTCAACAATTTAATGGGGGATGAAACTATGATAATAGATGGTGTTTTAATCGGGGTTGGTTTGGCAGGACTTGAGCTCGGCGTAGCCTGGATATTAGCCTGCGTAATTAATCATGAGCCAACTTCTGAAAAAAAGGAGAAAAAAGAGCCTCCTCTAAAATTTACAGCAAATTTTGCTAATTTTAGTTAATAATTTAATTTTAATATTAAATAAAAAGTAATTTAAACTTGATATAAGATATATAAAAAAATCCGCTTACCAAAAATTAAAAGAAAATCCCTGATTTAAGGTAACTTAACTTTCAGGGATTTTATATTTTGTTTTCTTTTTCTATGTAGATATTCATTTACTCACTGTATCTTACTAAATTCATCAGCGATTAAATTATTATTACAGAGATAGAGGCCAAATGTCTTATAGTTCAATTTTTAAATTTTATTTCATCAACCATGTGATCATGGTGGCTTTAAATTAAATTCCAAAGATTTTATCTTCATGTACAAAGCACGTATATAGTTGTTGTAATATTTGGTTGAAAATTTATAGCTTTCTCCTTTGAATAACAATGCAGAAACTTTGCTTTTTCCATTGTGTAAGCAAAAATATTCTCATTAGCTTATCTTAAATGAATTTGTATATTTATAATGGACAGGGTGCAATCTATCATGCCACTTTATCGTTAAACTTAAATGTCCCATTATTAAAATAACTGTCTAACAAAAAAAATAAATCATTATAACGGATAGGCTTTATTGCAAAACTATCTATTTCAGCTTCTTTACACCATTGCATTAATAGCCCTGAAGAATAAGCACTTAGTAATAGGATTGGCTTTCTTACGGTTTGCTTATTTTTTTCCAAACTTCGAATTTTTTTCCCCACTTCCACTCCTGTCATATCAGGCAACCCCCCATCTAATATAATGAGATGGTAGAAACCATGTTTGCACATTTCTATCGCCTGCATCCCATTTATAGCTATTTCAACTTGAAACCCCATTTTTTCTAAAAATAATCTATGCACGCGTCGAATAATTGGTTCATCCTCCACTAATAAAATATTTTTTTTTTCCATGTTTTCTCCTTCATTATTAAGCCCAATCTCTTACGTAGCACTCAACATTATAATATTCCATAAATGGATCATTATGCAACAACCTATAAAAATCAATTTCTTACAAATTTAATATTTTATTTCCATATGTTAAATTTGATTTAGTTTTTAATAACTGTCATACTTTTTTCAATTATTATATTAGTATATATATACTAATATAATAAGTTACGCTGCTAAAACCCAAAAGGTATAGCTTTACACTACAAATTTATTTACAAAGAAGGGTTTCGATTGTCTTTTAGGAAAAAATTAAATCAAACACTCGAACAACTTATCAAAGCGCGAGGAATAAATACGCGTCAATTGCATAAGCATACGGGTATTCCTTTATCTACATTGCATCGTTTACGATTAAATAAAGAAACTAACCCTACGCTGGCTTCTTTAATTCCTATTGCCAAATATTTCGAAGTAACAGTTGATCAACTTATAGGAATAAATCCTTTAGAAAAAAATAATACCTTTGTAAATGGAATTAAAGTCCCTATTATAGCTTGGAAAAATGCGTTAAAATGTAAAAAGTACAGGGAGCAGCAAGCTTTTTCATCCGTCTTAGTGACTGATATATGTCCTCACAGTGAATGTTATGCGTTGATAATTAAACAGCATCAAAGGCTGCAATGGAGTAACTTAGTAATGGATTCCTTATTGATTATTGATACCAAATTAGAAGCTGAAAATCGAGATTTTATAATCGTTAAAGAAAAAAAATTGATTCTTCCGCAGCTTTACCAAGTATTAATTCTTAAAAATAAACGTTATCTAAAAATTTCTGATCTAAACTCTGAAATTATTCCATTCACTAATAATTATAAAAATTTAGGGGTAGTAGTCCAAATTAGAATGAACTACAAAAACAACAGAACACATGCTAATGTCAAGGATAAGAAATCTTACAACAGAACCAAAAAGTATTAGTCATTACATTCTTATTTTAGGAATGATAAATATTACTATTAGCTTGGCAGCAGATGTTGTGGCATATAAATTAGTTAATTTAGGCCCTGCACTTTTACCTGGCGCCCCTTTAATATTTCCTTTAACCTATATTATTGGCGATATTGTTGCAGAGGTATATGGATACACTGAAGCCAAAAAAATAATCTGGGTAACTTTAGTCTGCGAATTATTTTTTGCCATAGCAATTAAATTAATTATTCATCTTCCTTCACCTATTTTTTGGCATCAACAGCATTCCTATAACGAAGTCATTGACCCTATCTTACGTTTCGTATTAGCCGGCATATTAGCAGTACTTTGCAGCAGTTTTCTTAATATTTATATTATTTCTAAATGGAAAATATTAATGAAGGGTAGACATTTTTGGTTGAGGAGCTTAGGATCATCGGCCATTGGCGGGTTCATCTTAGTTTTAGTAACTATTTTGGCAGGCTTTAGCGGAAACATAGATTGGTCAAAATTAATTCACATGATCTTGTCAGTGTATTCGATAGAAATCTTATATTCACTACTCGGTGTTTGGCCTGCTTCCATAATAACTGGTTTTTTAAAACTGGAAGAACAACTTGATGTTTATGATACGAAAACTAATTTCAATCCATTTAAATAACATTATAAAAGGATATAAAAATGTATAATCCAAAAATTCTTATTGAAAAATTAAACTTTTATGTAGAAGAAATAAATAAACTTCTAGAGGAAAGCAAAAAAATAGTAAATAGAGTAAAATTAGAATCTGACAAGGAAAAAGTAGAACAATATATAAAGGAACTTAAGCTCCTACCTGAAACTTATGAGCTTTCAGCAAATCACATTCAGAAAGGTCTCTCATTAGAATCTCATCCAGAAGGGGGCTATTTTAAAGAATTTATTCGGACTTCTGATTATACAGTTATTTTTTATCTATTGCCTAAAGGAGAAGTTTCTACTTGGCATGCTTTAAAGAACACACAAGAAACTTTTGAATTATTATCTGGAGATCCTTTATCTCTTCCTTTCATTAATCCAAATGGAAATTGGGAAACAGAAAAGCAATTAACTTATACAAATAGCGTTGTTATAAAAAAAGGGGAAGATAATAAATGGGGAAGTTGGTTTGGCGCCTACCCCTTAGGAAGCTATTCATTAGTAATCTGTCGATGTATACCCGCCTTTGAATATGAAAATTTTAAACTTGCTGAAAAAGGCGATATAGCAATATTACGTGAAAAAAATCCTATCTATTTAGAGATCATTAATAAACTTACACCTAAAAACATCCTAACTGTTCTAACTAACATCGCTAACACTTTATTTTCGAACAAATCTTCCAATCTTGAAACGCCTAGTGCCGACACAAACAATCCCAGGCCATTGCCTTAATTAAATTTTAAAATGGAATTTAGCGTATGGGTATTAACTTAACTCTAAAATTTATTGCAAATTATGTTAATGCCCTTAAATTAAAGTATAAATCTATACAACAAGCTAATTCTCGCCCTTTTCCCCTACGGATTATTGGGCGGGAATTAGCTCCTAGTAATAAAGATACAATCTACACTGTACAAATAGTAGGGAAAAATTTAGTTTCTAAAGTATGCGCCACTGAATTATTTAAGGATAAACAGTTATTAAATTCACTATCTCCCTGCGATTTATTACTGATCTTAAATATATCTAATAAAAAAAATTCTTATAAAAAAAAGAATATTATTATTTTTCCTTGTCACTCTCGTTACAAAATAATTTCCAAAAGTTATAATCGTGTTATCCAACAGACAATTTTTACTATTGAAATTTCTAAACTAAGCGGAAACATCCATAAAAAGCTTACCGCACTTGAAATTGTAAATAACCCATTGATCTTAGAAAAACTTAGTCCCCAAGAAACCTATGACCTGGGATTTACTATTGGGTCTGAAACTATAATTAATGAAATACAGAAATTATACAGGCTCAATAACGCCTCCTATTAATACCTCTCGTATCTGAAAGCAGGTACCCTTACTTGAATCTCATTTTTTTGCCCATATATTCCTTTTAAGGCTGACTTTATACGAAAAATTGTACGTCGCCCAAGCGCCGCTTCCGGGGCAGTAACTTGCGGTCAAGCCGCAGAACGATGATTTACATAAGCGTAAATAAGTACAGTATATAAGGCCGATAACATAAATCCACCAAAAGATGGCTTTTCGCTTAAGGTCGGTAAAGGCTATAACAATCACGGAGTATCTACCCAATGACAACCGTTGCTGAAAAACAAACGTTAGGCTTCCAAACTGAGGTCCAACAGCTATTACACCTGATGATCCATTCTCTTTATAGCAATAAGGAGATTTTTATCCGTGAACTAATATCAAATGCTTCTGATGCCGTAGACAAGCTTCGCTTTAAAACCTTAGAAAACCCAGATCTGTACGAAGGTAATAGCGACCTAAAACTAACTATAGAAATTGATAAAGCTACGCGCCGTCTGATTCTAAACGATAACGGCATAGGAATGAGCCAAGAAGAAGTTATCGCTAATCTTGGAACTATTGCAAAATCAGGCACTAAAGAATTTCTATCTTCATTGACTGGTGACAAGGCAAAAGATACCCAATTAATCGGTCAATTTGGAGTTGGGTTTTACTCTGCCTTCATGGTCGCAGAAAAAATTATAGTTAATACACGCGCAGCAGGCTTATCTGCTGATAAGGCAGTCCGTTGGGAATCTGCCGGAGATGGAACATATACTATTGAGCCAATAAATAAAGCCAGCCGCGGGACTGAAATTATCTTACACCTACGAAAAGATGAAGATGAGTTTCTCGATGATTGGCGATTACGTAGCATTATTCTTAAATATTCGGATCATATTACTTTACCAATTTATATGAAAAAAAAGCAGTCGCCTGCAGTAGAATCAGATAACAAAGCCAATGAACAGTTTGAAAAAGAAGAGAGCTGGGAAATGGTAAATAATGCAACTGCATTATGGACACTTCCTAAAAATGAAATTAAAGAAGATGAATATAAATCCTTCTATAAAAACATCGCCCATGATCTTCAGGACCCGCTTGCTTGGAGTCATAATAAGGTTGAAGGAAAACAAGAATATACCAGCTTACTTTATATTCCTTCTCAAGCCCCTTTTGATCTTTGGAACTATGAGAAACCCCGCGGATTGAAACTCTATGTTAAACGCGTATTCATTATGGACGATGCAGAACAATTCTTACCTCGTTATTTACGTTTCGTAAAGGGGATAATTGATAGCAACGATCTTCCATTAAACGTTTCACGAGAAATCTTACAAAACAATAAGCTCGTTGATAATATACGAGCGGCAGTGACTAAACGAATTTTAGAATTATTAGCAAATCTGGCCAAGGAAAGCGTTGAGGACTATAAAAAATATTGGAATTCTTTTGGAAATGTACTTAAAGAAGGGATAGCAGAAGATTTTAGTAATCGCGATGCGCTGGCTCAGCTGTTAAGATTTTCATCAACAAACTCAAATAGTTCTGAACAAACAGTAAGCCTAGAAGATTATGTTGATCGCATGAAGGAAAATCAAGATAAAATCTATTATATTACTGCTGAAAATTATGCTGCTGCAAATAATAGCCCCCATTTAGAGATTTTTCGCAAAAAAGAAATTGAAGTATTGTTACTACATGATCGTATTGATGAATGGTTAGTTGCCCACTTAACAGAATTTAAAGGAAAATCTTTACAATCCGTTGCTAAGGATGCAGATATCACTGGGCTCACCGATGAAGAAAGCAAAGAAACCCAGAAAAAAAATGAAGATGAATTTAAGTCTTTGCTAGAACAAATGAAAGAAATTCTCGGTGATAAAATTAAAGATATTCGGCTTTCACAAAGACTTACTGACTCACCCGCTTGTATTGTTAATGAGCAGAATGCCTTAAGCAGGCAAATGCAACAAATTCTCCAAGCGACTGGCCAAACTATCCCGACCAGCAAACCTATTTTAGAGTTAAACCCTGAACACCGTTTAATCCAAGGTTTAAAGGAAATACAAGATGATGCACGTCTTGCTAGTTGGACTTATTTACTCTTAGAACAATCCATCTTAGCAGAAGGAGGACATCTTGAAGATCCTGCAGCGTTTGTAAAACGGCTTAATGCTTTATTAAACTAGCTCAAAAGGTAAAGAAGAATCATCCCTGCTTTTGCGGGGATGACTACTCCGGTAGAATATGCTTTTTTTTAAGTCGGAGATCTTTAATGTCAATCGTACTAACTAAGTACTTACTATTTCTCATAGGGATAACACTTATTTTATTTGCTTATTTTTTTCAACAAAGTAAGTGGATGGGAATAAAAGGTTTTTTATATAATTTTATCAATACTCTCGCTGCAAGTTTACTTATGTATGTCGCCATACAGCCTTTTAAATTCGAGTTTTTTGCTATTGCCGCCCTATGGACGTTGATTAGTGTTATTCGCCTATTCAAAAGCTTTAGATAGCCAAACCAAATGTCGACTTTTAGCAAAGTGCCTCGTTATCGTTTAGCCACTTCATTTAGTGGCTAATTGCCACTTTCGACACTCGCAACGACGTTGACCTGTTGACTCTTTATAGCGTTAATCTACACGCTAGTTGAATTCCGTAAATACTAACTACCAATTAAATAAGGTTCCATCTAACTTACGATTAATCGGTAAATAAGCACGCTCATAAGGAAATTTTTCAGCTAATTTTTCATCAAAATCTACACCTAAACCGGGTTTATCGCCTGGATAGAGGTAACCTTTTTCAAATGTATAAGCGTGTGGAAAAACTTCGTTAGTTTTATCGGTATGCCGCATATATTCTTGAATGCCGAAATTATTGACAGAAATATCAAAATGCAAAGCCGCTGCCATCGTAATGGGTGAAACGTCGGTAGGGCCATGACATCCTGTCTTGACATGATACACTTCTGCCATGGAAGCAATTTTTTTTAAGTGCGTCAAACCACCACCATGAACGATAGACATACGAATATAATCAATAAGTTGTTCGGTAAATAGAATATGAGTGTCCCATATCGTATTAAATACTTCACCTACTGCCAGAGGTGTTGTCGTGTGTTGACGGATAATTCGAAAACTTTCTTGTAGCTCTGCAGGCACCGTATCTTCCAGCCAAAACAAATGATAAGGCTCTAATTCCTTCCCTAAGCGCGCCGCCTCAATCGGTGTTAAACGATGGTGGGAATCATGTAGAAAGTGTGGCTCATCTCCATAAGCTTCTCGCAGTTTTTTAAATAATTTAGGAACATAATTTAGGTATTTTTCCGTAGACCATTCACATTCTTGCGGTAATCCTTTAGTCGCAGGCTCATAATACATTTTGTCTTTATCAGAGGTACCATACGTATTGGCTAAGCCTGGTATACCTGTTTGTGCACGAATCGCCAGGTAGCCCATGTCAATGTATTTACCTACTTGATCAACGGTATCTGCAATATCTTTTCCATTTGCATGGCCATATACCATCACGCCTTTTCGACTTTTCCCACCTAATAAATTATAAACCGGTGTATTTAAAACTTTCCCTTTTATATCCCATAATGCCATATCAATCGCTGCAATAGCTGCCATGGTAACCGGACCTCGACGCCAATAGGCACCCCGATAAAAATATTGCCAAATATCTTCTATTTGAGCGGGATCTCTTCCAATTAAACAGGGAATGAGATCTTCTAAGTAAGCTTTTACCGCTAACTCACGTCCATTTAAAGTAGCATCGCCTATACCATAAATGCCTTCATCGGTGATAATTTTTAATGTAACAAAGTTTCTATCAGGACAAGTAACAAATACCTTAGCCGCTTGAATTTTCATATTTGCCTCAGTGGTAATTTTTTATTAACAAAATTATTTAATTTCTTAGAACGTAGCTTCAAATGTGCTAGGACGAGACAAGAAGCGTTGTTTTTTCGAGTAGCGCAACGGAGCATACATGAAGTATGTGAGTAGCGAAACACAGAAAAACAACGCTTCTTGGCCGTCATCGTGCATTTGAAGACCCGTTCTTAACTAATCACTAAATCATTTAGACGATTACGCCCAATAATAGGATATTGCTCAACTTCATACACTGCACCCGTGACAGGTGCTGATTGATCGGACAACCAAAATATAACGTGCGCAGCAACATTTTCAGGTGTTAATAGTCGACCAGTTGGCGCATAGACTTTTGGTATTTTTTCTTGCCAATTATCAGGTAGGCCTTCATCTTTTTTCAAAGCAACCTCATTGTCCGTTGGCGTCCAACCGACATTTAATTGATTAACACGAATACGATCTGGACCTAAACTATCCGCTAAATTACGTGTCATCGTCATCAATGCGCCTTTAGAAGACGAATAGATCAATAGATCGGGTTGACCACAATAAGCATTCATAGACCCTATATTCAAAATAGCCCCGCCTTTTCCTTGTTCACGAAAAACCTTTACTGCTTCTTTACACAAAAGGAGTGGCGCATAAAAATTTATACGCATGATTTTTTCACAGCACGCTAAGGTTGCACTATCAATATTATTTCGGGGATAAATACCGGCATTATTAACGAGACCATCTAAGCGGCCAAATTTTTTTATTGTTTCTTTGACCAAATTGGCATAGGCATTTTCATCCGCTAAATCCGCAATAAAATAATGCGCTACATCACGCCCTAACTCTGCAACTAAACGCTTAGCACGATCTTCCTGGCGACCATGGATCATAACGTTTGCACCCTGCGCTACACAGAGACGTGCTGTTGCTGCGCCAATGCCATTGGTAGAGCCGGTAATTAAAACAACTTTATTTTTTAACATTCATATTCCTTTTATGACTTATTTTAAAGGAGAAAAAGGAGCTGATTTAGAAAACGTTGAAAATTTATTTAAAGGAACTCCGAGCTCACGGCTAGGACGTCCTAAACGTAAATTTTGTTCGATATGTTCTAAAGAACAACCTCTCGTTTCTGGGACAATAAAATAAACAAACAACCAACCTAATATACATAAAAAAGCATATAGCCAGAAGGTATGGCTAGGACCTATCAGCTCAATAAGCGTTAAAAACGTTAGCGACACCAACATATTGAACCCCCAACTTGCAGAAATAGCTAAACTAGCACCTACACCCCGTATATTTAGAGGAAAAATTTCAGAAATAATAAGCCACATAATAGGACCTAAGCTCATTGCAAAACTTGCGATATAAACAACCATACTTCCTACAGCTATCCAGCGCAAAGCAGCAAATGCAGGAAAATAAAATGCAATTCCTATTACAGCTAAGCTTAAAAACATGCCTGAAAGCCCTAAAAGTAATAAAGGACGGCGTCCCCATCTATCCAGCAAGAGTAGGGCAATAATAGTAAATAATACATTGATAATACCGATGCCTAGCGTCGCTAAAATGGCACCTCCCGCTTGCTTGAAGCCAGCAAGTTGTAAAATCGTAGGGGCATAATAAATAATGGTGTTAATCCCTGTCACCTGCTGGAAAAAACTCAATCCTAAACTAATAAACAAGATAGGACGCACCCATTTTGCGAGTAATAAACGGTGTGTGCCTTTTTCTATTTGTACGGTCTGTTGAATCTCATTAAACTCTTCATTAATATTCTCACCAGCACGTATGCGCTGTAAAATAGCACGCGCTTTATGTTCCCGACCTTTTAACACCATCCAACGAGGACTTTCCGGTAAAAACACGGTGCCTACTAATAGAATAGTAGCTGGAACAACACCTAATCCTAGCATCCAAGACCAACGGCCTTGAGCCGAAAAATAGTAATTAATTAGATAAGCAAAAACGATTCCTATAGTAATCGCTAATTGATTCAAGGAAACTAGCATTCCACGGATACGTTGTGGTGCTATTTCTGCGAGATAGAGAGGGGCAGTAAAAGAACCTATACCAATAGCAAGCCCTAATAGAGTACGTCCAAAAATTAAAAAATTAACATTGGGTGCAAACGCCGTAGCCAGTGAACCGATAATAAAAATGATCGCGGTAAAAACGAGGACTTTACGCCGGCCGAATAGATCAGTAAGCCTACCGCTCAATCCTGAACCCATTAAAGCACCTAATAACACAGCGCTAACCACCATCTCCACCTGAAAAGCAGATAAATGAAAATCTTTTTTAATAAATAAAACAGCGCCAGAAATTATTCCTGTATCATAACCAAACAACAGCCCGGCTAAGGCTGCAAATGCCGAAATCGCATAAACCATCCAATTTGAATTTGATAGTTTAATCATTAAAACACTCTCTTTTAGATAGTATAGGCTCGTTACTTTACCTCGATCTACCCTAAAAGCAAATGAAAAGCCCTAAAAGTAATCTTAAAATTAAAAAATGTAAGTCTTTCGATGATCTAACCTTACTTTAATCCCTTACACGCTTTCAGCGGCGAGTTGAAGCGGCAATACAGCCAAAAGTTCAGGTACAAAGAGTATTTAGCCCAAATAAGCGGGTTCAGTTACACCCTTTACCCCCACTTCTACCGCAAAAAGCTTACCTGACTGTGGTGCATCCATTAATGCGGAAGCTGATAAACCAATAGAAGCAGAAGTCACATAAAGTGTTTCTAAATCTGGGCCTCCAAAACAGCAGCTGGTTGGCCTAGGAATGGGCATGGGAATAACCCCATCAACTTCTCCAGTAGGGGTATAACGCGTAATCTGCCAACCATCCCAATGACAACTCCACAGATAACCCTCACTGTCTACCGTAAGTCCATCAGGGAAACCTTCTTCTTCTGGAACTTGCGCAAAAATCTGACAACGCCCCAATCGGCCTTGTATTGGATCGAATTCATACTGATAAATTTGACGCGCAGGGGAGTCACAAATATACATGCAACTATTGTCTAGACTCCAGGCAATTCCGTTACTTACCGTAAACCCACTAATTGTCTCTGTTACCTTTCCTTCTTTATCTAAACAATAAAGGGAACCTATGGGGTTTTTTTCGTCAATATCTTTGGTTCCTACCCAAAAACGACCTTGCCGGTCACATTTTCCATCATTAAACATCACCTGGCGCGTGTGCTGTAATGGCAAAACCACTGTTTCTACCTCTCCTGTTTCTGTGTTAATCGTAGCAAAGTTATCACTGAGCGCTGCTATCAATCCTCCTTTAGCCCGCCAGCCGATAGAACCAATTTGACTAGGCATGTTAAATTTTCTGAGGGTTTGTGTATTGATATCGAAACGATTTAAAGTCGCGCCAGCGATATCTACCCAATACAGAACGTTTTCTATAGGATGCCAAAGAGGCCCTTCGCCTAATAGCATCGTTTCATCACACACAACAATTGGATTCTGCATAGATTTTTACCAAATTAATCGATAGATAGTTTCATGGTGGTAACGATCGCCTGGAAACAAAAAAGGTGAGGGAAATTGAGAATATTTGACCGCCCCTGGAAGATTTTGCGTTTCCATACAAAACCCTCCATAGCGCTGAGTAGTAAGTCCGCCACTGATAGGGTAGCTCCTCAGACTGTTCCCTGTATAGAATTGTAACCCGGGTTGTGTCGTATGAACTTCTAAAGTACGCCCACTCAATGGTTCTTTGATCTGGGCGACTAATCGAGGATTAGGATTTGTCATTGTCGGCAATACAAAACAAAGATCATAACCACCGATTGATGTAGCTTCTAAGCGCTCTCCCAAATGATGTGGTTGACGAAAATCATAGGGCGTATCATTGACTTCTGCTATTTGGCCTGTAGGAAGTAAGTCTTTATCGATAACAACGTAATGATCAGCAAAAACCTGTAACACATGATCTAGCACTGTACCGTTTCCCGCACCAGCTAAATTCCAATAGGCATGGTTTGTTAAATCCACTGGTGTTACGTGATCAGTTTTTGCTTCAAAAGTAATTTTTAACTCGTTAGCCAAAGTCAAACTATAGATGACCTTTACTTCAAGTGTTCCTGGATACCCTTGATCTCCATCAGGGCTTACATATGAAAACTCTACATTCGCTGTATCACTTTGGATCGAAACTTCAGCAGACCAAACAACTTTAGCAAAGCCTTGGTCACCACCATGTAAATGATGTGCATATCCTTTATTTTTCGTTAAAAAAAAATCTCTACCTTGGTAGTTGAAAGATGCATTCGCAATCCGATTAGCCACGCGTCCTATGGTTGAGCCAAAATAAAAATCGTGATCCAAATAGTCCTTGAGCTGATCAAATCCTAAAGTCATTTCGTGTACGGTCCCCCCTAAACCCGGTACCTTCACTGATGTTAACGTAGCTCCATAGTTAATAACACTGATCGACATGCCGCTGGGATTACGAAGTGTATATTGAGTAATCGTTTGGCCGTCAGGTAGCTCACCAAAAACACAGGGCTGACAAAACATTTCGGGCATAATATCCTCAAGAGAGATGTGGCATAACGGCTAAGGGAATTATCGCGCCGCGATAAGTAACAACAATGGCCGCCAATTGATGACCCCATCGTGCCGCTTTTATAGGCTCAAAACCTAACAAACGTGCAGCTAAATAAGCAGCATTAAATGAATCCCCTGCGCCGGTTGTGTCCACTATTTTTTCTATCGAACAAGCAGGAACCCTTTCTTTTTCCTGGCCAATAGTAGCCACTACAGCGGGCGCAGAACCACATTTAACGACCACCTCCGTTACACCACTTTTTAATAAGCGCTGGGCACATACTTCTGGTGAAACATCTCCAAATAAAGCACGATCATCTTCAAAAGTGGGTAATGCAATATCTACATAGTTTAATGTGCGTTTAATAATGGTTTTTGCTGACTCTACATCCGGCCAAAGGGAAGTGCGATAATTTGTATCAAAAACTATCTTAGCACCTTTCTGTTTTGCTTTTTCTAGCAGCTGCCATAAACGCTCTCGACCCTCGTCATCAAGGATTGCTAAGGTAATCCCCGATAAATATAAGTAGTCCATCGTAAGCAGACATGAAACTAAATCAATCGTTGAATTGGCTTTAAAAAGCTCTCGCGCCGCAGAATTTTGCCTATAAAAATAAAACGTTCTTTCACCCACCTCATCAGTACGAATTAAATAAAGTCCGGGCAATTTATTTTTGACACGATAAATTAAATCTGTATTTAACCCTTCTTGCTGCCAGGTTTTTAGCATACTATCGCTATAAACGTCATCGCCTAATGCTGTCACGTAATGAACATTAAAAGCTTTATTAGGGAGCAATCGTCGCAGATAAAGCGCAAAGTTTAAGGTATCGCCTGCAAAAGATAGGGCTAAAGACGTATCGCTCTGATGCGATAGTTCTAGCATCGCTTCGCCAATCACTGTAATTTGCTTCATTTGAGATATCCAAGATAACTCTGAGAATTTATAAATTGATTAGAAAGTCTCTCTAAAATTTGCCTAGAAAAAAAGGAAGACGTATCATCATGGATAATTTTATGGGACATAGAAAACGTGCTTACACTCATTGATATTCTAAAGATAAATCGTATTATACCGGTTATTGTAATCGATAAAGTAGAACATGCAATTCCTTTGGCTACAATATTCGTCAATGCTGGTTTTACCGCATTAGAAATTACTCTTCGCACAACCTGCGCTTTAGCCGCCATCAAAGAAATAGAGGATAAAGTTCCAAAGGCTATTGTGGGTGCAGGAACCATCATTGATCCCGCACAATTATCTCAAGCTAAAGTCGCTGGAGCAAAATTTGTAGTCAGTCCTGGACTGAGTCAGCAGCTGGTTTCTGCGGCGAAAGAAGTAGGCTTGCCTTATCTACCGGGCATTTCAACCGTTACTGAAGCACTATTTGCCTATGAGTCAGGTATAAGGCAGTTAAAATTCTTTCCCGCAGAAACGATGGGTGGAATAAAAACCTTAGCTGCCATCTCAGAGGTATTACCGATGCTACATTTTTGTCCTACCGGTGGAATTAACCTTGATAATCTTATTCACTATCTCAAATTGCCGAATGTTCCTTGTATTGGCGGAACTTGGCTAGCGCCTCGTTCGCTTATTCAAACAGGTTCCTTCGAAGAAATTTCTCTGCGGGCCACAGAAGCACAAAAAAGATTAAAAACACTTCCCAATTAAATACACGGTACAATTCTTTAAAGATTAAATAAAATCTACTAGACTTTCCCTGTATTTATCTTTTATGGATAGCAAAAGGAAGTATGGCAGAACAATATTCACAAGGAAAAAGAAATTTAATCATTGTGCTAGGATTTCTTTTCCCGCTGCTTATCATCCCGCTAAAAGCGGTTTACTGCCATGGTACCCGGTACCATGGCCCCTGGTCAAGTCGAAAAACAATTAAGAAACACAATACCACCACCTACTCAAACCGGTACATTTACATCGGCAATACCCCTTGTAGCTCCACCTCCAATAGCTCACGTACCCAAAAGTATGCGCACACCTTTTGTCTTACATTCGATAAACATTACAGGTTCAACCATCTATTCGCAGGAAAGCTTAAAAGCTTTTTATCAACCTTATCTCAATAAGAAAATAAGTTATCAAGAATTAGAAAAAATCACCTCTAACATTACCTTAAAATACCTAAAAGATGGTTATGTACTTTCGCATGCATATATACCACTACAAAATGTAAAGTCAGGTCATCTAGAAATTGAAATTCTTGAGGCTTACGTCGCTAATATAAGCATTCAGGGAAAAATACATGGTTTAGAAAATTTTCTGACAGCATATAGTGAAAAAATAAAGTTATCACGCCCTTTACAACAAAAAACATTACAACATTACATTTTATTACTAAACCGCTTACCTGGCGTCAAAGCTACTTTACACTTAAGCCCTATCTCGGAAGACTCTGGCACACAAAATCTAGTTTTTGTTATCAAACAACGGCGGTTTAATCCTTATGCTATCCTCAATAATAACCAATCTCGCTATTTAGGATCCCAAAATTTATTTTTAACCGCTAACGTTCATTCGCTGTTACAAGGTGGTGACACGACGGCCGTAACAGCCGCCACTGCACCCTTTGAACCCAGAGTTCTACAATACTATTATTTATATCACGTCATTCCTATCGGTGTTTATGGAAACCATCTAGATTTTTTAGCCGACTATACCCAAACTAAACCCAATGTATTAGGTTCTCCTTCCAGTCTCGCTGAAACTTTTTCTAGTTTGTCAGGAAAGGTAGGGGACTTAATTGGTTATTATTATCATCCCTTTATTCTACAAACCAATGAAAAATTAGAAGGGCGTTTAGGACTTAGCTATTATAATAGTAGAACGACTGGATTTAACGATCCCATTAACGGCCCTCAAGATGTTACTGTACGCGTTCCATCCTTACGCGCTCAAGCAAGCTATGAACGTAACAAACCTAAATATCTTGATAGATTACAGGCAGAAATAAGTCAGGGATTTCATTCAATCGGTGCTGCGATAGGACCCTCTGCACCCAATAACCCCTCGATTAATTATACAAAATTTTTTTATTATGCGACACACATACAAATTCTCCCCAAAGCTTTCTCGGTACTCATCGATTCCATGGGACAGTACGCGTTTAATCCTTTAATTCCTGTTGAAAAAATTCCCTATGGTGGCGTCCCGTTTGGACGGGCTTATGATCCTTCTGAAATTATTGGAGATAATGGCATTATGGGAGGATTAGAATTACGCTACGACACGTTCCCAAGCTCTTTCAATTCTATACAATATTTTACGCGTTACGACATTGGCAAGGTATGAAATAAAGAAGTTGCTCCTGCTTTCGCCTTAAATAGTCTATATAGTGATGCCTCACTATCTGCAGGCCTACGATTGTTTTTAACAAAAGACTTTAACCTTGAACTCAGCGTAGCTAGACCTTTAACCAATCCTGTCCAAGCAGAAGTAGCCAGCGGAAACAATGGAAAAAGTTTACGTTTCTTTTTTAATTTCAGCTACACACCTTTTTAATAGATGTCCGCTCATATAACAAGAAAAGCTTCATTTATACAAACGGACATTATAATTTGTTATTACTTTAATTTTTAATGATGTAATCCTCCTAATAGACCACCGCGAGGCAAAGTGGGTAAAGGAACATTAGTTCCTGGTAAAATCCTGGGTCCACCAGGAACAGCAAAAGTCCGTCCAGCTGGCCCTGTAATAGCAATAAGCTGGCCTTGTCTTGTGACAGCCCTTACTCCGGCTCCCCCATTAGGCAAGGTTACATTTAATCTTGCTAATTCCTGTGGTGTCAACGCAGCCGCTTGTAATCCTAGAGTTTGCAGTGCTTGGGCTGATAATATAAGCCCACCATCTCCGGAGAGTGTTACTCCGGCCAGATTTCCGAGATTTAAACCACTACCTAACAATCCACTACCTGGAGCGCCTTGAACACCTGGCGTACCTGTAGCGCCTGTAGCTCCCACCAGGTCCGCCACTTCCTCCCCCACAAGCAGCAAGCACGAAAATACTTATTATTCCGATAAAAAGCTGAAACCCCATCCTTAAAAACTTCATATTAACTCCCTTTAATATCTATTTAAGATTTAAACAAGAATTCTTATCCTAGAAGCTTAGGAAGACAGAGTCAAATTTCCTAAAATTTGACAAAACAAATTTTTTAGTTTGCTTTAATAGTTTTTTTTTACTATATGCTATTTTTTAGCTCAGTTAGGAATGAGAAATGGAAAAGGCCTATTTCAGATCTATTAGAAATTTCTGTACAATAAGTTCCTCTAAACCGAAGAAGGAGAATGGCCATATGACTAGGCAATTATTAGATAAGCTACTTAATAACGACTTACAAGGCAACACAATGCAGCTACTTGATAGACAATTAAATGAAAAACATTTGTTAAAGCACCCTTTGTATCAAGCTTGGTCTGCAGGAAAACTTTCTTTAGAAGATTTACGCGCCTATGCTTGTCAATATTACCATCATGTCGAAGCTTTTCCGAATTACATCCGCTCAACGATTGATAACTGTTATTCTAATCACGCAAAAAAAGTATTGACTGATAACCTAAATGATGAAGAAGGTATCAATGGGGGAGAAAGCCATCCGGATTTATGGTTACAATTTGCAAAAGGCTTAGGTTTATGCGAAAAAACGGTCAAGGAGAGTGTATTGTTTCCAGAAACTAAAAAATTCATCGATGATTTTTCATCTCTTTCCAAAGCCTCCTATGCAGAAGGATTAGGTGCTTTATATGCCTATGAACGTCAAATTCCACAAACAGCTGCTAGTAAAATTACTGGGCTTAAAGAGTTTTATCAGATCGAAGATAAAGCCACTTTAAAATTTTTTTTAGTTCATTTAGAAGCTGATGTAGAGCATACAGAAGTGACTAGGCTGCTCATACAAGATCTTCCTCCGGAAGAAAAAATTAAAGCAGAAAAAGCTGCTAAAAAAATAGCTCAGTCCGTATGGGATATGCTGAGCGGTATCCAAGCACAAACAACCGGCAACTTAAGTTGTGAAATGATGCCCGCTTAGCTAATGCTTCGTTTAGCACGAAGGTGGTTACAAAGTGTGTTTACTTCATCTACTGGTAAATGACAATATGTCCTTTTACTGTCAAAGAATAACAAAACCAAAATTAAATTTTCACTGAGCCCCGTGATCAACGTCACGGGGTTACAAAGGCTAAGAATTTGGACAATAGCCAAAAAATTTAAATACTAAGATGAATCTGATTCAGATATGCGCTTAATTTTTCCACCCAATTGTGATAGTTTCTCTTCTATACACTCGTAACCTCGATCAATATGATAAATTCGATTGACCGTTGTTTCACCTTCGGCAGTCAAGCCTGCAAGTACTAAACTTGCTGAGGCACGTAAATCCGTCGCCATGACTTCTGCACCCGTTAATTTCTCAACACCCTTACATATAGCAACATTACCTTTCAAGGTAATATCTGCACCCATACGCCGCATTTCTTGAACATGCATAAATCGATTTTCAAAAACTGTTTCTGTAATGGTACCTGTTCCTTCTGCAGTAATATTGAGCGCCATGATCTGTGCCTGCACATCAGTAGGAAACGCCGGGTAAGGTGCGGTACTTACATTAACTGCTTTTGCACGTTTGTTACGCATATCGAGTTCAATCCAATGATCACCGATAACGATATGAGCTCCTGCTTCGCGCAAGGTATGAATAACAGCTTTTAAATTATCAGCTTGTATATCTTTTAAACGTATAAATCCACGGGTACAGGCAACAGCAATAAGATAGGTAGCCGCTTCAATCCGATCAGGTAAAATTCGATAGTAGCCACTTGTTAGCTGTTCAACCCCTTCAATTGTGATGGTATCAGTTCCTGCATCACTAATATTAGCGCCAATACTATTTAAAAAATTAGCCAGATCCACCACCTCAGGTTCACGCGCCGCATTTTTTATTATCGTTTTTCCCTTTGCAAGGGTCGCAGCCATCATTAGATTTTCCGTTCCAGTTACAGTAATAGTATCAAGTTTAATAACAGCCCCTTGTAAACGACCCTTTGCTTTAGCCTTGATATAACCGTTTTCAATACTCATCTGTACACCCATTGCTTGCAATCCTTGAACATGCAAGTTAACGGGGCGAGTACCAATAGCACAACCGCCGGGCAAAGAAACAATGGCCTCACCACAACGCGCTAGCAAAGCACCTAATACCAAAATAGAAGCTCGCATTTTACGCACCAATGCGTAGGGAGCATAAGAATCCACAAGATCACGAGCACTGACTTCTAAGCTCATGCGCTCACCAATGGTAAATTGGGCGCCCATACCACTAAGAAGCTCTACCATGGTCGTCACATCTTGTAAATGAGGGACATTAAATAAAGTAATGGGTTCTTCTGACAATAAACAAGCCGCTAAAATAGGTAAAGTTGCATTTTTAGCACCGGAAATTCTCACTTCACCTTGTAACGGTGTTCCGCCTCTAATAATAAGTTTATCCACCATTAACTCTCTATCTGCGCTTTTATCGGTACGATGGTTTCAAGACCAGCAAGCTGAATTATTGCTATCATTTGACTAGGTAAATGAATAAAATTAACGGCTTGTGATTGGCGACGAAAGCTTCGTGTCCAAGCTATCAGTAGCGCAACACCACTACTATCACTTTGGCTCACGCCTGCTAAATCAAAAATAATCAATGATTGTCCTTTATTTTTTAAAGCCTTCTGGCTTTGTTGCCATAAAAAAGGAACTGTTTCATAATTTAGTGCACCTGACAAAAAATAGGTATTGTCATTTTTACATTGGAATGTTGGTTGCTCATTCATTATTAATTATTCTGAGCGTTATGTTGCGCAAGTTTACTGATAAGTCCATCAATACCTGCTTGCTGTAATTCTTGCACAAACTGGGAACGAAAACTCTGCACCAGACTAATGCCATCGACACTAAAATCATAAAGTTTCCATTGTTCACCGACTCGCATTAGTCGATAACTCACATTGATCGCAGGTCCGGAATCACGAATAATACTACTATCTACTTGAACGCGTGATTGTCCATTAAAACCTCCACGTAACGGAAAAAACCGCACCTTCTCATCAGTATACTGTGCCAATGCACTCGCATAAGTTCGAATCAATAAGGTAGTAAATTGCTGTGTAAAAGCCTGTCTTTGTGCCGGACTTGCTCGCATCCATGCTTCTCGACCTAATGCGATGCTTGACATAGTTACTAAGTCAACGTGAGGTAATAAAATCTGATCAACAATTCGATAAACAAGCTGAGGATTTGTTTTTAACGTAACTTTATTTTGCTGTAAAGTCGTAATCAATTGAGTTGATGTATTTTGCAATAAATCCACTGGTGAAGAAATCGCCCAAACAACGGTACAAAATAGTAAACTAATAAAAGTTACAATAATTTTTTTCACTGTTTTCCTCCTGAGCTTTTTAAGCTAAAGATTAATTGCCCGATAAGATCTTCTAGAATTAAGGCAGGATGTGTATCTTGGATAACACTTCCATTTCTTAAGAATGCTTGATCGAACCCTGGTCTAAGGCTAATATAGTTAGCGCCTAACAAGCCCTGAGTTAGAATACTCGCTGACGTATCGGCTGGCAATTGTCGTTGATTTGAATCAATTTGCATAGTTACTATCGCTTTATATTGCTTGCTATCCAGCTTTATAGCAGAAACTTGACCAATCCGAACGCCGGCTAAAGTCACCGGCGATCTGACTTTAAGCCCACCAATATTGTCAAAATCTGCGGTTATAATATAACCATTACCTCCAACAGTATTGCTCAATCCACTTACTTTAAGTGCTAAAATAAGTACAGCAATAATACTCACCAATAGGAATAGCCCAACCCAAAATTCTATTATTCTATCGCGCACTTACCATCCTCCCATCATCACAGCAGTTAATATAAAATCTAAACCTAATACAGCTAAAGAAGAATAAACTACAGTGCGTGTTGTCGCTCGACCAATTCCTTGCGCGGTCGGTACTGTATCATACCCTTGAAAGACTGCAATCCATGTGACGACTATGCCAAAAACCACGCTTTTTATTATTCCATTGATAATATCATCGGAGAAATCAACTGAAGCTTGCATAGCTCCCCAAAACGTACCGTCATCCACCCCTAGCCAAACTACACCCACTAAATAACCACCCCAAATAGCAATCACACTGAAAATAATTGCTAGTAAAGGCATAGAAATAAAACCTGCCCAAAAGCGAGGAGCAATGATGCGTCGAAGCGGATCAACTCCCATCATTTCCATACTTGCTAACTGTTCAGTGGACTTCATTAAACCAATCTCAGCTGTCAGCGCTGATCCTGCGTGGCCGGCAAACAACAGTGCAGTAACCACTGGACCTAATTCGCGCACGACACTCAAAGCAACTAATTGGCCAAGTTGTTGGCTAGCACCAAACTTATCTAAAGTGTTATACCCCTGCAAACCAACCACCATACCAATAAATAAGCCAGACAAAATAATAATAAGCAGTGATAGTACGCCGATAAAATAAAGTTGTTCTACCAAAAAGGGAAAACTTTTTCTAAAATGTGGTCTACGATAAAGCACATGCCACAAAAATAGACCCGAACGTCCAAAGTCCCGAAGTAACTCAATTCCGATCCGCCCTAATAGGCTTAATTTATTAATTATCCACATAATTTAACGAAATAAATCTTGACTATAGTCAATGGCAGGATAGTGAAATGGAACCACACCATCAGGTAATCCCTGTAAAAATTGCTTAACTTCAGGATTTTCATTGGCTTGTAACTCTTCTGGGGACCCTTGGCCAATAATCTTACCACTTGCAATCACATAAATAGTATCAGCAAGATGCAAAACCTCCTTTACATCATGAGAGACTAAAATAGTTGTCATCCCCAATGCTTTATTGAGGTCCCCAATCAATTTAATGATCACTCCTAAGGCAATAGGATCAAGCCCGGTAAATGGCTCATCATACATAATAAGTTCTGGATCAAGTGCGATTGCTCTGGCTAATGCAACACGACGTGCCATGCCCCCTGATAACTGACTAGGCATCAGATCAAACGCGCCTCGTAACCCTACTGATTGTAGTTTCATGAGAACAATATCACGAATCATAAAATCAAGTAGCTGCGTATGTTCCCGCAAAGGGAAAGCAATATTTTCAAAAACACTTAGATTAGTAAATAAAGCGCCGCTTTGAAATAACATCCCTATTTTACGGCGTAACTCATAAAGCTGCGGCCGTGTTAAACGATTAACAAACTTATCATTGATCTGTATCGTACCGCTTTGTTGTTTAAGCTGTCCCCCTATTAAACGCAGAAGGGTTGTCTTACCACAACCGCTAGGTCCCATTATGGCAGTAATTTTTCCACGTGGAACATTGAGATCAAGGTCAGAAAAAATGTTGCGTCCGCTACGTTCAAAACACAAATTGCGGACTTGGACTATATTATCCAATTAGTCTTCCCCTTTTCTCACTTTTTCGATTAAATAATCAACTACTTGCAAGAAACGGGCGGGATCTCCACCTACAAGGCTGGGATCAACCTTATATCGATCATCAACAACCAATGTGGGTGCCGCCATAATTTGGTAATCGCGCATTAAAGTGTCACTCCTTAGTAATTGAGCGTCGATACCAGGAGAAAAACTAGCCATACTTTCAAATTCTTGCTGCGTAACGCCGTGTTTTATAAAGAAAGCTTCTTGTAATTTAGGATTAGATAAGTCTTGTCCTTCAACATGGATAGCCTTAAATATAGCGGGTGTCATTTGTTTTTCTACGCCTAACATCTTTGCAATATAATAAGCTGCTGCTAAACTCCGCCAACTAGGCTGAAATATAATAGGTATACGCTCAAACTTGACGTAGGCTGGTTTTTTAGCCAACCATTTTTCTAAGATAGGATCAAAATGGTAACAAGCTGGACAAGCATAGTTAAAAAACTCCTTAACCTCGACAACCTCTTTAGGACCTGACTTAGGAATAATTTGTGAGTGAGAGATAGTTTGATAGTCTTTACCCACCTTGAAATCAGTAGGTAAAACCGTTTTAGTATTATTATTCATTTTCCCACAAGCTACTAATAGCAGCGATAAAGCTAAAAATCCTAGACTACGGAAGTTCAGACTAAGCATACACCCTCTTTGAATAAAGACATCGAAGTAATATTAAATGGTCAAGCATAACACAGCTTACTAAAAAACGTTAAATAGACTAGATTCACACATTAGAAATTTTTCAAAGAAGGCATCGTTTATTTCACGGAGGGAAACACAGTAAAGAGTATCCTTAAAAGTAATCTCTCAGAAGAACGTTTAGTCTCTCATGGACTTATCCAGTATCGAGAAGAATTACTAGCCCAATGCATTCTAACAGGGTACGCCAACTTAACACTTCGCTGATACAAAAATTTTCGTTGCAATTTATAATTTAAAATATTTCGTCTAAATGTTACAAGAAAAATTAAATTTTCTTTTTTAAGCAAAGCACATGGCTGATTTTTAAGATTAAAAGAGATAAAATCCATTTTTTTTTTCAAAACATACACTCTTAGCCATTTTCTTCATAAGAATGAGTTTATTTTTACTTTTATTTTTATTAATGGAATAGCTAAACTTAGTTTCACAGCATTCACTTGAAAATTCTATAACTTTCTGTTGAAAAGCTAACAAGACAGCCTTTTGAGAGGCTAAATCTGTTTTTCCTGAACCTTGCATTATTCACCCTCTTAATTTTTATTAATCGAAATTTATCGTCTAAAATTTTTACCTACTTGGTAAAAATACCGTTAACTCTTTGATTTTTAATGACCTTTAATAGAGTTTCGAACATTGAAATTATCTTTAGTAGATAATACTATAGCGCAAAAGCTATGTAAAATTTTGTTAATCATAAAATAAAGAATTAGTTTAGAAAATAAATCTATTTGGGTCGATTACGTAAATTCTCCATAGATGGGGTAGGATATTTAAATACAAACAAAGGGTTCTCTTATTTAATTATTTTTTATGGAGATAAATTATGTGGACTATCTCAAATCAAATACGCTATCAAATTATTGGGCAATATCGTGGAAATAAACTCATTGTTAATATTCTAGGTAAAGATTTACATTTTATGCGAAGCGCTCAGCAAATTTTCAATAACCCTGAACTCTTAAACGGTTTCTCACAAGAAGAAGCAGCTCTTATTGGCTATATTGTTGGCACAGAAAACAAACTAAGCCATTCCCAATAAATAACCTCCCTCCTTGTTAAAGCTATGCAATTGCCCGTTGCGTATAATGGTAAAGTACAAGCTTTGCTTGGACCAGCTATGTAGATAGGAATACCTCTCTCTGAATTTAATAAGTTCGCATTTTCAAGTGCAAGTGGTATAAATTGCAGAACCCCGCCAACCTATGTCAAAGTAGAACTTTAAATCTGAGGTAAAGCAACGATGAAACAAGCTCAAATTACCTTAAAGAAAAAAGCAGCTCATGCTGCTTTGGAAGCTATTAAACCAGGCCAATTTATTGGTTTAGGGAGTGGTTCCACTGTTAATTACTTTATAGAGGCTTTAAGCACTATAAAACATAAAATTGAAGGGGTTGTTGCCGCCTCTTTACAGACTGAAAAGCTTATTAAACTTCAAAGAATTCCTGTTTTAGACCTTAATACAGTTGGCAAGCTTACGCTCTATATAGATGGAGCTGATGAAGTTAATTCACAGTTACAACTAATAAAAGGAGGCGGCGGTGCCTTAACGCGCGAAAAAATTATAGCCGCAGCAAGTGAACGTTTTATTTGCATCGCCGATGAAAGCAAATACGTTGCCTTATTAGGGCAGGGGGCACTTCCCGTTGAAGTTATTCCTATGGCTCGTAGTTACGTTGCTAGAGAAATTGTCAAATTAGGCGGATTTCCCATCTACCGCGAAAACTTTGTTACTGACAATGGAAACGTTATTTTAGACACACAAGGCTGGGATTTCACCGATCCTATACGTTTAGAAAGATTACTTAATAATATCACCGGCGTCGTTTGTAATGGCTTATTTGCCCAACGCCCTGCAAGTAAATTATTACTAGCAACAAACGAGGGAATTAAAACAATAGAAAGGTAAGCCATTCAATGCTTAGATATTCTGAAACAATGAGTACGCTAATCGATGCCGCCAAAAACCAAGTATTTTATTTGAGTTCTAGGCGATTGTCTTTGAGAAGCGAAGTGTACACGCAAGTACATGAGCATTGGAAAAGACAATCCAACAACAAAATCAAATAAAAGACGACGGCTTTTTAGTAACGATAAAACTCGGGCTTATAAGGGCCTTCTGTCTTTACGCCAATATATTCAGCTTGCTCAGTTGTTAACTCTGTTAATTTCGCCCCCACTCTCTCTAAATGCAAACGCGCTACTTGCTCATCGAGCTCTTTTGGCAGCATATAAACCTTTCCGTTTTCATAGCGATCACTGTGCTGCCATAATTCTATTTGCGCTAAAACCTGATTAGTAAAGGAGTTTGACATAACAAAACTAGGATGTCCTGTTGCACAACCTAAATTAACCAATCGACCTTCGGCTAAAAGTAATAAGCGCTTCTTATCCGGAAAAATAATTTGGTCGACTTGAGGTTTAATATTATCCCATTTAAATTGTCGTAAACCGGCCACATCAATCTCAGAATCAAAATGCCCAATGTTACAAACTATAGCAAAATCCTTCATTTGTTTCATATGTGTCAACGTAATAACCGCTTTATTGCCTGTCGCCGTAACAAAAATATCGCCTTGGCTAGCAGCTTCATCCATAGTAACGACGCGATAACCTTCCATCGCAGCTTGTAAGGCACAAATAGGATCAACTTCAGTAATCCATACCGTTGCACCATACGACCGTAGACTCTGCGCACAACCTTTCCCTACATCGCCATAACCACAAACAACCGCGATCTTTCCCGCAATCATAACGTCCGTTGCCCGCTTTAAAGCATCAATTAAAGATTCCCTACACCCATAGAGATTATCAAATTTAGATTTTGTAACAGAATCATTAACATTAATAGCCGGAATTAAAAGCGATTTTTTTTCTTGCATTTGATAAAGTCTATGCACGCCTGTTGTCGTTTCTTCTGATACCCCTCTAACATTGGCCAAATATTTTCGGTGTTTTTCATCATGCATTAATAAAGTGAGATCGCCACCATCATCCAATAATAAGTTAGGACGCCAGTCGTTAGGCCCAACTAAAGTCTGTTCAATACACCACCAAAACTCCTCTTCTGTTTCGCCTTTCCAAGCAAAAACGGGAATATCTCTAGCTGCCATAGCAGCGGCCGCCTGATCTTGTGTCGAAAAAATATTACAAGAAGACCAGCGTACTTCCGCACCTAAATCAAGTAAAGTTTCAATTAAAACGGCTGTTTGAATGGTCATATGCAAACAGCCCGCAATTCGCGCGCCTTTTAACGGCTTTTTTTGACTATATTTTTTACGTAAGGTCATCAAACCCGGCATTTCTGTTTCAGCAATCGTAATTTCTTTTCGACCCCATTCCGCTAAACTTAAATCTGCAACTTTATAGTCAATAACCCTTTCCTTTAAAGCTTCTGATATCATATGCAAACACCTTTTTTAAGCGCTGAGTGTAATAATTCTACTTTATCGGTTTTTTCCCAAGGAAAATCTCCCTTTTCTCTTCCAAAATGGCCATAGGTTGCAGTTGGCTTATAAATAGGTCTTAATAAATCAAGCATTTCAATAAGACCATGCGGTCTCAGATCAAAATGTTGTTGGATAAGTTCAATAATCTTCTCATTCGACAGCTTACCTGTGCCAAACGTATTAATAGTAATAGACGTCGGTTGCGCCACACCAATCGCATAGGAAATTTGTAATTCACAGCGATCGGCCAAACCAGCGGCAACGATATTTTTTGCGACATAGCGTGCCGCATACGCCGCAGAACGGTCCACTTTACTAGGATCCTTACCTGAGAAACAACCACCCCCATGTCTGGCCATACCGCCATAGGTATCTACAATAATTTTACGCCCCGTCAGCCCTGTATCACCCAGCGGTCCGCCAATGACGAAGCGACCGGTTGGATTAATATGAAAGGTCGTTTTTGTTAACCATTCAGCTGGAAATACGGGTTTAATAATCTCTTCAACAATGGCTTCCTTTAATTTATTGTAGGAAACCTCAGGCGCATGCTGCGTAGAAACAACGATCGTTTCAGCTGCGATAGGTTTTCCATCTCTATAACGTAGTGTCACTTGGCTTTTCGCATCAGGCCGTAACCAATCTAAATCCTCATTTTTTCGTAACTTAGCCTGTCTCTCCATCAATCTATGCGCATAAGTGATAGCTGCAGGCATAAGTACATCGGTTTCATTACTCGCATATCCAAACATTAAGCCTTGATCCCCGGCACCTTGCTCAGTTTTACTAAGCTTATCTACACCTTGAGCAATATCCGGTGATTGCTTGCCAATCGCAGACATAACAGCACAAGATTCCCAATCAAAACCCATAGAAGAGCTGTTATAACCAATTTCTTTCACCGTTTCCCTGGCAATTTGCTCTACATCAACCCAGGCCTCTGTCGTCACTTCACCAGCAATCAATACCATACCGGTTTTAACAAGTGTCTCACAAGCGACCCGTGCGTGTTTATCTTGCGCTAAAATTGCATCGAGAATTGCATCAGAAATTTGGTCCGCTATCTTGTCAGGATGTCCTTCAGATACGGATTCAGAAGTAAATGTCGTATAATTATCCATTTTTATTCTCAATTTAACTAAATAGAGTAAAAATAAGAGCGTATCTTCAAATTGCTGACGAAACAAAAAACATTGTTTTCCAAGTATCGCAACGGAGCATACACGAAATATGTGAGTAGCGAAACACAGAAAAACAATGTTTTTTGGCCATCATCGTACATTTGAAGACATGTTATAAAGGGTCTTATAGTAGCGGCTATTAACTAAGATTGCGAATTTTTATCAAAAAATTGTCTATACAAAAGACGAGTTTAAAAAAAGTGGCGCGCGTTGCCGATTACACAGAATAATCCGCAACGTATGCCACAGATGCTTATTACTATATCCATGGATCTTGAAAGGTCTTCAGGTACGCGCCGTATATTCGACCTTTGGCTGTCCTGACTTCAGCAATAAAGCAGAAAATAAAGCAACACAAAGGCCAATAGGTAAAATTAATAAAGCCCGATGGTAATCGCCCGCGCTATAAACTCTTATTTGATTAACAACAGTACCCTGCCAATCATAATCCATTAACCAGCCAAACAAAGGTTGAAAAACAGCATAGCCACCAATCGCAAAAAATGAAACGACGCTAACCGAGGTTGCTGTCAAACTTTTAGTATTACTTTCTGCGACTAAAGGATAGCTTAACACTTGACTGCTTGTAAAAAAACCTAAAGCAAAAAATAAAAATAACACAACCGTTAAAGAAAGTAGCTTAGGAAGACATATAATCGTGAGCGTTAATAACAACGATATAATGGCACCTAACACCATAAGCGATGCTCGTTTCTTGAGTTTATCCGAAATCCAACCAACAATCGGCCCACCTACTATCGTCCCTAAAAAAAGTAAACTTGGCGCTAATGATGCCTCTGTTGGCGAAAAATGCGCTGTTTGCTGTAGAAATAAACTACCCCAAATAGCCCCTAGCAAAGCGATCGGTAGATTTGTCAATGAAGTATAAAGTCCACAAAGAAGATTTTGTGGATTTAAATACGCCATACGCCAGCTCTTTAAAAGTCCTAAATCAGACAATTCGAGATGCGAGTTTTTTTGTTCTTGTTTTAACCCCGGTGGACAATCTTGAACAAAGTAAAAAATAATGGTAAAGATAAGCAAGCCTAAACAAGCATCAAGTAACAAGGTATAGCGCCAGCCTAAAGATTGAGCGAGCAGGGTCAAAGGAGTTTGTGCAACCATCCCCCCCATCATAGCCATTGTCACAATTAATCCGGTTACTAAAGCCATCTGTCTTGCTGGAAACCAACGTGAAGCCAAGCGAATGCTACTTAAAAAACAAAAAGCACTGCCAATTCCACTCATAAATCGAAATATACAAGCCAAAAGAAATGAATGTGTTGTTGCAAATCCCGCTATTCCTAGGACACATAACAATAAAGCAGATAAAATGATCAAACGTGTAGAAAATCGGTCTAATAAAGCTCCTGCAACAGGGAGGAAAAGTAAATTAGCGTAAAAATAATAAGCCGATAGTTTCCCTAATTCCGTTGCATGCAGTGAAAAAGCGCGCATCAAATCTGCACTGATGGCATTAAACATATTCATCTGAATAAATTCATAAAAAAAGAAAAGCGCGGCCGAAAAACAGACAATCCACGGTAACATTTTTTTATTATTAGACGTACAATGTTGAGTTTTCATAGGTTTTCTCAAGAGTAAGGTTGACAATGTGTTTCTCGTAACAAACAGGCGGCGATAAAACTCACAACAAAAGCAATCGGCATAATTGCCAATCCATACAGATAATTGCTAGGTGAGTACAACGCTACACCTTGATTCAGCGTTTTATCCCAATGCAAATCCATTAACCAACCAAATAATGGTTGAAATACTGCACCTCCTCCCATAATTAAGATAGACGCTAAACCAGTAGCTGTTCCTGTTAAATGCCTAGGGTTACTTTCAGCAATTAACGGATAGCTAATAATCTGTGTGCTAGTAAAAATACCAAGCAATAAAAATAAAACAAGTAAAGTAAAAAAACTTAAACCTGGAATAAACATAATACAAAGCAATACCAGTAGAGAAAGAAGAGCACCTACAATCATCGGTAGGCGTCGTTTGCCAATAGTATCCGAAAGCCAACCTACAAAGGGTGAACCTAAAATAGTCCCAAAAAATATCATCATAGCGACGAAAGAGGCCTGAGTTTTGAGGAGATGATGAACCTGAGTAAGATACATGATGCCCCAAAGCTCGCCCAGTAGAATAATCGGTAAATTTAAAAGACAGGTATATATTCCACCTAGCCCATTTTGCTTATTCCATAAAACCGACAGGAGGCTCTTTTTTATGGAGGATGAAGCCAAGCTCTTTTCAACGGTTAATTCAGGCGTATAAGGTTTAGGATAATCACGAACAAAGGCATAAATAATAAACGTAATCACTATTCCTAACCCCGCATTTGTTAAAACGGCGCCGCGCCATCCTAAAACTTGGGCTAAAAGGGTGAAGGGGGTTTGGGCTACGACGCCACCTAGCATTGCGATCGTAATAATGATACCGATGACAAATGCTAAGCGCTGGGAAGAAAACCACCGCGTGGCTAGTTTAATACAGCTTAAGAAGCAAAAGGCATTACCAATACCCGAGACAAAGTGGCTAAAAGCGGCCAATTGAAAAGAATGGCTGAAAGCAAATAAAATAGTGGCCAAAACCACCATAATCATCGCACTGAGTATAATGACACGTATAGAGATTCGATCAACCAAAATGCCTGCAAAAAGTAGGAAAATAACGTCTGCGTAGAAATACGTTGCTGATAAAATGCCTAATTGCCCTGCATTAATAGAGAAATCCTGCATAAGCTCTTGGCTAATGGAGTTAAACATCCCCATTTGAATAAATTCATAAAAGAAAAAAAGAGCGGCAGACAAACAGACCAGCCAAGGCCGGTACTTAGAAAAAGTGGGAAATACATGTCTTGGACTGGGTATCGCAGTCATCTATTTCAAATAGAGTGTTATTTAGAAGCTATTTGGGATGCGTAGTCTATAGGAAGAAGGGCTCCATGTCTAAACTAATTTTAGAACGTGCCTTGAAATATACCTATTGTGTACCCTGAAGTTGCGAGCTCGCAATTCGAGGTGCTTTCCTTACGCGATGGGCATTCCCCGAACCTATCTCAAAGCTAGCTAAATAGTGGAAAAATTTTTCTACCCAAGCAAAGATAGGTATTGGGTGACATAATAAGCTGCTTTTGCCCGTGGTGTATTGGAATCTAACGCTTGCTGTAAGTCTCAAAGATTCGCATTTTCAGGTACGAGTGGTATATTTCTCGCCAGTTTCCCCTAATTTAAAATGCTTTCTACAGACGGCAATATACCGTTCATTACCCCCGATTTCAACTTGCACACCTTCAGACACTTTACGATGCTGTGCATCAATGCGCATATTCATGATCGCTTTACGCCCACAATGACAAATCGTTTTTATTTCACTAATTTCATCAGCTAAAATTAGCAAATACAAACTCCCCTCAAAAGGTTCGCCACGAAAATCACTACGTAAACCATAGCATAAAATAGGTATATTCAATTTGTCCACGACGTCGCTTAATTGAAATACTTGCGACTTTGTTAAAAACTGTGCTTCATCAATAAAAATACATTTTAAATTACTTGCTCTTTTTATTCTATTTTTTATATCTTCAAACAAATCATCTTTAGCAGTAAAAAGATTACTAGTGGCTTCTAAACCAATACGTGAAAAAATATGACCTTTTTTATAACGAGTATCAATAGCTGGTGAAAATAACAAAGTTTCCATCCCCCGCTCTTGATAGTTATAGCTTGCTTGCAATAAAATTGTACTCTTGCCTGCATTCATAGCAGAGTAATAGAAATAGAGTTTAGCCATAAAAAATTTAGTGCAGAGGATTGTACCATTTGGCTTTACGGTATAATACTCGAAACGTTGTTAATAAAGAAAGGAATTAGTATGGCATTAACCTCATCCACTATGCTTCCACTCGGAACAAAGGCTCCAAGTTTTGAACTACAAGATACCGTAAGCGGTAAAATTTGCAGCTTAAAAACGCTTAAATCATCCATAGCCACTGTAATTATGTTTATTTGCAATCATTGCCCCTACGTTAAACATGTACAAATGGAACTTATTCGTCTAGCAAAGGATTACCAAACGAAAGAAATCGCTTTTATCGCTATTAGTGCGAATGATGCAGAAAACTATCCCGAAGACGGGCCTAAAGAAATGACCAAACTTGCAAAACAATTAGCTTACCCATTTCCCTACCTCTACGATGAAACCCAATCTACTGCGAAAAAATATCAAGCTGCCTGCACACCTGACTTCTATATTTTTGATAAAGATTTATTGTGCGTTTATCGCGGTCAGCTAGATAACTCTAGACCAGGCAATAAAATCCCGGTCACAGGTAAATCATTAAGGACAGCTTTAGATAACCTTTTGGAAGGAAAACCCATTGATTCCAATCAGAATCCTAGCATAGGATGTAATATCAAATGGAAAGATTAGTATATTAAGGTTACAGATAGCATTTTCTGGATAGATTTGTCTGTAACAGTTTACTGATTTCTTGTCTAACTGATTCATTCTACAGTCTGCCGAAAAAAGTCGATTTTTTTTGGTCGGGCATAATAGCATTTTGCAAATCTTGAATTAACTCATCGATTTTTTGTAAAATTATATTTTTCTGCCTCTCCGCATCATTTAGCACTTTATTTATCCTCTCTTCTTGCTTAACTAACAAATGGTCTTCCCAATACCAACCATAGAGCTGCGTAAACAATTTTACTATCTTTATTAATTTTCTTCTTTCGGAATTTATCAGTCCTTCACTCTTTTCAAACGCAAAGATAGCTAAATGCTGTGGAATAGATTGGGTTACCAGCGAATCTACTATACTGACAAGCTCTACAAAACAGCTCGCAAGCGCCTGGTTATCCTTAAGAGTACGTACTTTACTATGAAGAGATTGCTCTACGTTAATTTCAAGCGCTTTAATTTGATTTAATTTTTCCCTATAATTACTAGCAAAAAAGCCTGTTTCAATTCTTGCAAATATTCTCGCTTTTGATTGTGCCGACCAAAAAAAAATTCCAGCAAAAAACAAACTAAACCAAGCTAATTTTTTTAGCTTAGCGATTAATTCGGTAATTTTATACTCATATGAACCCATATCTTGATCTTCATAAATTTTTTTCTTCAGTTTGGCCAATAATTTTTCACTAAAAAAAATACCTTGCAGCTTATCCAAAATACAGTTTGGCATACAAACAAAAAGATTAACAAAACTTTTTAAGGTATAAATTTCCTCTTTTATCTTACTAAAATTAACCAATAAAAAATCTTGGAAATCTAAATCAATAAAAGATACGTATAGTTCGTCAGAATTTTGTTTGCTTTTGCCAGAATACCATCCGGCAGGCGATTTTTTAACAATTTTTTTTAAATAATTATTTAATATAGCTTTAATCAATTTAGGATCATCATCAATAATCATGTCAAAAAATAATGAAAATTCGGCAGAAAAAAAATTTTTAATTATTTTATTAATACTTAACTCTGCTATTTTTTTCTCATCACAAAAAGCTTTCGATGTCCCGCCGCGACTTCGCTCAAAATAATAAAATTTATTATAATAATCAACAGTTTTTTCTACCAGATGATGCTGCTCCATGTACTCTTCCAAAATATTAATGATTTCTTCATTTATATCCTGAAAATTAATAAAAAATATTTCCAAAAAATTTTTAACTTCAGCACTCGAGCTAGATAAACTCAGAACAGTTTTTTTTAAAAAACTAAAAAAATTTTTAGTGGAATAATTATAATTAGGGCTTATTCCAGATTGTATAGTTATATCAAGCGACTTTCGTAAAATTTCTTGTACTTCCTTGAGATATTTTACGCGATAATAATAAGAGTTTTTATCTGTAAAAAATAGTGTGGCAAGGGTGTGACAATCAATTGGAATAAATAATTCTTGCTTTGGCATATTGCTTTTTTTTATGTATATAAGTGCAAGTTATAAGTACCTTTTAGTCGTAATAAAATTCTCTAGGATTCAATAACAAAACGCTCTTGGTTAAAAAAGCACATTTACCTTTCGAAATATTTTCTTTTTTAAGTATTTAATATACCCTTCAAAAAAACACGGGGAATTATTTATTATGGCTGAAAAGCGGTGGAAGAATTTGGTTCTTCTAGTACGTCTTCACGGTCTGATTTAACTTTAAAAGCCAACGATAAGCCATATTTTTTTTGACCTACTAAAATATAATCTGCTATTTTTATAGAAATATCATCTATTTCAGATATAAATCTTTCGGAACCTTGGATTAAATCAGAAAATAAATATCTTATAGGATTATTTTCTATCTTAGTCACTGTCATCTGCTTATATAGTTCCGCTAAAGATTGAAAAACCCTAATTGAGTTATTGCTCTCTTCATAGTTTTTCCCATATTCTCCTTCTTTTATTTTATCCGCCACCTTAAGAAAAACAATCTGTTCAGCCCACTTTTTTGCAAAAGCTTCTTTATCCACCCAAAACCAGCGGATAATTCCATAACGTAATAACGTAAAAAAACCCGCTGTAAGGAAAAAGTTTTTTTCAAATTCATAACTAAGCGGTCCTATACATTGCGTTTTAAGCTTAGTCAATTTAACTTGCTTCTTAAAAAAATAGCCTCGCTTAAATATGCTTTCAATAATTCTCTTTTTTAAAAATTTATTTTCAAACCAAGAGTTTTCATCTTTTATAGTTTTAACTTTATTTAGTAACTGATTGATTAATGAAGCAAACTGGTTATCTCGAATAAAATTGATAATTTTTTCTTCTAACTTTTTAACCGTTTTTTCTATATCCAAATAGCGCTCTGCACTTATATTAGCTGAAAACTCGGGACACAAAGGTTTTTTTAAATCAGTTCTCTGACGCGAGGAATAAGCATTGACAGGACCTAAGAAACGTTCAATAAATTCAATAAAATTCCGTAGACTCTCTTTTAGCTCATTTAAACGCTTCTGTAGAACATTCAAGTCTCGTATTATTTTATGATTATTAAGGTAAGTATGTGCCTGAGAAGCAGTATTTGCTAATTGTTCCTTTCCCTCAACAACTAAACTTTTTAAAGTACCGACACCTCTTTCTAGTAATTCTATCATATCATTTTTAATTTTTTTAGAATTTTCAGATGGATTAGAAGTAAGGTGAGCTGTTTTTTCGAGCGCAATAGAGAAAGCACTTTTGACTTTCATAGAGGTTCGATTAATATTTTCTAAACAAAACCAGCGAGTAATTACAGGTTTAATATCTTTATCTCTAAACATCATTATCTCCCTATCAGGATTAATATTCTTAAATTGTTCTAGCTTTATTTCAAATTTATTTCCTACTTTTTTTTCATACTCAATTTTAAATTGAGCCAGAGCGTGACTTATTTCTGCTTTTCCCACTAATCCTCTTATGCTTAATCCAAAACTATTTATCCAAGTACCATGGGTTTCAATAACAGAAAATCTAGCTTTATTCTCAAGTACTAAATAAAGCAATATTAAAACTGATTCAAAATCAGTTTCACGCATGCAAATTGCAGCATTAAATTGATTGACAAAAATTCTAATAAACTCCTTTAAAATTAGATCATCTCTAAATGCGCTTTCCGTCAATAAACTTATTTTAACTAATAAATTTTTATAAATAACAAATCCATCTATTTCATAAATAAGATCATAAAAGCTTCTCTGTACCTCATCAGCTACTTTCGAAAAAAAATCTAATTTTTCCAGTATATCTAGCTTTTCAATATAAAAATCGCGCTGCACCCCATTTTCTCTATCAATTATAAGAGAGATAAAGTCAAAAAAATATTTTAATGTTTCATTAGTCTTATAGAACCCATTTGAAGTTTCTTCTTTCTGCAAACAAATAACTAAAAAATCCAAAATTTTTTCTACAATTATGTTGCTAACTCTAAACTTATTGAATACATCCCGAAAAAATAATTTGATATTTTCGTAAGGTAGTATAATTTCTTCTTTACCAATTTTATTAGGACTGCCTAAAATAATGGCGTAACGCTTGGCTAATGCCAAGCGTATAGCCTCGAATTTTAAAATTAACTCTCTATGTGAAGCAGCAAATAACGTATCCGGGAAATCTAATTCAATTTTCTTATACCCCTTCGCTTTATACAGACATAAAGTTAAGGCCTGAATATTTTCGGAATCAGAGAAAGAGTGACTAATCCCCAAGTGTCGTAGCCATTCTTTCTCTATTTTGTCCTTGAGCGAAGTCTTTAAGCTTTCGATAATTTCTAGAACATTTTTTTTTATATTAATAAATACTTCACTATTCATCAGCTTCCTTTTTTATGCTAATAATGCTTGCTAAATAAACAATTATTTTAACTCCATCTGAACTTACGCGAAAGATTGTATGTTGCGCAGTAAAATCGGTAAAAAGTGAAGAACGGCGATTTAGTATGTATGGATGAGTACCGTAGAATTAGAAACTACACAAAAAGATGACTTTTAGCCCAATCCAGTCTATTTTGAAGTGATTACATACACCGTGCAGGCCGAGGCAATCCTGCCAATTTGCTTGCTTGCTTTAATACGCCTTGTGGAAAAAGGCCATTGAGGTAAATGCTATTGGCTTTTTCACTCCCTATTTGCACAGCTAACTGATTAACTATAATTCGTATAGGGGGTGTTTTATGATATTGCTGATAAAAATTTCGCAAAAAATAAATAACATGCCAATGATCTTTGATCAGTATTAAATTATCTTTTTGTGCTATAAGCGTAGCGATAGTTTCATGCCAATCCGATGAGTGCACAAGGTATCCGTATTTATCGGTTAACACTTCCTCGCCGTTAATTAATAAACCCATCTTTATCACCCGTTTAGGATAATGCCATAGATTTATTCTAGTTGGGTCTAGCTTAAAAGTATAATAGCTTTTTATTTCTCAACGAAATGGACTTCTTTAAATTGCACGTTTTAACGCCAGAAGGGTAGGTAGAACAAAAATAAACCCAAAACTATTATTCTCTATTACCACTAAAAGCCCCGAGTAGATTTAATAGGCTTAAAAAGATGTTATAAAGAGATACATACAGTGTCACCGTCGCCATAATGTAGTTAGTTTTCCCACCATGGATAATTTGGCTAGTTTGTAACAATATAATACCGGAAGATAAAAGCACAAATACCGCTGATACAGTCAACATTAAAGCGGGTATATGGAAAAACAAGGTCGCAATACTAGCAAGAAAAGCAACTATCATACCAACCATCAAAAATCCCGACATAAAGCTAAAATCTTTTCGGATAGTTAGTGCATAAGCTGACAAAGCGAAAAAAATAAGCCCGGTGGCACCCAGTGACATCATGACTAATTCTTGGCCGTTTGAAAAACCGTGGACATAGTGGTTGATAATTGGGCCTAGGGTATATCCCTAGGGTATATCCCATGAACCCTGTCAAACCGAATACAGATAATAAACCCCACCCACTATTGCGCAAAGCATTGGTTAAAAACAAGAAACCTAAGTAACCAATTAATGTAATAAATGGATTTAAGGGTGGCGCACTACTCAACATGGCTATCCCTGCTGTAAGCGCACTAAACAGCATCGTCAATCCCAGCAAAATATACGTATTGCGTAAAACCGTGTTTGTTGCTAAGACCGACTCCAGTCTTTGGCCTGAAAGTATTCTACTAGAGGTCATAACGCTTCTCCTACATTCTAATTACCCCATTTTAACATAAATCTTATCACTCCCATAAGGGATATCTTTCCAAAGTAACTGGCCCTTTAAAAAAAGGCCGGGCTAAGGCAGAAAACGCCGCTGTATAATCTGTCACATAAAACCTTTTTTGTGGGATTAATGGGCTATTTGATAAAATATCGTGGCTTTCAAGTAAAGTTTTAACAAGCTTTGCAACAATATCAGTTGAATCGATAATAACCGCTTTATTCTCATAAAACTGCTGTATATGCTGCTTAATCAAAGGATAGTGAGTACAACCTAAAACTAAGGCATCAAGCTTCCGTAAAGAGGGGTCTGAAAGATAGGATTTAATGGCATCGGCCATAATCGGTTGATCGCTAGCACCTTCTTCGATTAAAGGTACGAGAAGAGGCGTAGCCAGCGCATGAAGCTGTACATTTATACTGTGCTGATCGAGTTTTTTTCTATAAACATTGGAATAGATTGTTTGCTTGGTACCAATCAATCCTATGGTCTTGTCGGCGTAATTTTCAACCAAATAATCAATCATGGGATCGACAACATCCACAACGATAGCCTTGCGGCCTACATACTCTTTTACTAGTTCGTGGGCAACCGCTGATGCAGAATTACAGGCAATCAAAATAAGCTTGCAACCTTGTTGTAATAACATATCACAGATCTTTATTGAATAGGCTTGAATGGCAGCCGCTGATTTATCACCCCAGGGCGCGTGGGCTGTATCACCAAAATAGACAATGGATTCTTTTGGAAGGTATTGTGTTACTGCCTTGGCAACGGTTAAACCACCAATACCGCTATCGAAAATACCAATCGGTTGTAAAGAACGTTCAGACATGATTTTATGCTCACAGCAACAGCAACTAGGCAGTAATACAACCAAAATTTTCAACTGACGCACACGAAAGATTAATTTTAGTGTGCCAGTTTAAGTTCGAAGAGTATACAGGTTAAGGTAGTAATAGGGTAATACCAACCACTAAAAGGAATAATGCAAATAGCTTTCTTAAATGGTGACCTGGTAGACGTTTACCCAATCGCGTACCCAAGGGAACAACCGCCATGCTTCCCATCGATACACCAATAACAGCCGGCCAATAAACAAAGCCCCCACTACCTGCAGGGAGATTCTGAACATGTAGACCTGTCAAGGTAAAAGTAAAGGCGCCAATTATCGCTAACAATAAAACACAGGCCGACGAGGTTGCAATAGAATGGTGTGTTGACAGTCCTAAACGTAAAAAAATAGGAACTGCGATTGCCCCTCCCCCTATACCCAGCAATCCTGAAATAATGCCAATGCAGAAACCTAATGAAGCTTTTTTAAAGGGGGTTAAGATTATCGTTTCTTTTCTTTCAGGTCGATTTTTATCAAATAAAATTTTAAATGCCACTGAAAAAAGAAAAAAACTAAATAATACCTTTAAAATCTGAGTAGAAAGTAATAATGCAATTAAAGCACCCATTACTATACCAATAATCATTCCAGGCGCTAATTGACGAAACAAAGACCAGTTAATCGAGAAACTACGCTGCTGCTGGATAACAGCAATAAATGAACTAAAAATAATAGATGCCAGCGCTGTACTTGTAGCTAAGTGCATCTGTAATTGGACAGGCAAACCCTGATGAGAAAAAGCAGTCAGCAATCCAGGAACCAATATTGTTCCTCCCCCAATCCCTAACAGTCCAGATAAAAAACCCGCTGATAGTCCAATTAAAATGTAAAATAAAAAAAACATTGAAGTATCTAAAAACTTAAAAATTATTTAACAAACAGATGCTTGCTCACAAGGATAATTTTTTTGGCCTTGTTCTACTTGCAAAGTTACGTGTTGGATCTGGAATTGCTCTGCTAATACTTGATTAATTTGTTGATACTCTTGATCGGATAAACCTTTCTCCGGCATCACTAAATGTGCAGTCAATGCTGTTTCTTGTGTACTTAAACCCCAAATATGTAAATCATGTACTGCTACAACACGCGGCAATTTCTTTAAATAGGTAGTGACAGCCTCTTGATCAACGCCATAAGGAACCGCACCTAAAATTAATTCAACAGAACGACGTAATAAATTCCAGCTGCCTAAAGTAATAATACCTACTATCATTAAGCCAACCAGCGGATCTACCCATAGCCATCCAGTAAAATAAATAGCTGCCCCTGCCAACACCACGCCTAAGGCAATGAGTGCATCATAGACTAAATGTAAAAATGCGCTTTTAACATTGAGATCAGACAGTCGCTGACGCATAAATAATAACGCCGTCCCTCCATTAATAAATATTCCAATAAAAGCAACTATCATGACAATAGTTTCGTTAATAGGGGTTGGATTTTTCAATTTATTAATTGACTCATACACAATGAGTGCCGATGAAAAAACGAGCAACAATGCATTGGCCAATGCCGCCAAAATGGTTAATTTTTTATATCCATAACTATAACGTTGCGTGGAACGTCGCTTTACCAGAAGGCTTGCTCCCCACGACATTAATAGCCCTAAAACATCAGCAAAATTATGAACGGCATCCGAAAGCAAACTCATGGAATGCGCGATAAAGGCATAAATAACTTCAACCAAAACAAAACCTGAGTTTAGTAATACCGCTAAAGCAAAACTTAAATTTAAAGTTACCACAAGAGGGGTATGGTGATGATGATGATGGTGATGATGATCATGTGTGTGTGACATCTTTTAGCCTTTTACTATTTGTATGTTTTTATCCTTAGGCATCATAAAATGAAAAGTCTGCAGGCTTAAAACGGGATTTTTTTCAAAATGAGAAAAATCTACCGCCGTTTGCTGACCTAATTTATCAAACAAGCGCATTTCACGTAATTGATCCGCTTGAAAAACCAAAATAATAGAATGGAAAAGAGCGTTCTTGTCTTTAGGAAATAATTTAAAACCCTGACCATTGGCTAACTGCTTGACATAAAACTGATTTGCTAAGTTTTTTGTTGAACTACTCAGCAAAGCGGCCGGAGAATTTGCACCCATCATTTGCTGTTTTTGTATCATGACTTGCTGTAAATCAATATCGTAAAACCAAATACGCTGTCCATCCGCTACCAACAATTGTTGGCTCGGTTGTTTAACTTGCCATCGAAAGAATCCTGGCCGCTGTAAAGTCATTTGCCCACTATTTTGTTGTATAATTTGCCCCCTGCCGTCTATCACCGTTTGGACAAAATCAGCACGTGCACTTTGTAAATTATTTAACCGTTGGGTCAGCACATCTAATGCAGAAGCTTGTGTTACCTCCGCCACTGAAAATAATAGTAAAGCTAAGCCTAACGCTTTGAATCTATAAAGAAATTTCATGTTAATCAATAAAAAGTTAGCAACAATATAAGAACATGTAGTAAAAAGACCCTACCGAATCGACCATCAACCGTCAAGCAAAGCCTTATAATCTATTAAAGAGGAGAAATCGCTTAAAGTTGGTTTTTTAAGATAAGGATAAAATCCTAGATAGGGCAGAGGAAGCATAGCGTTAAGAAGCTTAATATTTTCTTCAACACATTCCATCGTCGGATCAACTTGATTAGCTAGCCAGCCTCTGACCTGTAACTTACGAGACTGCAAATATTTCCACGTTAATAAAGCCTGATTCAGACAGCCTAAGCGCAAACCGACCACAAGAATGATAGGAAAGCCCATTACTTGCACCAAATCAGTAAATGTCTCCTTTTCGTTTAAAGGAACACAAACCCCTCCTATACCTTCAACAAGGCAATAATCTACCGGCTGGCTTAAGGACTGTTGGCAGGCTTCCAGAACAAGGGCAACAGTTAACTGGCGATTTTCTCGATCCGCGGCAATATGAGGAGCTATCGGCTCCGAAAAACAAAAAGGATTTATCTGTTCATAAGGTAAGTAAAGGCTAGCTGCTTTCTGCAAACATAATGCATCATCATTCCGTAAGCCCTCAATCGTCAATTGAACACCACTGGCAATGGGCTTTAATCCCATCGTCGAGTAATGATTAGCTTTAAGTATTGACAATACACTACTAGCAACAAACGTTTTACCCACACCAGTATCAGTACCCAAAATAAAAAAGCCTTTCGTGAGTAAGTTATTCAAGTTTTTCTGTGCCCACCAATGGTATTAATAGATATCTTTATTTCGTTGGAATTCTGATCATTTTCGGCTTTCTGTGGAATAGACCACGCATGGCCATTGATAATCTCCCACGTGGCTGGCAACTTTCCCGTCGTATTACGAAAAGTTTCATAGGCCTGAATCAAGTTTTGCAAAGATTTTTTTGGCGTTAAACCACGATGTCTATCCATAGAAAGATTTTGCACGCCAAGTTCTTTGAGATCTTTCATTAACGAAAAAACATCCGAATACAATAGGGTAAAATAATCCACATCCATGACCGGATCAGTAAAAGCGGCTTGTAGCAAGTTATCTCCCAGATCGCGCATATCAGGAAACACATGTACGTGCGAATTATCATCGACTTGTGCCCAACTATAACGTAGCTCTTTTAAGGTATCCGCACCTACCATGGAAAATAACAACAATCCACCCGGGTTTAAGACCCGGCGAAGTTCATACAATGTTGCTGGAAAATCCGTACTCCAATGCAACATCAAATTAGAATAAACTAGATCAAAACTATGGTCTCGAAAAGGCAAGAATTCTGCTTGACCACTCAGCCAATGAACTTGCGAAAATTTATCTTTTTTTTCTTTATGTTGCGCTTGTTTAAGCATGCCATAGGATTTATCGAAACCAATAATTTCAGCGGAAGGATAGGCTTTTTTTAAAAAAGGAACAAAATGGCCGGTACCACAGCCTAGATCTAAAATAGTTTGTGGCTGCAAACGGATCCCCTGTAAACGTTCCAGTAAAGCACTACCTACAGTGCGTTGTAACACCGCGGCTTTATCGTAGGTATGTGCTGCTTTATTAAATCGAAAAGCAATTTTTTTTTCGTCTAACTGATTTAACATATTTCTTTAGCAATTTTTTAAACCGCGTGCTATTTGTTCAAGCAATTGGTCAATGTCTTTTTCTGAATGCAATGCGCTTAAACTTATACGTAGGCGCGATGTTTTTTTCGGTACCGTTGGTGGGCGAATGGCATACACTAAAAACCCTTTTTGCCATAAATACGCAGCCAATTTCACTGCTTGCTCTGGTTCCCCCAGTAAAAGAGGTTGAATAGGTGTCTGGGATGGCAAGACCGGTAATTCTATCTGTTTAGCCATCCGTTTAAAATAATCAATCAAACAATGTAGCTTCTCTCTGCGCCAACCTTCTTTTTTTAACAGAGATAAGCTAGTCAGGGTAGCCTTGGCAATAGCCGGAGGCAAAGCAGTTGTATACATATAAGGGCGTGAAAATTGAATTAAATGCTCTATTGTCGCTTCATTTCCTGCTACAAAGCCGCCAAAGCTTCCCAGGGATTTACCAAAGCCCCCCGATAAAATATCAGGCTTTAACCCAAAATGCTCGCTAATTCCTCCGCCTTTCTTACCTAATACACCTAAGCCATGTGCATCATCCACTAATAACAATCCAGAATAATATTTGGTAACTTTAAGTAAATCCGGTAAAGATGCCAAATCACCGTCCATACTAAACACACCATCAGTAACAATGAATGGTTGCTGGGTTTTAGAATTCGCTAGCAACTTTTCTAAACTCAAAATAGAATTATGATGGTAACGTTTAAAAGAGGCTCCGCAGAGTTTTGCTGCGTCGACTAAGGAAGCATGATTCAACCTATCGGCAAATATACTATCTCGTCTATTTAACAACGCGGTTAAAATGCTCAAATTAGCCATATAGCCCGTAGAAAACACCAAAGCTCGAGGGTAACCTGTAAACTTAGCTAACGCTTCTTCTAGTTCACAATGAATATGGCTATAGGCGCCTAGAAAATGGGATGAACCGCTACCCAAACCATACTGATCGGCGGCTTGTTTAAATGTCTGAATAACATCCGGATGCTGCGTCAATCCTAAGTAATCATTAGTACAAAATGAAATAAGGGATTTTCCCTTACAAACGCGCTGCATACCTGACACGCTTTGCATAATAGACCTAACTCTATAAAGCCCAGCTTTTTTATGTCGTATCAAAGAAGATTCAAGCGTTATTGACATGCACTCAGTTCAGTATCAACAAGAACGGGCGTTAAACCAAGTTTTTCCAACAAAGCACGATCTTGATCAGGAGCAACGTTTGGCGTTGTTAGTAGTTTTTCGCCATAATGAATCGAATTAGCTCCCGCAAAAAAACAAAGTGCTTGTGTTTCCTCATTCAAACTATCGCGACCCGCTGATAATCTTAGCATACTAAAAGGTAATATAATTCGCGCAACAGCAATCATACGTATAAACTCGAACGAATCAACAGCTGGTTTATCGACTAAAGGCGTACCGGGAATAGGAATCAATTTATTTAAGGTCACACTCTGAGGATGCTCGGGTAAATTAGCTAATTGCTGTAATAAACCGATTCTATCATCTCGCGTTTCACCCATGCCGATAATCCCACCACAACAAACATTAATTCCCGCCGATCGTACTTCTGCTAAAGTTTGCAGACGTTCTTCATAGGTTCTTGTAGAGATAATTTTTTTATAGTATTCCGGCGATGTATCTAAGTTATGGTTGTAATAATCTAATCCCGCTTGCGCTAACTGCTGCGCTTGTTCTTTTGTTAACATCCCTAAGGTAGTGCAAGCCTCTAATTCTAACGCTTTAATAGCAGTAATCATCGCTAATACATCGGCAAACTCTTTTTTAGGAGGATTACGCCAAGCAGCAGCAATACAAAACCGACCGGCGCCTTGAGCCTTAGCTTGTGCTGCTGCAATTTTTACTTGTTCTAAAGACATTAACGGTTCTTTTTTTAAGCCAGTATTGTAATGACCGCTTTGTGGGCAATAAGAACAATCTTCAGGACACAATCCTGTCTTTACATTAAGCAAGGTACTTATTTGTACGGCGTTAGAACGAAAAGAGCGACGATGGGTAGTTTGAGCAAGGTAGATTAAATCATTAAATGACTTTTCAAACAGTAGTTGAATTTCTTCGCGTAGCCAATTATGACGAACAACAATCTCTACGTCTAACATAATAGGTTCTTATGGATCAGAAAAACAGCAACATAAAAGGAATAATCATCCTTGTCAACTTTCTAAAAATATACCGCTCGTATATTTTAACTGACTTTGTTATTTATAACGCAAATAAACTGATTACCGCTATCATAGTGACAACAAGCCAACTAAATTTATCTGTCACTGTAAACACGACAGGATCGTCTTGCATTTTTCCATGTTGGGCAAAATACCAACTTCGTTTAAGCCAAATAAACAAGCAAGGACAAATTAGCCATAGCAATAAAGGGTTTTTATAGAGAAGAACAACTTTATTAGACTGGATGTAAAAAACAAAAGTTAAAATGGCAAAACATGCGCTTATTTTACCCCCAAAAACCAGTTTCGCCCTATCGCTTAGCCTGTAGGCACGACCTACGATAGATAGTTTATTTTCCAATTGAACGTTATAGAGTTCTGCATAGCGCTTGAGTAAAGCTAAATTAAAAAATAAAAATACCATGAAAATGATTAACCATAAGGAATAACCATTTTCAACCAATGCCATACCTGAGAACACCCTTAGTGAATACAAAAATGCTAACAAAGCAACATCTAACCATTTTTTTTGTTTGATGAAGAATGAATAAAATAAGGTTAGCGAGTAATACGCCATAGCACTTAGCAAAAAATTTAACGGTAAATAAAATGAGATAACTAAAGCAATAATAAAAAGACAAGGGGCTAGAATAAAACCGATATAATTTGGTAGCTCCCCCGCAGCAAAAGGACGTTTTTGTTTTCTACTATGCTGTTTATCTTTTTCAATATCTACTAAATCATTAATAAGGTAGGCACTGGAAGCTAAGAAGCAAAAAACGAGAAAACCAATAAGACTTTTTTTAAAAGAGTCCAGGTTAAAATAATGATGTCCTACTAATAGGGGAATAAACAACAAAAGATTTTTCACCATGTGATAAGGGCGTATTGCTCTTAAGCAAGTTTTTGCCATACATTCTTTTTTATTTTTTTTATAGCTCACAATAGCTTTCTCTAAAAAATTTTATTGTCCTATTTGCCCTAGCGTGTTAGTTTTTCTTCAATTTTAAGAGGGTTCTTAAAGCATTCTACTTGTATCCTATTTTATGAATCTTATCAATCGCGACCTCAACCATAACTGGCATCCTTGCTCGCAAATGAAGGATTATCTCACTTTTCCACCTTTAGTTATCAGCAAGGCCTATGGCCCGTTTATCGAATTAGAAGGGGGGCATCGGATAATTGATGCCATCTCTAGCTGGTGGTGTAAATCGTTAGGTCATAACCATCCACGCTTAAAAAAGGCGCTTTATACGCAGCTGGATCGCTTCGAACATGTCATTTTTGCAAATAGTACACATGAAATAATCGTTAACCTCTCGGAAAAATTAGCGCTTCTTTCTCCTGGTCTTGATAAAGTGTTTTATGCCAGCGAAGGGTCTTCTGCTGTTGAAATTGCATTGAAAATGGCATTGCATGCCCAGCGCATTAAAGGTTTTTGTGCGCGTAATCAATTTACCGCGTTACAAAACGGCTATCACGGTGAAACCTTCATGGCTTTAGGGCTAAGTGATCTTGGCCTATACCGTAACCCCTATGAATCTCAGCTAATAAAACCTAAATTTATTAAAAAAATACCTTATGTTACTTCTCGTGCAGACCCTTTATGGGAGGATTGCTCACACTACTGGCCTGCTATTGAAGAACAATTAGAACAGCAAGCCTCTAACCTTGCCGCCATTATCATCGAGCCGATTGTCCAAGGGGCAGGAGGGATGTTGATCTATAGCCAAGATTTTTTACGTAGATTACGTAAATGGACACAGGCTCAGGGTATTTATTTAATTGCCGATGAAATCATGACGGGCTTAGGTAGAACCGGCTTAGCTTTAGCCTGTCAACATGCACAAATCCAACCCGATTTCATTTGTCTAAGCAAAGGGTTAACATCAGGTTGGTTGCCTATGAGTGCTGTGTTAACTCATACTAAAATTTATAGCCTCTTTTATGGTGATTATTCGTTAGAAAAAAACTTTCTACATTCACATACCTTCAGTGGCAATGCCTTGGCCGCTGCGGTGGCTTTGGCATGTTTGACAGTCTTGCAAGAAGAGAATATTTACACCCAAGTTCAAGAAAAAGAGCCTATTTTGCAAAAATTGATGGAAGAAATTGCAAACGAAACAGGAAAGCTAACCCATATACGGGCTATTGGCGCTATAGTGGCGGCTGATCTTACTTTAACAGAAGAAGAAAAAAATCAACGTATGGGTTATCGAATATTTCAAGAAGCAGTAAAATTGGGCGCATGGCTGCGCCCATTAGGTAATACCATTTATTGGTTACCGCCTTTGAATATTGATACTTCTATTTTGGAAAATTTAAAAAATATCACTATCCGATCAATTATTAATTGCTTATAAAGATAAATAACTTTCGTAAATTAATTTTTTCTAAGATAAAGGTCAACTAATACTCCTTCTAAATAATCATTCCAACATCTATCAGCGTAATCATTGTCGTCTGGCCAGAGATTTTCGCAAGTAATAACTTGCTTAGCAGGTAAAAACTTCTCATTATCTTTTTCATGCTTAAAAATATCCTTTTTAAGATCGATTATTTTACTATCTCCATGCATATTTTTTATAATTATTTCTTTATTATTTTCGCGCGCACACTTTGCATAATCTTTGCTAGGACAGTCTGCATGGTACCTAACCTTAGCATCGAATGTAGAATCATCGGCAAAGACAGAAAGACTAATGGTTGAAAAAAACAACAAACATAAAAATTTTTTTAACATTTTTACTCCTTTTAATTTTTTTAGCATTAATAAATTGTACTCATTAGTAAAAAAATGAAAAAATAAGATCAATAGATAGATAATTTTTTTTAAACTTTAATAAATAGAGTAGCTACTAATAATGAATCGCGCTGAAAAATTAAATCATAGCGTCTGAAGGATTTGCTGAGACTAAAGAAGTTTGACTTGCCATTGGTATTTTTCTTTCACGAGCACGCCATACGTACCAAACAATGAACACACCGGCTATTTTAGCTAACGACAAGATGGTAACACCTAGCCAATTGAATTGATGCACAATTGCTAAAAACACAGCGCTATCGATGGGAGAACTAAGACTTGCAGACCAAAGAATACGCTGCGAAAGCGGACGGCGAGTAAAAGTATAAACCGCCCAATCAATCGTTTCAGCAATAAGAAATGCACTCATGCTGGCAATCGCCATTGCTTTACTCGCTAAACCATAACTCAGAATACTACCGATAAACATGGCAAATATAACTTTATGGCGAAGTTCTCTTTGTGCAAAATCACGCAATACATAAACAACGCCTACAGTCCAATCCATAGGCGATACTTCGGAACCAAATACATTCGTTAACGGAATATAGGAAAATAAGGTATTAAGCAAAACGATTAAAACAATATACGTTAAGCTATATTTATAATTCTTTAATAATAATTTAATTATTTTTTTTAACATTATTCTTAAATGAGTTATTTTTAATTATCGTACAGTAAACTTGCCGAGAATCCTTGTTCTTCCATAATCTTACGTAAAGCTTTTAATCCCTCTACCTGGATTTGGCGAACCCGTTCTCGTGTTAAGCCAATGACCTCACCCACTTCTTCTAAAGTCATACGGTCACAACCTAATAGGCCATAACGTCTTGCAATTACTTCACGTTGATTAGTGGTTAATTCCTTTAACCAATTTTCTAGCCTTTTACGTAAATTTTCATCCTCTAAAATATGTTCTGGATCATTTTCTCGATTGTCGGATAAGGTTTCTAATAAAGGCTTATCTGCTTCACTACTTGCAGGCGCATCGACGGATGTAATATGCTCATTTAAACCTAACATTCTTTCAACTTCTTCGAAAGGCCTATCCAACCACTTGGCGATTTCATCGGCCGTAGGTTTATGATCAAGCTTTTGTGAAAGCTCTCTAGCCGCTTGTAAATAAACGTTGAGTTCTTTAACGACATGAATGGGCAAGCGAACAGTTCTAGCTTGATTCATAATAGCACGCTCGATAGCCTGCCGAACCCACCATACTGCGTAAGTAGAAAAACGAAACCCTCTTTCTGGATCAAATTTTTCTACTGCATGCATTAAGCCTAAATTACCTTCTTCTATCAAATCTAAAAACTGTAAACCACGATTATTATAATGACGTGCGACTTTTACTACTAACCGTAAATTACTTTCTATCATTCGCTTCCGTGCATCTTGATCTCCTTTTCTTATTAAACGCGAATAATAGACTTCTTCTTCAGCGGTTAATAGCGGAGAAAAACCTATTTCATTTAAATATAATTGTGTTGCACCTAAGGTTTCTTCTCGTCTAGCATATTTATGAGGAACCGAAGTTCCCACTTCTTTCTCAACCACCGACTCTCTATTGACTAAAAATTCTTCTGGTTTATTTTCAAAAACTTCCATTGAAGGCTTATTTTTTTCTTTTGTTACCTCTTTAGTTGCCTTACTCCTTCTCGCACGCATAGTTAATCTCCCTATAAGCTAAAAATAAGAGTCAGCACTTCTTTGTGAAAAATCTTGTTTTTAAATCTAATTTATTATTTAGTTACACTCATTTAAAAATGTGGGTCTTTCAATTTTTTAAATTGCACAACGAGCGCTCAACGGTTTTAAAAACCTAAGCCATAAACTTAAGATAAGCGAATATAACAATAGTTAATAATAGGATAAACCAAGATATTCGATCAACATAACGACGCAATAAGTTATCAATATGTACACCACTCCATCGAATAAGAAATGCTACGAGAAAAAAACGTCCGCCACGTCCTACCAATGACCCCAAGATAAAGGGTAATAACCCAACATGCAAGGTTCCAGCGGCAATAGTAAATAATTTATAAGGAAGAGGGGTAAATCCCGCTAAAAAAAGGATCCAAAAATCCCAGACCTTAAATCCCTGTTTAATTTGTTCATAGGTATTTTCATATCCAAATTGGATAATGAAAGGATGGATCCAGTCAAAAGCGATTGTTCCTAACCAATATCCAAAAAGACCACCTAACACCGATGCAATTGTGGTTAATAAAGCAAAACGCAACGCACAGTGTGGCTGTGCTAACACCATCGGCGCCAACATAACGTCAGGCGGAATAGGAAAAAAAGAAGATTCTGCAAAGCTTAATGCAAATAAATACCTAGACGCATGTTTATGCTTCGACCAAATTAGTACTCTGCCATATAGCTTTGAAAAAATCTTCATTTAATATACCCATTGCATTTGAAGTTGTGAACTTGCAACTTCAAATGCTTCTTTTCGCAATGGGGACTTTCAAGGGGAGAACCACGGTTTCTCTCCCTTGAACGACGGTGCATAAGCTTTGCTTTTGCATGTCGTATAATCGGATATACCGCTCGCCCTGAATTTGCTAAGTTGGCAGCTTCAAGTACGAGCGATATAAACAACGCCCGTCACCCATTTTTCTAGTTGATCAGATACCGAATGATGCGTTAAATCTAATTGTAAGGGGGTAATACTCACTTGCTGCTGACTCATCGCATAAAAATCAGTTCCTTCTCCGGCATCATCTTCTTTACCTGAAGTCCCTATCCAATAAATCGTATGGCCACGAGGATCTTTGCTTGGCAGCATTCTCTCTGCTGCATGACGAGTACCTAATCGGGTTACTGTAAATCCCCTTAAATCCTCAAAAGCAACATCAGGAATGTTTACATTTAAGATAGTTTTAGTGGGTATTGGCTTTTCATGTAAAAGCTGTACCAATCTCTTAGCTACTTCAGCAGCTGTGGAATAGTAAAGAGGTTCTCCTCCTGCTATTGAAAAAGCAATCGCTGGGATACCTAAAAACCGACCTTCCATCGCTGCAGCAACAGTTCCTAAATAAAAAACATCATTCCCCAAATTAGAACCGGCATTGATACCCGAAACCACGAGATCGGGCATGCTATCTTTATCAAGTAAACCCGTTAAAGCTAAATGTATGCAATCGGTCGGCGTTCCTTGCACACTAATTACCTTATCTTCCAAATACCTCAATCGTAAAGGGCGTTGTAATGTCAATGAATTACTGGCACCACTACGATCTCGGTCCGGCGCCACAACGGTAACCTCTGCAATTTGCCGTAGCGCTGTAGCTAAAATACTTATACCTGGTGCGTGCACACCATCGTCATTACTAATTAAAATTTTCATTCAAAATATCCATTACACTTGAACTTGCTATTTTGCAATCTAAGCGCCTCTCATCGCGATGGAAATTTTCAAGGGCAGCATCGCGATCTACCCTTGAATGACGGTGCGTAAACTGAGCGATCGCTCATCATTTGATCGACTATACCCGGGAAACTAAAGTTGCACTTGCAGAAAGCTTAGCCAGAAGCGGTAAAACTATCAAAATCAATCCAAAAACCAGTAAAGTAACAAATCGGCTAATAGGTACTTGCGAAGGATTATTCCTATAATTTTTATATTGAATAAGCGCACCAAATAATAGAGCAATTCCTATTGCTAAGCTCATATTATACAAAGCGGACGTTAATACCGATAGAGGTAACATAAGCTTATCGGATAAATCTCCAAGCGAATCGGAATAGGCATAAACACTCGTAGATACAAAAAAAAACAAGCTAACTATTTTTTTCATAAATAAACTAATTTGATTAAAACGCTGTAATCGTCGTTTCCCACAAAAAAGGGGAGAACCATAAAAACTCTATTCACCAGGACGACGCTTTAGAGGCTAATAATAGTTACAATTCCATCGATGTTCTATATCTTTATCAACTCTTACCCTGCCTGTTGGATTCACCCTAATTAACCACATTGTTTTTTTAGATCCCACCTTAACACAAACGACGAAGCTGCCATTATGTCCATAAGCAGAACCATCCGGATTTAATTGTACATAGTCCCGCCCACCAGCACCATGCCAATCTAAAAACTCATTTTCATTTAATGCAGAATAAACACGTAACACGTTATTTTCTACTGAATTTTTTCTAACTTTACCAAAAAGAATAATCCATCCATCATGCCATTTCCCTATACAAGTTTTTCCATCCTTACTTTTACAAAGCGTAATAATATCTTGACGTTTTATCGCCTCGCTTCGTGCATAATTGATGGCTGACAATAGGCGCTCAGTTAAAGACAATAAACGGATTTCAATACTCAAATGTCTATATGTAGGAAAGGCTAAGCTGAGTAAAATAGCTGATAAGAGTAACGTAAATAACAAATCGATTAAACTATAGCCTAATTCTTTTACTACGGTTATGGCTCTTGATTGAGTTGTTTTTTTATACATTGCATATCCTGCCAGGCTTTCCGTTTTTCTCGCGGTGAACGAAGCAGATACGCCGGATGGTAAGTCACTAACAAAGGAATTTTTTGTGTCCCATAATGAAATAAATTTCCACGTAAATTCGCCATACTCGCATTGCTGGCCAATAAAAAATGTGCGGCTATTCGACCTACAGCCAAAATTAATTGAGGTTTAATTAAACTGATTTGCCTTAAAAGGAAGGGGGTACATGCTTTTACCTCTTCAGGGGTAGGATCGCGATTGTTAGGCGGACGCGATTTTAAAATATTGGCAATATAGATATCTTCTCGTTTCAGACCGATAGATAACAACATATTTGTTAGTAATTGTCCCCCCCGACCAACAAAGGGTTCACCCTGCTTATCCTCATTGGCTCCAGGTGCTTCGCCAATAACTAACAAATTTGCGTTAGGGTTACCCACACCAAAAACAGGATTAGTACGCGTTTTATAAAGATTACAGGCCTGACAACGCCCAACCTCTGCGCGTAGCGCTTCCCAACTTAGGGTGGCAATCCTTTCTTCACGCGTCATCGATGCCTTAGGTTCACCCTTTTGCACTATTTTTTCTCCCTGCCGTGAAAGCCAGACATCAATACCCATTTCTTGTAAATAATTCAGCTTTTTTATCTCTGCCATTTTTTAATTCATTCCATTACTTTTACATCGCATTTTTTGAGAAAGACCTGCGTTATCGTGTAGGTGTATAATAACGCTTTTCGCGGATAAAAAATTTCCCTGGCCTACACTCCTTTCTAAAATAACTCCATTCCTCACAATAACTCTGATCAGGGAAGATGCATATTCCTTTCCAACCTCCTTTTTCATTTTCTAGCTTTAATTTACCACCATGCTGTTCGCAATAAACAGAGGCTGGGTTGGGCAAAGCGTATGAAGCACCTGCTAAAATAAGAAAAACTAGAATAAAAAGTCGTTTCATGGTACACCCTTCCTATACTTTAAAAAGCGGTATCAAACTAGGACGTGTCGTCATTTACGGGAAAATGAAACAGAAAGCGTATGTTTTCGAGTATCGTAACGAAGCATACTCGAGATATGAATAACGAAACACAGAAACATACGCTTTGTGATAATCATCGTGCTAGTAACGACGCGTCCTAGAATTTTAACAGAAATAAGGGTCCAAATCTGATTTTTCTTAAGACTTATGCAAACGGATCAAATTATTATAAGACCTTTACATCGCGCTGCGCATCGCTCTGTATGCCAAGCTATGCGCACATTTACTGATAATCGTTCAGCTGAAACGAAAGACGAAATTTGGCTAATTGAACACGACCCTGTCTATACTTTAGGACAAGCAGCAAAATTAGAACATATCATTAACCCAGGTAGTATCCCTATTGAAAAAACAGATAGGGGGGGACAAGTCACTTATCATGGCCCAGGTCAGCTGGTTGTCTATCCTTTACTTAATCTTCGGCGACTAGATTTAAATGTACGTGCCCTCGTTACACTACTTGAAGAAACAATTATCGACTTTCTTGCTCATTATTCTATTCATGCCCAAACAAAACAAGGCGCCCCTGGCGTTTACGTCAATGCTGCCAAAATAGCTTCAATTGGCCTGCGCATCCGTCGCGGCTACTGCTACCATGGCATCGCCTTTAATATCGCTATGGATCTGAAACCCTTTTTAGGGATTAATCCTTGCGGATTTAGTCAATTGGCTGTTACGCAACTTTCTGACCTAGGTGGACCCAGTGACTTAGCGAAAGTAGCAGATAATTTTAGTAAACAACTGCAAGCTAAACTCGTTTTACAAAGCAAAAACAAACGTCCCTTCTAAGCACTAAGCATTAAATACGCTCTATGTTAGAATCACTTTTTTATTATAAAAGCCTGTAAACATGGAAATCCTTGATCCCAGACAAAAACAACGTGGCGCTGCCAAGATGGCTCGTATTCCAGTAAAAATAGAAGCAACAGAACCACTACGCAAACCCGATTGGATACGCATTAAGCTTGCTGCGACTCCCGCCGTTGATCAACTTAAACACATGTTACGAGAAAATCGTCTTTACACGGTATGTGAAGAAGCCTCATGCCCTAATCTCAGTGAATGCTTCAGCCACGGCACAGCAACTTTTATGATTATGGGGGATAAATGCACTCGACGCTGTACATTTTGTGATGTGGGCCATGGTCGACCTGATCCCTTAGATCCTGATGAACCGAAGAATCTAGCTAAAACCGTAAAACAAATGGGATTGCGCTACGTTGTTATTACTTCAGTCGATCGCGATGATTTAAGGGATGGCGGCGCAGGTCATTTTACAGCGTGTCTGCAAGCCTTACGGCTTGCTTGTCCTTCGCTCACTATAGAAGTCCTTGTTCCTGACTTTCGCGGACGGATGGAAGTTGCTTTAAATGCAATTGCACCTTCATTACCCGACGTGTTTAATCACAATATCGAAACCATTCCAAGACTTTATAAGCAGGCGCGGCCTGGCTCGGATTACCAATGGTCATTAACCTTATTGTCGGAATTTAAGAAACGTTTTCCAGGCATCCCCACCAAATCAGGGCTTATGCTAGGATTAGGCGAAACCCTGGCAGAAGTTGAAGAAGTCATGCGGGACTTACGCAAACATGAGGTTGACATGATTACCTTAGGTCAATATCTTGCCCCCAGTCGGCATCATTATCCCGTCGCACGTTACGTTACTCCGCAAGAATTTAAAGAGCTGGGAGAATTAGCTAAACAAATGGGCTTCACGCGCGTAGCCAGTGGTCCTTTGGTACGATCCTCATACCATGCAGATAAGCAAGCGGCTGGAGAGAACGTAGCTTAATGACACTTTTTGATATCAAGCCTTTTTTTGATTGGCTACAAATTCACCCGCTTTTAGCCGGACTGATAACCTATTTTGTGGCATTTTTTGAATGTCTTATGATTCTGGGACTTTTAATCCCAGGTACTGTCTTTATGACAGCCATAGGTAGTTTGATTGGTATCGGTGTTTTACCGTTTACAAATATTACTTTATGGGCAATCGCCGGTGCTATCACGGGTGATGTATTAAGTTTCTGGGTAGGGCGTCATTATCATGAGCATACCACTACCTTTTGGCTATTTCGTCGTTATCCTCAACTTTTACAAAAAGGAGAGGCTTTTTTCAATAAACATGGTGGGAAAAGTATCTTCATTGGACGTTTTATAGGGCCTATTCGTGCTATTCTACCCTTTATCGCAGGCATGGTACGTATGTCTTATCGCCAATTTCTTCCAGCAGATATTATTTCCGCTATCGCATGGGCACCCGTTTATATGTTGCCAGGAATACTTCTCGGCCAGGCATCCCAGCAATTACCTCCAGAAGTAGCCACCAAATTGATTCTATTTGTGGTCTTACTCTTATTATTTTTCTGGCTGCTCTTTTTTCTGATTAAATCCTGCTACGCATGGTTTAGCCGTTTATTGGATAAGCAGATTGCTTATTTATGGCGCTTCACACGCAATCATCCTCGTTTGGAATCACTTTCTTCATTTTTAATGGACCCCCACTCCGTACAATCGCATACACAATTAACATTAGCTTTGATGTGTTTTTTTTCTCTAATCGGTTTTTTATTAGTTGCCTTTAGTGTTGCACATCACGGCATAGCAACCTATTTTAATGAACCTATTTACTACTTAATGCGCAGTCTTCGCCAGCCCACACTTGATAAATTTCTCGTGGTAATGACAGAACTCAGTCCCCGCGTATTATTTAGTTTTTGGGCCATTATTTTGGCTATACTTTTGTTAAAGCGCCATTTTTGGGCAGGCTTGCATTGGGGACTTGTTGGACTCTTAAGTTTTGGGCTAGGGAATATCTTTAAGAACATCATGCACATACCGCGGCCGACTGGTTTGATGCAAACTCCTTTAGGTGCGTCATTTCCTAGTGGGCATACGGTCAGCAGTATTTCAATATTAGGTTTTTTCACCATATTAACCACATTAGAACACCCTAGAAAATGGCTGCGGTTATTAGTTTATGGGTTAGCTACCTTAATTATCGCTTTGATCTTATTTTCCAGGATCTATTTAACAGCCCATTGGTTAACGGATATCCTAGGTGGAATTTTTCTTGCCAGCAGTATTATTACCGCATTAACACTCTCTTATCGACGAAAAAAAGATAAAAAACCACTTCATATCATAAGACTCGGCAGTATCGGTTTAGTCATTTTATTATTTTTATGGGTAAGCAACCTCTTTCACGAATATCCTAAACAACTACAAAATTATCGTCTCTATTCGCCACCCACCCACACATTGGACGTAAAAAATTGGTGGCTAAATGCTGAAAACCAAAAACCTATTTATCGTATGAATCGGTTTGGACAGCCTATAGAAAGTTTTAATATTCAATGGCTTGATAAACTTTCGAAAATTCAACATCATTTAGAAAAACAAGGTTGGCGTCCTCTTCCAAAAACTAGGTTGTTAACCACGCTTTACCATTTAAGTTTACGTCAACATGATCCAGCGGCTCCTCTATTTATTGCTTCCAATGCAGGAAAAAAACCCGCTTTAACAATGACTAAATATATTCCCGCTACGCACAACCTATTAATTTTGAAACTCTGGCAGTCTCCTTATCATTTTAATAATGGCATCCCTTTATGGCTAGGACTTGTCCATTATCAACAAACATGGCGTTTACAGTTCCAACCTTTAAAAAGCTATAATGCCAGTTACTTAACGCCTGCCAATAGCTTATTACGCAAGGATTTGCAACCCTATCGTGTAAAAAATGTCTCTTATCCAGCAGCTCACACTGCGACGCTCTTTATAAAAACTCCTTAACTATTGCGCTAACTAAAGCGACTATGGTAGCTTCGTTTAGGCAATTATATCTATAAAAAGTAATTATAGGTTGCGATCTTCTCCTCAAGAAATTATTGCTACGTATAAATCCGGCTAATAGTTTTTAACGAATAGGGAAGCGACAAATCAATGACAGGTATAAAATCCAAGTTATTAAATCAGGAAATCAAACCGGTTGATATCACTGAATGTGATTTAATAAGCCTAGTAGATGGAATGCGATCCACTGCTTTTCAAGCAAGAAACCTTGCGCGCGCTGCTGATATTTATGTACAAATGCTTGCCGATAAAGATTGCAGTATTATTCTTTGTTTAGCCGGTTCGTTAATCAGCGCAGGCTTAAAAAACGTTATTTTAACTTTAATTGAAAATAACATGGTTGATATTATCATATCTACCGGCGTTAACATCGTTGATCAAGATTTTTTTGAAGCTCTGGGCTTTAAACATTATCAAGGTTTAGCACCTTTTAATGATCAGAAATTACAAGAATTAAAAATTGATCGTATCTATGACATATTAATTGACGAAGATAATCTTCGCATTTGTGATAATACTATTTGCAAAATAGCAAATAGTTTACCGCCGAATATCTACTCTTCTCGAGAATTTATTATAGAAATGGGACGCTACCTTAAAAAAAATGATACAAAAATTGAATCCATTGTGCTACATGCTTTTGAAAAACAAATTCCCATTTTCGTTCCTGCTTTCAGTGATTGTAGTGCCGGCTTCGGCCTTGTCGTACACCAAAGTACTCGCCCTGAAAATCATATTAGTATCGACTCTGTTAAAGATTTTCGCGAATTAATTCAATTAAAAATCCAAGCAAAAGAAACAGGTCTACTGATGATAGGAGGGGGCGTACCGAAAAATTTCGCGCAAGCTATTGCAGTTGCTACAGAATTACTTGGAAAAGAAACCTCTTTGCATAAATATGCAATACAAATAACTGTTGCTGATGAACGCGATGGCGCTTTGTCGGGATCAACACTACGTGAAGCCTGTTCGTGGAAGAAAGTTTCGATTGTTTATGAACAAATGGTATTTTGTGAAGCTACTATTGCCTTACCTTTAATTAGTAATTATGCCTATAAAAAAGGATCATGGCGTGGCCGCAGTAGCCGTTATTATAACAAACTATTTTGTTAACGTGTTAGAATTAAAGCAATTTACTGCAAATCGTTTTCCATCTTCTAAACGCATTGCAGTTAAACAGCGACCCCACACACAGCCAGTATCTAAAGCAATCGCCTTAGGATTCTCCGTTTTCCCAGCTAATGCGGCCCAATGACCAAATAAGATCTTTAAATCTTTACTACGACGTTGACTTATTTTAAACCAGGGAAAATATCCTTCTTTTGGAATATTCCCTTTAGTATGAAGATCCAAGTTTCCTTCTGAATCACAAAAACGCAAGCGCGTTAAGCAATTAGCAATAACACGTAATCTATCCCAACCTTTAAGCTCATCGTTCCATCGCGTGGGCATATCACCATACATATGAGCAAAAAATTCAGCATAATCTGAGCTTTTTAGCACTGCTGAAAGCTCATCAGCGCATTCTTGTGCTTTACTCAGGTCCCATTGCGGCGGTAACCCAGCATGCACTAAGGTAACATCTAAAATAGAATCGTGATGTAATAAAGGTCTATGGCGTAACCAAATGCCTAATTCTTCTTTATCAGATGCATTCAGGATAGAATCAAAGGTATCGTGATTTTTCACGCTTGATTGACCTGAAAGTACAGCTAAAAGATGCAAATCATGATTACCTAAAACAACCTGGCTATATTTTAAAGATTTTACAAAACGAAGAACTTCAAGAGATTGTGGGCCTCGATTAACGAGATCTCCTGTTGACCATAGACTATCTTGATTTGAATTAAAATTAACTTTTTCTAATAAACGAATCAATGGATCAAAACAGCCCTGAATATCCCCAACAACATAGATCGACATATTAAATAACTAAACTGATAACTTAGGAAAAATTACGGGTTTTATCAGTGTTTTATCTAGCGGTTGTGATGTAATAAGAGAAAGCAAACCGATACCTCCTTTTAAGAAACGATCTGACGACAGTTTTGCATTTTCCTGCATAGAGACTGTACCGCCGACGGCACGATATCTTTTAGCTAAATCACTGAGTCCGGATAAACCTCCGTGTGCTCTATAGCGTTGATCAAGCTCACTAATAGAAACCTGATAAAGTTTAGCAATATCAACAAATTGTCTTTCGATAATTTCTGGATGCTTATAACTTGAATTAGAATTGGCAAATTGTTGAAAAAGTAGAACAGATAAAATAATTTCTTTTTCTGATATGTATATTTTAGAACCCTTTTCATTAATAGAAATTCTCCCTTCCTTGATTTCTTTACGAATCCACTGCAAAAATGCTTCGCCTGCTGGATCAATAACTGAAATTTTTTTTTCTTTTCGATAATGCTCTATTATTTCTGTCTCCGCTCGTGGAATTACGGACATAAAGGAAGTCATTGGGATGCGCTCTTCTTCACCAGCAAGTAAAGCAAACCAAACTTCTAGTACTTCTGGATCGCTAGCTATCCAATTAAATCCTTTTTCTGACGAAATTTCATTACTGCTATCCAATATTTGGCGTGCAAGCAGTGGCGTTGTAAAATGGCGTAAGTCATTAAAATTTTCCTTAATATAATCAAATTTATAGTAACTGCCTTGACCCACCATAGCACTTGAATAAGGATCCCATTTTTTTAAAGGGCGGCCTTTTTCAAGATAAAGCATGACCGTATATTTGCTAGCAATTTTACCTATATCCAAGAATAACGCCGCAGTAAACGTCGTGTAAATCCATAATGCATCCTGCTTAGAAATATTTGCAAAATCAGTTTTTTCAGGAAAAAAATAAGCTAAACATAGAGAAAGTGTCCTAGAAACCCGTTCCAAACCCCGGGTTAAAAATTCGGTTTGTTGCTCAAAAAAACCTCGTTGGTTTTCAGGTAGAATTTGCACAAATTCAGCAAATTTTTCTATAACAGGTAAATAAAGATCATCGAAACATCGAGATGGTTTGATCAACGATTTAATGGTTTGATCAACGATTTAATAGTTTGAAGAAATCTTTGATTATCCTTACTATTTAACAGCTCGGTTGCTGATTTTATAGGAAAAATACTAGAGAGTTGGCTATTTTTATTAGTGTTGACGTTTTTTAAATGACGCTTTAAGCCTTGAAATAACACCATTTGGACTTCTCGGTAAGTTTTTCAGAAACAAAATAACAACTAAGTTATAATGATCATTTTTAATAACCCCTTTAAATGATCTCGTTCATAGACTTATATAAAAAAACCTTATACATATAAAAACAAGTCAAATCTTTCTCACACTTACTAAAAAAATCAGATAGACTATCCCCTCTTGAAAATCTTCATCGTGCAACAAGAAAGGCCCTTGACGTGACAGATTGGCCTTTCAAGGTCAGTAGGTATGTTCTTTATTTATCTTAAAAAAGGCAAATATCTATACAGTTTAGCACGAAACTGGCAGAATAATAATGGAGTACCCTTAAGGTTTTATTATGTCTAAATCTTTACATCGTAGTAGTACTAAGCCCCAGTATGAAATTACTCAGCAATCGCTACCGCTTTGCTGTCCTTTACCAACGCACCGTTTATGGGACGCACATCCTAGGGTCTATTTACCTATTGCTAAGACAAACCAGGTTACCTGTCCTTATTGTGGTACAGAATATATTCTTCGCACTTGAATATACCGCTCGTACTTGAAGATGCGAACTTTTCAAAATTCAGAGCGAGCGATATATCCGATTACATGACGGACGAAAGCCAAGTTTCCGCGCCGCCATTCAAGGGGAGAAACCGCGGTTCTCCCCCTTGAAAATCCATCGCGAAAAGAAGCACTTGAAAATACCATTTCGCATTTTCAAGTACAATGGGTATATTTAATGGTGAGTATTTTTTTGAAAATTAAACTTAATTAATAATGAAGTTTGCTAAAAAAATTCTGATTATCAGTCCAGCATGGCTAGGTGATATCATCATTGCTCAAACCCTATTTAAATATCTGAAGCAACAACATGCTGAAATTCTTATTGATATTATAGCCCCCCATTGGAGCCATGGATTATTCTCTGCTATGCCGGAGATCAATGACGTAATGGACATGCCATTAGGCCATTCTCAATTCCAACTAAAACGGCGTTGGCAGCTTGGAAAGTCATTGCAGAAAAAAAACTATCAGCAAGCCATCGTTCTAGCAAATTCTTGGAAATCAGCCATTATTCCCTTTGCAGCGCGTATTCCTTTACGAACAGGCTGGCTAGGAGAAATGCGCTTTGGTTTACTCAATGATTGGAAAACACTCGATAAAAAAAAGCTCCCATTAATGGTACAACGCTTTCTTGCACTGGGATCCTCTCCTGTTTCTAACAATGTTATTTCTTGGGAAACCTATGCACCTTCATTGCAAGTGAATACCGAACAGATAAAAAATACCTTACAAGAATTAGCACTGGAACTTTCAAAAAAACCCCTTCTTATATTATGCCCAGGTGCTGCATTCGGACCGTCTAAACGCTGGCCCGCTGAATATTTTGCAGAAATCGTCAAACATACACACGCAAAGGGGTGGCAAATTTGTTTACTGGGTGCAAAAAACGATCAAGCTATTGCGCAATCCATACAAAAAATGGTAGAAAATCGATGTATTGATCTCATAGGTAAAACTTCATTAATACAAGCAATTACTATTTTGTCACTGGGTACCCTTATAATAAGCAATGATTCGGGTTTAATGCATTGTGCTGCTGCATTAAAACGCCCTCTTATTGTACTGTATGGTTCTAGTAGCCCAGAATTTACACCACCTTTAACAGAACATAAACGCATATTGACGCTTAATCTTTCCTGTAGCCCTTGTTTCCAACGAGAATGTCCACTGGTCCATTTTAATTGCCTAAAAGAATTAAAACCAAAGCAAGTATTGAAAGCTATTAAAGAATTGATAGGAATTTAACTTTACCTTTTATCATTTCCCAATACAAAAGCTAGAAAATATTTTTCCCAAAAGATCTTCTGTTGTGAATTGGCCGGTAATCTCTGCCAAATACCTTTGGGCAATAGTTAGATCCTCGGCCAATAATTCTGGATATTGATAGTTAACCAGCTTCTGTAAGCCACTCTCTAGCGCTTTTTCAGCGTTATCTAATGCCTCTAAATGTCTACGTCGCGCACTGAAATTACCCATTAATCCACACTCGTATCCTACGCTAGCTTTCAGGTAATTATGCAGAAGTGACAAGCCTGCGCCAGTTTTTATTGATAAACTAATAACATCAAAATCATTTTCTTGCGTTAATTTCGCTTCTTCACCATTGATATCAATTTTATTACGTACCACGGTTAAGCGTTTTGTAGGTAAATTGTCAAAAAAGTCCATCTGGCACAAAGCGTTTAGACGTTCTCTGGGTATAGCCACACTATCAACTACCCATAAAATACGATCAGCTTTTTCTATTTCAGTTAAACTTCGTTTTATTCCTTCCTCTTCAATTTCATCTTCTGTCTTTCTCAAGCCTGCTGTATCGACAATATGTATCGGTAGACCATCAACATGAATTTTTTCGCGAATAACATCACGTGTTGTTCCTGCAATGGCTGTGACAATCGCCGATTCTCTACCTGTTAATTTATTTAACAAGCTAGATTTACCGGCATTAGGAGGACCTACAATGGCAATGCGCATTCCTTCTTGTAGCAAAGCCCCTTGTCTAGCTGTCTCTTTGATTTTTCTAATCTGCACTAAAATAGCATTTAACTTTTTCTTCACATCCGAATTCTTTAAAAAATCTATCGTTTCATCAGAAAAGTCTATGGATGCTTCTAAATACATTCTTAGAGCAACTAACGTTTCTGTCATTGTTTGAATATGGTTCGAAAATTCTCCTTGCAGAGAACGTACAGCAGCTCGTGCAGCTTGTTCGGATTCTGCTTCAATTAAATCAGCAATCGCTTCAGCTTGAATAAGATCTAATTTGCCATTTAAAAAAGCACGTTCTGAAAACTCACCCGGTTTCGCTAATCGCGCACCCAATTCTAAAACACGCCATAATAAACAATCCAGTATAACGGGGCCGCCATGCCCTTGTAACTCTAAAACATCTTCTCCTGTAAAAGAATGAGGGGCTGGAAAGTAAAGTGCAAGCCCTTCATCAATAGACGTTGCGTCCGCCGCTAGAAAGTTCAAATATTCGGCATGACGTGGTTTCGGTACATGACCTATCAAAGCCATAGCAATTGTCTGAACGCTTGGACCTGAAAGACGAATGATGCCAATTCCCCCACGCCCAGCAGGGGTAGCAATGGCAGCAATATTCTCTCTTGTCTTGAGATTGTTCACCAAATTTTAACGTTTACTTAGTTTTTTTGACCAAACTGTGTTTCCATTCGGCGCATAATAAACCACTGTTGTAAAATGGATAGACTGTTGTTAACAACCCAATACAATACCAACCCGGAAGGAAAATTTAAAAACAAGGCAGTAAAGAATATTGGCAAAAACTGCATAACTTTAGCCTGCGTAGGATCCGGTGGCGGCGGATTTAAACGCTGCTGAACAAACATGGTGAGACCCATTAGGATAGGCAAAATATAATAAGGGTCTTTGGTTGATAAATCGTGAATCCAAAAAATAAAAGGTGCTTGGCGTAATTCAACACTTTCTAAAATCATCCAATAAAGTGCAATAAACACTGGAATCTGTACCAATATAGGCAAACAGCCCCCTAAAGGGTTTACCTTCTCTGCCTTATAGAGTTCCATAGTCGCCTGAGTTAACTTCTGTCTATCGTCTCCATAACGCTCTTTAAGTGCGTTTAAACGTGGCTGTAGATTACGCATGGCTGCCATCGACCGATAGCTCTTAGCTGATAAATGGTAAAAAGCTAACTTAATGAGCACAGTGACGATAACGATGGACCAACCCCAATTACCAACAATGTGGTGAATTTGCTTCAATAGCCAAAAAAGAGCCATTGAGATAAACCATAGGATGCCGTAATCCACCGTTAAATTTAGATGAGGTGCAACCGCTTTTAAGCGATCCATACTTTCTGGGCCCAAATAAAGCTTAAGCTGGCTTGTATATTGCGCGCCAGGCTCAACTGTAAATGGATTACCCAACATGCCTAAAGTATAAATATCATCTTTCCCATAGCTGTAAAAATGATACGGTCCTGTGGGCGGAACCCAAGCACTAATAAAGTAATGCTGTAGCATAGCAACCCAGCCATTTTCTGTTACTGTAGAAATTCCTTCACCCATTTTATCAAAACTTATTTTTTGATAAGGTTTTTCCTGCGTAGAAATTGCTCCACCTATATAAGAAGTGATATTAAATAGGCTACGCGGGGAAACACGCTTTTTTTGTTGAAACTGTGTATAAAGCTGCCCTTTCCAAGCAACATTACTACGATTCGTTATCTGATAATTAATAGGAACTAAATAATCACCTCGCTTGAAAACGAACTGTTTCTGTATCACTACATTTCCACAACTCGTACAAACTAAATTAACATCAAGTTCTGACTGTCCAGGCGCTAAACTATAGTTTATCTGTGAACTTCGATACTGGAGTCCCTGTTTATCTGAGCCTGCTAAACCACTCTGGGCAACGTAATAATTTGCTGAATTTTTACTAAGTAATTGGAAGGGTGAAGAATTAGGATCATTATCCTGCTCTGGATAGTTTAAAAGACTTGCCTGAACAATATTTCCCCCTTGAGTATCGATTAGAAGGTCTAAGGTATCGGTTTTTACATGAATATACTGCTGTTGGCTATTGCTGGCCATTGGCAACTGAGTATTAGGTAGTTTTTTTAACTCAGAGGCTATTTCCTTTTTTTCAATGGGTGTTGAAACTTTTATTGCTTGGACGTTAGGATATTCATTTTGCCAAGCATTCCATAGCATAAATGCTATTAAAAATAAGGCGCCTAATAAGAAAACACGAGCCAGTTCCATAAATTAACTCATTCTATTGGTGGTTTTAAGGATTTTTGGACGGGATCATAACCGCCTGGATGCCAAGGATGACAGCACAGTAAGCGTTTTATTGTCATACATAGACCTACATAGCTACCGTATTGCTTTATTGCTAAGTGTGCATATTCTGAACAGCTCGGATAAAAACGACAATTGTAGCCTATCACTGGGCTTATTGCGTAACGATATACCTGTAATAAAAAGATCAGACTTTTTTGTAATATATCAGTAACCTTGCCCATTGTTTATCTAAATCGCACCGTAAAAGCTGTTTATTAGAAAGACACTGGCTTGTAACCGTTATAACGATATCTAAACCAGCTAATAAGTTCAGATTATGTCTAAAACTTTCGCGGATATTACGTTTAATCCAGTTCCTAGATGTCGCATTAGGGGCTACTTTTTTCGTAATAGCTAGCCCTAATCGGGCATACCCCAAGTTATTAGGCTTAGAATAAGTCGCCAAACAACCTTGCCTAATCTTAATACCTTGTCGAAAAACTTGCTTAAAATCCTCGGTACAGCCCAGCCGTCTCGACTTAACCAGCCGATAATTCGCTATCAAATGAAAAAAAGCCCAAAAACTAGGCTGTTAAGCGCCAACGACCCTTCGCACGTCGTCGTTTGAGTATAAGGCGGCCTTTTTTAGTAGCCATTCTTGCTCTAAATCCATGTGTTCTTTTTCGCTTAAGATTACTGGGCTGATATGTTCTTTTCATAATGCTGACTACACCATTTAGGGAAACTGTTGTCTTTTAAAGACTGAGTATCTTAGGTGACCCTTTTTAGATTGTCAATTTATCTTAATGAAGGCCCGGCCATGTAACTCAGACCTCAAATCATAGGTTTTAGGCCAGTTTATAACTTGCCTATTTCTAAAGAACTTAAAAAGTAAAAAGCGGTTTTCTTTTACTTTAGCTACCCAAACGAGGCTAAAAAATTATCCGTAAGGCAATTTAAACGACTTAAAATAGACTATTTATTATCTTTTATGATTTAAATAACGGGCATACCCGAAAGTATGCTTTTAAGGTAAACACTTAAGTTCTTTATACACTGAACGTAAAGGTAAGAATAAGTCATACAACTTTTATGCCAGAGTTCAAAAATTTAAAGTGCTTGATTGTTAAAACCGTTATTATTAATAATAAATTTATTGAATAGATAGGAATGATGATAAAGGAAGAGCAATTCTGTTAGTAACCCACTTTTTCCTTTTTTTTTCATAAGCTTAGCGCTAAAATTAGTTTTGGATAAGCTGAGTATAGCTGTGCATGTCTAAAAGGAAATTAAGAGTATTTTTTATTGTCGCTTTTTCATAGTCAAACACTACACAAATTTTATACCAGATATCCACAATGTTGTACGCTTACCCATGCTTACCCATTTGAATTTTTAATTCTATAGCTTCACATGCAGATATATACTTCTCTTACCTGAAGATACGAGTCTTTCAAACACATAACGAGCGGTATACCAATTACACGAAGGGGCCGTTGTTCACGAGGAGAAAAGGGGTTATTCTCTTGAAAATCTCCATCGCGCAAATAAGGCACTTGAGGTTGCGAACTTCAAGTGCAATAGATATATTTTCATTGCACTTCAAAAACATTCTTTTTGGATAGTAAACACATCGCGATGGCGATTCCCTACACCTTATTTTGCTTATTAAGGGGGCTTTTCCATTATTAATTACGCAAAATGCACTATTCCTCGTCAGGTGAGTGTTTGTTTTGAGATAGGTGCGGCGCGACATAAAAAAACTTTGCTTAATCCGTTAATGATCAGGTAAGCACGAATTTGAAAAGTTCACATATTTGAGTGCGAGCGGTATAAAAGGTAGGAGCTCGCAAATTTAGCTAAGGGTAGTATATTATCATCTCTTATACATATTTTATTGGCTTTTAAAAATCATATTGAGGGTAGATAAGCTATAAGAATTGTGATATGAACTTGGGGCGGTTAAATGTTTTTATATTCTTTGTACTTGAATTTTTGTCTGCGTTCCCGATCAATTTGCAATCCTTAAATACGGCGATTGTTTTCGCAGTGCCTTGCTAAAATTCAACTGCTGTGAATATATTTAATCTAATAGAGGAATTATTGTGACCACCGTTTTAGAAACCTTCGTTTGGCAAAAATGTTTAGACCGATTACAAAACCATATTTCTCTTCAAGATTTTAATACATGGATTCGGCCATTGCAGGCAGAGCAAAAAGAGGATCAACTTGTATTATGGGCGCCTAATCAATTTGTATTACATTGTGTGAATGAACGTTTTTTGGTACAGATTAATCAAATTTTAACACAATTGGATGATGTACCTTCTGAAGTAATCTTAAGGGTTGGTAGTCGCGCTAATCAAGTAACAGGGACATCTTTATTGCGGCAGTCACAAGAAGTGAAAGTCCAAACTAAAGCGGTTAAATTGTCCTCGACCCATATCAACGTTAATTTTACATTTGTAAATTTTGTTGAAGGTAAATCAAATCAATTAGCACGTGCGGCAAGTGTACAAGTCTCTGAAAATCCGGGTGGAGCTTATAATCCTTTGTTACTTTACGGAGGAGTAGGTTTAGGTAAAACTCATCTGATGCACGCGATTGGAAATTCTATTTTAAATAAAAATCCTCATGCAAAAGTGCTTTATTTACACTCTGAGCGTTTTGTAGCGGATATGATTAAAGCGCTGCAAACTAACACAATCAATGATTTTAAAACGTATTATCGTTCTTTAGATGCACTGCTGATTGATGATATTCAATTTTTTGCTGGAAAAGATCGTTCTCAAGAAGAATTTTTTCATACGTTTAACACTTTATTAGAAAGTCAACAACAAATTGTATTAACTTGCGATCGTTATCCTAAAGAAATGTCCGGTGTGGAAGAAAGATTAAAATCACGTTTAGGTTGGGGACTTACAGTTGCTATAGAGCCACCGGATCTTGAGACACGCGTTGCTATTTTAATTAGTAAAGCTGAACAAACAAAAGTGTGTTTACCTCAGGAAGTTGCTTTCTTTATTGGTAAACGTATTCATTCCAATGTGAGAGAGTTAGAAGGTGTTCTAAAAAGAGTAATTGCTTATGCTCAATTTACTGGACGTCAGATTACCTTAGAGTTAGTGAGAGAAGCAATAAAGGACGTACTTGCTTTACAAGATAAATTAGTAACCGTAGATAATATTATTAAAACAGTTGCTGAGTACTATAAAATTAAAGTATCTGATTTAATTTCTAAGCGCCGTACCTCTTCTTTAGCCAGGGCCAGGCAAATTGCGATGGCCTTGGCTAAAGAGTTAACTAATCATAGTTTACCTGAGCTCGGTCGTGCCTTTGGTGGGCGTGATCACACCACAGTGTTGCATGCGTACCGAAAGATAGATGAATTAAAGAAAGCAAACACGGGTGTTGCCGAAGATTTTATAAATTTATTGCGTACTTTATCGAATTGAGGAGAGCAAATGCAGTTTACTATTAATCGAGAAGTTTTATTAAAACCGCTGCAAGCAGTGACAGCGGTTATTGAGCGTCGTCAGACACTACCTATTCTTTCCAATGTTTTTTTAAATCTACAAGAAAAAGAATTGTCTTTATTAGGGACAGATATGGAAGTGGAATTATCAGGCCGCGTCACTTTAGAAAAGGCAGGAAAAGATGGTAAAATTACCGTTCCAGCGCGAAAACTTGTGGATATTTGTCGAAGTTTAGATGAGGGAAGCGATCTAAGGTTTCAACAGAAAGGCGACAAGCTTATTCTTCAATGCGGACGCAGTCGTTTTAATTTAGCGACCTTACCTGCTACCGATTTTCCTATCTCGGAAGAATCAACACATCTTTCATATGAACAATTAACGTTTGTGCTTTCACAAAAACAGTTACGCGCTTTAATAGAAGCAACCAACTTTGCGATGGCGCAGCAGGACGTACGTTATTATCTAAACGGAATGTTATGGGAGTTAGGTCAGGGGAACTTGCGTGCTGTAGCAACAGACGGGCATCGTTTAGCGCTGAGTATAAAAGACGCCAGTATAATGGGTAATAACCAAATTATAGTTCCACGAAAAGCTATTTATGAACTATCGCGCTTATTAAATGATGAAGAAGGTGATTTAACTATTTTGTTAAGTAACAATCAACTGCGCGTTAATATGCAAGACTATACCTTTACTTCTAAACTTATTGATGGAAAATTTCCAAACTATGGCCATGTTATCCCTCAAAGTGGCGATAAAGTTCTAACGGTTGATAGGGACCACCTTAAAGCTTCTCTGGCGCGGGTGGGTGTTTTGTCAAATGATAAACATAGAAGTATCTGTTTGGAAATGTCTGATAATACGCTACGAATTTTTGCTAATAACCTTGATCAAGAAGAAGCAGAAGATCACCTGGATGTTCTTTATTCGGGCGAAGCGATTGCTGTTGCTTTTAATATAAGCTATCTGATGGATGTATTAAATAGCTTGCCAGCAGGACTTGTAAAAATAACATTAACTAAAGCCGATGCGAGCGTAAGGCTTGAAGCAGTTGAAGAAAATTCAAGCGTTTACGTCATTATGCCGATGCGTTTATAAGTTTTCATGCAGGTAGCTCGTTTAAAAATAAACCAGTTCAGAAATCTTTCCACGCTTGATTTAGCGTTTTCACCCCGTTTTAATTTTATTTATGGTCCTAATGGCAGTGGGAAATCAAGTTTATTAGAAGCTATCTATTTTTTGAGTTTAGGGCGTTCTTTTCGTAGTGCTTTAGCAAGCCGTGCTATCCATTATGATGCTAACCAGTTTAATTTATTTTCTGTTGTTTTAGGGCAAGGCGCTACTACTTTAGGGCTGGAAAAAACACGGCGCGGTAAAACTCGAATCAAAATTGACAATGATATTGTTTCAATTGGTGAATTAGTTAAAATGCTGCCGGTTCAATTAGTTCATCCAAATAGCTATGCTTTATTAAGTGGAGGACCTAAGCCACGACGGCAATTTATAGATTGGGGTGTGTTTCACGTGGAACCCCAATTTTTTTCAGTATGGCAAAAATTTCAACAGACATTGAAACAAAGAAACGCAGCTTTGCAATCGCACGTGCTTTCCGAGCAGATTAAAGTTTGGGATTCACAGTTAATAGATTTTTCTATTGAAATAACGTACATGCGGGAAAAATATTTACAACAATTAACGCCATTAATCATGGAGTTAATAGGAAACTTAGTCAACTTAGAAGATTTGAAGATTGAGTTCCATCAAGGCTGGGATAAGCAAAGCACTTTAGAAAAAGTTTTATCCCAATCTTTTTTGCGTGATTCAACGTTAGGTTATACCCAGTATGGTCCTCAACGAGCAGATTTATTAATTAAATTGCGGAATAATCCGGTTCATGAAGTGTTATCACGCGGGGAACAAAAATTATTAGCTTATGCGTTACAATTAGCTCAAGGATTACTGTTAAAAAAACGCACTAACAAATCGTGTATTTATTTATTTGATGATCTATTTGCAGAGCTGGATTTTGTTAGACAAGGCTATCTTATTGAATTATTACATGGGTTAGAATCACAAGTTTTTATTACAGTAATAGAAGATAATTTGTTAAAAGCATTAAGAGATAAGGTTAATGGTAAAATATTTCAAGTGGATAGAGGCGCTATTTTAGAAAAACATTATTCCTAGATTGACCACTAATTAAAAGATACAATTCTATAATTGTAATGAAGAGGTTTATATGAACGCTTGGTTTATTTTAATTATAGCAGGCTTGTTTGAAGTAGGATTTACAACCTGTATGAAGCTATCAGAAGGATTTACACAGATAAAGTATACGATAGGTTTTTTAATTTTTGCCACCTTGAGTCTGTTATTTTTAAATAAAGCAATAGCTCAAATTCCATTAGGTACTGCTTATGCCGTTTGGACAGGAATCGGAGCTTTCGGGACCGCGCTAATAGGGATACTTTTTTTAAAGATCCTGTAAGCTTCCTAAGAATTTTTTTCTTAGCGGTATTGGTAGGTTCTATTTTGGGTTTAAAATTAGTTGCTAAGTAACGTTTCACGTGAAACGTTAAGTTTAGATACAATAAAGCCCCTCTAGCTAGATTTTGAATTACCTGCTGAATAGAAAATAGTTTATTAATGGGCTGTAAACTGCTTTAAAGCGGAAATATTAACCCGTATCAAAGGTCTTAAGAGGAGGGGGTTAGCGCCTTTCTTTCATCGAAAACAAAGCAAAGTCCTTTATAATGCTCGCCACCACACTGTTCAAAATAATTCAGTATTCCGCCTTCTAATTGATAAACTTCGTTAAATCCTTTCTGTAACAAGAGCTCAGCAGCTTTTTCGCAGCGGATACCCCCTGTACAGAAAGTAACAACAGGGGATTTTTTGACTTTTTCAGGCATTTTTTGCACAGCTTTAGGGAAGTCTCTAAAATGCTTAAGATCGAGGTGTAGCGCATTTTCAAAACTACCTAATTCTGCTTCAAAGCCATTGCGGGTATCCAATAATATCAGGTTAGGTCGTTCTTTAATCCATTTCTTTAGTGTTTTTGGGGTTATGTAAGGGGCAGTGTGAATTTCAGGATGAATAGTATCGATTGCAAAAGGAATAATTTCTTTTTTTATTTTAACAAGCATTTTTTTGAAAGGCTGAAAATCTGAAAAGCTTTCTTTGACTACGAGGTTTTTAAAGCAGGAAAACTGATTTAATAAAGCTTGAAAACTAGCAATAGCCTCTCTTTCTCCAGCGAGAAACAGATTAATTCCTTCTTGGCTTAGTAAAATAGTCCCTTTTAGACCTAAGTGTTGGGTTTCTTTTTTTAACTTAATTTGTAGCTCTGAAAGAAAGTTCTTCGAGAGTCGTATAAACCGATAAGCTGAAATGTTTAAAACAGATAACATAATATCAAAAAAAGAAGTTCAAATTGTCATAATTTAACGTTGATTTTACACCGAAGGAAGGAAAAAAGGCTATACGCTTGTACTTACAATATGATGTGATCAAGTTCAGAGCGAGCATATACTGGTTATAAAGCTTGGCTTTCGTTTGCTTATGGTTATGTGATCGGATATGACGCTTAACAGGTTTAAGAAAACCTGTTATAAATTCGGCTAAGTAAATGAGTTCAATCGGATTTATTATTTTCGGAAATTGGCTATGGCAGCAAAAAATCTAGAAGAAATTGTTTCATTATGTAAACGTAGGGGGTTTATCTTTCCTAGTGCAGAAATTTACGGAGGACTACAGGGTGTCTATGATTATGGTCCTTTAGGAGTAGAATTAAAAAATAATTTAAAAATGGCTTGGTGGAAGTCTAACGTATACGAGCGTGATGATATTTATGGTTTAGATTCTGCGATTTTGACTCAGAAAAAAATTTTTTATTATTCTGGACATGAAAGTACGTTTGCAGATTTAATGGTAGATTGTCGTATCTGTAAGAAACGTTGGCGTGTTGATCACCTCGTTGACGGCAAATGTGAGAATTGTGGATCAAAGGAGCTTACCGAGCCAAGAGCCTTCAACATGATGTTTAAAACAAAGATGGGACCGCTAGAAGATAAAGATTCTTATGCTTATCTTCGTCCAGAAACTGCCCAGGGAATATTTACTAATTTTAAAAATATAATGGATTCGATGTCACCTAAGCTACCTTTCGGTATAGCGCAAATTGGTAAGGCGTTTCGTAATGAAATTACTCCGCGAAACTTCATTTTTAGAGTACGAGAATTTGAACAGATGGAAATCGAGTTTTTTGTTAAGCCAGGCGAAGATGAAAAATGGCATGACAATTGGGTCGATCAACGTTTAACGTGGTGGAAAAAACAAGGTTTATCTTCTGATCGTTTAAAATTAATCAAACAGACAAAAGAAGAACTAGCGCATTATGCAAAAGCAACTGTGGATATTTTATATCAATTTCCCCACGGTTTTGAGGAGTTAGAGGGTATTGCTAATAGAACAGATTACGATTTAGGTTCTCATACGCAAGGACAAGATGAATTAAAAATAACGGCAAAAGTAGTGAATAATACCGATAGTACAGCTAAATTAAGTGTACAAGATCCACCAGGACAGCATTTAGTACCCTATGTTATTGAGCCTTCTGCGGGCTTAGATAGAGGTGTATTAGCCATTTTGACGGATGCTTATAAAGAAGAGAAGTTAGAGAATGATAAAAAGCGGGTTGTATTACAAATAAAATCGCATTTAGCACCAGTTAAAGTCGCTATTATTCCGCTAGCGCGCAATAAAAACTCTATTGTCAAAAAAGCACAAGCGATTAAGCAATCAATCCAAAACTTAGGGGTAGGACGTATTGTCTATGAAGATACAGGCAATGTGGGTAAAGGCTATCGGCGCCATGATGAAATTGGTACACCACTTTGTATTACTGTAGATTTCGATACGATCGAACCCACGCATCCCAACTATGATACTATCACAATACGTGATCGGGATTCCATGCAACAGTCCCGTATAGGTTTATCTAGCCTAGAGAATTATATAAAAGACTATTTTAGGTAAATTTATACTGCTATAAAGAGCAAACCGTCACTTTCTTTTTCCAAAAATAGCGGTGCCTATGCGAACAAAGGTCGCACCTTCTGCAATTGCAGCTTCGAAATCATCTGACATGCCCATTGATAAAGTATCGAGTTTAAAACCTAATTGTTGTAATTTTTCTAGTGTAGTTCGTAATCTTTTAAAACTCTGGCGTTGATCGCTAAAATTATTTTTTACTTTTGGAATAGCCATTAAACCTCGTAATTTTAATTGTGGAAATTTTTCTAGCGACTGAATAAAGGGAAGAGTATCTTCTAAATAGATTCCTGATTTACTAGGCTCTTTGTCGAGATTAACTTGAATGCAAACGTTAAGCGGTAATTGATTAGCTTTTCTATATTTGTTTAACCGCTCGGCTATTTTTATTTCAGAAAGGCTATGTACCCAAGTGAAATTTTCAGCAATTACTTTGGTTTTATTACTTTGAATTTTTCCGACAAAATGCCATGCTATTGTAAAGTCTTTTAGCTGTTCGATTTTAGCTAAGCTTTCTTGCACATAATTTTCACCGAAAGCCCTTTGTCCTGCCATAATAGCTTCTTTTATTGAATGAAGACTTTGGGATTTACTCATCGCTATGACTTGGATAGAATTAAGTTGCCGTTGAAAACGGCTTTCGGCTTCAGCTACCCTTTTTTTTATCTGTAAGAGGCGTTCAGCAATTGAAGTTGGCATAGTTAGGAGGTTTTATCTAGGTATAGCTTACTTGTCTCAAGAGAGTATAATCCGTCTTATTTAAAAGAATAAGTGGGGTTATCGTGTCTACAACTCAATTTTTAAAGGCTTATGAACAACACGTGCAGCAGCGTGCGAATGAAGGCATAGTGCCGTTACCTTTAAACGCTGAGCAGGTAGTACACTTAATCGAGCTCCTTAAAAATCCTGCCTTAGATGAAGAACAAGGTCCTTTTTTAGTTGAATTATTGAGTCAACGTATAGCGCCTGGGGTGGATCCTGCAGCCTACGTTAAAGCCGCTTTTCTGGCCGCTTTAGCAAAAGATGAGGCAAAGTCGCCTTTTATCAATCCTCAGCAGGCAGTTGAATTACTCGGCACCATGTTAGGGGGTTATAATGTCCCTATTCTTATTGAGTTGCTTGATCATGGTAGCTTGGCTGATATAGCAGCGAAACAGCTTTCTCATACCTTATTGATGTTTGATGCTTATCACGACGTGATTGCCAAAGCGAAAGCAGGGAATCTTTTTGCAAAGCAGGTTATAGAGGCTTGGGCAAATGCAGACTGGTTTACTGTAAAGCCTAAGATATCTTCTAAAATAACGGTAACAGTGTTCAAAGTTGCTGGGGAAATTAACACCGACGATCTTTCTCCTGCTACTGAGGCTTGGAGCCGACCAGATATCCCTTTACATAGCTTGGCGATGTTTCGTAATCGCTTACCAGAAGCCCTACAAACGATTGCGGATTTAAAAACTAAAGGTTATTCCGTTGCATTTGTAGGTGACGTAGTGGGGACCGGTTCCTCACGTAAATCAGCTATTAACTCCCTATTATGGCACATTGGCGAGTCTATTCCATTTGTCCCCAATAAGCATAACGGCGGCATCATTTTAGGAGGGAAAATTGCTCCCATTTTCCGTACGACGGCAGAGGATTCTGGTGCTTTTCCCATAGAAGTCGACGTTAGTCAATTGAATACAGGGGATATTATTCATATTTATCCTTATAGAGGCCAAATAACAAATGAAAATGATCAAGAACTAGCGCGATTTAAACCTGATTTAGCCCTGATGGATGCTGTACGTGCCGGAGGTCGGATTCCTTTAATTATTGGTCGGTCATTAACCGATAAAGTTTGTGAAACGATGGAATATCCTATTTCCAATGTTTTTTATAGACCGAAAATTGCTGAAGAAAGTACAAAAGGCTTTACCTTAGCTCAGAAAATGGTAGGCAAGGCCTGCGGTTTACCAGGCGTGCGGCCTGGTATTTATTGTGAACCTAAAATATCTGCCGTAGGTTCGCAAGATACAACAGGTCCTATGACGCGTGATGAGCTTAAAGAACTGGCTTGCCTAGGTTTTTCAGCTGATTTAGTCATGCAAAGTTTCTGTCACACTGCCGCTTATCCAAAGCCCGTGGATATTGAAACACAACATAGTTTACCCGACTTTTTTTCTTCTCGTGGGGGCATTGTGCTGCGGCCTGGAGATGGAATTATCCACTCTTGGCTTAATCGCATGCTTTTACCGGATACTGTTGGCACTGGCGGTGATTCTCATACCCGGTTTCCAATAGGCATTAGTTTTCCTGGTGGCTCAGGTGTCGTTGCTTTTGCAGCGGCAATGGGAGTAATGCCTTTAACGATGCCAGAATCGGTGTTAGTAAAATTTACAGGTCAAATACAACCCGGGATTACTTTACGAGATTTAGTGAATGCTATTCCTTACGTTGCACTACAACGAGGATTATTGACGCTTGATAGCAAAGGTAAAAAGAATATATTTTCTGGACGTATCTTAGAAATTGAAGGTTTACCTGACCTTAAAATTGAACAGGCCTTTGAATTTGCCGATGCATCGGCCGAACGTTCAGCGAATGGTTGTACGGTACGGTTAAACAAAGAACCGGTGATTGAGTATTTAAATTCTAATATTTCTTTATTGAAATGGATGATAGCTAATGGCTACCAAGATAGTCGCAGTTTGCAACGTCGCATCGATGCTATGCAAAATTGGCTGCTTAATCCTACTCTATTAGAGCCAGATGTAAATGCTGAATATGCAGAGATTATCGAAATTGATCTTAATCAAATCACAGAACCTTTATTAGCCTGTCCGAATGATCCTGATGCCATCAAACCTTTATCAGAAGTGGCTAATACTAAAGTAGATGAAGTGTTTATAGGCTCTTGTATGACAAATATAGGTCATTATCGAGCGGCAGGGAGGTTATTAAAAAACTTTAACCAGCATCTACCCAGTATATTATGGATAGCACCTCCTACGAAAATGGACGCCCATCAGCTCATGCAAGAAGGTTATTATGCGGTTTATGGCTCAGTAGGTGCACGTACAGAAATGCCAGGATGTTCACTTTGTATGGGTAATCAAGCAAGGGTACAAGATGGTGCCACGGTTGTTTCAACATCAACCCGAAATTTTCCTAATCGTATGGGAAAAGGTGCCAATGTTTATCTCGCCTCTGCTGAACTATCAGCAATAACTGCTACTTTAGGCTATCTCCCTAGCACAGAGGAATATAAGGAAAAAATACAATTTATTAATACGATGGCTGACGATTTATATCGTTATTTAAATTTTGATAAAATGGCTAATTATCAAACAGTTTCAAACGAGGTTAATACTTTATCGCGTAAAGAAAGCACTTCGCACCTGTCTGACTAATTCTTCAGAGATTGAAAACTTAATTGAATGCCGAAGTGCAAGATACTATGAGTAAGTTATGAGTACCATTTTTTTTATATTCATAGGGGCAGGCTTGGGTGGAGTTTTACGTTATGGAATATCTAATAGTGTTTATTTGTTATTTGATCAGCGGTTTCCATTTGGAACGTTAATTGTTAACGTAAGTGGTTGTTTTTTGATGGGGCTTCTATTTGTTTTACTACTCAATCGTTTTCATCAAATGGGTTCAGAATTGAAGGCTTTATTGTTGGTTGGTATGCTGGGTGGTTATACTACCTTTTCTTCTTTTTCAATCGAAACCATTAACCTATTTGAAAATGGAGAGGGGGTAAGCGCTATTTTAAATATATTTCTTAGTATAGGCGCTTGCCTTGTTGCTACGTGGATAGGTGTTGTTCTCGGGAGAAGCCTATGAAAACAACGGATGTTGTGATTGTGAGGATTTACATAACGGAAGCCTCTCATCTTTTAAGCAAAATAATTGATCATCTAAAATCAGAAGCTATTTTAGGAATGAGTGTATTTCGGGCAATTAGCGGTTTTGGAGATTCGGTATATGCTACAGCCTCATTCATTGACCTTTCCCTTAGTTTGCCTCTTATCATTGAGTTTTTTGATAGGGATAAAGCGAAAATAGAAAAAGTAGTAAAGTTTTTTAATAAATTCGTGAAACCAGGACATATTATTTTTTGGGAAGCGAAAACAATACATTAGTTTATATTTTCAAATGCTTAAAAATTTTTTCTGGAATTAAGCGAATCATTAACATGATTATTCGCCAAATTTTAGGGATATACACGCTTTCTTTATGTTTATTTAGAGCATTTATAATTTTTAAGCCGGTTTTTTGAGGATTAGCGGCCAAAAAAAGTGGATAATTTCCTCCAAACGTCATTTTTGTGTCGATTAATCCTAATTTGATTGTTAATACATGGACGCCAAACGGATGTAAGTAAGCACGTAGGCCTTGTAAGTAGGTTGTTAATGCAGACTTGCTTGCTCCGTAAATATAATTACTTTGACGTCCTCTATCACCTGCAACAGAGCTTAGCCCAATAATAAATCCTTTTTTCTGTGTGGATAAGTAGTGAGCACAAAGTTCTAATATTGATACTGGCCCTGAAAAATTAGTAGCAATAATTTGTGTAGGCGAATAACTTTTACTGAGTGATCCTATTGCCATGATCACTCCTTCAATGTGCTCCATTTTCTGTAGTACTTTTTCGAAGAAATTAAGGTGAGTGTTGAACTCTATAATATCAAAGTAGCCGTAATCAACTTGTACCTTAAACCGTATTTGTAAGTCCATGGATAAGCGCTCAAGTTCAAATAAATCACGACTTGCTAGAAAAAGCCGATAATGAGAAGAGGCAAAAATTTCAGCACAAGCTTTGGCAATAGAGGATGTAGCGCCTAAAATTAAAATAGATTTCATAACAAAGCCTACTATGATTAAACAAACAATACTACCATTATATATATTGTCGTACTTGAAACTGCGAATTCGTTAAATTCGCTGCGAGCGATATACTGCTTACCTGGCTGCCCTAGGCAAAGCGTATGTTAGCTATTTAAGGGAGCACTGCGATTTCTCCTCTTAAAAAATCCTCATCACATAAAGTAACTTGAAGTTGTAAATTCTTAAGCTCAAGTACATTTGAAAAAAAACTCAGTGCGGAATGACAATAGTTCGGTTTAATTTTTGTCTGTATATATTTCTCCTTTAAGGAATATCACATTTTTTTAAGAATTCAGAGATAATTGTAGATTGGTGTTTTTCTTTATGAATCAAAATACGAAGCTCACGGCTAAGGTTTAAAAAAGGAGTTTTTAATTCTATTAACTTATTGTCTTTTAAGGACTCACTGACTACGATTCTAGAAAGACAACTGATTCCTAAGCCCGCTTGAGTAGCTTGTTTAATGGCTTCTGTATCGTCCAATTCCAAAAAAGGTTGTATTCTTCCTCCAACAGCCTCCTCTAATTTTTCACGAATTTGCGAATTAGTTTCTTTCAGTAACCAGCGTGCATTTACGATGTCAGAAAAAGTAATTTTTCTTTTTTTGCTTAATGGGTATTTTGGAGAAGCAACAATGACTAAATCGTCTTTTTTCCACGGATACGTGCATACTTTATCTGAGTAACAATTTGTTTCTATGAGTGCTATATCGATATTAAATACAAGTAATTTAGCTAAGATATCTTCTGTATTAGAAATCTCTAATTTGATCTGGATATTGTGGTTTGTGTAAGTGAATTCGGAAATAAGTTGAGGCAATAAATAATTACCGATAGTTTTACTTGCGCCTAAAATTAATTGTCCAGATAAGCTGTTTTCAGTCATCATTTCTTTAAGTTCTTTTATTTGAGATATGATGGCGTTGGCTTTAGGTAATAGGGCTCTCCCTCGCTCATTTAAAAATAACTGTTTTCCATGTCTATCAAATATAGAGCTTTCCAGTTGTTCTTCAAAAGTTGCAAGTGCCGTACTGCAAGCTGATTGGGAGAGATACATTTTCTTAGCGGCATGACTAACATTTCCAGTTTTGGCAATGGCGGCGAAAACTTCGAGTTATTTTAAGGTAATACGCATAGTTTTTTAAATTTTTTATTACTAAACTCAACCTTCTGATACTTTATTTAAGGAAGACTTAATAAAGACCATAATACCGGATTAATATCCGAATGACTATAATTATGGCTAAATATATCTTTAATAGATTAAAAGCTACTTTACTATCGAAAGGATTTGTTTCTAATAGTGCCGGGTACGCTTCTTTCTAGAGTGGGTCTTATGATTTGTTTGTTTAGAACATACACCTGTAAGCTCCAGTATAAGAGCTTATAATCACTATTATACCCAAGGTAATCCATATTATTAAAGTTTTTCGTTCCATTGTTAATTTCCTAAAATAATAGCTTAAAAATAATAACATAATGTTAAAATTTTTTAAAACATAAATTTGAGTATTTCTTTAAAGCGGCTAATTTCTGGGGGGCAGATCGAAGGAACTATTAAACAAAAAGATAATAATTGTATTAGTTGACCACACAAATGCCTTACGTTTTTTAGGAGTTTTCATTGGTGCTGGAACCAGGATTCGAACCCGGGACCTACTGATTACAAATCAGTTGCTCTACCAACTGAGCTATTCCAGCAGTAAACAAGAAAGAGCCAAATTGTAGTCAATTTGAGCGTAATTAGCAATTTTTAGCGCAATGATTAAATTGGATATGGATCTCTCCACTGCTGTAATAACATGGTTTTTCATCAATATCAATGCGAAGTTGGCCCTCTGAGTTAATTCCATTAGCGATTCCTTCAAATGAAGTGTTAGCCGTTTGTATTTGGATAAATTTACCTTTTAAACTATCAAGTTTTTCCCATGAGGTTATGAAAGCGGCGAAACCTTTTTTCTGAAATTCTGCAATTGTAAGTAAGACTTTTTTTAGTAAGAGGCCTGCAAGCCGATTGCGCTGGGGGGGGGGAGAATTTTGAATGGAACAGATATCGGTAACCGAGCGAATAGAGTGAGGGTTCATGGTTGGTTTATAGATGTTTAAGCCAATACCTGCAACAACTCTATAACCGGCGTTAGATAAACGTGTTTCAATTAAAACCCCAGCTAATTTTTTATCTTGATAGACGATATCATTTGGCCATTTAAGTTTAATTCCTTTTACTCCATATTCTTCAAGTGCCTGGGCAGCAGCTAAGCCTATGACAAGGCTTAATCCCGTTGGTTTATTAGGTAGACGAAATGAAATGGATAAAGCAATATTTTTTCCAATGCTATCTGATATCCAAGGACGATTAAATTGACCACGGCCAGCGGTTTGTTGCTCCGCAAAAACAGCTAATGTTTCCAAGTTCTCTGTTTTTTCTAATAAGTAGCTATTTGTTGAATTGATAGATGTTAGTATTTCTAATCGATTAAGCAGTTGATTGGCGGGACCAAGCTCATTGAAAATGAGTTTTTCATTAAGTAGTTCCAACCCGCCAGGGATACGGTACCCTTTTCCGTCTTGCTTTTCTAGATTATCCGACTCTAAAAGCTGGATTAAGGTTTCGGAGACAATACTACTTGGTAAACCGAGAAGCTGACTGATTTCCTTATCTGAATGGAATTGACCGTCAGCAAGCAGGTTTAGTGTAGATTTAAGAAGAGACATATGGAAAAGGGGGTATTCAGATTATCAAATTAAATGGTGTCCAAGTAGATTTTCTAAGATAGAAAGCGGAGCTGTTTCTGGATTTTTCATAGCGGTTACAGGTAAATAAAAAGTTTGTTCAAGTATATATTGACCTGATATTGCAGCATGCGATACCTTATCCGTGGAAACAATCCAGCTGCTACCAGGCGGAAAGCAAATTTCTGTATACTTTACTCGTTTTTGATAGTCTGTGTCGAGTTTCATGCGATCATGGATTTGCAACATGATATGATCATAATGCGTACGAATACTTTTTGTTAAGCAGGTCCAATATAAAAATTTAGCGCTGCCAGGAAAGGGTTTAGATATCTTTGGTAAAAACTGATGCGCAATAGCATGAAATGATTCGCCCACCCGCCAAACCCGATTTTCCCCATAGGGATTGATATTACTGAATAAACGAAGGATACGTTTTCCTTGATTTGGATTAGAAGGAAAGGCGTCAATATGTAGACGCCTATCATCTTTGCGCGCAGAAGTTATGCGATTTTTAATTTGTATTGGGCGATAGCTCGTGCGCCCCATAATCAAGTTATCGTTATAGTAAGGAAATAATGCCACCATCAAGTTCTTTGCATGTTGGGAAAAACGGCTTAGCATAGCTTTTAATTGCATTTGATGTTTTTTAGTCGCCCGAATGCCACTTAATTTATTCGTATTGATGTTAAAACTAATGTTTTTAGTCCTTTTTACTGCACAGTAGGGGATGAAGAAAGGTTGCTCTTCTGTAGGTAATTTAAATTTTAGTTGGGGGCAGTAAAGGATTTTGCCAGATTCCAAATCAGATAAGGCTATTTTTTGTTCATTTTCTTTAAATCTAAAATTCCAATCATCAGCTGTATAGATAGAAATAATATCCATATATGGTTGTTCCATATTAAAAAAATCTTAATTGTATATTATTGTTTTTTTTTCTAGGAAACAACGTTTGTGTTCTAATTAGTCCATGACTTACTTTTTATCCAACAAGATATTGCCCCCTGTTAAATAATAAATTTAGCATACTATTGTTTTTTAACGGTTTTTTTGCACTTATTGGGAAAATTATAAGAAAATATTATATAGTTTAATACGGTATTCTCGACCGATAACTTAAACTTTCTATGAGATGAGGATTTTCTATGTTTTCACAATCTGCTAAGTCGGCGATAGTTCGTGCTACGCGAAGAATTCGATGGTAGGCACGAGCGGAAAGCTGGAATTTATCAAAAGCATTTTCCAGTAAAATCTGATCATTAGTTGAAATTTTACATGCTTTTTCCAGTTTTTTTCCTGATAAACAATTATTTAACTGGCCACGATAGTATTTTTGTCTATCACGCGCTTTTTGAACGCGAAGTCGAATAGTATGACTGCCTTCTGTTAATGGTTCTTTTAAAAAGAAGTTTTTAGGAGGTAATGTGATATCAACTTGCATATCAATACGATCTAAAAAAGGGCCTGACAGTTTTCTATGATAGCGTTGAATGTATTCAACTGAGCATGTACAACGATTAACAAAACTTCCCAAATAACCGCAGGGGCAAGGATTCATAGCGGCAATTAATTGAAAATTGGCGGGAAATTCGGCTTGGTGGCCTGCGCGTGAAATAGTAATGGAACCTGATTCTAGTGGTTCACGTAAGGATTCCAAGGTATAGCGGTTAAATTCAGACAATTCATCGAGAAATAAAACACCCTGATGAGCTAAAGAAATTTCACCGGGCCGAGGCGGGTTCCCGCCGCCGACTAAGGCAATAGTAGACACAGTATGATGAGGTGCGCGAAAAGGGGGTGACTTCCAATCATTAATTTTGAATTCTTTACCATAAATGGAATGTACAGCGGCTAGCTCTAAGGCTTCTTGGTCGTTTAATAGGGGTAATAAGCTAATTAAACGTATGGCTAACATAGATTTTCCAGTACCTGGTGGACCTATTAGTAGTAAACTACGTCTTCCACTAGCGGCAATTTCTAGAGCACGTTTTGCCTGGGTTTGCCCGTAGACTTCTCTTAAATCCAATAAAATTCTATTATCAGAAATTTCAAACTTTTGCTTATAAGGTGTTAGAAGTTCTTTACCATGAAGGTGTGCACAGACCTGTAAAATATTTTTTGCCGCCAGGATATTGGTATTTCGGCTTAAACTGGCTTCTAAGGCATTGTCAGTCGGTAATATAATTTTGTGATTTGCTTTATGCGCTTCTAATGCAAACGGTAATATTGCTGAAACGGGTCGTAGCTCGCCTGATAAGGCTAACTCACCAATAAATTCATAATCTTTAAGACTGTCATTTGGGATTTGCTGAGAAGCTGCTAAAATTCCTAAAGCAATCGGTAAGTCGAAGCGGCTACCTTCTTTAAGCAGATCGGCAGGAGCGAGGCTTATAGTAATCCGCCGAATGGGAAATTCAAATTGTGAATTTAAAAGTGCGCTGCGAACGCGATCGCGACTTTCTTTAACTTCTGTTTCTGCTAAGCCAACGATAGATAAACTAGGTAAACCATTAGAAATATGGGCTTCAACGGAGACACGGGGGGCTTTAATCCCTGCACTTGCGCGCGTTTGTATGATGGCTAATGACATAATGCAGCTCCTTCTTGCTATTATTTTGGCTGATATCGTTGCAGCCCAATGATCTTAGAGAACTTTACTTACTCTTTTTTTTGGATTTGGGCTTCGGTAAATGTTTTTCCAATTCTACAACGTGTTTTTCTAAAAGACTTATTTTAGCACGAGTTTTTGCCAGGACTCCTTTTTGGATGTTAAATTCTTCGCGCGTGACCAGATCAAGTTTCGAAAATACACTTTGCAACACAGTACGAAAATTTTTATCGAGTTCTTTTTTGAATTTATTTACTCCGGGCGGAAGCTTCTCACTGAATTGCTTGGCCAAATCATTAATAAAATTTATATCAAACATAAAACACTCCTCTATAAAATTATTAGTTTAGCTCAGCCGGTTTATGATAGCATCTCAAAACGGGTGCGCGGGCAAATTTTTTCTAAAATACTTTTTAAAGCAGTTTGTTTACCCTCAATGATCAGGGCGTGTTTTTTTTCTGTATCTGTGAGAAGCTCTATATTCTTTTTTTGATTTGATAAAATGTTTAAATTAGCTTCGGAAATTCTTGTGGGATTTTTTAATCTTTTTTTTATGCGTTGTTCTATTTCTGAATCATTGACTTGACAGTGTAATATATAAAAAGGGACGGTTAAGTGTTTTGCAAGCTTATAAAAAGCAGTTCGCTGTGCGTATTGAAGAAAACTTGCGTCAATAATTACTGAAAAGCCGGCTTTTATAATTATTTCTGCTAAATTTTCGAGTTTTTTATACGTTTCTTTTGTTGCTTCGAAGGTATAAATTCCGCTATTTAGATCAGAATGAGAGCTGGTGTGAAGAGGTATTTTAAATAAATTTTTACGTATAATGTCGGAATTTATTTGGATAGCACCGCAATATTTAACGGTTTTTTTTGCAATAGTTGTTTTTCCAGATCCAGCAAGCCCGTGTGTAATGAATAAACGAGGTTTTGTTGGGCGGGTATAGAATTCTGCAAGTTTGATATAGTTATAGTAATCGCGCTGTATTTCTTTTTTTTCTTTATTATTTAGACTATCCTGTTTTAATCGCAATAAAGCTATTTTAGCGCGTACTACGGCACGGTAAGAGAGATAGTAAGGTAATAAAGCAAGCCCTTGGTAATCTTCAGTATAGTAGAGATAGGTGTTAAGAAGATGATTGGCGAAATTTGTTTGTTTTTTTTCTGTTAAATCCATCATTAAAAAAGCGATATCTGCAATGACGTCCGTCCATCTGAGGTCTTCATTAAATTCTAACCGATCAAAAAGGACAGGTTTATTATTATAAAGAATAATATTTGCCAAATGGAGATCGCCATGACAATCGCGAATGTAACCTTGTTTTTTTCGCTCGTGTAATAATGTTTGATGTTGTTCAAATTGTTGATCAGCCCAAGCAGCTAATTGTTTTAATTGCTTAATATCGTCAGTATGGGTAAGTAAAGGGGCTATTTGGGCAAAATTTTGTTGGGTAGGCGCATGGACTTCTTTAGGAAGGCCAAAATGAGATTCTGGAGGTGCTATTGGTGTTTTTTTATGGAATTCAGCGATTAATTCTCCCAATTTATCTATCAAATTTTCTGTCAAGCGACCTTGTTTTAGTAAAGCACTAAATAAATTATTTTGTGGAAATTCATGCATCTTAATGGCATATTCTAGAATAGGACCCGTGCCATTAACAATGGGTTTTTCATAGGTTCCTGTAATAGGAATAACAGCGAGGTAAATTTCTGATGCAAATTGCAGACCTAATTGAAGTTCTTTCTCGCAGTAATATTTTCGTTTTTCTAATGTGGAAAAATCTAAAAATCCAAAGTTAACAGGTTTTTTTATTTTATAGGCATATTTTCCAGTCAAAATAACCCAAGCAATATGGGTTTCAATTAACCCTAAGTGAGTAGCTTGATGATCGTAGGGCTTGCTTGAAAGTAGATTTTTTATCAAAGGATAAGTGGGCATAGTTCAATTTTAGGTTCTGATAGTAATAGCATAAGGAAGAACTTACTCACTATAACGTAACTTGTTGTTAGTTGTAAGAGTATTGAGGGTTTTTTATATTTTTTGGATAGGAAATTGACATGAATTTTGGTCGCACTAAAAAATGTGTTCAAACGTTGTTGTTTGAGGCTGGAATAGAGCTTAATGGTAAAAAAACGTCGGATATTCAGGTCCATAATGAAAAATTTTATGCTAGAGTTTTAAGAAGTCCTATTTTAGGATTAGGTGAGACGTATGTTGCCAAATGGTGGGATTGTGAAAGCTTAGATCAGTTTTTTTATTGTCTTTTACGAGCAGGTTTAGCAGAGAAAATTAAAAAAAATAAATATTTTTTATATTATTTTTTAAAAACTAAACTCCTAGCCTTTCTCATGAGTGGATGGAATTTGCAAGCTGAATCCCGCGCTTTTGAAGTGGGTAGGCGACATTACGATAAAGGAAATGCTTTATACCAAGCGATGCTGGATAAAGAATTGACTTACAGTTGTGGCTATTGGAAAGGATGTTCGAATTTAGATGAAGCGCAGCATGCTAAACTTGCCTTGATATGCGAAAAGCTACAGCTGCAACCAGGAATGCATGTTTTGGATATTGGGTGTGGTTGGGGCAGCTTTTGTCGCTTTGCGGCGAAAAACTACAGTGTATCTGTACTGGGTGTAACCGTATCAAAAGAGCAATATCATTATGCTAAGGAGCTTTGTCGCGAGCTTCCCGTAGAGATTAAATTAATGGATTATCGCGCCATTCGCGGATCTTTTGATCGGGTTTGTTCTATTGGTATGTTTGAACATGTAGGCCCTAAGAATTATTATAGTTATATGAGGCTTGTTAATCGCTGCCTGAAAAAAGAGGGATTATTTCTATTACATACTATTGGTAGCAATATATCACAATATCATCCCAATCCATGGATCCACAAATATATCTTTCCCAATGGTGTTTTGTCTTCTATTCAGCAGATTGGGAAAGCAAGCGAAAATTTTTTTGTGATGGAAGATTGGCATAATTTTGGAGCTTATTACGATCAGACTTTAATGGCATGGTATGCTAATTTTGATAAAAATTGGCATACTTTGCAAAAATATTATGATTCAACTTTTTATCGTTTGTGGAAATATTATTTGCTAGCCTGTGCAGGTGCCTTTAGGGCCCGTGATATTCAACTTTGGCAAATTGTTTTTTCTAGGAATGGCGTCATCAATGGATATGATTCTATACGCTGAGTTGGTAGTTTCTAGCTTTTCCTTATGATGGGAATTTCCCCATTGTGAAGCTTGAGGTTTTTTCCTTTGAATGGCCTCTCTTGTTCAAAAGACCATTTTCGCGTTATCAACTGTTATGAGTAGAAACACAATTTAATAAAAAGAGTGTAAAATAGATTTTTATCGCAGTTTACCCCCTATTATTTTTATGAAACAATGTAAGCCATAATCTATGTGGAGATTTGGAGAGATAGTGTGATTGATGCAGATGGCTTTCGTATCGGCGTGGGGATTATTGTTGCTAATGAGTTTGGTCAGGTTCTTTGGGCGCGTCGTATTGGTCAGCATGCATGGCAATTTCCTCAAGGTGGAATGCAAAGCGATGAAACGCCTGAACAAGCATTATTTAGAGAGCTTTATGAAGAGTTAGGCCTTGAAGATTCCGATGTGAAATTACTCGGAGGAACTAAAAATTGGCTATATTATTGGTTGCCGCCTCATTTACGACGCGTACATGTTCAGCCTTTATGCATTGGACAAAAACAAAAATGGTTTTTGTTATGTTTAACAGGAGACCCCGAAAAAATTCGTTTTGACGTTACTCGCTCGCCCGAGTTTGATCGTTGGCGATGGGCGCCCTATTGGTATCCAATAAGGCAAGTGATAACTTTTAAACGACATGTTTACCGTCGAGCATTAGAAGAGTTATCAACTTTACTACCAGAAGGTGCAATGCAGCTAAAAAAGATGCATAGAGCAGTTAATGGTCCAACGCTAGTAGAAAAAGTTGAATAAACCAGCAAACGAATTAGCGTAGATTTTAATGGGAAATAAGCGCTCAAGCGCTTGCGCAATCGATCGATATGGCCGTCCCCTTGAAATCCCCATCACGAAAAGGAAGTATTTCAAGTTGTGGCTCACAACTTAAATTACAATGGGTAGCCCCCTCTTTTACGGTTTAAATCATAATTTATTTTAGGTGTTTACCGATGTTAAAGGTGCTTCGTCGTATTGTTCAGGAAATCAGTAGTGCGCAGCGTTTTGAGCAAGCCTTACAGATTTTAGTAAGTCGAGTTCGTGAGGCGCTGCATACGCAGTCCTGTACGGTTTTTTTGTTAGACGATAAGAAGAATTACGTTTTGTTGGCAACGGACGGTCTTAACCCACAGTCTGTTGGCAAAGTTCGTTTATCGTTTGATCAGGGTTTAGTCGGTTTAGTGGGTAGAACGAGAGAGCTTATTAATATTGAGAACGCACCAGAGCATGCCAATTTTTTCTATGTGGAAAGCGTTGGGGAAGAACGTTATAAAGCTTTTTTGGGCGTTCCTATTGTTCATAATCGCGCCTTATTAGGCGTGCTCATTGTTCAACAAGAAGAACAGCGTTGTTTTGATGAAACGGAAGAAGCGTTTTTAGTTACCATGGCTGCCCAATTAGGGGGGGTGTTGGCTTATGCCGAAGCTACTGGAGAAATTTCGTTTAAGGAAAATAAAAAACAAGAACTTCAGCAGAATATTAGCTTTCAAGGTATTGCTAGTGCTCCTGGTATAGCAATTGGGCAAGTTGTTGTTGTTTATCCGTTTGCTGATTTGGAGGCAGTTCCTCAAAAAAAAGTAGAAGATATAGCGGAAGAAATAGTTAAATTAAAAAAAGCCTTCAAATCAGCACGCAACGATATACAGCGTTTAAAAAAACATATGCAGTCTGTGTTGCCTGTGGAAGAGCAAGCCTTATTTGATGTTTACTTAGCAATTTTAGATAAAGCAAGCCTGGAAAAAGAAGTCATTAAGGTTATCCAAGATTCAGAACAGTGGGCGCAAGCGGCGTTACAAATAGTGATAGCTTCTCATGTGCATCATTTTGAAAAGGTTGATGATGACTATTTGCGCGAAAGAGCGGCTGATTTACGTGATTTGGGTCGACGCATACTGATGCATTTACAGGATGCTCAGATTACACCGACCTCTTATCCGGAAAAGACTATTTTAGTGGGAGAGGAAGTATCTCCTTCTGCATTGGCGGAAGTTCCTGAGGGTCGCTTAGTGGGTATTGTTTCTGTAAAAGGTTCTAGCCATTCACATTTATCGATATTAGCGCGGTCATTAGGAATTCCGGCGATTACAGGGGTAGAAAATTTGCCGGTTAATCTTTTAGAGGCGCAAATTATCATTGTAGATGGATCTCAAGGACGTATAACCGTTGCTCCTTCTGAGCAAGTAAAGCAAAGTTTTGTTGAATTAATTGAACAACAGCGTGAATTTTCCGATAGTTTAGAATTGTTACGAGACCTCCCGGCAGAGACTTTAGATGGTTATGCTATTTCTCTTTGGGTAAATACTGGGTTGATGGCAGATGCTAATCTTTCGTTGACAACGGGCGCTGAAGGTATCGGTCTGTATCGTACAGAAATGCCTTTTTTAATTCGGGATTGTTTCCCAGCAGAAGATGAACAATATGGGCTTTATCGCCAATTATTAGCGGCTTTTTCTCCGCGGCCAGTGGTGATGCGAACGCTCGATATAGGAGGAGATAAAGCATTACCTTATTTTCCTATTCAAGAAGATAATCCTTTTTTAGGGTGGCGCGGAATACGTGTAACGCTTGACCATCCGGAAATTTTTTTAATACAAATTCGAGCTATGTTACGCGCCAATCGTGGGCTTAATAACCTTCGGATTATGTTACCTATGATTAGCTGTGTTTCAGAGGCAGATCATGCTTTAGGTTTGATTGAACAAGCCTATGAAAAAGAACTAAGTGAAGATCCCAATGCGTGCAAACCTCCTATAGGAATTATGATAGAAGTCCCTTCAGCCATTTATCAGGCACATGCTTTAGCAGAACGCGTTGAATTTTTATCGGTAGGTAGTAATGATTTGACGCAATATATGTTGGCGGTAGATCGTAATAATCCCCGAGTTGCAAATCTCTATGATCCTTTTCAGCCTTCCGTTTTGCAAGCTTTAATTCAGGTGGTAGAGGCAGCTCACCAGGCTCAAAAGCCAGTCAGTATATGTGGGGAAATGGCTAGCGATCCGTTGGCTATTCCTTTATTACTTGCCATGGGTTTTGATGCTTTGAGTATGAATTCCTTTTCGATTCCGCGAATAAAATCGGTTATCCGCCATATTAGCTTCCAACAGGCCAAGGTTTTGTTAGTACAGGTTTTAAAAATGGACAATGCCAAAGCAGTTAGAGATTATTTAAGTCATGTTTTATCTGGCCTAAAGCTGAAACCTTTAATACCTGTTGCTTCTAATACCTGTTGCTTCTGCTGTAGGATGAGTTGATGAGCTATTATCAAGAATATCAAACAAGCTTTAACCATTATCCTATTCAATCTCCCAAGCGTTTATTACGTCCGGAGAATTATTCTGGCTTAGAGATGTTTGGACCGAATTGTATTGCGCGCGGTTTAGGAGGGAGTTATAGCGATGCGGCTTTAAATAAAAATGGATGCCTTATTTTAACAGAGCGTTTAGATCGTTTTCTTGAGTTTGATGAACAACAAGGTATTGTTTGTGTTGAGGCAGGTATTCGTTTAACAAACCTTCTCGATGTCATTGTTCCATGCGGATGGTTCTTACCGGTGACTCCAGGAACGGGTAACGTGACTTTAGGTGGCTGCGTCGCTGCTGATGTTCACGGGAAAAATCATCATCAGGTCGGTTCTATTGGGCAGCATGTATTAGCATTAGAGTTAATAACAGCAAATGGCGAAAGAATAACGTGTTCGCCAAATATACAGTCGGGATTATTTTGGGCAACGATAGGTGGTATGGGTTTAACGGGCATCGTTGGTAAAGTGACAATAAAGCTTAAGCCTATTACAACGGCTTATATGCTCGTGCAGCATCAAATAAGTGATAACCTAAAAGAAACTTTTAATTATTTGTCAAAAGAGAATGCACAGGATGAATACGAAGTCGCTTGGCTAGATGGCCTAAATTTACCGTTAGGGCGTAGCATTATTATGCGCGCGTGCCATGCCGATTTAGCTATGTTACCATCACAGAGAATGGGTACGCCTTTTATATCGCCAAAGCATAAATCTTATAAACTTCCTTTTTACTTACCCAATGGATTACTTCATCAAACGTTTATTAAAGGTTTTAATAAATATTATTATCAGCGTTTAGGACAAAAAAAACATCCAGTTTTATTACCCTATCGTGATTATTTTTATCCGCTTGATCGTATTACGCATTGGCCACGCTTATACGGTAGACGAGGGTTTTTGCAATATCAATGTGTAATACCGACTGCGTCAGCATATGTTGTTACCAAGCAAATTTTAGAAACTTTATCTACGGATAAATACCCTATTTATTTGGCTGTTTTAAAACGCTTTGGTTGCGCCAATGCAGCACCTTTGTCTTTTCCTTTGCCGGGTTTTACATTGGCACTCGACCTTCCACTCCGTAATCAAGGTTTATTTAGTTGTTTAGACAAGTTAGATGCACTCGTTATAGCAGCCGGTGGGCGGGTATATTTAGCGAAAGATGTACGTTTAAAACCTGAAGCATTTCGTGCGATGTATTCGCGTTATCCAGAGTGGTTGGCTGTTAAACGGCAGTGGGATCCAGAAAATAAATTTAGTTCGAGTTTAGCTAGACGTTTAGAAATAAGCAGTACTATATCTATCTAGTTTTCTTATATTTTGAATAGTTTTGGACTTTTCGAAAGTTATAAATCAGTTAAAATAAGCCTAGTAAGTTGAGATTTAAAGGAATAAATAGTATGAGAATAAAAATCTTAAGTATAGGTTTTATAGTTTCCTTGCTGTTTAGCTTGGCAGTGCAAGCGGACGTGTGTCCTAGTCCAGAAGTTATTCAGGCAGTTTATACGGCTCCAGGAGGATGGATATATGAACTCAATGAAGAACCGATTACTGATAACACTTTAGATGAATTGAAACATAATATATTTCAACTAGATAGAGTTGAGCTGCTTACTCAGTTTAAAAAACAACCACCCCTTAAATGTATATATAAAAGCAATTCTAATAGCAATATACCTTTTTTTATTTATTTGCGGAACCAACAAAAATTAGTTGCTTATATCCCCGAAGGAAAGCACTGGGTGAAAAAGAATGCTTTTCAATATACATGTAAACGTACTAATGTTGCAGATTGTCCATTTACCTTTTACCTTACCAAAAACGAATAAAAATGAAGCTTAGGAACTAATCTCTAAACTTTCTAAAAAAGGTTGAATTTTAGGCGCACGTCCACGGAATTTTTTAAATAATTCAATTGCATCAACGGCGCCACCTTGTTCTAGAATAGTTTCTAAAAAGGCTTGTCCGGTTGCTTGATTAAAAATCCCTTCTTCTAAAAATTTATAAAAGGCATCGCAGGCTAAGACTTCTGCCCATAGATAACTGTAATAACCGGCCGCGTAACCACCAGCAAAGATATGTGAAAAACCGTGCTGAAATCGATTAAAAGAAGAGACGGGTATGATATCGATGTGTTGGCGTATTTGGTCGAGTGATTCTTGAATTTGAACGTATCCTTTTTTCGGATCAAATTCAGCGTGTAAACGGAAATCAAATAAGGCAAGTTCTAGTTGCCTCAATAATTGTAAACCAGCTTGAAAATTTCTGGCAGCGCGCATCTTTTCGATCAAAGCATCAGGTAATACTTCACCGGTTTTATAGTGACTGCTAATCAAATCTAATACAGGTTTTTCCCAGGCAAAATATTCTAAAAATTGACTGGGTAATTCTACCGCATCCCAGGCGACACCATTAATTCCAGAAACACCTTCATAATCAATGAGCGTGAGCATATGCTGCAGTCCATGGCCAAATTCATGAAATAAAGTTAACACTTCTTCATGCGTTAATAAGACAGTTTGTGTGGAATCGATAGGTGGTGAAAAGTTACAGGTTAGAAAAGCAATCGGGGTTTGGATGCTTCCATCACGCAAACGTCGTCGTGATTGATAATCATCCATCCACGCCCCTTCACGTTTTTCGGGCTTTGCGTAAAGATCTAAATAAAATTGACCTCGTAATTGTTGCTGTTCATCGGTAATAGCAAAAAAACGTACGCTAGGATCCCATACATCGATATTTTTAACTTCTTGCACATGCATGCCAAATAAGCGATGAATGAGAGTAAAAAGGCCGGTGAGAACTTTTTCAATCGGAAAATAACAACGCAACGCGTCTTCACTAATGCCAAAGTTTTTTTCACGTTGTTTTTCACGGTAATATAAAATGTCCCATGGTTGTAAACTATCAATTTGATCGCAGGAATAAGCAAATTCAGATAAGGATTGCCATTCTTTTTTTGCTTTAGATTGTGTGGTGGGAATTAATTCCTCTAAAAAACTAGTAACTTCTTCGATATTTTTAGCCATTTTATTAGAGGCAAGGCTTTTTTGCGCATAATTATTGAAACCTAACAATAGGCTTAATTCATGGCGTAGATTGAGTATTTCTAATAAAATTGAACTATTATCAAATTGGGGATTATTGAGCTCAGAGGCCCGTGTGATATAGGCGTGATAAAGTGTTTCACGTAATGAACGATTGTCGGCGTGGGTTAGTACCGGAAAATACAAAGGGTAATCAAGTGTGAGTAAATAACCTGTCAGTCCTTTTTCTTGTGCGGTGCTTTCTGCACTAGCAATGACATAATCGGGAAGCCCCTGTAATTCAGCTTTATCAGTAATAAGTTTAGACCAATCTGCCGTAGCATCTAGGAGATTTTCTTCAAATTGACTTGATAGTTGGGAAAGTTTTGCTTGAATATCTCGATATCTATCTTTTTTTTGCTCAGGTAAATCAACACCACTTAAATGAAAATCACGTAATTCATTATGTAGACATTTTTCCTGTGCATAATCAAAGTGATAATTACTATTTGCTAAAATTTTAGTGGCTTGGTAAAGCGAATTATTTTGGCCTAGTTCGGAGCTATAAGCACTAAGTAGTGGCAGACATTGATTATAGACTTCACGTAATTCAGGAGTTTGTTTAACAGCATGGAGGTGATTGATCGGCGACCAAAAACGTTGAATGCGATCATTGAGATCGTCGAGATGCTCAATTAAGCTCCAATCAAGAGGCGTGACCTCTGTTAATAAACAGGGTAGATCAGAGCGGTTTTTTTCAAGTATTTTTTTTAGTTTAGAAACAATAGTTGAGGGATTTATCTTACTGAATTCAGGTAAAGTTGAGTTTGACATAATAAATGATTAGTTTTTATCCGCTAATTTGAGACTTTCTTTTATCTGGTCAAGCCTAAAACCGCGGTATTGGAGATAGTTAATTTGGCGTAGTTTTTCTTTTAAATCATCTGTTGACGAAGAGAATTTTTTTTGCTGAATTTTTTTAATACAGTCCAACCAAATAGATTCGCTTTGCTGAAGTTGTAATATTATGATTTCTTCTCTGATGCCCTGCTGGCGTAATTCGCATGCAATGCGTACGGGGCCGTAACCCTGACGTATACGATGAGTAGTGAAAACCTCACAAAAACGCTCATCATTTAACAATTCTTCCTGGATAAGTTGTTGTAAAACAGTTTGAATAACAGGGGTTGAAAAGCCTTTTTGTAATAACTTTTTTCCTAGCATGTACTCGCTATATTCACGTTTTGCCAAATATCCTAGCGCGACACGGCGAGCTTTTTGATTATTCTCTGTACATTTCGCATTTGAATTTTTGGTAACGCTGTTCAATTTGCAATCCTTATTATTGTATTAACGAAGGTTGCTTCAGTTCGCAGCGTCTTGCCAAAAATTCAAATGCAGTAAGCAGTATCATCGAAAACTAAACTAATCAGCGTTTTCTGTTTCAAGTTCAGCCGTTGTTTGTACAACGGGCTTATTGAGCAAACGTTCGCGCAGTTGAGTTTCTAAGGTTTGATAAACTTCGGGACGTTCTTTTAAAAACTGTTTTACATTTTCTTTACCTTGGCCGATTCGATCTCCTTGAAAGCTATACCAAGCGCCTGCTTTGTCGATTAACCCGTTTGTTACGCCTAAATCGACAATTTCTCCAAGTCGGCAAATACCTTGGCCATAAAGAATTTCAAATTCTATTTGTCTAAATGGCGGAGCAATTTTATTTTTTACTACTTTAACGCGCGTTTCATTTCCTATAGTTTCATCGCCTTTTTTGATTGAGCCGGTGCGACGTATATCAAGACGTACGGAAGCATAAAATTTAAGCGCATTACCGCCGGTGGTTGTTTCCGGATTTCCAAACATAACACCGATTTTCATGCGGATTTGATTAATGAAGATGACTAAAGTGTTAGAGCGTTTGATGTTTCCAGCTAATTTGCGTAAGGCTTGTGACATTAATCGCGCTTGTAAACCCATGTGCGAGTCGCCCATTTCACCTTCAATTTCAGCACGAGGCGTCAGCGCGGCAACCGAATCGACAACAATAATATCAACGGCATTCGAGCGTACCAACATATCAACGATTTCTAATGCTTGTTCACCCGTATCAGGTTGTGAAACCAATAGATCATCAAGATTAACACCTAGCTTACCGGCATAGATTGGATCAAGCGCATGTTCGGCATCAACAAATGCCGCAATGCCCCCTTTTTTTTGGCATTCGGCAATGGTTTGCAAGGTTAGTGTGGTTTTACCGGAAGATTCCGGGCCGTAGATTTCGACAATGCGTCCCCGTGGTAATCCGCCAATTCCTAAAGCGATATCTAAACCTAAAGAGCCAGTCGATATGGCTTCTATAGGAACTTGACTGGAGTCTCCCAAACGCATGACAGCACCTTCCCCATGCTGTTTCTTAATTTGACTTAATGCGATACTAAGGGCCTTCTTTCTTGCGTCTGTCGTCATCGGAACACCTTTTTTAAAGAAATTGACTGGACTTACTCGAAAAATCGGCGCCGCGCGCTACAGCCAAAATACAATTTTTCGCGTAAGCCCAGATTGAGTAGGAATGGACTCGGTATCATATTATTGCATAAACTAAGCTTCAGTCTCTACCTTAGTGTATTAATGAAAATTCAAGTACCTTTGTTTAACTCCATTCGTGTATTAGTGGTCGGCGATGTTATGCTCGATCGTTATTGGTCTGGTGCAACCTCAAGAATTTCTCCTGAAGCCCCGGTTCCTATTGTTCATGTGCAATCTATTGAAGAACGTCCTGGCGGTGCTGGTAATGTTGCTTTAAATATTGCTTCTTTAGGGGCGCAGGTAGATTTGTTAAGTTTTTGTGGTCAAGATCAGGCTGGCGATACCTTAGAAAAAAAATTGAGTGAAGCGGGTGTTCATTGTTATTTACAGCGAATGCCGCAATTACCGACAGTAACAAAATTGCGTGTGCTGAGTTTACACCAGCAGTTGATACGACTTGATTTTGAAGAGCCAAACTATCAAATTGATTATGTCGCGTTAAAGAAATTATTTGAACAGCGTCTGTCGCAAGTAGATGTGGTTATTTTCTCGGATTATGCGAAAGGTTGTTTGGCGCATGTGCAGGATCTCATCCAATCTGCACGGCGTGCGGGCAAACCTATTTTTGTGGATCCTAAGCGTAATGATTTTAATTTATATCGGGGTGCTACGGTATTGACCCCTAATCGGCGTGAATTTGAGGCCGTAGTAGGGGTTTGCAACGATGAAGAGGATTTATTACAAAAAGGATCAAAACTTTTAAATGCACACAACTTTGAGGCTTTATTAGTTACCCGCGGTGAACAAGGAATGACTCTAATCCAGCAGAATCAGCCGGAAGTGGTTTTGCCGGCGTTTGCGCAGCAAGTTTACGATGTGACAGGTGCAGGTGATACGGTAATCGCTTGTTTTGCTTTGAGTTATGCGGCTAATAAAAAAGATTTAGCTCAGGCGGCGCAATTGGCTAACATGGCAGCGAGCATTGTCGTAGGAAAGCTTGGCGCGGCTACGGTCAGCCCCGCCGAATTGAGGCGTGCTATTCAAATACAGCAATTTTCATTTCATCGAGGTATTTTATCAGAAGCAGAACTCAAGGTTGTAGTTGAAGATGCGAAGGCTCATGGAGAGCAAATTGTGATGACAGGGGGGTGTTTTGATATTTTACATGCCGGTCATGTGGCTTATTTAGAACAAGCAAAACGTTTGGGTGATCGCTTAATTGTTGCGGTCAACGACGATGCTTCTGTATCGCGTTTGAAAGGTTCAGAACGTCCGATTAATAACTTAGAAAAACGCATGGCTGTGGTGGCAGGATTAAGTGCAGTGGATTGGATCGTTCCCTTTAGTGATGCAACGCCGGAACGTCTTATTAAGTTACTTCATCCGGATATTTGGGTTAAAGGGGGCGATTATCAAGTCAAAGATCTCCCCGAAGCAAAACTAGTAAAAACCTATGGCGGTCAAGTTAAAATAATTGATAGCGTGGAAGGCTGTTCTACCAGTGCTATTATTTCAACAATTAAAGAGGGGGGCGTATGATTATCGTGACCGGAGGCGCCGGTTTTATTGGTAGTAATTTGGTTAAACAATTAAATACACAGTATCCGGATACGCCGATCCTTGTCGTTGATGATCTGACTGACGGAATTAAGTTTAAAAATATCAGCGATTGTGCGGTTTTTGATTACTTAGACCAACAAGATTTTTTAGAAAAAATAAAGCAGAATAAATATTTTCCTAAATTAACGGCTATTTTTCACCAAGGCGCTTGTTCAACAACAACCGAGTGGAATGGGCGGTATATGATGGAAAATAACTACGAATATTCAAAAACTTTATTGCATTATTGTTTAAGCTGGAAGCTCCCCTTTATTTATGCGTCGAGTGCTGCTGTCTACGGCGTAGGAAATAAATTTAAGGAAGAGCAGCAATACGAAAAGCCAGTCAATGTCTATGCCTACTCGAAATATTTATTTGATCACTATGTGCGAAGCATTTTAGGCGACGCGAAAAGCCAAATTGTAGGTTTACGTTACTTTAATGTTTATGGACCTAAGGAAAGCCATAAAGGAAAAATGGCTAGTGTGGTATTGCATGCCGACCAGCAGCTAAGGGAAACGGGCGTTATTAATTTATTCCAAGGAAGCGATGGTTATAATAATGGCGAACAACAACGCGATTTTATCTATGTAGATGATGCTGTCGCCATTAATTTGTGGTTTTTAAAATCTAAAAAAAGCGGAATTTATAATGCAGGCACGGGCCATAGTGAAAGTTTTAATCGCTTAGCGCAAGCGGTTATTAATTTTCATGGATACGGAGAGATTCGTTATATTCCTTTTCCGGCGACGTTAGAAGGGTGTTACCAAAGTTTTACCCAAGCCGATTTATCTCAATTACGTGCTATAGGCTATCAAGGTTCTTTTATGTCAGTCACAGAAGGCGTAAAAACATATCTCGCAATAATTCATAAGGACATTACCAATTAATTCATTGATTACTTGGATATTTATCCATAAAATAAAGATCCTACATTCGACGAGACAATGAGAGCATTGCGGAAGCAATGCGAAGTTGAGGAGCCCGCGATAGGCGTGCGTTGACGGGCGAAGCAGGAAACGCATCACGCCGT